>JANOEQ010000082.1:0-46105 GCA_031441485.1 Chitinophagaceae bacterium
CTGCACTGAAGAAAGGAAACCTGAAGCACAGTGAATATGCAAAGAAGAGTGTGCAGGAATTGTTCAGTAAGGACTTAATTAAGAAATCGGTGCAAAAGACATTTAATCACTGCCAGTCAATAGTGGCGATCAATGACGGTAGAGGTCATTTTGCAATAGAACCGCTTCCACAAATGACACAATTATCGAGTGTGAATGCGGTAGCGGTGATGGATATCAATAAAGATAATAAGGCGGACCTGCTGGTGGGGGGAAACCTGTTCAACTTTCCGCCTCAGTTTGGCAGACTGGACGGGAGCTATGGTCATGTGCTGTTGAATACGGGAGCAGGTAAATGGGAATACAAATACCCCGGTGAATCAGGCATGCTGATAAGGGGCGAGGTGAAGGATATAAAATTAATAGGCGGGAAGTATATGGTGGTGGTGGTGAATAATGATAAACCGGTGGTGTATCAGCAAAAATAATAATTAGAAAATATGTGTTTTAGGGCTCCAGGTGAGGTTGTCTCGAAAGTCAGAAAATCACGCAAAGACGCTACGGTGCAAAGTATAAAACAACTGAAAATCAAGCGTTTCGACTTTGCGTCTTTGCGAGGAAATTAATTTTAAACACTTTTGAGACAGCCTCGCTGGGGGTTAAGTCGAAGTAGCAGGCATAAAAAATTGTAGACTATATTACAGAAGCGTAACTATGCAACAGGCAAAGCAACAAATCGGACGTTATTTTATAAGTGATATATCTATGAGGATCATTTCATTTATTATATTCTCCGTCCTGTTATTTTCCTGTAAGAAAAGTAAGACAAATAAAGCCACACCATTATTTGAAGTACTCGACAATAAAAGGACCGGTATTGATTTTAGCAATAACCTCATCTACAACAAAGAGTTTAATTTATTTAAGTACATGTATTTCTACAATGGCAGTGGGGTGGGTGCTGGTGATTTTAACAATGATGGATTTATTGATTTATTCTTTGGATCTAATCAAAGCAATAATAGGTTATACCTGAATAAGGGCGGGCTGCATTTTTCCGATGTATCAAAAGCAGCAGCCATACCGGAAGATGGCGGATGGACAACAGGTATTTCAGTAGTTGATATCAATAATGACGGGCTGCTGGATATATATGTTTGCCGGGTGGGTGAGTTTGAGACATTACGGGGTAAAAATTTACTATTGGTAAATAAAGGGGTCAGTAAAGAAGGCATCCCGGTTTTTGCAGAAGAAGCAGAAAAATATGGATTAAATTTTTCAGGCTTTAGCACACAGGCTGCATTTCTTGATTATGACCTTGACGGGGACCTTGATATGTTTTTACTAAATCATTCAGTGCATCAAAACGGTACGTTCAAGCCCCGTAAAGAATTTATTGGTACTTATCATCCCTTATCAGGCGATCGGTTTTACCGGAATGACGGCCCTCTTTTATCCCTCCCTTCAGGTGGAAGAAAAGGAGGATTTACAGATGTAACAAAGGAAACAGGTATCAACAGTTCAGCTATAGGATATGGATTGGGAATAGCCGTGGCAGATATCAACCTGGATGGATACCCGGATATTTATATCGGTAATGATTTTCATGAAGATGATTATTTATACATTAATCAGCATAACGGAACGTTTAAAGAACAGGGAGAACAGGAGTTGATGCATACCAGCCAGTTTTCGATGGGGGTGGATGTAGCAGATATCAATAACGATGCATGGCCGGAGATCATTTCCCTGGATATGCTTCCGGAAGATCCATACATCCTCAAGCGATCACTGGGTGAAGATACCTATGATATTTTTAATTTTAAAGTGGGCGTTGGATACAGCTATCAATATACCCGGAACAACCTGCAATACAACAGGAAGAATGGATTGTTTAGTGAAACAGGTTTGTACAGCGGAATTGCTGCAACTGACTGGAGCTGGGCACCACTCTGGATGGATTTTGATAATGACGGGTTAAAGGACCTGTTTATCACTAATGGCATCCCCAAGCGGATGAATGATATTGACTATATTAATTTTATTTCCAACTCAGAAATACAACAACGGATCATTACCAATTCCATGGATGATAAAAATTTGGCTTTGATCAACAAATTCCCGGAAATTAAACTGCCGAATAAATTTTATAAAAACAATGGCGACCTTTCCTTTACGGATGAAGCCGATGCCATCACTAACAACCCACTGACTTTTTCAAATGGGGCAGCCTGTGCAGACCTGGATAATGATGGTGACCTGGACATTGTGGTAAACAACATTGATGCAGCAGCTTTGGTGTACGAAAATAAAAATACCGTACAAAATGAAAAGTCATCACTTCAGGTTAATTTAAAAGGGAGCAAAGAAAATGTAAATGCCCTTGGAACAAAACTGATTCTTTATGCAGGTAACAGTATCAGAACATACGAAAAGATGCCGGCAAGAGGGTTCTTATCAAGTATGGAAACACCAATGCTGATAGGGATGAAAAATACTAAAATTGATTCAGTATTTTTAATATGGCCTGATAATTCTTTTGAAAAAATACAGTTGGACAGCAGCAAAACAAAAATCACTTTCCAATACGAAGAAGGCCTGCCTCTTTTTGATTATACGTCACTTCGTTCATTTTATAAAAATACCACTACCCCGGTAACAGACATTACCAGCCAAACAGGATTGAATTATATACACCGGGAAAATCGCTTTGTTGAATTTGACAGGGAACCCCTGATCCCGCACATGCTTTCCACCGAATCACCCTGTATGGCAGTAGCAGATATCAATCATGATGGACTGGAAGATATCTTTATAGGTGGTGCCCGTAACAGCAGAATGGAAATTTTTACACAGCAGACTCCGGGCCGCTTTGTTCAAACGGTACAACCGGAGCTTGATAAAGACAGCAGTTATGAAAACACCGGTGCGGTATGGGCAGATGTAAATGATGATCGCAATATTGATTTGATAGTAGCCAGCGGAGGCAATGAATTTTATGGCCCTGAAATACACAATACACCAAGAGTATATCTCAATAATGGGAAAGGTGTATTTGCTAAAAAGGAAGATGCATTTGACAGTTTATTTATAACAGCCTCCTGTATTGCCGCCACTGATTTCAATGAGGATGGAAAAATGGATTTGTTTCTTGGCGGCCGGGCTGTGCCAGGGGAGTATGGAAAAATACCAAGGTCTTACCTTTTGCAGAATGATGGTACAGGGAGGTTTAAAGATGTAACCGCTTCTTATGCTGCGGGATTAATGGATATAGGATTTGTCACCCAAGCTGTTTGGTTTGATTTGGATAAAGACGGTGATAATGATTTACTGCTTTCCCTGGAATGGGGTAGCCCGACAGCTTTCATCAATGAGAAAGGAAAACTGACGAAGAAAGTATTATCCGGTAAAAAAGGCTGGTGGAATTTTTTATTACCCTATGATATAGATAATGATGGGGATATAGATTTGGTAGCGGGCAATCTGGGTCTCAACAGCCGCCTGAAAGCATCTGAAAAAGAACCCATTCGGTTATACTACAACGATTATGATGGAAATGGGAAAAAAGAACAGGTACTTACCTATTACCTGGCAGGAAAAGAACTGCCCTTTGCCAATAAATCCGAACTGGAAAAACAGATGCCCTTTTTAAAAAAAAAGTTTTTATATGCAGAAAACTTTGCCAAAGCATCATTACAGGATTTGTTTGGTGCAGATAAATTAAAAAAAGCCGACTTGTTAACGGCCAATTATTTTTCCAATGCAGTGTTTATCAATAACGGGCAACTGCAGTTTGATGCAAAGGCATTTCCATTCGAAGCACAATTGACCTCATTCAGGGACGCTGCAGTAATCAATGCCAATAATGATAACCTGCCCGACCTGTTACTAATGGGCAATTATTACGGCAATAATATTGAAATGGGAAGGTATGATGCAGACTATGGCACTGTTCTTATCAATAAAGGCAAAGGCGAATTTACCTCTTCACCAATGAATGGCATTTCAGTCAAAGGCCAGGTGCGGCATATCAGTAAAATAAATATCCCGGGAAAAGAAGCATTTATACTTGCCTGTAATAATGATTCTGCGAAGATCATTCAGTTCGGACCGGGAAAATAGAAGTTATATAACCGGGTAATATATTCTGGTCACCCATTTGCTGCTGTCCGGTTGCTGCCTTCTGTCTGTTACCAGTGATTCAAAAGGAATAGCAGGCGCCACCCGGTGATAATCTGAAATATACAGCTGTATCATTTCATACGCTTTCTGAATTTCCACAGGACCACCTTTTACTTCTGTAATTAAAATATTTCCACCACCGAGCATCCACCGGTAGCTCATCGTCCCGGAAGAGGGAAGCTTTTTATCAACAGGTATTGCAACTTTCAGCAGATAATTAATGCTGTCTTTAGTGAAAATATTCAACATGGGATTTCCGGTTTCATGTGCATCCTGATCCTTAATATACCCCCTCAGTTCATCAATTAAAGAATAGATGATGGCCGTGGTGGGTATTCCTTTTATAGTTTTAATATTCGTTAGCAGCGTTGAATCAATTACGGAGTTCTTTTGAATATCATACTGATACATAGATGCAGTTGTTGCATAGTGGCTTTTTATGGCACGCAAAAGGACGCCGGCATCCCTTTTAATTTTCTTAGCGGTAAAGAAGGCCTTGATTCTTTTTATCGGGTTATAAGAAGTGGGTAATACACCATCCAGGTTTATTACTGTGGAATCTAAACCGGCAGCAATACAAGTCATTTCTGCGAGGCTGCGGAATTGCTCATTAGAAATGATTACCGGCACTGATAATACTTTTTGGTCCTGCGGGTTATATTGTACACCATTCAGCAAAAAATTTCTGTTTGTACCGGCAGCCTGTTTTTCGCCGGGCCACCAGTTGCCCCAGTTGTTCTCATTACCGAGGTTCCTAAACAGCCCATCCCGGTTAGCGGCAACAGTTAGTTGTTGTGAGATCACAATTTTATTGGGAATGAGTAAATAAACACCTGCAATGGCCAGCAACAGCAAAATACAGAACACAATCAATACTCTTTTCATCAGTTATTATTTGGGTTGAATATCAGCCGGTAAAATTAGGGCAGCATAGCAGTAAAACAATGAATTTGCACTTGCAGATAATCGTGAAATTCTGGAGTTGACTCTTAAAAGTATTGATTTAATGTAAGCCTGATTACAGGTATTCAGGAATGAGATTATTTTCCCAACAACAAACGTTTGCAAAAGGATAAGCCACTCATTTACATTACAGAAGGCAATAGTGTTTTTGTATTTTACCATACTAAACGATTGCTTATGGCCTTCTCAAAACCACGGTTAAGTTTCTGGCAAATTATCAATATGAATCTCGGCTTTTTTGGTATTCAATACAGTTTTGGACTGCAGCAAAGTGCCGTTAACCCTATATATGATTTTTTGGGGGCCAGTCCCGATGAAATACCACTGCTAAACCTGGCAGGACCTCTTACAGGATTGATAATACAGCCAATTATTGGAGCATTGAGTGATAAGACCTGGCATCCCCGCTGGGGCCGGAGAAAACCTTATTTCTTCATTGGCGCTATACTTTGCAGTATAGCCCTCTTCTTTTTCCCTTTCAGCAGTGCATTATGGATGGCTGTGGGGTTGCTATGGATACTGGATATTGGTAACAATACTGCGATGGAACCTTACAGGGCTTTTGTGGCAGACAAACTCGACTCGTCACAACAGGGTACCGGCTTTCAGGCACAAAGCTTTTTTACCGGCCTTGGACAGACACTCGCTAATTTCTCACTCGTTATTTTTCCGATGATTATTATTGGTAAAACAGGTAAGCTGCCTAATTGGGTATTTGCATCTTTCTTTCTTGGCGCCATCTGTTCTGTGGCCACCGTTTGGTGGAGCATGAAGACCACTCCAGAAATTCCGCCATCTGAAGAAGAGATAAAAGAAATACAGGAGTACAATAAAGACAAACCCCATCCCCTTATTCAGATACTAAGTGTGCTGGTGGCCATTGCGATTGGTCCGGTACTGATCAGGGAACTGCTCAAAAATATTGTCAATGCAGAATTGCTCAGTCTCATGCTGCTGCCGATTTGCTTTTTGTGGGTAGCGGTATTGTATTATATCATCAAAAAATTTCCTTCCAACCCATTGGTAAAAATATTGAAAGGTGTGCTTACTCCATTTTTGGAAATAGTCGAAACTATTAAAACAATGCCCAGGATAATGTGGCTGCTGGCATTGGTATACCTTTTTCAGTGGTATGCGCTTTTTTGTTACTGGCAAAACTCCTCCAAAGCAGTAGCCCGCAATACTTACGGATGGGAATACAGGAAATTGTCACCAACGCAGGATTCGCTGATGAAAGGCTATGAAAAATTTAAAGTTGGAATAAAGGAATATGCAATAGCCAATAAACTGGATGAGAAGAAAGTGTTGAATAATGATCTCTCCGCCGGCAACCTGTATGCAGGCTGGAAAGATAAAATAGCTGTATCCGGTTTCGGTGAAAATGATATTGCAGTAATTGATGGTATAGCTATCAATAACAGAAAATACGAGAAGGCGGTGTCTGATACGGGTGGTATTAATGGGTGGTATAATATTGTAACTTTTTTGGTGGCATTTGGACTTGTATGGCTGGCCAAAAAGATCAGTGCTAAATATGTACACTTTCTCTGTTTGATACTTGCCGGAACAGGCTTTATTGCCTTTTCACAGGTACACCAGCTTTCGTTATTTTATGTGGCCATTACCGGCTTCGGAATAGGATGGGCCAGTATGATGGGTATTCCTTACCTGATGGTGGTAAAAGATATTCCCAAAGAAAAATACGGGGTGTACATGGGTATTATCAATATGATGATCGTAATACCAATGTTTATACAGACCACCACATTTGGGTATGTGATGAAACATTTTTTAAACAATGATTCCAGTAAAGCCATTTTTTTTGCCGGTTCATTATTATTGATAGCCGCTTTGTGTACATTGTTTATAAAGACAGAAAAAATAACAGACGATATTACTATGCCTGCCGGCGGAGGGCATTAACCAGCGAAATTCAAGCAACCAGCAATGAATAAAAAACTAATTCTCTGGACAATCACCGTAAGCCTTGGTGGATTACTCTTTGGTATGGATGTAGCCGTTATTTCAGGAGCGGAACAGGCCATACAGGAATTCTGGAACCTGGGTAAACTAATGCACGGCACTGTTATATCAATGGCATTATGGGGTACAGTAGCGGGGGCTGCATTGGGAAATATTCCTGCCAATAAAGCCGGGAGAAAACCAACACTGATCTGGATAGGTATCATATTTCTTATCTCTTCCATCGGGGCTGCGATAACTAAAGATCTGTATCTGTTCATGTTCTTCCGCTTCCTGGGAGGATTAAGCATTGGTGCTTCTTCCGTGGTGGCCCCTGTATATATATCTGAAATAGCGCCGGCCAAACATCGTGGTAAAATGGTTATTGCTTTTCAATTAAACATTGTAGCCGGTATATTGATAGCTTATGTATCCAATTATTTATTAAGGGGAGTGGATGGGGTTAATGACTGGCGCTGGATGCTCGGTATTGTGGCACTGCCCTCATTGATTTTCACCTTACTCATGTATACAACACCCGAATCGCCCCGTTGGTTATTATTATTTAAAAGCGATGAAAAAAAAGCGAGACAAATTCTTCAGCTAACCGAAACAAATATTGACAGGGTAGTGCAGGATATTAAGAACACTGTAAGCAAACAAACAGCATCCTTATTCTCCGGCAAGTTTGGAAAACCATTGTTGTTGGCTTTTTTACTGGCATTCTTCAACCAGCTATCCGGCATCAATGCCATTATTTATTTTGCGCCGAGGGTTTTTGAAATGGCCGGGTTGGGCAAAGACAGTGCCTTTCTCTCCTCAGCAGGTATTGGAATGATCAATCTCCTGTTTACTATTCTTGGCTGGTACCTGATAGACAGGCTGGGCAGAAGAACATTAATGTATATTGGCTCGGTTGGTTATATTATTTCTCTTGGGCTTATCTCATTTGCATTTGCCTCCGGCCATACAGGCCCGATTTCAATCTATGTCTTTGCCTTTATTGCAGCGCATGCTGTTGGCCAGGGTGCCGTAATATGGGTGTTTATTTCAGAAATATTTCCCAATTCAGTAAGGGCGGAAGGCATGTCGTTTGGTAGCTTAACACATTGGGTATTTGCGGCCATTATATCACAGGTCTTTCCCTTTTTTACACAATTTGGAAACGAATATATTTTTGGTTTTTTCTGTGTAATGATGGTGTTCCAGCTGCTATTTGTATGGAAAATGATGCCCGAAACAAAAGGACTTTCCTTGGAAACAATGGGAGAAAAAATAATTCATTAGAACTATTGTAATGTTATCCATACAATGGAATATCTCTCACCAAGGCCACAAAGTTTTTTTCTTTGTGTATTTAGCGGCCTTAGCGGAAAAATATTTTACAGTCTGACAAACTTAATTTACCAGTATGAACAAAATTCTTTGCATAGGAGAAGCTTTAATAGATATGATCTGCACCGATAAAGGCAAAGCCCTGTCGGACGGGGAAAATTTTTTAAAAAAGCCAGGCGGGGCTCCCACCAATGTGGCAGCAGCCATTGCAGCACTGGGAGGAAAAGTGGAACTGGCTGCCAAAGTAGGTATTGATCCCTTTGGTAAACATCTGATAGATGTAATGCAATCATTTGGCGTTTCCACCAAATGGATGCTGCAGGATGAATCGCATTTCACCACCTTCGCATTTGTATCACTGATGGAAAATGGGGAAAGGGATTTTTATTTCAACCGCGGTGCCGATGGACAACTGAACAGGGATGAAGTAGATGCTATTGACCTCACTGAATTTTCCATAGTGCATTTTGGTTCGGCCACCGGTTTTTTGCCCGGCCCTTTAAAGTCAGCTTATCAAAGCCTGCTGCAAAAATCTTTGCAGCAAAACGTATTCATCAGTTTCGATCCCAATTACAGACATCTTTTATTTCAGCACGATCAGCAATCCTTCATTGATCAAAGCTGGAATTTTCTCAACAATTGCCATTTCTTTAAAGTAAGCGATGAAGAAGCCATGATGCTTACTGGCAAACAAACGGTACAGGAAGCCGCCAGTATTTTCCTTGAAAAGCTGAATACTGTATTTGCTATTACACTCGGCAAAGAAGGCACCCTGTTGGGTCTGAACGGTAACACGCATATTTTTTCCAGCATTGATATAAAACCTGTAGATACCACTGGTGCCGGTGATGCATTTGTAGGCGCTGTATTATACCAGCTATCGGATAAAACCCTGCTGGAAATAAAATCATTGCCCGAAAAGGAATGGGGGAAAATAATTTTCAATGCAAATAAAGCAGGCGCCAGAACCTGTGAGTATATGGGCGCTATGGAAGCATTTAAACATTTAAGCAGCGATATTTTTAATTGAGTTATGTATAACTACGGATTACATCAGCAGATAAACGAGGCTGTTCAGAATGCAGGCATTGATATTGGCGGTGAGGATAATTTATTCTATACCCGCTTTATGGCCAATGCAGCCGCCATTTTTGAACTGTATATGCAGCTATACGAACATCACCCAATGGCGGAAGAAAATTTCGGCCAACTGGTTCGGCTTATCATAAAAGCTGACCGCGACAGATCGGCACTCTTAAAGGAAAGGGATGTTAAAAAAAGGGAGCAGGGCCAATGGTTTCTTAGTAACCAACTCGCCGGTATGAGCTTATATGTAGATCGGTTTTGCGGTGACCTTTCTGCCTTAAAAAGCAAACTGGACTATTTTCAAAAATTGGGCGTAAGTCTGTTGCACCTGATGCCGCTATTTGAAAGCCCGCCGCATGAAAGCGATGGAGGGTATGCTGTTTCTGATTTTAGGAAAGTGGATGCCAGGTTTGGCTCACTGAATAATCTGATAGAATTGCAACTGAAAATGCAGCAGAGGGATATGTATTTGATGCTGGATATCGTGCTGAATCATACGTCTGATCAGCACGAATGGGCTCTCAAAGCAAAGCAGGGCGAAAAAGAATACCAGGATTATTATTATCTCTATAATGACCGCAGTTTGCCGGATGAATATGATAAATCAATGCCTGAAATATTTCCGGAAGCTGCGCCGGGAAATTTTACGTATATACCTGAATGTAGGAAATGGGTAATGTCTGTATTTCATAATTACCAGTGGGACCTTAACTATAATAACCCAAAGGTGTTTTTAGAAATGCTTGACAACGTATTCTTTTACGCCAATACCGGTGTGGATGTATTGCGTATTGATGCCCCTGCATTTATCTGGAAACAGTTAGGAACCACCTGCCAGAATCTTCCGCAGGCACATACCATCCTGCGGCTTATCAAACAATGTATGGAAGTAGCCACACCGGGAATGGCAATGCTCGGTGAAGCGATAGTAGCACCCGGCGAAATTTTAAATTATTTTGGCACTGATAATTATGTGGCCCGAGAATGTGATTTTGCCTATAATGCCACACACATGGCATTGCAGTGGGATATGCTGGCCACTGGCGATACAAGAGTAATGCTGGCTGCACAACATGAGTTGCTGAAAAAACCGGTTGGCACTTCCTGGATCACTTATACAAGATGCCACGACGATATAGGGCTTGGATACGATGATTATATGATACAACAGGCAGGCCACAATCCTTACGAACACCGGCGTTTTCTGAAAGATTATTACTCCGGAGAGTACAAAGGATCGCCGGCAAGGGGAATGCTGTTTTCCAACAATCCCCGAACGGGTGATGCAAGAATCAGCGGTTCGCTTGCTTCCTTATGCGGGTTGGAAAAAGCAATTGCGGACAATGACAGGGCAGCAATCGAAATGGCAATTCAAAAAATAATATTGATGCAGGCCCATAGTTTCTTTCTGGGCGGTTTGCCAATGCTGTTTTATGGAGATGAAGTTGGGTACACAAATGATTATTCCTATTTGAGCGATAATGGTAAAAGTTATGATAACCGGTGGATGCACCGCCCCATTATTGACTGGCAGAAGAATAAACGGATAGATGAAGCAGGTACAGTTGAACAAAAAGTATTTTCAGCCACGCAACGGCTGATCGCCCTCCGAAAAAAATTAAGTCTAGTAACTGATTACAGCAACCTTACCTGGATGACACCGCACAATATGCATGTGGCCGGGTATATCAGGGCATACAATGATAAAAGGCTGTTCGGTATGTTCAATTTTAGAGACAAGCCTTCTTACCTTACCTGGTATGCTTTTAAAGAACAGGGATATGCACCGGTACAATTAATAGATCACTGGACTGGCAACATCTATGAAGTAGGCGATGACAGAGAACATCTTATTATTCCGCCATACGGATTTTTATTGCTGGAGGAAGTGTAATACAGACATTCACGTATCCAAAGCCTGGAATTCTTATCTCAATTATACTCTATTACAGGGTAGTCAGTTGCTTGTTCCAAATTTTATAAGGGCCAGTTATAATTCAAACCGGAAACTGACACTACTTTTCTGGCATCAATTTTTAAGGCGATTTCTCCCAATAAATCAGTGTGAAATGCCAACTCACTGTATTAAAATATAAGCCCTCAGAGCTCTCTTCAAAATTGCAAATCCTGCAAAAGCATTATATATATAGTTGTACCAGATTTCTGTTATTGGTAATTCCCATTGAAACCTAAGTTTCAAAAATGCCTGGTATGCTGAAAATTGCAAAAAAATAATAGGTTACAGAAGAACTGACCCGGTAACTATAATTCAACAAGTAAATAAAAAAGTATGAAATCTTCCACTTCCCAATACTTAAAAGTAATAGTTCTGTCAGTCCTCTGCTTTGCCGGTTCGGTAACCTTTGCACAAACAGAATGGCTGAACTGGAATGGTGTCACTGTTTCAGGTTCCCTTACAGACAGGCTCTCTGCAAGAATAGGTCATACCCGTGCCTATAGTTTAACGGATAAGTTTGAAAATGTATTTAATCAAAGTCATTTCCAGTTATCTTATGAACTTACAAAAAGATGGGATTTGCAGGGTGGCCTGCAACTGATCTCCACTCCGGATACAAGTAATACAAGAACAAGAATATTCTTACGGGCGGTCTATACGAGCCGGATAAGCAAAAAAGTAAACTGGACAAATTCCTTTAGGGTAGAAACAAATTCCAAAAATGAAAACCGTTTTCGTCAACGTATAATTCTTACCACAAGGCTGGGTTTAAGAAAGCGATTGGAATTCCTTAACCTCGCTCCGTCTGTTTTCTACTCCCTGTTTTATAATATCGGTGGCGGCCCCATCCGTTACTATGATGAAAACTCCCAACTGATAGCCCGTCAAACTCCCGATGGATTGCACCGCAGCAGGTTTACCCTCAATCTTAATTCCAAAATATCACCCTACCTGAGTATAAGTCTTTATTATATACGGCAACAGGAATTCAATTTACTCACGCCGGCAACAAGGAAAATGAATGTTTATGACCCGGTACGAAACAGAACATTACGCCCCTTCAATAATTACAATACCCTTGGCCTGACCGCACAATTTAATATTGACCCATTCATTAAAAAATAGTTTACCCATCTATTAATTACTATATTTTAAAGCAATCGTTATGAAACAAAGAATCAAGAAATCGTATATCTGCCGTGATGTTGCCAACTTTCAAACTGATGAAAACCTTGCAATCGCACAAACACCAAAAGTTGGGGATATTGCCATCTTTGAAGTGATAAGTATTGGCAAACACAGCCATATCCAGGGAGATGATAAAAGAAGTACCGCC
The DNA here is from genome assembly GCA_031441485.1 of Chitinophagaceae bacterium. Taxonomy (GTDB): domain Bacteria; phylum Bacteroidota; class Bacteroidia; order Chitinophagales; family Chitinophagaceae; genus JJ008. Next base: position 12,801 of record JANOEQ010000082.1, read on the forward strand.
ATCTATCCCGGAGACTATATCATGGCCGCATTCGGCACCCGGTATGCCACAGAACAATTTGAAGGCTATGTACCCAAAGAGCCGATGAGTGAATATCATATACTTGGTGCAGGTGGTACTGTGGGCATCATCCACAGTATGCATTCTAAATTTACACATATTGGCCCCACCCGTTTAAGAATGATTGGGTATGCCGTGGACAGAAAAGGAGCCATACTTAATACAAAATGGATCAGGAAAGAAGAAATGAGGCCTTATACCGGGGTTATGCAATCACTAACCCGTATCATACTCTCTATTGGTTCCTCCATGGACAGCGGCAAAACCACCACCGCCGCATACCTGGTTAGGGGCCTGAAAAAATCGGGAATGAGTGTTGGATTTATAAAACTTACCGGAACTGTTTATACTAAAGATTGCGACCTTAACTATGATAACGGGGCCGATGCAGTAACTGACTTTGGTGCAATGGGATTCCCTTCTACTTATATGTGCAGCCTGGAGGAACTGCTGAATCTCCATGAAACATTACTGGGCAAGCTAAATGCCAATGAACTGGATTATGTGGTTATAGAAATTGCCGATGGTATTTATCAGCGGGAAACTGAATTATTGCTCAGGCATGGAAAATTTATGAGCGGGGTAGATGCGGTTGTATTTTCCGCCGGTGATAGCCTTGCTGCCGTACAGGGAGTAAGGGCCCTTCAGGAAATGCATATCATACCGGTAGCACTCTGCGGAGTGTTTACCGCCAGCCCTTTATTGATCAGGGAAGTGAAAAACAAAGTGCACACCCCCATTTTTACACTTGAACAATTGGCGAATGGAGAAATAACCAACCTGATTGAAGAACCACTGGGCGTTAGCGCCTGAAACAGATCAGCAGATTGAATATAATTTTCGATACTTTGAAAAACCTTCCGGGGCTGCAGGAGCAGCTCCGGCTATTTTACCCGTCCGTATTTTAAACCTGCGTATGCTGAAAAAGAAAATCTGGTGGTCCTTTATACAACAGCAAAAATGGCAGTGTACAGGCATTATCGCCCTGGGCCTGTTAACCAGCTATTTTACATTATTACTGCCGTTGAGTATTGGAAAGTACCTTGAAATCGTTTTTTCGGCCGGAGGAGGGAAAACAAAAGCGCTTCAATTGCTCGGCATTAACCTGCCGGACAGGCTATCTGTCTTTTTCATCTTTTTTTCCTGCATAGTCATACTTAAGTTCTTTACTGGATGGATGCATCAGTACTATGCTTCACTAATGGGGGAATTATTTATTCACCAGTTGCGCCAAAAGCTGTTCATTAAACACCTTGGGCAGAAAGAAAACAATAAATTCTCCGCATCAGTGTTGCTACCATACACTTCAGAAGCAAAGGCTTTGCAGCGGCTGCTGGTAAAAGGGGTGCTTGGCCTGCTAAAGGACCTCTTATATTTTTCTATGGCCCTGTATGTGCTTTTCCTGATCAACAAAACGCTTACCGTAACAGTACTCCTTGCCATTGGAGTTTTTTTTCTAACCTACCGATGGTATGGACGTAAACAAAAAAATGTTTTCGCTGATAAAAGAAAAAAACAAGGGGCATTGCTCAACCATATTTCCCGGTCACTGCTGGCAAAGAATAAACCTGGTATGCCACCCCTTCCCTTATTTGATAAAAAAGCCGGACAGCTGCAGCAATCGGGAAAAGCATCCCATCTTCGCCGCTCTTTTCTGCAGGTGCTGCCCCCTTTTATGCTGTATAGCATGCTGGCAGTTATTATGGCACTGATCGTATGGGGCATTGGTAGTGAAAACCTGCTGTCCGGTGATGTTATCACCTATATCCTTTTATTAATGACCCTGTTTCCTGTAATCCGCAGTATCATCAAAATTGAATACATCTGGCTCCAGGGAAAACTATCAGCCGGTAAGTTTGAGCGGTCAAAAGACGAAACACCCGGTAAAGTACAGCCTGCAGTAAAGGAAGCGGAGCTGGTTCCTGATTAAAATACAAACCTCCCGGTTACAATAATTTGAATGGGGCAACTATAATGAAGATATAGTTACACCCTATTTATTTTATTAAAAATCAGACTATGATAATGAATAAACAAAAGGTTCTTACCAGGGCAGGTATTAGTGCCATCCTGTTTGTTGCTTTTACGGCATGTCAAAAAGAAGCTGTTAATGAAACCGAGCAGGTAATTACCGCCACTACAACACCCGGCACCACGGGAGCAATTACCACTGCTGAATCTGTTTTACTGGTTATTGATGAAGAGAGTATAGATAATGGTAATCTGCCCAATATGTTTTCTGAAATAGATGTGAACGATCAGCTGGCAAGGATAGGCCTTCGCCAGTCGCTCCGCTATTTCAGGGAAAATACTGGCGATACAATAGTTTTATACACAGGCGACGTGGGTGATGAAGGCTGGCATACGGTAAAAACTATTCCGGTAGATTGGAAAACTGCTGGCCCGGGTACAAATGGCGCCAGCAATTTTATACAGGCAGGCCCCGGATTGGGCGGTGGAAACGGTTCAGCAGACGCATTGCTGGACAAAATTCCCAACGTTACACCCCTACGGGCCACAGGCCTGAAGATGTTAACCGGCAAGACCGTTCTTGCTGTGGTTTATGACGGGGATGTGAGTATTAATTACGGTCCTTTAAACGGGTCCCTCCAGGGTGCCAACCTGGGCCTGGTAGCCCTGGAAGTGCTCCAGGTGCAAAAGCGGACAAACGGTTCCAGCGCTTCACTGCCAAAAGTTACGGTAAGGATAGTGCGGGTTGAGGCAGCAACAGCTGTCCCCCTCAAACTATTCAGCAATGCACCGGTGCCTTTATCTTCTTCAGAGCCTTTCGATATTGATCCGCCGGCAACAGTACCGGCCATCATACTCGTAGATGCTCCGTAAGTATCTGGTTCAAATAGTTTCACACATAGAAAGAGGCCATACTAAGGAAAGGGTTGCAGTTGCTTGCTGCAACCCTTATTATGACAGGTATCTGCCATTTTCAGGGATAAAAAAAACAAATAAATTTTGCTGGTGTTACACTTTAGCCTGTCTGGCAACTATAATAGAAGAACAAATGATCGCAAACACACAGCAAAACCTGATTTGGGAATTACGCCAGCCGGATATTGAAAAACCGGTGAAACAGTTGTATGACCATTATTTTGAAGGCATAGTGGCACAAGTTTGCGCCAACAGCGGCACACGGGAAGACGGGGCGGATATATTTCAGGAGGCAGTGCTGGTGCTGGTGGAAAAAGTAAAGAATGGTCAGTTCCGGGGAGATAGCAGTATCAAAACATTCCTCTCCGCCATTGCCAGAAACCGCTGGTTATTTGAACTGAGAACCCGCGACCGTCGGAAGAAAAGAGAGACGTTTTATTCGAGTGGGGAAGATACAGTAACAAACGAAGGCAGTCATTTTTTTAACAATGAAAGCATTCAAGACCTGGAAAAAGCGCTGGCACAATTAGGCGATGTGTGCAGGAAGATACTCACCGGATATTATTATGAAGATAAAAGCATCAAAGAGCTGCTGGAAGAATTTGACTACGAAAATGAGCAGGTCCTCAGGAACAGGAAATGCAAATGCATGAAAAAACTAAAAGAACTATTGTCAACCAATACCACCTTATTGGAAAATCTAAAACCCCACCCATTATATGACTAATAATATACAAATTGAGTCCGTACTGGATGAACTCCTGAAAAACAAGATTGTTAAAACCGAGGCTGTAGAACTTCTGGAAAAAGAAAATGTAGAGGATACATCTGCGGAGATTGACCTTCATTATGCCACGGCAAAAGCCATACAGCGTTATGCAGTACTGAAGCAGGTACAGTCTGTTCATTCAGCATACATTACTACCAGCACTAAAGAAGAGACTATTACCCCCGCAAAAGAAAAAATGCCGAAGATTATCCCCATAAAGCCAGTGAAATGGCTTATGGGCATTGCCGCCTCACTCTTTGTTTTTGCCGCTGCGTGGTTTACCTATCAGTATTCCACCACTAACAGCAGCAAATTATACAGTGAAATGTACCAGCCTTATAATGTCAATACCGACAGGGGCATCGGTGATATTTCCACACATAATATGGTGAAGGAATTCCAGGCGGGAAATTACTCCGCTGTGATAAAAACATTTGAATCCCTTCCCACATCTAATAGCCGGGAAAAATTTCTGGCGGCTTATGCTTACCACGAAGTGGCAAGTTATACACGGGCCATTGAATTGCTGCGCCAGCTGCTCACATATAATGATCAAACCAATACAAGATTATATAACGATGAAGCAGAGTTTTATTTAGGTCTTTCGTTCTTAAAAATAAAGGACGCTGCATCGGCCAAAGTAGTGTTTGGAGCTATCAAGAAAAACCCTGACCATACTTTCCATGAAAGAGTGAGTAAATGGACCATGACGAGGCTTAACTGGTTAAAGTAGTAATAGTACAACAACCCCCGTTTTTTAATCCAGTATCCATACAAAAAAGGAATTGGCTGAAATGACTTTATCTGGTAACGGATAAGGTCTTTTTTATGTTCCGGAAAACGACCATTCCCATTGCTGTAATAACAGCAAGACACACCAGCCACAGCATCCAGTCAGCTTTGCGGGATGATGGGGAATGCAATTTCCCGGCATAAACAAAGTTGGCCCAATAATTAGGCGACTTATATTGAGAGCCTAAAGTCCTGTCTTTCAACAAATCTATTTTGGCCTTTTGCAGCGCCTTTTCAACCGGAATATTTTGCGCCAGGTATAAGTGCATGCGTTGCATCAGAAACGCTGTTACACGGTCCTCCGTTTTCCAAAGCGTGGAAACGATCCCATCCGCACCGGCGTACATAAACGCTCTTGATAAACTGAGCAACCCTTCTCCGGTAGCAGCCACCCCTCCGCCGGTTTCACAGGCACTGAGAATTACCAATTCTGCCTGGTGCAGGTCAAGATTATATATCTCGTCCACAAACAGTTTATTATTAATGGCCTCACTGTCATCAGGGTAAAACTGTATCCAGTTGCTGCTGCTGTCGCTGCCTGTGCTGGCATGGGTGGCAAGGTGAATAACCGGGTAAAGCAGCGTTTGCTGTAAAAATTCTTTTTTTGTTGCCTTGTCCCCGGAAAAAATAGTAGTTGCTGCCTTGCTGATCTCACCGTCAGAAAGCGGCAATGCAGGTAATCCGCTTTTTGTTATATGGTCATCCTGTTGCGTATAGGGCGCAAAGCCTATCACATTTTTATTTACATTGCCACTGATGTGGTGAGTGTTCTTCTCCAGGAGCAGCGCAAATGAATAGTGATAGCTGATTGTTTTTGATAATACCAGGTAATCTCTCTCCTGTTCATTTTGTACCATGGCCTCAAACGGCAAATAATATAAGATGCCATCGGGAATGATGACCCATTTGTCTGCAGTGCCTGCCATTGCCGCGACAGGCTTCACCAGATAATCATACAATGCTGCGGAGGCCTTGAACCCTTCATATCTTTTTCCCTCCTCATAATGATATATATCCCTGATAAAAGCGCTGGCAGTACGAAAAAAATTACTATCGCCGGGTATTCTTGTTACTTTGAAATTATTTTTAGTGACAACGAGGCAGTAAACAGCACTGTCGCCGGAAAAATAGTTGAACAGGGCGGTATTATTATCTATGGAGGATTGAATTTTTTCAAGTGTATATTTTTTACCCGTCTGTTGATTTTTATATAAATTATAACTGGGGTCCTGTTCATAGGTTTTCTGCAGCCGTGACAATTCCACCTGCAACGACAATAACCTGCTTTGCAGCTGAAGGGCATCCTTTTCTCCGGAACTCTGATTCATCCTGGAAGTGTAAAAAGCCAGCAACTGCTTTAATTCCTTTTCCCGTTTCAGTGTACTTTCAGGAATTTGTACCGTTGATTTTAAAAGTACATCCTGCAGGTTCTGGTACAACACATTCCCTTTATAATTTTCCAACCCGAATATATAGTCATCAATAAACTTATCATCATAAGCAACAGCCTCGTAAGCGGCTTCTATCGCATCGCCATAAATTGAGCGGTAGTTGTCAGTAAAAAAAAATTTGGCCTCATCATTATCAAAACTAAGTTTGATAAAGTCAGCTGTTTCTATTGCCTTGCGGTAAGCGGCTAAAGATGCGGCTAATAATGCCGGTTCCTTAAGCAATTTATATTTCTTATACAGCAAGCCAGCCTTTTGGTATATAATGGTAAACAGTGTAATGGGAGAAACCGTCAGCGATATATCATCCGGCAGGTCTTCCACTTTTTTCCAGATGAAGGAAAGGTGTACTTCCTGTAATGCTTCATTTATCCACACAATAGCTTCATCCGTCAATCCCTGCTCCTGTGCTAACTGGCTGCGGTATAAATAAGCCAGTGCCTCTTCTTTATTTTTAATGGAGGTGGAAATGCTCTTGTTACGGGCTATCGCAGAATCAAAAACCACTTCGGCCTTCTGCCACTGCTTGCGGTTCATGTAAATACGGCCCATATCCGTAAGTGCCACCACTGCTGAAAAGCCTTTTTTCAGCGGCAGCGACTGGTAAATGGCAAGGGCGCTGTCGTACTGCTTCAATTCGAAGTAACTGTGCGCCGTATTTTGCCGTATGATTTCATTTTGCTGTTCATTCGGCCTCAGCGACTTAAATATTCTCAGCGCTGAATCGTACTGGTTCAGTTTCATCAGGCAGTTGGCAATATTACTTTGAATGCCGGTATATACTTCTTCATAATCGGCAGCTGCTTTTGCTGAATACTCAAGCGCCTTTTGGAAATAATTTTTAGCCTGCTGGTAATTAGCACTTTCAAAATAAATGGCCCCCAGGGAATTGTAAAGCCGTTCCTGCTCCGGCAGTAGTTCTTTGCCGTTATAATTCATTGCAATACCGGACGCAGCCTCAAAATAGTATTGTGCACTGTCAATGATATTGCTGAAGTATAAGGAGGAACCAAGGTACAGGTATGCTTCATAGGTATCCTTCGGGTCTTTTACATAAACATTATTAAGACGAATGGCGGTATGATACAATGCATTGGCTTCTGCAAACCGCTGGTATCCCTGGTGAATATTACCTGCCTTTATATAACATTCAATAGCGAGCGGATAATCATTGCCCGTAGCCGCTACCGCAGCATCCAGGAAGAGCCTGTAGGCTGTACTGTCTGTCTGTGTGGTGGGTTCATCTAGGCTGTACAACCGGTCGGCATCCAGGTACCACTCCCGAAAAGGAAGTACCTTTTTAGTTTGTCCATACATGGATAGGAGAAAGCCTGCCGCAGCCAGTACTAAAAAAAAATTTTTCTTACGCATTTAAAAAGAAATCTTACGATGATGATAAGCCAAAACAGTACCCGGAATAATTTGACAGCTACAGGGTATAAAAATAAAAGAAACCTGGCAAATAATTACCAGGTTTCTTTTCAAACAAAAATGTAATACTACTGGCTTACTATAATAATAATGGGAGGACGCTTTGGCTTATATGAATATTCAAGCCGACCGCTGATAAGACCGTTTGTGAAATTTTGTTCTTCCGTGGCCTGGCCCAAAACAGGGCTGCCAGATACTGTATTATTGGTGCGACTATTCACAGTGGCCGCAATATTGTTTCTTTCCGCTATTGTATTTAGCAGTGATTGTGGAATATCACTTCTTTTCCTGTAATGATAAAGTTGAACAGTTATTTTATTAAGGGCCCTGTTACTGGCATCCTGTAGGCGGTAATAGAAGGTAAAATTCTTCGTCAGTCCATTCGCCGGATTTGATGATCCAAAAACACCGGCATGAAAAGAGGCTTCTGCATCTATAGTCCCCTTTTTTATATCAACAAGCAGTTTATCCTGTATCACACCCGTAATATCATCATTACCATCATTATCCAGATCAGTTTCATCAAATACACAGGCATTATCGTCATCATCAATATCCCCATCATCATCTTCATCATCATCTCCACAGGGCAGTTGTATTTCAGGTCTTGCATTGTAAATGGGGAATGCAGTGTCATACGCATTGGGAGTGGCCGCTATTTCATATATCGCATCCTTATAATCAATGCCGGAAATAACCAGTTTCACGCTGTCGAGCAGAGTGAGGGCGGGTGAAACATAATACACTTTATACCGAAGGCCTCTTTCGCTTTGTGTAACATTAATTTTCCCGGTAACCGAATCCAGTGAAAGGCCCTTTGGAACAGCTTTAAAATAACCTGTGGCTGCAGGCTTGGTAATGGGCTGGATGATATAATTGCCGGTCAGGTTTTTAAGAAAAAAAAGAGTGTCACCATAGGAAAGCCTCGAGTTTGTATTTGCATTTGCCTGGTTAACCCGTTCATCGGATTCATTTTTAGTTTCCAGATCTGTTGTATCTTTCTGACAACCAATGAATAAGAGGGGAATGATGCTCCCTAAAATTACTAAATATGATAAACGCATACAGTACTGTTTTGTTAATAGTTGCCCTTATGGTACTAGTGTAACCACTTAGAACGGTTTATTTTTAATTTTGTTTAAATACTGCAAAAAAGCACAAGAAGCCGGTAAGACGAAAAGGCTGGAAGAATAATTTATCACGGCGCTACCAGCTCCCGTCTCCCCGGCTAAACGGGACAGTAAATATCTAAAAACTAAAAATTAATAGTTGTTGAAAGGAAAACTTTTCGCTTTTAGTTAATCAGCGCTGATTACAGCTTTTTCATTGATTTTAGCCGGGTAATTGTGGATTGCTGTCAGCGCTTAGAATAGTATGCAGGAGGCAATCAGGGGTTTCAATTTTATTTATTTTCAGTTGGTGCAGGCAATCCATATTTTTTAATCAACGCCAGCAATACACCATTGGTCCATCCAAAACCATCTTGCCCGGGATATTCACCACCACCAGCTTCTAATTTGGTATCCGCCACATTGTATTTTTCCATAAGCTTTCCGGTGCGCTGGTACACATCATTATTCAGCTTTATCCATCTGTACGCAATATCTTTCGCCAGTTCAGACTGATTAGATTTTTCCAGCGCTGTTATCACCACCCATTGCAGCGGGGCCCATCCATTGGGCGCATCCCATTGCTGTTTGTTACTTACAGGAGTGGTTAGTATGCCGCCTTCTTTTAATAAAAGTGTTTTTAATTTTTCGGCGGCCGCTTTGCCATACATTTCATTCGATTCAGGATGTGAAGCCATGAGCCAGATAGGAAAAAAAGAAGCAGGGGTAAACTTGCCGGTTTGTTTTTTCTGCTTCCAGTTATAATCATAATAAATCCGCTCTTTCATATTCAGGCAATGCTTCTGTATGGCATTGTATCTTTTTACCGCACGGGTATTGTAAAACCCTCTTTTTTTATTGTCATCATATCTTTCATAAAAGTCGGCCAGTTGCCTTTCGGTATTGTACAGCAGGCAGTTCAGGTCAATCGGTATTATGTCAGTTGTTTGAATAGTTGACAGATTATTTTCATCAGCCAGCCAGCGGCTGCTGAAATCCCAACCGCTTTCTGCTGCTGAACGAAGGTTGTTATATACCACCTTTTTATCTCTTTTACTTTTAGCAGCCGTTTCCACATCATCTGCCCAGCTTTCCTGTCTTGGTATGGATAGCTCATCACAATACCGGTTTAAAATACTGCCATCGGCCAGACGTACTAATTTTTTAAAAGCTGTTCCATTTTTAACAGTAGTATAGCCATTCATCCAGTAATTATATTCTTTCTCCATGGCGGCTACATATAATTTATACACTTCCATTTCTTCAGTCTTTGCCAGCAGTTCCACCATCAGGGAAAAAAATGGGGGTTGGCTGCGGCTCAGGTAATAACTGCGGTTGCCATTAGGAATATGCCCATAGGTATTGATCAGGTATTTGAAATTATCCAGCATATTATGCATGGTTTGTATATCCTCAGTTTCTTTCAGGCCCAGCATGGTAAAATAGGAATCCCAGTAATAGATTTCCCTGAATCGGCCACCCGGCACTATATACGGATGTGGTAATGCCAATAACGAGGAACCTTCCACTGCTTTATCCTGCTCCCTCTTCAAATTGCCCCAAAGATTGTTGATATGCACTGTTACATCTTTTTCGGGTTGTATATAATTAAAGGCTGGCGGTGCTGGCGGCATATCGAAATTTTCTTCTACAAATAATTTTAAAGAAAAACGGATGGCTGGATTGTTTTTTATTTTTAAATAATCAGCCACTATCCCGGCTGGATTTCTTTTAGGAATACAATCCACAAAAGTTTTATTATCCGGGAAGATGCGGCTTAGTTGTACATCATTGAAAAGCTGTCCGTAAATCTGATCAGGTGCCTGTACTTTTTGTGCTGATAAAGTCAGTACAAAAAGACAGGCCGCAGCCAGGAAGAATATTTTTTTCATACAAATATTTGTTGCTTTAAAGATACATAACAAAAGAAGCTGTCTGAAAATTGTTTCCTGTGAAGCCGCAAAGAGAGTAAAGAAACGGTTGACTGCATTATATGTGCAGCCGGCAGAAGTGAAATAAATTACCACTGTTTATTTACTTTTTTCAATAAATAGAGGCATTTACAAATGAGCCGTGATCATATGTTGGGGCCGCTGCTTATTCAGGACCTGCTGGGGCAGATATTCCATATTTTTTAAGCAGTGCCAGCAGCACACCATTGGTCCACCCAAAGCCATCCTGTCCTTCGTATTCACCACCGCCGGCTTCCAGGTGAGTGTCAATTACATTATATTTTTCCATTAACTTTCCGGTGCGTTTAAAAACATCCTTATTTATTTGTATCCAGCGGATTGCTATTTCTTTAGCCAAATCAATATGTCCGTAATTTTCTAACCCGGTAATTGTCATCCATTGCAGTGGCGCCCATCCATTGGGTGCATCCCATTGCTGGCCGGTTATTTCAATAGTTGATACAACGCCGCCCGGCTGCAAAAACTTTTCTTTTATGGCCCTGCTCACCTTTTCTGCCTGCTTTGCTTTTGCCACTTTTAAAAAAAGAGGTGCAGCCCCTGCCAGTGTAAAAATTTTTTTTTGACTGTTACTCGCCCGGTCATAGTCAAAATAAAACCCGGCATCATTATTCCAGCAGTATTGTTCAATCCCTTTTCTTCTCTTTTCAGCTAACAACAGAAAATCAGCTTCCTTTTCTTCATCACCCTTTAATTTATAGGCCGCTGCTAAAGTATGTTCAAGATGGTATAAAAGGCAATTAAGATCTACCGGAATAATATCTGTAGTATGGATGGTATCAAAATTATGTTCATGTTTAAACCAGCGGCTGCTGAAGTCCCAACCGGATTCAGCGCCGGCCCGCAGGTGGCGGAAAAGCTGCTGAGGGTTTTGTGATGACTGATGTGATAGTTCAATGTCTTCACGATAAGACTCGGGCCGGGCAGAATCGTTTTCATCCCAATAGCGGTTCATTATTTCTCCACCCGCCATTTTAACCACCCTGTGTTTAGCAGCATGTACTTCATTCAGCTCATCTGAACCATTCATCCAAAACTGGTATTCTTTTTCAAGGGGCGGTAAATAGGTCAGTAGCGGCTCATTATCTTCAGCATCACAAAGCAGTTTTATCATTAGCGAATAAAAAGGCGGTTGGGAACGGCCAATGAAGTAGCTCCGGTTACCATTGGGAATATAGCCAAGGGTATCTATAAGGTAAGAAAAATTTTTCACCATATTTTCCAGCATTTCCATTTTCCCGGAAGCTTTTAATCCCAGCATAGTGAAATAGCTGTCCCAATAATAAATTTCTCCAAACCGGCCGCCGGGAACAATATAGGGAAAGGGCAGTGGAATAAGAGAACCGGTTACTTTATCAGGCTGCCTGGTAAGTACGGGCCAGAGCGATCCAATATTTGCTTCAACACTTTTATTGATATCACTGATGTGGTTATTGGAGTGCGGAACAGGAAGATCAAAATTGTCGAGTACAAATTTTTTAAGTGAAAATCCCGGCTCGTTTTTTTGTTTATCATATTGAGCATTAATTTCTTCAATGAAAGATTTGGGCAAACAATCGACAAATGTTTTTCCATCGGGAAATACCCTGTTTATTTGCACGTCCTCAAAAAGAGGGCTTATCTTTTCTATTTCAAACGGTGCCATCTTTCTGATTAATTAGTAATTGCCGCCGGTTGATTTTGTTTCTTTAGAGAAGGCAGCCTTTGGTTGTATTTTTTTAAAAATAAAAAGCAATATTATCAATATTGCAATTGGGAGAATAGAAAAATAGAAAGCCCTCTGCCCTCCATAACTTTCGAAAATATGACCGGTAATGATCGAACCGGTTGTTCCTCCAAGTGCAGAAAATACGACGATGAGTCCCGACATAGATCCATGTTTGTGGGCAGGAAGATTACTCAGTATAACGGAGTTGACAGCAGGGTAAATAGGAGCAAGGAATAAGCCTATCAACGGGAAGGCAAACGCTACAAGAGGAATATCGCTTAAGCTATTAATAGCAACACCAGAGATGTTTTTTGCAAGAGGAACCGTCAGTAACACCAACCCGGCTGCAGCCAGCAAACAGATTACTAAAAAAACCAACCAATCAATCTTTCGGAGAAGCAGGCCGGCTAAAAACCTTCCCAAAGCAATGGAGGCTGACATTATACTGGCCATTTGAATACTCAGGCTGGTTGATAATTTCAATACATCACTATTGAATGTTGGAAGCCAGCTCATGATACTTTGTTCAATAAGCACATAAAAGAAAGCGCAGAAAATAAATACAAGCACCAGGGGAAGGATTATCAGCCTTAACATTCCAACGAAATCATCAGCAAGCGATTTTGCTTCTTCCTGTTCTGCTTTTTTTACAGATGATTCATCCATTTTGGTAGACAGCAAAAGTAAAAAAGCAAGTATAGACAGGCCTGCAATAATATAATATACTGAAAACCATCCTGTCGATTTCGGGTTATCATCATTTACAAAAGCGCTGAAAATAAAATAACCGGCCAACACCCCAATCATAAAGAAGGATTCAAGGAAGCTCATCAGGCTGATATGTTCTTTTTTACTTTTAGTTATAAGCCCTAATGTAGCAAAGACACTGACTTTGATCAGGGCAAAACTAACCCCGACAGCTGCAAATAACAGTTTGGTCATAAGAAAGCTGCTTACAGATGGTATGATAAGACACATTATGGATACCAGTGCAAGGGCAAACAGCATGGCTTTTTTATACCCAATACGGACAATATAAGAGGCAAAGAGAAAGGATGCAATAGCAATGCTGAGATCTTTGAAGGCTTCAAGTGTACTGGCTGATCCTTTCGAGATATCAAAATTATTCTGCACCTGCAATATCACAGTTCCTACACTGTTCAACAATATTGCAAAAACAAAATAATTGAGAAACAGAGACAGTTTGATCTTGAAAGTTGGCATGCTGCAATTGTTTAATAGTAAAATAAGCTACTAAAAATTGATAGCAAGCAGCGTAATCAAACTATAACGTTTGCGGTGCAAAAATGGCACTAACTGTGAATTATAAAGAGCCGCCTTCCACCAACACAGATTTCAGGAAGACCTCATCAACGCCCGGGCCATTCTTCAGGCAGCAGAGCATTTGTGCAAATGCGAGTTTGCCCAGTTTAAAACCACTCGTTTCCACATAAGTGATTGTTGGGTTATACATTGTAGGGATAAGTCCGTTGCTGATTCCGATAACACCAATATCATCCGGCACTTTTATTTTTAACTGGTGAATAGCATACATTACACCAATAAGAATAAGATCGCCCATACAAAAAATAACATCGGGCCTTTTTTCAGCCTGCAGTGCTTCAAGCGCCGCTTTCTTTGATTCTGCAATACTTTCCGGGTATTGGATATCTAATTCTGTTTCCGGGGCTTTTTTTGCAAAAACTTCTTTAAAAGAAGCACATCTTTTCCTGGATATGCTGAGATGCGGATGACCAAAAAGAGCAAGTACCCTTTTCTTCTTTTTTTCAATGATGGCTTCAGCGGCAATTTTCGCCGCTTCTTCATCAGCCAGGCATACTTTATTATAATCACCTGTTTCCGGGACCCGGTCAAAAAACACTACCGGTGTTTTCATATCTTCCATTTTTTGAAAGGGCAACATCTCTTCAGTTTCAATGGAGATAGACGCAAACAGCCCCATCACCATATTTTTACGGAACAGCAGCAGGTTGGATGTTTCAAGCTCTACTTTATCCCTCGACTGCATAATCAGTACCGAGTAGCCATGCACCCTTGCTTCTTCTTCAACAGCGGCGATAAAGGAATCATAAAAAAAATTGTCAATGGTGGGAACCATTATGCCAAGCACATTACTCTGGCGGGTCCTCAATTGAACAGCATAAGTATTAGGCTCGTAATCCAGTGCAGCTGCCAGTTCTTTCACTTTTTTCTTAGTGGTGTCTGAAATATCCGGATGATCTTTCAACGCACGGGAAACGGTGGAAATACTTATACCAAGTACTTCAGAAAGTTTTTTCAATGTACTTTGCTGCATTAGTCAGGTAGTGTTTAGCAATCAATCAAAACGAATAAGCAGCTAAAGATAATATTTTAAATCCTTTAAACTTAAAACTTCCTATTTCAGTTAGTGTGCCAATTTAAAAGTTTCAGTGGCAAATAAACCTGCGGTAGAAGCTTATAACTTATCAAAAGGACTTTCAGTTTGGATACTACGGCCTATTTCTTAGTATCAGGGTTAAAAGTGCGCCAGCTATGCCAGAATTCCTGGTAAGCGGGCATGGGCATAATGAAATACACGTTGGCAAGTTCGAAAAGGAAGAGTCCCGATAAGCCGGACCAAAATATTTTTTTCATAACATTAATTAAGCAGTAACTGGAAAAAAGGCGTCCGTAAAGAATTACAACGCCGTATTTGCTTTGTCTGTAAAATTTTATTCCGCACCATCAGTCAGGGCTCTTGCAATAGCATAGTCACCTGCTTTTCTACCGGTTTCCAATCCCTTTTCACAATCACTTCGGTAATGTATGGCTCCATATATCCGTGACTCAGAAGCTTCTTTGGCCATGGCATTATATTCATTTGCTTTTGATTTTACAATATGCCCGAGTATTGTGGCTGCTGCGGCGCTAAAGGTGGAATGCCCGGAAATATAAGCTGGAAAATTAGGCAGGCCCGTTGTTGTTTTTATCCGCGGGTCTATTTGTGAAGGCCTTGGATTGAAGTATGTATACTTTGCATCCCAGCAGGCAATAGCTGCATCCATCATTGCCATATTTAATAAACCCATATTTCTTGCCCATCTTACTTCACTGAAATTCTGTTTTACAAAATCTTCTGTGGCAATAGCATTCCAGTGGCCGGGAGGTGTGTAAGTGCTGATGCCATCTGCCCAGAAATGTGCAATTCGTATATGTTCTCTTGTTGGATTAGTACTGTAATTATACACCTCTGCCAACTCATCTTTAAATTTTTGTGATGATGTTGAAGGGGGTGCAGCCGGGCGGATAGTGGTAACCATCGTGAGTGAATCGAATAAAAAGGTTTTTACTTTTCCAAATAATGGAAGCATAGGCGGGCGTTTGGGAGATTCCTGGCTTATCCACGGGGTTTCTCCTCTTGCTATGGCATCATTCTCCATTTGCGTCCAGATGGTTTGAGTGCCGATGGCAGCGCCGGCCCTGTCGCCACGGGCCCGTGTTACAAATTTTTGTGCCACCGATTTTCCCAATGCTTCCCCTGCTTCCAGATCACTGCGCACATTAGCGCCGGCAATTATCCTTGCTCTTTTATGTTCTTCTGCTTTTTGCTGAATAAATTCCTGGTCACCGGGAAATAATAATTTTAATAATTCAATGGTAACACCCATGACTACTGCATCCTCTGAGGGATAAGAGGGCAGAGTTGATTTTGGAATTAATACATTCACAGTTGCATCGGCGTTATAAGGAGCCGGACGGTTATATAGTTTTTTATAATACCAGGCTGCTACCAATGCATCATATTGTGCGGCTGCTACATACGCGTAGGCACGGGCAGCATAGGGCGGATTGGCAAATGGAAATGCTGGATAGGCAAGCGGATTGCCGGCGCTGGGGAATGGGTAAGTGCCGTCTGCATTGGCAGCAGGAGGTACATTATGCAGAGCTACCAGTTCACGCATTATTTCATTCCATCTTAATACAGCGCCGGCACTCCAGTATTTTACACTGTTTTTTTCTGCGGCAGTCATTGTGGCCTGAAAACTTTTTATTTCATTTACCTGGGCAATATAATCCGGTGTGGTGGTGGCAATGGGCGCTGCTACCGGAAATTCTGTGGGGCCTGTAAGTAATATTGGTTTCCAGGTACCCGCATTGATATCGCTAGAAGCGGGCTGCAGCGCCGGAAACTCCAGGTTGGTTTCAGTAATGTCTTTTGAGCAGGCAGTAAGTAACAGACCTGCAATAGCTATGTATAATAAATTTAATTTTTTCATGGCAATTACTTTTTTGATTTATCAGAATCAGTTTTTTCTTTTTTGGAAAAATCAACTACATAAAATATACCGGCGTTGAATCCGCTGGCCTGTCCCACATTTCTTCCGGCCACAGTGGAAAACACATTACCAGTAAAAGAAAGTTGCCGGTGAAAAGGCATCTCGTATTTAAAATTGATACCGATACGTGTAGTGTTCATCCTGTTACTGGCAAAAGGCATATTGTTACGTGTAATATCAAAGCCGCCATTGGTGATCCAGCTGTCAGTAAATGCTTCTGCTATCAATCCCTTATCCCGGTAACCGGCCCTTGCATTGAATGAAAAAGCATCGGGCATTTTCACCTCATTGGTATAGTGTATTTCAGTAGTATAATAGGCTGAGCGGTCTAACTCTATATTACTCCTTCTGATATAGGTACCTGATACAGTGGCAAACCAGCTTCCCCGCTGGTAATCAGCCATGGCCCGCAATGATAAATTTTTACTTTCCAGGCCGATGGACATGGGTAAAAAATCTGCTGTATAATCAGAAACAGGTAACGAAAAACCTCCAATGGCAAACAGGGATACTCTCCCCTGCCCCATTTTTTTGCTGTATGCCTTCCATTTTACCCATAGCGAAAGATCCTGTACTCCCTTTAATCCTTTAAGCTGACCGGCAGAGGCTTTTGTTTTGATAAAAGGCAGACCAAACATTACATTCAGCTTGTTAGTGATACCATAGTTGCCCATGATATTATATTGAGTGGAGGACACCTTGCCCAGGTTCAGGTTGTCTCTTTTCAATGTTCCTTCCCAATAGTTTTTCCAGCTGCTGTATCCTCCCATTGGCCCGATGCATAAGGCGTTTTTCTCCATCATAATGCCATCAATATCTGTTTGAGCGGCAACTGGCTTTATCAGCACTGCCAGTAGTAAAATGATACTTAGTCGTTGAAATAATTGTTTCATTGAAATATTTTTTGATGATTACTTTTTAAGTTTTAAACGCTGTACAATAAATTCTCCCAGTTTCCGCCCGGCCATTGTTCCATGTTCATTATCGAAACGGTAATGGATGCCGCCATATAGCCTGGACATCGCTGCTTCTTCTGCTGCCTTTCTGAATGAAATGATCTCCTGGCTTTTTATGCCAAATTCTAAAGAAGAAGTATCAGTAAAAGAAAGGTTATCGCCAAACCAATATGTCATTGTTTCCGCAGCAGCAGCTGAAATAGTGGCATGACCGCTGGTGTGTGAAGGGAAAGGCGGTGTTTGAATATGCGGCTGCCAGTCACTGCTGATGTATTTATTAATAACCGTTTCGGGCCGTACAAAATTGCTGCGGTATTTTTCTTCCCAGCAGCTGATAAAAGCATCATACAAAGCAATAGAGGTTTCTGTATATGCTGCTACTGTAGTGGAGAAATCCGCCTTTGCTTTTTGAGAACCGATGCCCACTATATTCATCCAATGCCCCGGAGGAGAAAACTTTTTAGTGGCAAACATGATGTGACCGCTTACATTCATTTTAAAAGGGTTGTCATCCCAGAAGTCAGCTATATGCTTTTGCTCTTCTGTCAGACTGTCCGATACGGATTTAACTTCCAGCAGCGCTTTATAGTAAACACTGTTTTTATCCGCTATATCATATAACGGTGCTGCCACAGGCCTGAATTGCGAAGCACTGTCCATCACCATCGGCCGCATTTCCTTCCAGTAAGGCTCCACGGCCTGTGCATACATAGGGGGCGTTGGCACCCAGCGGCCTTCTTCGCTGGTAACAGCAAACTTCGGTGCAGTTCTCAGCCTCAGGTAATTGTCTTTTTTACTCCACCGGATTATATGTGCCGCCATACTGTCTGCAAAGCGTTGCGAAACTTTTACAACGGATCCGGGCACACCTGCGCTGTCAGCTTCATGCTTTAAATTGTCAACATAGTCCTGCATGCTTCCTTCGGGAAAAGTAACCGCTTCACCCACTTTACAAAATGCCAGTAAAGCGGCCAGCTGGTAGTTCACACCCGCCGTATCAGTTGAAGGAAAAGCAGGCAAATGTTTGATCTGGCCTGACAGGGAAACAAAACGATGATCAAAAATAGCCACCACTTCAAAGGCAGCAATATTAGCATATACATAATTACGGCTGGCAATCATGGGGGGAAAATTATTATCGAGTACTACATCATTTAATTGTTTTACAGTTTTGCAATACAAAGCAGGGTTATTAATATAAGCGGCATACTCTTTTTTGGTATTGCAGGATGCAAGCGCAGAGATGACCATGCAGGCCATGAAAAAATTTCGGAGCATAACAAATGAATTAAAGAGTGATTACCCCCGCCTGTCAGGCAAAGGTTGTTGACATATACTCTTTTCGCGAAAGAGCAATAGAAAAAATAAACAGGCGATCAGGACTTAGGTGGCTGATGGGGAGTTTTAATCAGCACGTCTTTTACCGCTACGAAATAACGGGCATTAAGTATGGCTGCCGGGATATTGCTTTCAGCGATAAAAGCACAATTATTTTTATCATCATACTCTCCGCTAAATGCTTTTAGCAGGGAAGAAGATTGTTTCCTGCCATTGTTCTCCTGGTTCTGTCCGCTGTTGGATTTGGCCAGGTTATTAGCCGTTTTGTTCAATTGCTGTTTGGATTCGTTGGCAATACATTTCAGTACCAGTACATCACCTTCCATTTTTCTTTTTACGTAGGTGTATGCTTTCCCGTCAATGGCGATTTCGCCGTAATGCCTTTCAAATTCTGTATACCTTGCCTGGTAAGGGAGGTTCAGTGTTACCCGCATTTCTATCAGTTGTGATTCATCATATTCTCTGTTGTCAATCCGGGCTTCCAGTTTTGCATCCGCTTTTGTTTGCAATATTGATAGCAGCAGGCGGTACCCGCACATATTAAATGCAAGTATAAGTATCAATGATATGGCTGCAATCTTTCTCAAGTGTCAGTTAATGCACTAAGGTAACCAGTTTTTTATAAAAAAAAATAGTGTTTTCAATAAAAGGGTTGAAGCAATTCATCATTTCCTAACTGTAAAGGTTTTCCTCTCCGGTCCAATACCTTTAAGTGTCAGGCTTTTCCATGGCGCCGGCAGTGTTGATTTAATCTGTATGATTCCCTTCGGCGTTATTTCCATTCCTCCAAAGCCCATTAATACACTTTGTAAAACACCACCTGCCCCTGTGGCAAAATATGGATTGGTGCCTCCCTTGGTTTCTGCTATTACCCGGAAAGGCGGATTCAGATTGGGCAGGTAAGCATCTTTGAACCAATGGTAAGCTTTATCTGCATTACCCAACCGGGCATATAATGTAGTGAACACTGCCTGGGTCATAGCAGGAGTTCCTTCATTAGGTACCCTTGTTTCATAATATTCAAGATCTTTAAGTATGGCTTTGGGATCAGTCACTTCTTTTAAAGGATAAGCCAGTAAATTCACATCTGCCTGTTTAATACCTTCACCATTATACGTGGCATGCTCTTTTGTAACTCCATCAGGGAATTTCAGGATGGGAATATTATTGGCTACATTCATCCAGTCAGCATCGGGTATGATGTTCAGTACTTTAGCCGCTTCGGTGGCAAATTGCAAATTCGCTTTAGCGGCAGCGTTAGTAAAGGCATTATTATCCACGTTCTCGGCCCATTCATCTGCCGCAACCACATTTTTAATATCATATTTGCCGGGGCCGTTTCTCTCCACCCGGCTTGCCCAAAAATCAGCAGTTGCAGACAGTACAGGCCATCCTTTTTCTTTCAGCCAGTTTTTATCCTGTGTTACACAATAATAATTCCAGGCCGCAATGCCCACACAACCGGTAATATGATGTTCAAAGGGACCACTCAATGCCCATACTGGTGTTTCTTCCACACCTGTTTCAGCACTTTCCCAGGGGTACATGGCGCCTTTAAAACCTTTACTGAATGCATTTTTTTTAGCAGCATCTAATCGTTGAAAGCGGTATTCTATCAGGCTCTTGGCCAGTTCCGGATGCAGTATCAAAATAGAAGGGAACATCCACAATTCGGTATCCCAGAATACGTGACCGTTATAACCCAAACCGCTCAATCCCATAGGAGATGGTGATAAGGAAGTGCCTTCTCGGGTAAAAGAATATAAATGATACAACATACTGTGTACATCCTGCTGTGCCTGTGGGTCACCATCTATTAATATATCACTGCTCCAAAGATTTTCCCAGGCCTTTGTATGAAACTGTATAAGCCGTTCCCTTCCTTCCAGTTTGGCAAAGATGGTGGCTCTTTCTGCTTCATTCAGCGGATCATCATGATGGGCGGATGTGATAGAAGAGCCTGCAATGGAGAAGCTGTATGTTTCGCCTGCTTTTATTTTTTTACTGAATTTCATCAGGTGCATATTATTATCCCACATTTCATGGATTACTCTTGGTTCGGCACCATGTTTTTCACTGAATATAAAAGTATTGCTGGCACACATCAATAGTTTTCCGGTAGGGCTTTTTGCAGCAGAAGTAAGCAGGCTGATGGTAACATGCGGACGGTCTATCTCATTATAATAATTCTGTACATCTTTCAATGCATCTGGAGCTTCCATTACGCTGGCCCCGTTGATAGTAATATCTTTCTTAGCAGTGATGGTAACATCCATCAATACGGTATAGGGTAAGTGGCGGAGTGAATAATAAGTATAACTCACTGTTGCTTTATCAGTATAGTTAAACGTGGTGGTGAAAGCCGCTTTTTGCATATCCAATTCCTGTTTCATGCCGGAAGCTTCTGCAGTACCTATTGTTCTTCCGTCAATGTCCAACCGCATGTTGAGCAGGTTAAAGCTGCGGAGAAAATTACTCACACGTCCTCTTCCATACAGATCGTATGCACCAGCAAGCACCACATCTTTTACTTTAAAAGGTTCGGGGGCTGATACAATGCCGATCATACCGTTTGCAACTGTTATTCCGTAATAGTTTTTAGGATCAATATGGGTGGCCGTCAGTTTCCAGGAATCTGTCTGGGCATACAAACCGGTTGAAATGTTTAATAGTAGAAGAAAAAAAGCATTTTTCAAAAACATACAGACAATTTTTCGTTAGTAATTGATTATAAAGATGGTAGAAAAAGAACGGAATTGCTTCCCCCAAACGATTGCGGTTGATATTTTTTTTGAGAAATTGACATAAATACAAATAAACACCTATTTATCAATGGGTTATGTTTTGCTTGACTTTTGGCAAATGGGTTGGGCCGGATTTTTCAGCCAAATCCTGAGAACCAATTTTTTTAAAGGAAATTTAAACAGATTTTGCTATTGTGTTAAAAATACACTAATGTTGTGTCGCAAATACACATTGTGTATTATTGTATCGAATTGCTTAACACTTAATGATTGCTTATGTTCTTACAAAAACTTGCTAAGGCAGCCAGCCTGTTTGCGCTGCTATTGCTGGCACAACTCTCTTTTGCACAAAACAGGGTTATTACCGGAAAAATTACTGATTCAAAAGATGGCACTCCAATGCCTGGTGTTACCATTAGTGGTAAAGGCACCCGTATTGCTGTACAGTCGACAGCAGACGGTACATATAGTATCTCTGTCCCTTCCACTGTAAACACACTGGTCTTTTCATCGGTGGGCTTTGCCTCCCGTGAAATTGCAGTATCCAACGCTGCCGATGTGGCATTGGTTGCCACCAATACTTCATTGAATGAAGTGGTGGTGATTGGTTATGGTACACAACGCCGCCGGGAAGTAACGGGGGCGATTGCCAAAGTAAGCGGCGAAAAATTAAACACCATAGTAGCGCCAAGCTTTGAAGCAGCACTGCAGGGTAAAGCACCCGGTGTGCAGGTGCTACAGGGAAATGGCCTGGCGGGTTCTGGTGCGGTTATCCGTATCCGTGGTGTTGGATCAATATCTGCAGGAGGAGATCCATTGTATGTTGTGGATGGAATACCTATTATCTCTGATCAGTTTTCCAGAGGCAATGGAGGAGCTATGAATCAAAATCCTTTAGCATCAATCAACCCCTCAGATATTGAATCAGTAGAAATTTTGAAAGATGCCGGTGCCACGGGTATCTATGGATCAAGAGGTGCTAACGGTGTGGTGTTGATAACTACCAAAAGAGGTAAGAGTGGTAAAATGAGTTTTAATTATTCAACCCGCCTTGGAGCCGTTACGTATGCCAAAAGACAGGAATTTGCCAACACAACAGAATGGTTGCAATTAAGACAAGAAGCCTGGCAAAACGATGGTAGAGCTGGACAGGCAGACCTGCCCGGTGGATATACTTTTGCTACTGCCAGCCAGAATAACACAGATTGGTGGGATCTGTTAACACAGGTTGGTTTTATCAATGAGCATAATTTAAGCATGACACAGGGAACTGATAAATTAAAAACCTTTGCTAATCTTTCTTACAGCAATAACGAAGGATATATAAAAACAAACAGTTACCAGCGGCTGAGTGCAAGGCTGAACATGGATTATAAAGTCCTTGATAATTTAAAAGTATCGCTGAACTCAGGATATAACAGGGGCACCAATAAAAGAGTATCTGCTGCCTGGGATGGTGGAATCGGAGATGTAATGAGCAGTGCTTTACCTTTTTATACGCCTTATAATCCTGACGGGTCCTATTTTCTAAATGGTGCTAATCCTGTACGAAAAATACAGGAAACCAAGAGAAGGGAAGTAAATGAACGGTATATCGGCGGGCTTTCATTCGAATACCAGCCGGTTAAGAATTTATTTGTAAGGGGAAATGCGTCTATTGAGTATATAAAAGGACTGGATAATATTTTTGAAACCGCTAACTGGATAAATAATCCGGACTCTGGTTATGCAAAAGCTTTTCCTTATTGGGGAACCAATAAAAATGGAAATGTAACTGTGAACTATCTCAAAAACATTGGCGACAACCATAAGTTTAATTTCTTACTGGGAGTAGAAGCAAATGAATATGTTCAGAAAAGTTATCTTTTTGAAATTGGGCAATTTGCGAATGAACCATTTTGGAAAAACCCCGATGCGTACAGAACCCGCAGAGACTTTATTATTCAGCAAAGGGAGGCTCAAACTCCACCGCAGGCTACGGAAAAAGCCGATGGCGAATATACCTTTAACAGCTTCTTTAGCCGTATCAACTATTCGTATAAAGAAAAAATTGCTATACAGTTAACAGCCCGGGTGGATGGTTCTTCAAAATTCGGACCCAATAACAAGCATGGTTTTTTTCCGGCCGCCTCTGCTGCCTGGACATTGAGCGAAGAAGATTTTATTAAAAATTTGAGGTTTATCAATTTTCTGAAATTCAGG
Organism: Chitinophagaceae bacterium; assembly: GCA_031441485.1. Classification (GTDB taxonomy): domain Bacteria; phylum Bacteroidota; class Bacteroidia; order Chitinophagales; family Chitinophagaceae; genus JJ008. The sequence goes on from JANOEQ010000082.1 coordinate 36,533, forward strand.
GCAAGCTTTGGTATAGTGGGTAATGCCAACATTGGCTCAGGGAATTATTACGATAACTACAGGCAAGGTGGTACCCCTTACAATGGTACCCCCACTTTATATTTGAATAACCTTGGTAACCCTGATTTAGGATGGGAGCAATTACAAAACGTGGATGTTGCTGTGGAGTTTGGCTTATTAGGAAGTAAATTAACAGGGGAACTTGCTTATTATAACAAACAGACAACTTCGACAATTCTGAGCCCGGGGTTGTCTCCTTCTACCGGAGTGCCAAATATTAACCGGAACCTTACTGAAAGCAGGGTATTAAACGAAGGGTTAGAGTTAAGCCTTAATTACAAAATAATATCCAAACCTACTATCAAATGGTCTGTAGGTGGAAACATTTCAAGAAATTATAACGAAGTGTTAGATTGGGAATTAGGTCCGGATGCGGTAAGTGGCGGAACCAATGATACTCGTGTGGTAAAAGGATTGCCTTTAGGAGTTAATTACCTGGTTCGGTATTATGGTGTTGATCCTGCAGACGGGTTGCCCATCTGGTTAGATAAAGGGGGTAAGCAAACCAAAACGTTTTCTTTAGATCATCGTGTGTTTGCAGGCAGTGTAATGCCAGATTATATTGGTGGTTTTAACACAGCTGCAGAATATAAAGGCTTTGATCTCTCTGTTTTATTTACCTATGTAATTGGGGGAAACATTTATGACAATTCAGGAAAGTACCAATTCATGGGGGTGTCTAAAAAGAACTGGAATTTCCGGGAAGATTTTTTTGACAGATGGACCAGGCCGGGTGATGTGGCGAAATACCCAAGACTTACCTACGATGCCACCAACTATCCTGGTGTACCCAGCGAAGACCAGTTTAACTCAACCATGTTTTTACATGATGCAAGCTACCTGCGGTTAAGGGAACTTACATTGGGCTATAATGTTTCCAGCGAAATATTGAAGAAATGGAAGATCAGAAGTCTTAAAGTGTATCTGTCTGGTTCTAACCTGCTCACCTTCACAAAATACCCCGGAGGTGATCCTGAAATAACCAGGGACTTTGAAAACCCGCAGGATAGAAACCTTAGTCCCAATGTAACCTACCTGACGGCGCCCACACAAAAAACATTTGTGTTTGGCATTAACCTTGGATTTTAAAAAAATATAATTGCTTATATATGAAACAATTAATAAAAATATCGCTACTGGCACTACTGGTATTCACCATTAGTTCATGTGAAAAATTTCTGGAAAGACCACCAGAAGGCCAGCTAAATGAAGAGCAGGCACTTAAAACAGAAGCCGATTTGCAAGCCTTCTCAAATGGTATTTATACAATCATTTCCGATGGGGCTTTTTATGGGGGCCGTTATCAAATAATGAATGAATTGTTAGGAGATGAATATAAAGGAGAATTTTTTACAGGAGATTTTTCGGAAATATATAAAAGGCAAAACTCAATTTTTGGTGGCTTCAGAGATGGATTTTATGCAAAAGGATATGAGGTTATAGCAAGGTGTAATAAAGTTTTAGCAAGATTGGATTTGGCTACTACGCAAAAAAATTTGATTGAAGGGGAAGCAAAACTTTTCCGTGGCATTGCCAATTTTGAATTAGTGCGGCTATTTTCGCAACCATGGGGTTACTCTGCTGACAATTCCCATTTAGGAATCCCTGTAAGAACGGTTCTTGATTTAACCTCAGTACAACGTTCAACAGTGGCACAGGTATATGCGCAAATCATTGCAGATCTTGCTTCCGCAGAAACATTACTGCCTGATGTGACTGCCAATGGCAAGTTTTACTCAGCCACTAAATGGGCGGCAAAAGCTTTTTTAGCAAAAGTATATTTTCAGCAAAATGATTTTGCAAACGCTTACAAATATGCAAACGAAGTAATTGCCAGCAATAAGTTTGTAATGGATGCCGGATTTTCAAACAGGTTTTCGCTGGGATTAAGCACAGAGGGCATTTTAACGATTGCCGATGATCCCAATGGGTTCAGGCCGGCCGGCGACCTCAGAGGTGCATTCAGATCAGATATTGGGCTGCCCAATTTTAGATTTACAGACCAATATTATGCCATAGCCACTGCAAGGGCTGCTGATTTGCGAAAAGCTGCCTGGTATAGCAATACATTGCAACCAGGCTTTAATTTATTGACAAAATATAATAAAAATAATTGTACCCTGCCGATTGTCCATCTTACAGAAATAAAACTGATACGGGCTGAGGCGGGTGCAGAAACTGGTGGAGCCAACCTGGCTGTGGCAATTGGCGATATTAACCAGGTTATGACAAGGGCATATGGCGGCACTGCTTTCAACGTTCCGGCAAATGCCACTGCTGCTGCTGTTATAGCCGCTGCCCGCAGCGAAAGAGAGTTAGAATTAGTAGGCGAAGGAAACCGTACACAGGAAATAAAAAGAATAGGAGCCAGGACTGGTAATAATGTTGACCGCCGTGGTTCTCCCTGGAACTGCAATGGATTTATTCTCCAGTTTCCAAAAGCAGAAAATGATGCGAACACATCATTTATTATGAACGTAGAAGGTGGTTGTTTCTAACACATAAAAAAATTAATTATGAAAAATATGCTGAATAAAATTTTACTGGTGCTTACCGCAGCCGTATGCTTTGAGGCCTGCACTCCGGAGGCACATAAAGAAATTGGTGAGCCAAGAAATATCCTTGCTTCCTTATCCGGAACCTGGAAGCTGATCAAAGCCACACAAGTGGATGAAGATGCAACCAAAAAAGGCTTCCCTTATAAAGAGCTGGATATAACATCTTATTTCCCCTATACAAATTTTGTATTGACCCTTAACCTGACTAATGGCGCTCCCGGTACATTTGCCACCACACCCGGATCTTCTCCAAAGATCATTAAGCTGGCAAGTGGCAACTGGGCCGTGGATAATGCAGACTATCCAAAAGACATTACACTTACCAGTGGTGCCACTACCGAAAAAGTAACACTCGGTGGCTATCCTGTTGGAGCAGCCAATACGCTGAAATTAAAAGCCGAAAGGAAAGATGCTTCCACCGGAAAACTGCTTATTACTTATACTTATGAATTTGCTAAACAATAAATGATTGCTATATGAAGAAGCTATTATATTTTATATTATTAATTGGTGCTGCTGCTGCTGTAAGGGCACAAAACCCCTCCTTCTCCCCGTCGTCGTTTACGGCTGAAGATGAGGTTACATTAACCATTGATGTTACAGGTACTGGCATGGCCGGCTCCACCGAAGCTTATATCTGGATATTTTCCAACCCGGGATTAAGCGGAGGTGCTGATGGGGTAACCAACGGAAGCTGGACCAATTCTTCCAATGCGGCACAAATGACCGCAGCCGGAGCTAACAAATGGACGTTTAAATTTACCGGTACCACTATGTTTGGCCAGTCGCCGGCACAATTAAAAAGTTTTGGTTTCCTGGTAAAGAAAAAAGATGGTTCTGCACAATCACCCGATTACAAACCTTACTTTTTTGATCCCCTTGTTTTTACTCCCACCATGTTACGCATATTCCCTTCCAAAGTGGGCAAGGATGATGTGGTGACAATGAACTTTGACCGCACCTACGGGGTTAGTATAAACGAACAACGAATGACACCCACATCAGCCACTATTACAGTATATGATGAAACTGGCGCACAGGTTGGGGCACCACTAACAGTGCCGGTAAGGAATGTTGATGCCACTATCTGGGCTGCCTCATTTATTCCTTCTGTAAGTTTTACACCGGGTGCAGGACATACACTTACAAAGTTTCGGTATAAGTTCAATGGTACCATACTTGATACAGGTGGTGCTACGATTACGGTATCATCATCCGACACAGAAGTAATATTTTCTGTGTTGCAATAAACAAGGTTTGTATAAAACGAATTAAATAAATACAGCATGAAAAATATACTCTATATACTATCAGCCGCAGCAGTACTGCTGGGCGGATGTAAAAAGACAGATTTTGAAGGAAACAACCCAACTGGTGAGGGACTGGTTGACTTTACCCTTATTACACCCACTTCAGGGTCGTCCTTAAAATTGAATGCAGCCACTCCCAATGCTACGGTGGGTTTTTCCTGGAATGCTGCGAGACCGGGATTGATCACAGCGCCAACATATAAAATTGTGGCAGCACTGAAAACAGGCGGAGACCTGGCTAATCCCCTGGTGCAATTTGATGTGCCTGGTTCTGTTTCTTCTTTTGCCCTTACACAAAAGCAGATTGATGATGCCTTAAAAGCAAAATCAATTGCTGATGGGGCCACTACAGAATTTATTTGGGGTGTAAGCGCTGAAAATGGTTCAGTGAAGATTTTGAGTCAAAGCACTTTCAACATCACTATCACCCGTATGAAAGATGGGGCTTCTCCTTTCAAATTATTAGCGCCTTCCTCTTCAACCACAGCCAATGAAATAGATCCCACCACCACAGCACAAAGCTTTTTGTTCAGGTGGACAAAATCATTACCTGCTGCAGGTGGACCTGCTGTAAGTTATAAAGTATTGTTTTCAACCAGTACTGATTTTAAAACTCCTTTGTTTTCTATAAACGGCAATGCTTCTCCGGCTGATACAACTGCCACTATTACATACAAAGCATTGAGCGATTCACTGGATGCACATGGATTAAGCGATTTGAGCCAGGTAGCCAATCTGAAATGGACAGTAATAGCAACATCAGGCACCTGGAAACAGCAGGCAGATTATATCAATGATTTTGCTGTAACAAGATTAGTACGCATGTTCATGGTGGGTGATATTACAGGCTGGGATATAAATAATCCTTTTGAACTGGTGGCCGATAAAGGCAATGGGCGGCTGGGCAAAGTATTTTATACCTATGTAAAAGTTACCACTACGGCCCAATTCCTTTTCATAAAAGAAAAAGGAAACTGGGGATCTAAATATGGTATTACCGGCGGTGCAGCTCCTACGTATGATATTAGTTATAATACCGGTGGTGATTTCTTTATTACAACACCCGGTATTTACCGGCTGACAATTGATGCAGGTAATTTAAAAGCACATATACAGGCAAAACAAGTGGGGCTTGTGGGTCAGTTTCAAGGCTGGAACCCAAGTGCACAGGTAAATGGCGGATATATTGCCCGTGATAAATTTATTATTCTACAGAGTATCAATCTTAGTGATGAATTTAAATTTCATGATGGACCGGTTTGGGATAACTCATCACCCGATAAAGCCCGCTGGTGGGGTAAAGGTGCTGTTGGAGGCACATTAGATACAGATGGTAATGGCGCCAACCTGATGAATGAAACCGGTACAGCGGGTTTGGTGCGTTGTATCTGGGATGGTACCGATCCGCAAAAAGTAAAATATGGTATGACAAAGGGCCAGTTACGTGTGGTGGGTTCGCTTGCTGTTATTGGCAGCTGGAATCCGGATAATGCCCTCGACATGACCTATATGGGAAATGGTGTATGGCAAAAAACTGTGACCTTCTCTGCTGCTGCTGAATTTAAATTTGTAAGCGCCAGTGGCTGGGATTTGAATTATGGCGATGCTGGTGCTGGTAAAATTGTAGAAGGAGGTGGCAACCTGAACCGTGCGGCTGGTACGTATACTATTACAGTGGATGAATACAACCGGACGTTTACTGTGTTGTAATATTTTAATACATCTTTATAATATATAATAGATACCCTTGCTTTTGCAGCAAGGGTATTTTTTTGGCCACTAACTACATGAATGGTACAAAAAAATTAAATACAAATGTAATACTGGCAGCACTGTATGCCAATTCTACAGCAAAAGGCTGTTCATGTGTAATAGGTAGTATCTCCTTAAAAAGCAGTTAGTCTAAAATCTCCCCCAATAGCAAAGGCCGCCTCACCTAAGAGACGGCCTTTTTGTTAGCCCTGACGTAAGAAAAAGATGGCTATATCTTTATAAAGATGGCACTGGCCAGTTGATTGGGCGATTGAACCACCATAGAATAAACTCCGGGGATCAATGTACTCAGATCAAAACTCCAGGTATTGGGACCCACATTGGCATTACGTATATAGGTCCTTACCGGCGTGCCATTTGCATTTAGTATTTTAATAGTTAGCGATTCAGTATGGGTAGAATGGTAAGCAGCATTGAGTACTGTGTGTACCGGGTTAGGTGACAGTACTAATGCAGGTTGATTATTACCCGGCACCCTTACTGTTTTGCAGATCCTGGTTTCGCAACCCAATCTTGTTTTAATAGTAAGACATACTTCATAGCTACCGCCCTGATTGTACGTATGTGTTACTTCACGGCCGATAGCATTACTTCCATCTCCAAATGTCCAGCGGTAACCAATCGCTTCGTCATTCGGATTATGTATGCTAAATCCTTTGAACTTAATTGTTCTTGGTGCCAGCAAAGAATCCATCATATATCCGCCACATACATTGGATACCGGGCGAATGATAACTTCTTTACAATCTACAGCTGTGCAGCCACCCATGAATAATACTTTTACACAGGCCCTGTACACACCCGGAGCGGGGTAGGTATGCCTGATAAGGAACATGGGCAGGGGCTGTGTTGGATTCAATATCCAGCAGGTGTCCGTTCCATCACCAAACTCCCAGCATACACGTACCGGACTGCTGTTAGGATTGGAAGTTGGGATGGCATAAAAACCACGGACCAGGCTGGTTAGTGATGGTATAATTTCAAACAGCTTTACAGTGCAGGTTTGATTGACCGGTGGTATTACCACGGGTTTGCATTTGTAGGCTTCACAACCGCCATAATAATTGATCTTCACACATACTTCATACTGACCAGGCTGCAGGTAGCGGTGTGCTACTGTATATTGGCCTGTATAAGTAGCCGGGTAATTGATACAGGTATCACTGCCATCACCAAAGCGCCAGCGAATTTTCTGCGGCTTCTTATCATTATTATGCCACGGCAATGCTCTGAACCCTGTTAACAAAGGAATGGAGGCTGTTACCGGTATTCTTTCAAAATCTGCCCGGCAACTGTCAGGTCTTCCTATCTGTACCGGTTTGCATTTTCTTGCTTCGCAGCCACCATAATAATTGATCTTCACACATACTTCATACAGGCCCGGGTGCAGGTACTGGTGCCCCACATTATACTGACCGGTATAAGTCTCCGTATAATTAATACAGGTATCCCTGCCATCACCAAATTGCCAGCATACTTTAGAAGGCTTACGGTTATTATTATGAACCGGCAATGCTTTGAAGTAAGCAATAAACGGATTATTATTGGGAGTAATGGCCAGCCGTTCAAAATCAGCACCGCATGTATCAGGCCTTCCCACTTGTATGGGTTTACATTTTCTTGCTTCACAGCCACCATAATAATTGATCTTTACACATACTTCATACAGGCCCGGGTGCAGGTACTGATGCACCACATTGTATTGGCCTGTATAGGCGACGGGATAATTGATACAGGTATCCTTTCCATCGCCAAACTGCCAGCAAATTTTCTGTGGCTTCCTGTTATTATTATGCGAGGGCAGCGCCTTATAGATAACGAGCAATGGATTATTGACCACTGTTACCGGTAATCTTTCAAAATTAGCTCCGCAGGTATCAGGCCGTACCATTTCCACCGGTCTGCATTTCCTGGCTTCGCAACCTTCCTGGTATAATATCTTTACACATACTTCATACAAACCGGGCTGGTTATATGTATGATTAACAATGTAAGGACCGGGGTTAGTATTAGTATACTGAATACAGGTATCCCTTCCATCACCAAACTGCCAGCAAATCCTTACCGGACGTTTATTGGCATTGTGCCAGGGCAGTGCTTTAAATACAGCATGCAGTGTGTTGGGGGAAGTGGTAACAGGCAGCCGTTCAAAATCGGCACGGCATACTGTTTGAATAACCACTGTTTTACAAACCTGTGCGGCTAATACAGAATCGTTGAGATTAGGCCGGTACCGGTAAATTTTAAGACAAACAATGTAAGTGCCTGAAGATTGATAATGATGTTGTGTGCCCTGCAATGGTGGTGTTTGCAGAACCGTGCCATCACCAAAACTCCAGAAAGCCTTGCGGATGCCCGGCTCACTTCCAAGGATGGACGTATTGATAAACGTTACATCATTGTTGGGGTGATCAATGGTAAAAGTAAAATTTGCAAAATCTGGGGTTGGGGGTGTGGCATTGATTGCAGTGAGGGCAAAACACAGCCCTGCAAGCAAAGCGTAAAGCTTTCTCATAATTTACATTTTTAGTAATAAATGGTTCTTTACGCAGGGATTGGTGCTAACAGCTTTGTGACCGGGTTTAATCGGGGAGGTTTAAAAAAGGCATAAATTTTTTTATAAATAAATTATTTTACTGACCTGTTTAAATATTAAAAAACCCTTTAAAACCTTTTCGGCCAAGGGTTCTAAGCTCTCTCCAAATTATGACTGCTTCCTTTTTGAGACTGTTTCAAAAGTCAGAGAATCACGCAAAAACGCTACGGCGTAAATTATAAAACAACTAAAAATCAAGCGTTGCGACTTTGCGTCTTTGCGGGAAAATTAATTTTAAACACTTTTGAGACAGCCTCTTCCCGAAGTGCAGATGAGGTTGGGGGTTGGGCTTGCCCTCCGAAGCCTTAGCGAAGGAGAGGCTTCGGTTGTAATTAGAAAACGTAGAAGAATAAAAACTTTATAACACCCCTTTCTGGTGGTCTATAATAAACTGGATCAATTCTTCCAGCGGCACTTCAATTCTTGATACCGCATCAGATATATCTTCCCGGCTTACCTGTGCGGCAAATGAAGGTGTCTTCAGCCTTTTCAATACACTTTTTAATTCCAGTCCTTCATACAGGGTGGGCCTTATTAATGCAGCTGCATGAATAAAACCGGACAGTTCATCTATGGCATAGATCATCTTGTCCATGGTATTGACGGGCTCTACACCAAATACTGATGGTCCGTGTGAAGCGATGCAATGAATAATATCCGGGTCAATATGACGCCTTTCCAGTTCATCTATAATTACCCGGCAATGATCATCCGGGTATTTTTCCCAGTCTGCATCGTGCAGCAGCCCGGCCTGTTCCCATTTAGCAGCAGTTAATGTATCGGCCCCTTCTTTTTCTATAGCCCAGGCTTTCATATTGGCTGCCACCTGTTTCATGTGCAGGCGGAGACGTTCATTAGGCACCCATTCCATTAATAAGGCATGAGCTTCATCAAATGGAACTAAGTTACCGGCATTTTTTGTATCACCAAAAATGGAGCGGCCAAGGTTGCGGGTTGACATAATTTATTTTTACAGGATAAATATAGCAGTGAAAAACGGAAAAAGAACGGCCTTTTTTTTAGTAGGGAAAATTTCATTGCAGTGTGGCTTTCGTCCATGATTGATCCACAACCTGCCCTGGCCATCCCTATCGTGCGGACACATTTTTTTGAACACGGATTGGACGGGTATGAAGGATAATAACGGATTTTTTCTGCTGCTACGCATCAGAAATTGGATGTTTTTTCGAATATTGTTAAGATCAAGAGGAAATCAATGAATCCTAAATGCTGCGAAGCAGCATAAATCCGTATTTATCCTTTGAATTTCAGCCGT
>JANOEQ010000083.1:0-80236 GCA_031441485.1 Chitinophagaceae bacterium
ATATTTCCTTTTTCTGTTTTTTTTTTGTTTTTTTTTTTTGGGGGGAATTTTCATGGGAATGTACACCTCTTTCTTGTTCTTCTGGTGGGGTTTTTTTTTTGGGTGGGGGAAGCTGTGGGGGTGGGGGGGGTGGGGGTGGCGGCGGCGGTTGGTGACCGGGCTTTTTTTTGAACCACAATAGGACATAGAGCAGATAGGAATACACACATAGATGCATAATTTAAAATATCTATGTGTGTATTTCTATGTTACCTTATATTCTATTGTGGTTCAAAAAAGCAAATATAAAAGGGCAAAAGCATCTCTTTACTATCGCCTGTATGGTGCAGTATGGGGTAGAAAAACCCGAGGTAGTTACTGCGGGTTTGTAACAGGCGATTTTATTATTTGCGCAAACTCGAATTATGCTTTCCTGTTTCATGGGATGAAGTATCAGTTGGATATCCCCCTATCAAATGGGAGCAATAATGTAGCAGGTATTTACTGCAGGAAAGAAAGCTAATAAATTTGGAGGGAAGAGTGGAAGGTTCACCGGGCCTCCTGCTATCCGTTGGTAAACAAGGGATGGCAGGAGGATGATTAGATTTTACTGGTTTTTTAAAGGATTTGGACACGGTGAAACTTGGTTTGGTTTTTCAAATGGACATTCTGGATCTTAATTGGTTTTTCGAAATCGCCCTTCCGGAAAACCGGCCGGACTCGTACATTGGATTTGGTTTAGTTTTTCAAGGATCTGGTTTTTCGGTTTATTCTTTTGGTATTGGATTATTGCAAAACAAAAATAGGCAGGATTTTAATATCAGACCAGCGCAAAATGACCCTTTTTTGCAGGGTGGTATTTACCACATTTTTAAGTATTGGTTAGTACGTCACCTGTTTCCGGCTATGCTTTAGTATTATTGCATACCAGGTCCATACAAAGCCTGCCCGGCCCGTACACCCAGGTGTTTTTCATTTTCAACAGTAAGCACACCATTTACTATTACATAATAAAACCCTTTGGAATAAGCATGCGGTTTTTCAAAAGTGGAAACATCCTGCACTTCTTTTTCATCAAAGATGACAATATCGGCTGCATAATTTTCTTTTAACAGCCCGCGGTTTTTCAACTGAAACTTTTGTGCCGGCAGTGATGTCATTCTTCGGATGGCTTCTTCCAATGAAATTACTTTTTCTTCCCGCACGTATTTGGCCAGCACCCTGGCATTGGTGCCATAACCTCTTGGATGCGGCACTCCATAACCGAAAGTTCTGATCGTGGCATCGCTGGCAAACATATTGTACGGGTATTGCATAATGCGTTTTACATCTTCTTCTCCCATGCCATGAAATACAGCGCTGGCCCCGCCATTCATCATGATGTCTATAACGGTCAGTGCTTCTTCTTTGGGTTTGTGTTTTCTTCCCTTCATCAGGTTGATCTGTTCAATGCTTTTACCATTGTAGGTAGTATCGGGGGCATAATAAGCCACCACTGCATAGCTCAGGTGTTTTAATTTTCTTTTCTTTAACCGGGCCAGTATAGTTTCGGTAACATGTTTTTGAACTGCCGGTCTTTGCAGGCGGGCTTTAATAGAATCCTGTCCGTCGGCCAGTATTTCATCGGGTATCAATGTGCTGATGGAAGTGCTGCTGGCGGTGTAAGGATATTGATCAATAGTAACTTCAATGCCTTCTCTCCTGGCGGCTTCTATCATGGACACTGTTTGTTTGCTTCGTCCCCAATTTTGCTGTCCGCTCAATTTAAAGTGGGATATCTCCACAGGTATCTTAGCTTCCCTTCCAATAATTAATGCTTCTTCGATGGCCTGTGTTACACTGTCGCCTTCATCCCTTATATGGCTTGCATATACGCCATTATATTGGGCGGCAATTTTGGCAAGCGCTACAATCTCGGGGGTTTTAGTATAAGTGCCGGGTATATAAATAAGCCCGGTAGACAACCCCACTGCGCCATCCTTCATCGCTTTATCCACTATATCATCCATCTTCTTCATTTCTTCAGGTGTGGCATCCCGGTTGGCCCGGCCCATTACGGCTTTACGCACATCATTATGCCCAACAAGGGTGGCCACATTGATGGACAATTTTAAAGAGTCAATATAACGCAGGTATTTATAGATATTAGTTTGGGAGGAGCCGCAGTTGCCGGTGATGCAGGTGGTCACTCCATCAAGAATGAAATTGGTGGCCTTAGGATCGCCGGCTTCATCGCCTTCCAGGTGGGTATGCACATCAATAAAGCCAGGGGCTATTATCAGCCCTTTGGCATCAATGGTTTTGGTGGCGTTCATTTTTACATCGCGGCCGATACGGATAATGATACCGTTTTTAACAGCAATATTGCCATAGTACCAGTTGTTGCCGGTTCCGTCAATTATTTTGCCATTGATGATAAGTATATCACAATCCTGCTGTTGTGATAATGCAGTAAGTGGCAGGAAAAGAAGTAGTAAAATCCATTTCATGGCTACAAGTTACTGAAAGGCCGGCAAGAACCCTGCTAAAGGCTACCTAAAATCATCAATAAATGTGACCTTTGTCACTGCGAAGGGTTGTATGGAGGATTAGTTTTACATCATGAAGGATAAATGGGTAAGGCTGTTGTTGGTGTGTATCATTTGTGTGGCGGTGGTATCGGGCATTGTATTGCTGATAAATTTTTTTTAACCATAAAAATATAATTATGAAACAAAACATGGGAAATACTGACCGTATCATCCGGGTATTGCTGGCTGCTGTATTTGCGTACCTGTATTTCAGTGGCACTGTTACGGGTACTATTGGTCTCGTGCTGGTTATCCTGGGCGGGGTGTTTGTACTGACCAGCCTTATAAGTTTTTGTCCACTGTATACATTGGTGGGATTGAATACCTGCCCGGGAAAGCAGGGTGTGAAATAGCGTCGACTAAAAATCTTTGGTGGTAAACGGGTGACACAGAGATGCTTTGCCCGTTTTAATCCTCTTTCCCTCCCTTATCCCCCACAAACCACTGTTCTTTATTTTTAAACAGCACATTGAAGGTGGTTAAGGAACCATAGCAGCGTGTAATGTATTGCTGAATGTTTACTTTCTCTTCGTCACTAAGCGTTTTACTGCTGTTGATATTTTGTTCCAGCACCCGCAGCCTGTCCCGCAGCATTACGATCTTGTGAAAGAAATCGTCAATCGGAATTTCTTTAGGCTTTAAAGATTTATCAAAGGGCTGCAATAATAGCATGCCTTTTATCCATTTATCACCCAGCGGCACATTTTCAGTAATGCCACCCCAGAGACGCAGGATTTTTAATAATGACTTTTCTACGTCGCTGGCGGTCTCTATTTCCAGCGACACATTTTCCGGAATTATTTCATCCAGCTTGTCATCCGTCTTATCTATCTCTTTAATACCATGATTGATAAAGGAAATAAGATAAGTGGCATATTTAATGCCCACAATAACACCGGGACCAAAATGGGTGTGCTGTAACCGGGTGCCGATACCAAGTATTGTTTGTTCCATTTTCGGGAAATTTTATTGGTAAAAATAATTTATACTGGCCGGATTTACCGAACAATTATTTTCCACAAAGTACACAAAGAAAATTTCTGTGCCTATGTGGCAAAACGTATTCATTCTCCCGGATGATAGCTTCTTTCAGTATGTTTCAATACATCTTCTTTATAGAACAATACGTCTTTAAAAATTCCTTTGGTATACATTTCAAGCTGATCGGTAAAATGTTTTGATGAAGGATTACCGCTCTGCCCGCCGGCTAGCAGCGACTTGGCTTTTATTCGTGTGCCAAACTCCACGGCACAAATAAAACTATTGCCGCTTACCCCGTAGCGTTTATTGGTACCGGGATAATAGCGGCTGTTATAAGAAGGTAATTGACCCCAGGAGGCAGATGCAAAACCGACGGGAAAACTTGGTTCATCATCTTTGTATTTCTGAATAATATCTGTAGAGATGCGTTGATAGCGGTTGATTTCTCCCCATGCAACATCCCACTTGCCGAACTTATTTTTTAATTCTTTTACTACGGTCAGCAGTGGGGGTAACAATTCTTCTTTTGTGGCAGTAGCGGCAAACTTTTTTACCAATGTTACCTGGTCATCCCATCCCTCGTCAATATATATTCTTCGTATGGCTGCGGTAAGTTTCTCTGCCCATTCAATGGCCAGCGTTGTTGCTACTGAATTTTCATCAGCATTGTAATCCCATTGTTTTAACAACTGAATAGGTGCAGCGAGAGATGCATACATTGAATCAGCAGCAGTTATATTTTTTTCAAATACATTTACCAATGCCGGTATTAATATTTCAAAGGCAGATAGTTTTCGATCATAACCCGCCGCAATCGTTTTATCAATAGTAAATTTATTTTCTTTGTTTAATACCCTGGCTGCATTTATTCCGCGGAAATTTTCTCCATCGGGCGCCATATAAGTGGGGTATTTTTCTTTTACCGGGCTGCTGGTACCTGATACAGTATAAGGGGTGGAATTACAATTTTGTATCCAGCCGGTAGCCGGGTTGTACACATGTACGATCTCCTCCAATGTGTGCAGCCCCTTCCACTCGGTGGCAGTAATAGCGCCATCCACCGGCAGGCTCCAGTTAAGCTTTGCATCCCTGCGGGGCACATAGTCGCCATGCCAGTAAGCAATATTTCCTTTGTTGTCGGCAAACACGGTATTGTTGGAAGTGTTGGCAAGTAAAGACATATTCTTTTTATAGTCCTCCAGGCCTTTTGCTTTGGTGCGTTGATAACTTTGTATTAAACTCTTCAGCGAACGGTTGTAGCTCCGTACACTTATCCATTCACCATTTCTTTTGGCCATAATAGGGCCATGATGGGTGTAATATGCTGTTATGATTTTTGTCTGTATAATCCCTTCTTTTTTATAACGAAGGGATATTTTTTTTTGGGTAACCGGTTTCAGCATTTTGTTATATTCATAAAAAAGCCGGTTGCTATTTTTAACTATTTTCTCTTTATATAAGTCAGCCACATCCACGTTGCTGGATGTATGCATCCATCCGCAATATTGATTAAAGCCCTGGTACACGAACATTTGGCCCCAGGTTACGGCGCCATATACATTCAAACCTTCCTCACTCACCACCTGAACTTCGGGACGGAAATAAAAAGTAACATGGGGGTTGATATACAGGATGGCATTGCCGGATTCAGTTTTGGAAGGAGCAATTGCAAATCCGTTAGAACCAATATTCTGTTCTTCAAATAAGTCTGCCCTGGCCATATCGGTTGGGCCGCCACCCAGGTAAAAATGTTTTACATCGTCTTCTGTTACATCACCGGTGCTGATGGCGCCGATACTGCCATCTGTCCATAATAGCTGATACCAGGGTTTGAAACGGGTGAGCAAAGCCGGTTTTGTTTCAGGGTGTGTATACAGGTAATAATTAATGCCATCCGCATAAGCATTCAATAATTTTTGCAGCCATGCGGGGCTTTTTTTATAATCGGCAACCGCTTCGGCAGAATCAATGATGAGGCGTATATATAAATCTTTTTGCAGATCGGCTTCTCCATTTAACTCACTCATACGTCCCAGTTTTTCCACATAGTTCATCTCCACCCGTTTGAAATCATCTTCGCACTGGGCATAGAGTAAACCAAAAACTGCATCGGCATCCGTTTTTCCATAGATATGCGGAATGCCATAGTTGTCACGGAGGATGGTAACCTGTTGGGCCTGTTTTTCCCAGCGGGCGATTTCTTCCCTGGAAAATGATTGGGAAAATAATTGAACAGGCAGTAACAGGACGAGGAGTATTTTTTTCATTATTCAGTTTATTTATTTCAGGCCGGGATAATTTTTAAAAAACAAAAATCATAAATAGCTCAGCCACGATTTTTCTTTATGATTGGTTCTGTAGTTATCATACCATTTGCACAAAGGGTATAAGCTAATCACCACTGCGACCCATATACCATATACCACCCACAAGTTGTACCCTTCCCCCGCCGTAGTGAATTTGAAAGGCACCCCGTTCATCCCTTCTGAAAAACTATGGCCTCTGGCGAAATAAAAAATTACATGAAGGATATTGAGCAGGTAAAAATGAAGGATATAATAGAAGAAAGGTACCCTGCCATACACCGAAATAATCTTAGATAACCGGCCCGTTGAATTTTTTACCACCCCCAGGAAAATAAGAGCGCCCCCGATCGTTGCTGCCAGGTACAGCAGTGAAGGAGGGTACTTCTGTACATTCATAAAGGAAAGAAAAGTATACAGTAAACTCTTCTGTTCATTCCAATGGCCCGGATCGCCATAAACATTAATGGCCCTTATCACAATGAACAACAGCAGAGAACCAATTCCCATCCATAACAGAATCCTGTTTCTGCGTGGTGCTTCGATGGTTGTAAAGATCTTGCCGCAACAATAACCCAACATCATCAACCCTGTCCAGGGGAGAAAGGGATAGAAAATGCCCAATGCATGACCACCCCCCAGCGGCAGCACTGTAGGCCGGTGCAAAAAATTCCACCATACAGGAACATTTCCTCTGCGGGCAACTTCAGCAAAGTCAATACTGTTATGGCCGAATACGATTAATAAGCCTGCAATAAGAATTACATTGAAGGGCAGCCAGATAACAAGGCCAAGAATAAACATACTGATGCCGATAGCCCAGATGGTTTGCAGGATAATAATGTCAAAGTTTATATCTCCTGTTATACCAAACGTAACGATTGTTATTTCCACCAGTATCAGCCATAACCCGCGGGTGATTAAAAAACGGCTGAGCTCTTTTGTTGTTTTACGCCGGCTTTGCAGCCAGGCAGAAAGCCCGGAGAGAAAAACAAAGGCTGGTGCACAGAAATGTGTGATCCACCTGGTGAAATACAGGAAAGGGGTGGTGGTTTCAAGGTTCAGCGGGTCGCCGGTTAAGGCTTCTATATGAAAAAAATCACGGGTATGGTCTAATGCCATAATAATCATAACAAGGCCCCGGAGCAGGTCAATGGATTCAATTCGTTTTGTGTTTGCAGTTAATGAAGGTTGCATGTTATATCTTTAAAACAGTATTACTTATTCCAGGTGATATTTTTTGTTAATAAGCTCAATCAGGTTTTGTGCTGTTTGATTTCTCTTTATAACAACACCTTCGGCCTGCCGGAACGCCCCATAAATATATTGTGCACTTGAAAGCAATTCATTGATTGTAATGGGATCTTTCGTTAAAAATCCAATTGTCTCAGCATTTTGCTCTTTTCCTTCTTTCAGGATTTTAAAATGGATGCCGGCATCAAAAATTTTTCCTGTACTCCGCACATAATCGGCAGCCCATTCCAGGCCCACGTCATTGTATTTGTATAATGATATCAGGGAATTGTAATAATGTGAAACACTGTCGGCAACCGGCCCGCTTCTGATTAACCGGAGGTAGCCAGAGCTTTTCATTTCTTCATAGGTCCTTTCAACAGGGAAAAGAAATTTCAGCTTTATGCTGATCATTCTCGACCAGTAATACAACTTATTAATATGCAATTGCCTGTCCGGGTCTCCCATGTACAGAATTAAAGAGTCTATCATTGTGTAAACCCCTTTATTATTCGTTACAAATCCGGTATATAAGGACGTATCTTTTCTCAGATCGGCCAACAGGCTTTTCATGTACACTTTTTCGCGGTGTTTTTCTACTTTATGTTCCCTTAGGTTCTCTGCTGTAAACCCGCAGAGCACAGCGAGAAACAACATTAAAAACTCCCAAAAAAAATGTGTCCATTTTTTTCGGGGAGTGTGGGTGTGGGCATGTACTTCCATCTGGCAGTGTTTTACTGTTTATAATTTAAGTAACATAAGTTGTCACAGCCGGATCGGGTAAAATAACCCCTTAATTTTTTAATTGCAGGTATAAAAGACGCATAAAAAACCAACAATCAGGCAGAATTTGAAGCGTTGATTATTGGCGTATTCATATAATAATGCAAAAAGTAAGATTTTTTGATCTGCTATTTTAAGCCGGGCTGCTTTTTTCCATTGGCGGTAAACACTCTCAGCAAATTGCCTCCCAAAATTTTAGTAATATCCTTTTTGCTATATCCCCGTTTTACTAATTCCTCAGTAATTTTTGGAAAATCTTCCACCCCATCTAATCCTGCAGGCAAGGAATTTACTCCGTCAAAATCACTGCCCATTCCTACATAATCCACTCCCGCCATTTTTACAATGTAATCAAGATGGTCGAGCAGCAATGACATTGGCGGACGCAACCCTTTTACCTCATCCGGGTATTTATTAAACAAATACACCTGCATAAAATAAGGCTCGGGGTTTATCTTCAGCATCGAATCCATTTCGGTTTTATGTTTTGCTGTAAAGGCATCACTTCTTGCTTCAAATGCCGGATCGAGGAAGCCACTGTAAAAGTTTAGATGAATAACACCACCATTCTTTGCCACTGCTTTTATCTGTTCATCTTTTAAATTTCTCCGATGAGGACAAAGTGTATAAACACAACTATGAGAAACCAATACTGGTTTGCTGGTAATATTAATGGCATCCCAGAAAGTTTGTTCTCCCACATGCGAAAGGTCCACCAGCATTCCCAGCTCGTTCATTCTTCTTACTACCTGCTTTCCCAAATCGGTAAGACCTTTATGATGCAACGAGTCCGCTCTCGTGGTTTCATCGAGGGCAGAACTGGCCCAATCAGTAGAATTATTCCAGGTCAACGTCATATACCTCACCCCTCTTTTATACAATGCCTCTAATTTATTCAAATCATTTTCGATCATGTGGCCGCCTTCCACACCAAACAACACAGCAAGTTTTTTTTGTTTGCTTGCTTTAATTATGTCATCAGCAGTAAATGCCTGCATCATTTTATCAGGATTTCTGTTTGTCCAGGCCAGTACCGTATCAATTTCCCGGTTGGCCCATGAGTATGGATTTTCTTTATTACCATCACACCAGATAGAAAAAAACTGGGCATCCACACCACCTTCTTTCATTCTTTGCAGGTCGGAATGTGTTTTCGTTTTTAAAGCCTGGTCAAAACTTACACCGCCATCAATGGCGGTGGTGGGTATATCGTTATGCGTATCTATCAATACAGCGTTGAAATGGATCTTCTTCGCCTTTTGTGCATACAGCAGCTCAATGCCTGATAAAAATGCCAGCAATAATAGAAACAGGTGTGTGTGCTTCACAGTTATTTGGTTTTAATAAATTCATAAGGGGTAAACTCCACAAAGTCCGCCACTTTTACTGTCAGCGATTGTACTTTATTACCGGCCACTGTAAATTCAAGTTTCTTCATTCCGTACAGGGGATCGCTGTAGGTGCAGAAAAAACGGTTGCCACCCAATGCTTCCAATGTTCCATATCTTCCTGTGTGGTGTTCAAACCGCATGATGAGTTTTCCATCTTCTATTTTAATATTCATTTTCCCATATATGTCATGTATATAGTCTCCTGTATATGAAGTCAATGACAATGCTGTTGCCGCGTTCATCGCAATAGAGTCCCTGGTCATTTTCCATTGACTGGCTTTTTCCTTCTCACTTGCCTGCTGGTAGTCCAGGTACACTTTGCTGTAATTGCGGTAAGGTAAGCCGAGATAAGCATCTTCTATTTCATTGCGCAGCGCTTCATAAAAATTATTTGCATCCGTATTGGTCAATACAATAATGCCTAGCTTTTCTTCCGGTACTAAACATACACTGGTAACAAAACCATTTACACCACCAGTATGTGCCACAATTTTTCTTCCGGCATATTCTTCTAAAAACCAACCCAGGCCATACAAATTAAAATGGGCTTTGTTGAACATGTGCCCGCCATTACCAAGTACGGAATGCGGTGTTCTTGTTTGTGCGATGGCCGATGCGG
Organism: Chitinophagaceae bacterium; assembly: GCA_031441485.1. Lineage (GTDB taxonomy): Bacteria > Bacteroidota > Bacteroidia > Chitinophagales > Chitinophagaceae > JJ008. The sequence continues at coordinate 9,860 of JANOEQ010000083.1, forward strand.
GAATAATCTCTTTGCCATCTAACCTGCCATTGGCTAATTGTGCCATCACCCACTTGCTCATATCATTTGCAGAAGAAGAAATACTTCCTGCTGCTGCCAGCGCATCAATTTTTCCGTAAGCCACTTTTTTCAACTCACCCATCCATACGGTATGTGCCGATGCTTTGTTGGATGCAAAAGGAATATCTTTTGATAAAGCCAGTGTATTATTCATACCCAGTGGCATAAATATTTTTTCTTTCAAAAATTCTGCCCATGTTTTACCGCTGGCTTTTGGAATTATCTCACCTGCGGTCATAAATGCTGCATTAGTGTATCCCCATTTGCTTCTGAAACTGTACATCGGTTTCAGCTTGCTAAATTTTTCTCTCATTTCAGCGGTAGATAAATCCGAATCGAAAAACATAAAGTCTCCCTGGAAGGTTTCAAACCCAAGCCTGTGACAAAGCAAATCTCTTACGGTGGCTTCTTTGGCCACCCAGGGGTCATAGAGTTTAAAATCCGGCAACCATTTTTGCACTTTATCATCCAGTGATAGTTTTTTTTCTGCATCCAGCATCGCCATAGCGGTGGCGGTAAAAGCTTTACTGTTACTGCCAATCATGAACAGCGTATTCTCATCTGCTTTTTCTGATGAGCCAAGCTCTTTTACGCCATACCCTTTCATCCATACCACTTTACCATTCTTTACTATACAAACAGATACACCGGGTATTTGCCATTCAGCTAATGCCCTGTTTACATAATTGTCTAAACTGTCTTTTATAAAAGAAGGCAGGGAGTCGGTTTGTGCAACCCCTTTTTGTGTTAAAGCAAAAAGCAGGACAATTATAATTTTTTTCATAAATGTTTTTTTAAACAAAAAATAATCAACTGTGTTTCTTCGCTGTCTTTTTTAGTACAATTCGTAAAATAACCGGAATCAATATGGGAACATAAGCTGCGAATATCACAGTTGTAAAATAAGCAACCGGCAACAGCAGTAAAAAAATAATGACCAGTACAGTGATAGCAATAGCAAACACAGCATCACTGAAAAGGATGAGTTGTTCCAGTTGAAACTCTTTATGGAGCTCATTGTGAAGGTTGTTGGACATAAGCAATAATGAAAGAGTAAATTACTTTACTTTTTTCATTTGCTCAAGCTCATTTTTGCTCTTCTTCTTTAAGAATGGGTAAGGGCCCCATCCCATGCTTAAACCGGTAGCAGGCTTCCTTGATGTAGTATTGAAATTCATATTCACCGGCTATTTTTACAAATAAGTAAGACGGGCGGTAGGTATACATAAAACTGTCAAGCCCGGCACCGCTGAGCATGGTAAGCCGGCGCACCAGTGCTTTGTTGAACCGGTGGTCAATAAACTTATCCTGTTCTTCCAGCAGTAATCGTTGCTGAAAAGAGGCAATACTGCGGTTTCTTTTAAAACGGAACATATTGATGATCTCATCCAGATCAAACCCCACCCCTACTCCATACTGGGGCGTCACCACTTTTAATTTCGGCTTTTGATAATTAAAAATTTTGGCATAGTCATTCCTGTTTTGAATAGAGTCGAACCGGTAGTTTTTTGGTCTGATCTTCACCTCTTTCAGGGTGGGGATACTTACCTGCAATGAAATATCAAATTCAAAAGGGTTGGTAATTTTTAATACCGGGAACTTTATTGTGGGTTTGCCCAGGTAGCTGAACCAGATAGAATCTTTTTCCGATACTTCAATCTGGTAAAGCCCGTCGGCATTGGTAATGGTGCCGCCTCCGGAAGTGGAGAGTACACTCACCGCTTCCAGGGGATAATTGCGGGAGCTGTCGTACACATAGCCCCGTATTTTATAGGATTGCGCATTGGCTGAATGAACAGTCAACAATAAAAAACCCGTAAAAAAACTGAGTATGTAGAAAATTCCTGGCCGCAAAATGATTTAATACCTGGTTGAATAATAAAATTAAGCTGGTTGATTCTGGTATTATGCCGGTGCTCCAGCAGTTTTAGCCAAAATAGTGGCAACTCTGTATGTCTACCGGATAATTGGGAGCAAGTAACGAAAGAAAATGCAAAAGCTTAGTTAACTTAAATTAGATAATATTTATCCGGAATTCTATGTAAGCCCCGAAGCAATAAGTGCATGAAAAGCCTTCTCCCTGCTTAAATTTCATTTGTGTGTAATTACGGATGGTCGGGGTTTACAATTAATTCTTCTCGTATCGGGTGAACCAGCACGTTCATATCTTCCATGGGAATAGAGCCTAACAATGGCTCATTATCGCCTTTCAGCACCATTGCATAACAAGTGGTTTTCCGGTTTTTAAACATTACCTGAACCGGCCCCACGATATCAAATTCTTCTATATTTCCGGTTGCTGAAATGCATTTGCGGGTTTCTGCAAAAGGTAAATCCAACTCTTGCTGGATGATTTCATTAATACACAAATAATAAGCTCCGGTATCAACACGTATTTTGAGAGGGATTCTTTTTATTCCTTTTTGGCTAATAAGCTGTTTCTGGGCCATTGCCAGATCACCGGCATTTACCAATTCAATATTAGCGTATACAAAGCCCATTCTTTTTTCTGAAAGTTATGGATAATAATAATATCAAAAACTTAAAAGCCTTCAGAAATTATTATTGAATGCAGATCAGGCTTTGGCCAGCAGACCAATTACGGATTCAACCGTGGCTGGATAATGTGCATGCTCCAATAGCTGCACCCGTTGTGCCAGCGTATCGGCAGTATCGTTTTCCAGAACCGGGCAGGTAGCCTGGAAGATGATGGCACCATGATCATAAAGCTCATCCACATAATGTATTGTGATACCGCTTTCCTTTTCCTTATTGTCTAAAACCGCCTGGTGAACAAAGCGGCCATACATGCCATTGCCCCCATATTGGGGCAACAATGCCGGATGTATATTGATAATATGACCGGGATATTCTTTTATTAAAGAAACAGGCAGTTTCCATAAAAACCCGGCCAATACTATAAAATTGATACCGGCTGCTTTCAATTCATCCGCATATCCATTGCCATGCAAAAATTTGTCTTTATCTAAAATGAGGGTGGGAATATTTTCCTGCCGGGCTGTATCAAGTATGCCGGCCTTTGGACTATTACAAACAATTAAAGCCACCCTGCTATTCAGAGTCCGCCCCTCCCCGTGGAGAGAGGTAGGGGGTAAGGTAAGGTATTGTATTATCTTTTGTGCATTGCTCCCTGCACCCGATGCAAAAATGGCAATATTGACAATGGGAATCCCTTGCTCTTTCGTATTATCTGAATGCAGGGCCATCCCGGCTAACTGCTTACTTTTCACCAACCCCATTCTCCTTCCTATTTTTTTCAGGTAATTGGTAAAAAACCGGTACTGCCCGAAAGGAAAACTGATAAGTAGAACAGCCAATGGCCAGATCAGGGTGACTAGAACGATATATACCACTATCCATAACCAGCCAGCCCCTATTTGTAAAGAAGGCATCAGTTCCCTGGCTATATAACCTGTAAGGCTGCCACCGATTGCAAACGTGCAAAGTATCAGCACAAGTTGAAGGCCACCCACCTTCCATTTTTGTTGTAGCTTTTCAAACATTGAGACAAAAGTCTGGAAAAATCATTCATCAACAGGGCTAATTTTTATTTGTATTGAACTTTATCCAGATGTTGACCATTTTATGACAAACATTATTATGCAGTTGAGCCAAGCCGGTATAAATCCTTTGAAATGCAGGCTGGTAGGGCATTAAAAAAAAGTTAAACCGGATGGCTTTTTGTTAAGTTCCTGACTTATTTTTGCGGCTGATTAACGGTTTTATCCACATTTTTTCAGATCAATTGAATCTATGATTCCCTGTAAACCAATCGGCCAAAGACTGACACTTTTTTTTCTCTCATTCTTTGTTTTTTCTATAGTAAATATTTCGGCGCAGGATATAGCGGCAGGTAAGGCGCTTTTTATGGGAAAGTGTGCCAGTTGCCACAACCCTATAAAAGAGAGTACAGGGCCGATGCTCGGTGGGATTCTTAATAATGAGTATTATGGAGGCGATATTAAGAAAGTTGCTAACTGGGTAAGAAATGTAAATAAGCTGATTGGTACAGATCCCCGTTATATAGCCCTAAAAGCACAATATGGGGGTTCAATAATGACCCAATATCCTGAACTTAAGGATGAAGAAGTGGCTTCCATCTTTGCATATATCGAGGATTTTGTAGCAAAAAGTAAAGCACCTGCACCTACAGACACTGCTGGTGGGGGCACAGAGAAAAGCAATTCCAACGCCATCATTTTCGGTGTTATCTCTCTTATACTCGGTATCATCGCCCTTATTTTGATGCAGGTAAACAGCAACCTGAAAAAAATGAGTGATGATACAGAAGGTATCAGCCGTCCCGATCCGGTGGCATTTTATAAGAACAAGGCCTATATAGCTATGGGCGCCATTGTTTTCTTTGTAGTAGGTGGCTACCTGGTTTCCAAAGGCGCTATCGGGTTGGGCCGCCAGACAAATTACCAGCCAGAACAGCCGATCTACTATTCTCATAAAGTACATGCCGGCATCAACCAGATCAATTGCCAGTATTGCCATAGCTCTGTTACTGAAAGCAAACATGCCACCATTCCTTCGGTAAATGTGTGTATGAACTGCCATAAAGCGATCAACACCTACGAAAAAGGCCCCAAACTATACGATGAGGCAGGCAATGAAATAAACGGTACCGCAGAAATTGCCAAGTTATATAAATACGCCGCCTTTGATCCTAAAAATGCAAATGCATGGGATGCTTCCAAAGCCAAACCAATTGAATGGATAAAAATTCATAACCTGCCCGACCACGTATACTTCAACCACTCACAACACGTAAAAGCAGGTAAAGTACAATGCCAGAGCTGTCACGGTGAAATAACTGCCATGGACGAAGTGAAACAGGTATCTGAACTGAGCATGGGCTGGTGCGTAAACTGTCACCGCCAGACAAAAGTTGACTTTAACTACACCGACAGCACCGGCAACAGGTTTTACAGCATTTACGAGAAGTTTCATAATGATTTAAAGACAAGTGAACTGGAAGTCATCAACAAGAACACCTCTCTTAACATGAAAGAAAGGAAATTTAAAATCGACAGCGTAATGAGACTGGTGAGAATGGACAGCGTAAGCGTACAGGATATCGGTGGACTGGAATGTCAGAAATGTCACTATTAATATTCAAGGTGTAAATATGCAAATGTGAAAATTTGAAAATGTAAAAGACAAACATCAAACTGAGGTCACATTTTCAAATTGTTTAATTCTCTAATTTTCAAATTATGGCTAAGTACTGGCAAAGTTTCGGAGAGGTGAATGACCCGGAAAACCTCAAATCACCATCCCAGGATGAATTTCTGGAGGAATTGCCTTTTGAAGGGTTTGATGATAAAGGGTTAATAGACGCAAAAGCTCCACGAAGGGATTTCTTAAAGTATCTGGGGTTTAGCACAGCTGCCGCCACTTTGGCTGCCAGCTGTAAAGTTCCTGTACGGAAAGCCATTCCTTACGCCAACAAGCCTGAAAACCTTATTCCCGGCGTTCCTAAATATTATGCCACCACCTATGTACAGGATGGTGATGTAGTACCCGTAGTGGCGAAAGTAAGAGATGGCCGCCCTATTAAAATAGATGGTAATCTTTTAGAAAACAGTTCATTTGCTACAGGCGGCAGTTCTGCACGGTCGCAGGCTTCAGTACTTGATCTGTATGATATGTACCGGGCAAAATTTCCATTGCAGCGGGTGATAAAAGACGGCAAGTCATCGTATGCAGAAGTACCCACATTCGAAAAGCTGGATGAAATGGTGGGAACGGCTATGAAAGCCGCAGGCGGGGCTACTGTTTTATTAACCAGTACCGTTGTTTCTCCTTCTGCAAAAGATATCATTGCTAAGTTTCCCAACTTAAGGCATATACAATACGATGCCGTTTCATACAGCGGAATGCTGCTGGGGAATGATGCCAGCGGGTTTGGTAAAAAAATACCTTCTTATGATTTTGGCGCTGCCAAAGTAATTGTAAGCCTTGGCGCTGATTTCCTCGGCACCTGGCTCAGCCCCGTTGAATTTGCCAGAGGTTATTCAAAAGGCCGGAAGATAGATGAGAAGAACCCTTCCATGAGCAAGCATATTCATTTTGAAGGCCACCTGAGTATGACGGGTTCCAATGCAGACGAAAGATATACGCACCGCCCTTCTGAAACAGGAACAGTTGCAGTTGATTTGCTGAATATGATAAACGGAACAGAAGGTTCCCTTTCAGATCCAAAACTGAAAGCCGGTATTAAATCTGCTGCCACAGCATTGAAAGCCGCCAATGGAGAAGCCCTGGTAGTGTGCGGCAGCAATGATAAAAATGTACAGGTTGTCGTTAATGCAATCAATAATGCTATCGGTGCTTATGGCAAAACAATTGACTGGTCTAAACCCGTTAATTACCGCCAGGGTATTGATAGTGAGTTTAACCAATTGCTGGCCGATATGGATGCTGGTGCAGTGGGTACATTAATGATCTACGGCGCTAATCCGGTATACACACATCTTGAAGGCCAGATGGTGGAAGATAAATGGGTGTCCCGTTTTGGAAAAGCATTGGGGAAAGTAAAAGTGAAAGTTTCATTCAATGAAAAGATGGATGAGACCACAGAGCTTTGTGACTTTATCATTCCCAATCACCACTACCTCGAAAGCTGGGGTGATGCAGAACCTAAAACAGGCATTGTAAGTTTCCTGCAACCTACCATCTATCCTCTTTTTAAAACCCGCCCTTATCAAACATCTTTATTGAAATGGGCTGGCAGCACTCAGGATTACGAAACATTTTTTAAAGAATACTGGATCGGCAAACTGGGTTCTGAGACTGCTTATTTAAGTGCATTGCAGAATGGGGTAACAGAAACCATTATCGCACCTTCTGCCGGATCTTACAGCGGCAGTGCTGTGACTGAAGCCTCCACTGCTATTAGCGGGTATAAAAAAGCAACAGGTACAGAAGTGGTGCTTTATCAAAAAGTATCCATCGGCACCGGTTCACAAGCGGGTAACCCGTGGCTGCAGGAATTACCCGATCCCATATCCAAAGCCACCTGGGACAACTATGCAATGATCTCTATGGCAAAAGCCAAAGACCTCGGCATAAAACTGGATAATGACTATGAATATTATCCGCAAAAACCGACTATCAAACTTACAATCGGTAATAAATCTGTTACAATCCCGGTACTCGTTTTCCCAGGGATGAATGCAGATACCATTGCAGTGGCAGTAGGCTATGGACGCAATGAAGCAATGGGTGTAACTGCAGGCGGCGTTGGTAAAAATGTATACCCCTTTGCCGTTTTCAACGGAACCACGGTTGATTATTTTGCAACAGGAGCTACAGCTTCCAACTTGCATGAAACGTATAAAATTGCCCAGACACAAAAACATAATTCATACGAACACCGGGAGGAAGTGGTAAGGGAAACAACGCTGGCCTCTTTCAAATTGCACCCGAACGTAATACCTGAATTCAGCGATGAATTAAGAGATGCATTTTATAAAAATGCCAACAACGATTTCAAACAAGCTACACTGTATCCGCAGCATGAGCAGCCCGGCATCAAATGGGGAATGAATATCGACATGAATGCCTGCTTTGGTTGTGGTGCCTGCGTGGTGGCCTGCCATGCAGAAAACAATGTGTCCGTTGTTGGTAAAAGCGAAGTACTCCGGTATCACGATATGCACTGGCTCCGTATAGACCGCTATTTTATTTCGGATGAAAAAGATCCTGATAATTTAAAAGGGGTGGTGTTTCAACCGATGCTTTGCCAGCATTGTGATAATGCACCTTGTGAAAACGTTTGTCCGGTAGCCGCTACTAACCATAGCAGTGAAGGATTGAACCAAATGACGTATAACCGGTGTATCGGCACAAGATATTGCGCCAATAACTGTCCTTTCAAAGTGCGCCGCTTTAACTGGGCCGATTATACAGGAGCAGACAGCTTCCCGAATAACCGCGACCAGCAACTGATAGGTAAACTGGATAGTGTGATAGAACAAATGAATGATGACCTGACAAGAATGGTATTGAACCCGGATGTAACCGTTCGTTCAAGAGGGGTAATTGAAAAATGCTCTTTCTGCGTACAGAAATTACAGGCTGCTAAACTGGATGCGAAAAAAGATAACCGGATGCTGAAAGATGGCGATGCAAAAACAGCTTGCCAAACAGCCTGCCCTTCCAATGCTATCGTATTCGGAAATGCACATGATAAAGAAAGCCAGTTAACAAAGATCAGGGAAGATAATCACCAGCGCAGTTTCCATGTATTAGAGCAATTGCATGTGCTGCCAAATATTACTTACATGGCCAAAGTGAGAAATTCAGAAGAGATAGATACATACTGGGTGAGTGCGCAACATGGCGGGGGAGAACATGCTGCTGAAGGTGGGCATAAGGAAGAAGGGCATAAGGCAGACAGCACTTTGCCGGCTGCTACAAAACCGGAAGAGACACATTAATGATTATAACAACAAGGAATGAAAGGATATAAATTTATATCGCCAATTTTATCAATTGCACTGATAAGTTTATTAACTACAGGAGCGATATTATTGTATTCTTGCAGAAAGACTGATGTGAATCAAAATACACCGGCATCCTCTCAACCGATTGATGTCACAGCTAAGTTCTTTTCAATACCATCGGCTACTCATCCGGTTGTAAGACAAATCGCAAAGGAATTGGAAAGAAGAAATACTAAGAACGAATTTATTAATGATTTTGCCAGAACGAAAGGACTTGTTATTTGGGATAAAGCGTTATTAAATTTGCCGGGCAAGTCTGCCGGTAATAGTTTTGGAGGAGGTGCAAACGGACTAGACTCCCTGGTATATCTACCACTGGTGCTTCAAAATGGAAATACCACAAATGGTTTTTTGAGGGCAATAATAGACGACAGTATCAGTTTTAGTTATTGTTTAGCGAAAGACTATAAGAAGTATCCCATTACTTCTGCTAACGGAGAAACATCGGCAGATGAATTCTCTTCTTTTTTTATGTTGATGGATAATTTGGTTTTCGGACACACACTGTTTACATTGACCAGCAAAGACCTTCTAAACGGTGGCGGACCCGCTTCAAACCATGTTCGCAAGGCAGAAATATTGTCTGTTGCAGATGGACTGACCTCTGGAAATAACCTTTGTGAAGGGACAATCTATACCGTAAGCTGGCTTGTTCAAGATGCTGCGAATTGCACATGTGCGAACGGAGCAGCAAATGGAGGAGTTTGTCAGGATTGGCAGACTGGGTGCCAAGCTTGTTCAAATACTGTAAGTATTACGATAACGGTTGGAGATGGCGGTTGTGGTGGTGGAGGAGCAAGTCAGGGACCAGTAGGCGGTGGAGCACCTATCACAGGAGGCCCATCGGGAGGTGGTTCCGGAGGAGGCCAACCTCCGCCATATTATCCATGTTCTTCATCAACACCAACGCCCAATCTTTGGCCAGAACCATTGCCACCCTGCCCTCCGCCTGGTGGTGGTAGTGGTTGGCTGCCTATTCCGACTTCAATGCAATATACTGGGTATAATAATTTTTATTCCAGCACTATGGCAGCAGGCCGCGATTATCAAAGGATTAATAATTTTAAGAACCAAAATTTAGATACATCGCTGTTGGATCAATGTATGAGGGCGATATTATCCGCAATAATCAACGACACAGCTTCTGACCTTGGGAAATTGTTGCTAAAAATGGACTACAGTGCATTTCAGATACCCTCAATTGAAAAATTTAAATTAAAATTTGAATCAATTGATTCATTAGTCGGGCCCAATGGCCATATTGCAGCTATACTGCGACCGGCATCTGTTAATTACACCGGAGGCGTTTTTACTGGAACAATTCAAGTGAGCCGGATTTTTCCCACAATGTCTACAGATATCTTCATGGCATCAACACTTATTCATGAGATTGTGCATGCCTATTTAGGCTTTTTATATCTTCGAATAACTAATGGCGCAACGGTAGCAAGTTTGCAAAGTGAGACTAAAGGATCTGTATTCAATCAATATGTTGATTCTTTAGTTTCTAGCAATCACGACTTACTATTAATGGACTCGACCCTAAGCCCGTCAACCAATTTTCAACATAATTATATGGCTAATTTTCTGCTTGATTGGGTTGCAAAAGTAACTGCTCGGTATGCGAGTCACTTCACATATCCTTCGCTGGCAGGAACAGGCCTTACGTCAATACCGCAATGGTATTTCTGGAATCTGGCGTGGGGAGGTTTAGAAGGTACGAACGCATGGCAAACACATTGGACTAATTATCCTAATCTACCGGTGACAGGGATATCAACCACTCTTACTACAAGTAGTATTACAGGGTTTACATACCCATTGACGTCTCAAAGGGTAGAAGATGTTGCCCGAGCAAACGCTAATGAGGCAATTGGTAATTCATATTCAATCGGCAGAAAACCAATAGGGGGAGGGTGTTATTAAATATGAAAAGGCTGATAATCATAGTAACCTTATTATGTGTGTCCGTTGCCGGAATTACACAGCTGGTAATTATTGATTCAGCTAAATACAAATACACTTTTGTCAATTCCAGTTCAAAAAATGGTGAGCAATGCACTATTGTAAATGTGTTTTCGAAAGAAATTATTGATACAATAAAATACTTGCCTGTAAAGCCTTTTCTTTGTTTTAGAGTTTACAACTCTTCTGAGATGGCTTTGGCATATAAGGATATTCAAGATTGCAGTTCGACAAGACGAGTGGATGAATTTATTTCAGAGAACATTAAGAAATTCACTAACGGACAATTATTGCAAATAGACAATTTGGCATCGCCGGAAGTTTTTGGAAATATTTCCTCAAATTATTTACAACCGGCATATAACAGGAGCATAATACAAGGATTGCTTTTGCAGAAAGGAAATTTGTATTTAAAAATAACTGGGTTTGTTGATGTTAGTTTTTATAACATTCTGTCATTTAAGCAGCAAAGTATATTGCAAAGCTCAGATAATATTATCAATATTTTGTCCGACACGGTACGGGCCAGCAGGATTGCAGTAAATGATGGCGAAAGAATAGCTTTGATGCCGGCGAGAATTTTTTCTGAGGGAAACAGGAAAATACTTTATTCGCCAACTATAAAAAAGATCTTCCTTGAAGCAAAAGACGAAAAGAATAATATTTACCATTTTTATTGCTCAGGTAAACTTGATGGACATTCCGGGCCGGAATTTCTAGAGGAGTTTGATTATGTTCCTGAGACAGGAATTATAAACTTTGTAAGCCCGGTCTTAAAATGGGGGCCTGTAAAGTTCGGGGAGCCGGATATCCTACACAGGACTTCCAAGTTTTACCGATTTACAGGTGAAACAATTAATGGCGTTGCAGTCAACGAATTTTTAAATTATAAGAAAGAAAATCAAGGAAAATAATTAATATGTCATTACTCAGGTACGAATCACAGGTAAGGCCGCCACTGGTGGATGGCAGTAAAGATTACCACCAGGTAACAGAAGATATATGCCGTCCGGTGGAAGCCAGGCCCTCCAAACTATGGTGGATGGGGTTTCTTATTTCCGTGGCATTGCTCATATTCGGTATCATTTCCGTTACAATGGAGGTAATATATGGTACAGGCCAGTGGAACCTTAATAAAACCGTAGGCTGGGGTTGGGATATCACCAACTTCGTATGGTGGGTGGGTATTGGTCACGCCGGAACATTGATCTCAGCTATCTTATTATTGTTTCGCCAGGGATGGAGAACGGGTGTAAACCGTGCTGCGGAAGCGATGACCATCTTTGCGGTAATGTGTGCGGGCCAGTTTCCAATCTGGCACATGGGCCGTGTGTGGAATGCCTTCTTCGTATTACCTTATCCAAATACAAGAGGTCCTTTGTGGGTTAACTTTAACTCACCCCTCCTCTGGGACGTATTTGCGATATCAACTTACTTTACTGTTTCCTTATTATTCTGGTATTCCGGTTTACTGCCCGATCTGGCAACACTGCGTGACAGGGCTAAAAAGAAATGGGCGAAAATGTTTTATGGAGTGGCATCATTTGGCTGGACAGGAAGTACCAAACACTGGCAGCGGCATGAAGCACTTTCACTGGTACTCGCCGGTTTAAGCACACCACTTGTATTATCAGTACACACGATAGTATCTTTCGACTTCGCCACCTCAATAGTACCCGGCTGGCATACTACCATCTTTCCGCCTTACTTCGTAGCAGGCGCCATCTTCTCCGGTTTTGCTATGGTGCAAACACTGCTGGTGGTAACCCGTAAAGTATTGGGGCTGCAGGATTATATTACCCTTGAGCATATAGAAGTGATGAATAAGGTAATTGTACTGACGGGTTCTATCGTTGGTATCGCTTACCTCACCGAATTATTTATGGCCTGGTATTCGGCCGTAGAATATGAAAATTTCGCCTTCTTCCAAAACCGGTTGAACCTGAACAGTCCGTATGGCTGGAGCTACTGGATTATGATGTTTTGCAATGTGGTTTCTCCCCAATTCTTCTGGTTTAGAAAATTAAGAAGACATTTAGCGTTTACTTTTTTCATGTCAATATTGATAAACATCGGTATGTGGTTCGAACGGTTTGTGATCATCGTAACCTCTGTTTATCGGGACTACCTGCCCAGTGCATGGAGTACGTACTATTCCCCCTCCATCTGGGAGGTTGGATTTTACATGGGAACATTCGGGTTGTTCTTTACCTGTTACTTCCTGTTCTCCAAATTTTTCCCGGTAATTGCGTTAGCGGAGATCAAACATATATTGAAAAAGAATGGGCAGACGTATAAAGTAAAAATGGATGAGTTAGAAAGCGAAACAATTAATGAATTTGGTGAAAAGCATGGGCATGACCATGGGGCATGACCAATAACTAATAACAAGAAATCAGAAACAAGTATATGGCTATAAAAAAATTTGTCACAGGTAGCTTTTACGATGAAGAAGTATTATTTCCAGCCGTAAAGAAAACCCGTCGTGCAGGTTATAAGATCCACGATGTGTTCACTCCTTTTCCCATCCACGGATTGGATAAGGCCATGGGGCTGCGGGATACGAGTCTTCACACAGCAGGATTTATCTATGCTATTACCGGTACCGCAACGGCCGTAGGTTTTATTACCTGGGCATTGACTATAGACTGGAAATTGAATTTTGGCGGTAAGCCATTCTTCGCTTTGCCAGCCTGGATTCCTATCATTTTTGAGTTGACCGTATTATTTGCGGCAGTAGGAATGGTGCTTACCTTTTGTTACCTCTGCCAGATGGCCCCGTTTGTAAAGAAAGACCATTTCAATCTTCGCTCTACAGACGACACATTTGTAATGGCATTGGAATGTACCGGCAAAACAAACGAGGCAGAAGCAATCAGTTTTTTACAAAGCATTGGCGCAGTTGATGTACAGGTGCAGTACAAAGAAACTGGCTGGTGGCTTGGCAGGTATGATAAAGACACGAAGCGGTTTGAGAAAAAAGCAGAAGTGGGGGCAGCACATTAATCCCACCCGATTGATCCCAGTGAGATTGGACGGGTAAAGAATTTGTGAAATGGAAATGGTGATGGGATTTTAAATTTTCCCTCATTGGAGAGACTGTCCCTATTTTTTCGGGACACGAAATGAGGGAATTAAATTCTGTAAAAACCCCGGGCAGGTTGTTAGAAAAGAACAGAATGATATTGGAAATTAAATAAGCATGATGATGAAAAAAATTTGGATTATAGCAACTTGTTCAGCCGTGGTACTGATGATGGCAGCATGTGGCGGCCCCCGCAGAAACCCCGGAAGAGCATATATGCCGGATATGGCCTACAGCCGTGCGTATGAAACGTATGCCTCTACAGAAAAGCTGAAAGAAAAGTACCCGACCATTAATTACAATTCAATGCCGGTGGCTGGTACTGTGGCCCGTGGAGACATGCCGGCGTATGAACTTAAAAATGATTCAACAGGGTATGCACAATCGGCAGCCGTAAAAAACCCATTGAATGCGGATAGCATAAACATGAAAGAAGCAGAAAGATTATACCTGGTCAACTGTGGTGTTTGTCATGGTACAAAACTGGATGGCAATGGCCCTTTGTGGAAAGATGGCAACGGCCCATTTCCGGCTAAACCTGCAACATTGGTGGGAGATGCGAAATATACAGCCATGACGGAAGGAACGATGTTTCACTCTCTTACGTATGGCAAGAACACGATGGGAAGCTATGCCTCACAGCTTAGCACCAGGCAGCGCTGGGAAGTAATAGCCTATATCAAAATCAAACAGGGAGCTGGTGTGCCAAAGGATACCGCTGGTGCAAAGGCAGCAGTACCGGTAAAGGATACAGCAGCAAAAAAAATAATGTAATTAGTGAAGAGTGAAAAGGTGCAGGTATCCGGAAAAGTATCAGGGTAATTTTGAAATTTCATAAAAGAGAACACAGATGTCAATAAAGGAAAAATTTGTAGTATCCAGGCGGTTTAACACCATCTCATTAGCGTTGATGTTGCTTGGTATTATTGCCATTATTGGTTTATATATCAGTACACATGGCAGCGGCGGTACAGCAGAAGAAAAAGAAATGAAGGATGCCAGGTTTTGGGCAAGCCTGCTGCAAAACAGCGTTTATTTCTTATTGGTGGTAAATGCGTCTATGTTTTTTATCTGTGCCACCACACTTGCATGGGGCGGCTGGCAAATGGCCTTTCGCCGGGTGCCGGAAGCTATATCTGCAGTAGTGCCTGTTATAGGAGTAATTGCTACAGCTATTCTTTTGGCTATCACATTTGGTGATAATCACACTATTTTTCACTGGACAGATGCTAAACATGTAGAGCATGACAAAATCCTGACTTTCAAAAAAGGGTTTTTGAACAAGAATTTATTTTCCATAATGACCATTCTCACGGTTGTGGGTTGGTCGCTGCTTGGTTGGAAAATGCGGAAATTATCCCGCAGCCTCGATGACAGGCCCCTGGCTACGGTAGAAGAAAGAAAAAAATATATTTGGAACAATACTGTTTGGGCAGCGTTATACATTGTAGTATTTGCCCTTACAGTTATGTCATCTATTCCCTGGCTTTGGTTGATGAGTATTGATGCACACTGGTACAGTACCATGTACAGCTGGTACACATTTGCCAGTACGTTTGTGGCAGGTATGTCTCTGATCGCATTATTTGTTGTATACCTTAAAAATAAAGGCTACCTGGAATATACCAACCAGGAGCATGTGCATGATATCGGCAAATTCATGTTTGCGTTTTCTGTATTCTGGACTTACCTGTGGTTCTCCCAGTTTATGCTGATATGGTACGCAAACATTCCGGAGGAAACGACTTATTTTAAACCAAGGGCTTATGGACCCTACAGTGGCCTGTTTTGGCTAATGTTTATCATCAACTTCATTGCACCATTACTGATACTGATGAAAAGGGATTCAAAAAGAAATTATACCCTGCTCACGTTTATGGCAGTGCTGATCATATTTGGTCACTGGCTGGATTTATATCAAATGGTATTTACCGGGCCTATGACAGATACTAAAACAGGCGATACACATGTTCCTAATATGCTGTGGGATTTTGGAGTGGCATTAGGATTTGCAGGATTAATAATGTTCGTAACCGGAAAGGCATTGAGCAAAGCGCCGTTGCTGGCAAAAAACCATCCGTTTGTAAAAGAAAGTGTGATACATCATACGTAATTAGAGACAAGGCATGCCTTGTCTGTGCGTTGGAATTTGAATTTTTATTATTTGGAATTTAGATAAATAGATTATGCAAACAATTTTCATCGTTGCAATTTTAGCGCTGGGCTTTCTGATCACCTTTCAGATAGCCAAAGCCAGTGAGTATGTAGCCGTACTGCGGGGAGAAGAAAAAGCCCGGAAGCAAACCAATAAGATCAATGCGTTTTTGCTGCTGGCCTTCCTGATCCTGGGACTGATAGGTGTTTTTTATTGCAACCAGCAACTGGGAGGTAAAATACTGGGAACACCAGCCTCTGACCATGGTGTATTGGTGGACAGGATGCTTTATATCACTATTGGATTGACATTCATCGTATTTATTATTACACAGGTGGCTTTATTCTGGTTCTCATTTAAATACCAGGAATCAGACACACGCAAAGCTTATTATTACCCGCATAATAATAAACTGGAAATGATATGGACAGTAATCCCTGCTATTGTACTTACGGTACTCGTTGGATTTGGAATTTTTTACTGGTTCAAAATAACCGGCGATGCCCCCAAGAATTCTATGGTGGTAGAAGTGGTTGGAAAACAATTTGGTTGGGAATTCAGGTACCCGGGAAAAGATGGAATACTTGGGAAAAAATATTTTAAACGGGTAGATGCCGCTGCTAATAATCCGGTAGGCCAGTTATGGGAAGATCCCGCTAACCACGATGATATCTTTTTGGAACAGGAAATGCACCTGGTGGTAAATAAACCGGTAAAATTGGTTATCGGGGCCAAAGATGTGATACATGATGTGGGACTGTCACATTTCAGAATGAAAATGGATGCTGTACCGGGTACACCCACCACCATGTGGTTTACCCCTACCATAACCACAAAGAAAATGAAGGAAGATACCGGAAACCCGGATTTTGTATATGAATTGTCCTGCGATCAAATGTGTGGCAAAGGACACTTTGGAATGAGAGGGGTGATTGTGGTAGAAACGCAGGAAGAGTTTGATATATGGCTGGCCGGGAAAAAACCACAATATTATGTGGCCAATCCTGAACAGGACCCATCGGCCAAACAGGTAAAAGATACTGCTGTAGTTAAGCCATTGGCGGTAACGGCAGCCATTCACAAATGAAAACAGGAAATTAAGAACAAAAGACAACGGAGATTGTCATAAAAATAAAAGAGTATGAGCGAAGCATTGCATGCACATCCCGGAACGGCAGTACCACATGATGTTCATCACGACGAGCATGAACACCACGGACATCACAAGGAAACATTTGTTTCCAAGTATGTTTTCAGTATGGACCATAAAACCATCGGTAAGCAGTTTTTGATTACTGGTATAATATGGGCTATAATCGGAGGCTTGTTTTCCGTACTGTTCCGTTTACAATTAGGCTACCCGGACCAATCTTTCCCAATCCTTGAAACTTTCTTTGGTGATTATGCCAAGGGCGGGCAGATACAACCCGAATTTTATTATGCACTCATTACTATGCACGGAACGGTGCTTGTATTCTTTGTATTGACGGCCGGTCTTAGTGGCACATTTGCCAACATCCTGATTCCCCTGCAGATCGGTGCAAGGGATATGGCTTCCCCATTCCTCAATATGCTGTCTTACTGGTTTTTCTTTATGGCCAGTATTGTAATGTTATCTTCTTTATTTATTCAAACAGGCCCTGCCAGTGGCGGATGGACCATGTATCCCCCGCTAAGTGCATTGAAACAGGCCGGTGATGGTTCCAAACTGGGTACCGATCTCTGGCTGGTAAGTATGGCTCTGTTCATTATATCATCCCTGTTAGGCGGTTTGAATTATATCTCCACCATATTGAACTTGCGTACAAAAGGTATGAGCATGACAAGGTTGCCGTTGACCATCTGGGCCATGTTCTTCACTGCTATACTTGGAGTATTATCATTCCCTGTATTGCTTTCCGGTGCAATCCTTTTATTGTTTGACCGTAACCTGGGTACAAGTTTTTATCTGAGTGATATTGTGGTAAATGGTGAAGTGTTACCCAACGAAGGTGGAAGTGCAATTTTATACCAGCACTTATTCTGGTTTCTTGGTCACCCGGAAGTATATATCATCCTGTTGCCGGCCATGGGTATGGTATCTGAAATTCTTTCGGTTAATTCCCGAAAACCCATCTTTGGTTATATGGCCATGTTAGGGTCATTATTTGCCATTGCAATCCTGGCCTTCCTGGTATGGGCTCACCACATGTTTGTAACCGGGTTGAATCCATTCCTGGGCTCCGTCTTTGTGTTGCTCACACTATTGATTGCGGTACCCTCGGCTATTAAAGTATTTAACTGGCTCACCACCTTATGGCGGGGCAATATCCGGTTTACGCCGGCCACGCTGTTTGCTATTGGTTTTGTAAGCTTATTTATTTCCGGTGGATTGACCGGTATCTTCTTAGGAAACTCTACTATCGATATTCACCTGCATGATACGATGTTTGTAGTGGCCCACTTCCATATTGTAATGGGGGTTGCCTCCTTCTTTGGGATGTTTGCCGGTGTGTACCACTGGTTCCCGAAAATGTTTGGCCGCTACCTCAACAGTACACTGGGCTATATCCATTTCTGGGTTACAATGGTGGGGTCTTATCTTATTTTCTGGCCGATGCACTACCAGGGACTGGCAGGCATACCCCGTCGTTATCTTGATAAAAGGGGATGGTCATCCTTCAATGGATTTACTGACCTGGATAAAATGATCACCGTTGTTTCAATCATCGTATTTGCGGTACAACTGATGTTTGTATTTAATTTCTTCTATTCTGTTTTCAAAGGAAGAAAAGTAACTACGCCAAATCCATGGGGCGCCAATACACTGGAATGGACTACGCCTATTCGTCCGGGACACGGAAACTGGGAAGGAGAAATTCCTGAAGTACACCGCTGGCCGTATGATTATGCAAAAGACGGAAGAGAATTTATTCCGCAAACAGAACCGGTGGGAGAACATGAGAGCAAGCATTAGTGAATAATGAATAGAAGACCCCGACAGGGGTCAAATGCCGGTAGTAGCGAGTGGTGAATAATGAATGGTGAATGAGAGACCCCGATAGGGGTCAAATGTCGGTAGCTCCGGGTGAAACCCGGAGATTGGAAATCGAAGAATGTATTTTGAACCCCGGAGGGGTTCAATGTTGATGAATAGCGAACAGAACCCTGAAGAGTGCCCACAGGGCCCTTCGGGCGATGCAACGAAGATGAACAGTGAACAAAAGCTAGGGAACATAAAAAATAATTCGGGGGGACTGCTTCGGCTTCGCCCCGCAAGTGAAGGCTGACATGAAGAAGATAAAGGACTATTTACAATTAATGAAGCCTTCGCTGAGTATCATGGTGGTGTTCAGTAGTGTAATTAGTTATTTGCTGGCGCCAAAAGTGGTGGCATACGACTGGATAATGATACTCTTGCTCTTTGCAGGCGGGATGCTGGTAACAGGCAGTGCCAATGCCATCAACCAGGTGGTTGAAAAGGATACGGATGCACTAATGAAAAGAACTGCTAAGCGGCCGGTAGCTTCTGGCCGAATGAGTGTGGAAGAAGGATGGGCATTTGCAATAATAACAGGTGCGGTTGGTGTATTTATACTGGGTTATTATTTCAACTGGCTGGCAGCGGGATTGGCGGTATTCAGTTTGTTCCTGTATGCCTTTATCTATACTCCGTTGAAGAAAGTAAATTCAATAGCGGTATTGATGGGGGCTGTACCCGGTGCCTTGCCATGTTTGATAGGGTGGGCCGCAGGTGATGATAAGCTGTCAACCGGTGGCTGGATATTATTTGCGTTTCAGTTCTTTTGGCAATTTCCCCATTTTTGGGCTATTGCCTGGGTGGCGCATAAAGATTATTCAGCTGTTGGATTTAAACTGTTGCCGGCAAATGAAGGGCCAACAAAATTTACAGCGTTGCAAACTATAGTGTATTCACTGTTGCTGGTACCGGTTACATTGCTGCCTTTTTTTACCGGGATGTGTAATTATGATAATACACAGGGAATGATTGGTGTGGGATTAATTATAGTGGCTAATATTTTTATGACAGGACGATGTGTGGGGTTGTACAGAAAGATGGATGTGTCATCAGCCAGGAAAGTGATGTTTGGAAGTTATATGTACTTACCGGTGGTAATGTTTTCGATGTTGTTGAGCAAAGGAGGATAAATCCCAAATAAGAAATCCCAAATCCCATGTTCGGCCACCCTTTGGAAGAAAGATGTTTTTTGTTTGCAAAACGGGTAAGAATTTTTTGAGGAAGCTGAAAATTGATGCTGCAAATTTTGAAGATATAAAGCAATTGGTAAGAGCAAGCGGATCTGTTGGAGCAAATTATATTGAAGCAAATGAAAATGTTGGACAAAAGGATTTAAGGTACAGGATTAAAGTGAGCAGAAAGGAATCAAAGGAGAGTATACATTTTTTAGGTCTGGTTGAAACCTTTGGGGTGTTGAACTGGAAAAAGGGAGAACAGCGCTAATTGATGAAGCAAGTCAGTTACGAAGGATTTTCTCAGCAATGCTTAAGAAATTGGAAGACAGTGATAAACCAGACGCTTAAAACGACCTGTTTGGAATTTGTAATTTATTATTTGGAATTTTAATTATGAGTATAAGCACTGTGAGAATAGAAAACAAAAAAAGAATGCACCCTCACAAATTTACGTTGTGGGTGGCTATTGGCAGTATCCTGATGATGTTTGCAGGGCTGACAAGTGCCTTCATTGTAAAAAGTAACCAGGTAAATTGGAAAACTGTTGCACTGCCCAAAGTGTTTTGGGTGTCTACAGCAGCCATTTTACTGAGCAGCCTTACAATACAATGGGCGTTGCGTTCTTTTAAGCAGCGTGAAATGAGTAAATACCGGGTACTGATAGGGGTAACCCTGCTGTTGGGTATTGCATTCGTAGTATTGCAATGGATGGGCTTTACTGCCTTGTGGGACCAGAAAATTACTTTTAAAGGGGCAGGGGCAGGGCAGTTTTTATATGTAATTTTCGGACTGCATGGATTGCATGTAATAGGTGGTATAATAGTATTATCAGTAATGTTTGTAAAAGCATTTATTGGCAACACCAAACTGTACAGTTCCGTGTCAATAGAAGTGGCAGCAACGTACTGGCATTTTGTAGACCTGTTATGGATTTATTTATTGTTATTCTTTCTGATCATCGGTGGATAGGGCTGTGGCAGCGGGTGTATAGAAATAGAAATTTGAACAGGCAGTAAAGAACAAATTCTTATGCAGGGATTTGTGAATTTTTAACTTGGAATTTTTTAATTATGTCTAATACAGCAACAACACATCAGACCAAATGGTGGAGCGGAGGTAAAAGCCCCTTTAACCTGGAGTATGGAAAACTGATGATGTGGTATTTTTTGATGAGTGATGCGTTTACATTCGGCGCCTTCCTTATTTCCTATGGTTCCATCCGCTTTAGTCAGAATTTTTGGCCCGATCCCAATGTTGTGTTCAACGCATTTCCGGGTGCCGGACATGCCAATCTTCCTCTGGCCTTCGTGAGTGTGATGACATTTATCCTCATTATCAGTTCTGTAACTATGGTGCTGGCAGTACATGCCGGGCATAAAGGCGATAAGCAAAGTGTAATAAAATGGCTTGCCTGGACGATCGTAGGTGGATTAGCGTTTCTTGGCTGTCAGGCCTGGGAGTGGCATCACCTTATTACCGGCGAACATATTGTACTGGCAGATGGTCAGCTTAGCATGATAGGTCAAACCACTACTGGTAACCCCTGGGGTAATCTTGTAGAAAACCAGGCGGCATTAACTGCAGCTTTGAACAGCACACCACATGAAGCATTGGTAAACATTGTACACAGTCATGATCATTCCCATTCTGCAAGCGCCCTGGCTGCTATGTCCGATACACAATTGCGTGGTATGATAGATCTGGCTGAAGTGCATATTCGTGAAAAAGGCCCCATCGCATTTGGGGGCTATTTCTTCGGTATCACCGGCTTCCATGGATTTCACGTATTCTCCGGTGTGGTTATCAATATCGTAATGCTGATCATGACGCAGAAAAACGTATTCCAGAATAAAGGACATTACCTGATGATAGAAAAGGCGGGACTGTACTGGCATTTTGTAGACCTGGTATGGGTATTTGTATTCCTTTGTTTTTATCTTATATAAAATAACCATGGCCCTGAAGGGAACTTGTATGTAAAAGTTCTGGCGAAGGGTTTATAGCTCTTTATAGAAAAAAGTATTGTATAACTATTCCCCAGTTCATTAAAACAGGATACTTTATCCTTTAATGAATATAAAGCCCCTTTAGGGGTTGGGGTTTATAATTTATTTGAATATGGAACATCCGGCATTTGAAGAAGTAAGTTTTCATCATCACACAGATGATGCAACATTTAAAAAGAATGTAAAAAGAACAACCATCCTGTTGTCTGTCATTACTGTGATTGAACTGGCTATTGGTTTAGCAATTTATACCATTCATAAAGGAGAAAGCCCCAGTCATACGCTGGTATTGATGTTTAAAGGAATGGTATGTATCCTTACATTGGCAAAAGCCTATTACATTGTTTCGGTGTTTATGCACCTCGGTGATGAGATCAGGAATATGATCATGACCATTGTAGTGCCGTTGATGCTGTTTATCTGGTTTATAGGCGCTTTTATCTGGGATGGCAATTCTTACAAAAACCTGCGTAACAAATACGATAAGCATTTTGAAGAGACCACTACGCCGGCAAAACACCATAAAGCCACTGATCATGAAATAACACCGGCAGAAAAACCGGGTGGAAAAGAATAATATTATTGTCTGCTTTTTCAGCGCCAAAACCATTAGATCGTCTGCCTGTTATGTGAGGGGCCGGTTTAATGGTTTTATTTTTCAGATTCAACTTTTGCTTACTAAGAGATGGCAGCAGGACATAGAAACTACAGGATTTTATAAAGGGTTAAAAAAATTATTGTGAACAAAAAAGCACTATATGCCGTACTGCTCGCCATGCTGGCGCCGCTGGTCGCTTACTTTATTGTAAGAGACAAAAGCGAAACAGCCGTTACCATGCCACGGCATTATTTCCCGGATTCTACATATACCGCTACCAAAAGGGGCAAACAGGTAACAGACACGACCTGGCACCAGGCAGGCAATTTTTCATTGCTAAATCAGGAAGGACGTGTCATAAACTGGGAAAGCCTCCGTGGAAAAATTATCATTGCTGATCTTTTCTTTACCCGCTGCCCCACTATTTGCCCGGCCATGACCATGAATATGAAACGACTGTCAGAATCCCTTCATAATGGCAAACGGGTGGGTGATAAAAGCAATAAGCTTGTTCACTTTCTGTCATTCAGTATAGATTCAGAAAGGGATTCGGTGGCGCAAATAAAAAAATGGGCCGACCGTTTCCAGATAAACCCCGATCGCTGGTGGTTGCTTACCGGCAGCAAAAAAATGATATACGATTTTGCCATCAATGAAATGAAAATAGGTGTGCAGGATGGGGAAGGCATTGATACCAATTTTATCCATAGCGATAAGTTTGTATTGATTGACAGCAACAGGCATGTAAGGGGCTTCTACGATGGGCTTGATCCTGAATCATTGGCCAAACTGTCCAATGACGTAGTGCTGCTGACACTGGAAAAGAACCCTACTGAGAAAAGTTTTTTTGCCGGTAAACTGCAGATAATGGCGGTTGCTTTTTTACTGGCCATATTCGGGGTGGGGCTATTATTATTTATCATCAGAAAAAAATCATAGCACATGCTGGAGGCCGTTTGGAAAAAGAATGATAAAAAAGCCAAAATTTTGATTGGTATTTTTTCAGCCGCTGTTTTCCTTATCATAACAGTATTAGGCAAATATAACCTGGCAGGAAAAGTTAACTTCCCGTTTGATAAGCACATTTTTGCCACGGCCAATGCAGCGATAAATGCTGTAGTTACACTTTTACTTTTAACAGGGCTGCTTGTTGTTAAGCAAAAAAAATATGTACTGCATAAAAAAGTAATGATGACAGCAATGGTGCTGTCTGTTTTATTTTTAGTAAGTTATATCTGCCATCATTTATTTGCCGGTGAAACAATGTATGGTGAAACGGATGGTATCAGCGGACTGAGTAGTGCAGAAAAAATGGCCGCGGGTAATATGCGAACTATTTATCTTGTAATATTAATTACACATATTCCATTGGCGGGGTTGGCATTGCCTTTTATCCTGTTTGCAGCATACCGTGCATTGACAGGCGAGTTTCATAAGCATAAGAAATTAGTAAAAATTATCTGGCCGGTATGGTTTTATGTAGCGGTAACCGGGGTAGTGGTGTATTGGATGATAAGCCCATATTATAGGTAGGCGGAAAAATATTGAATGATTAATCCCCGAGCCATTGTTCTATTTTAAGTGCAACCAACATAGAAATAATGCCCACAGCCAATCCTGTATATACTTCTGACGGCGTATGGTCCGAAACAATGAAACGGGCCGTGCATACTACTCCTGTAATCAGTAATACAATTGAAAAATAAACGCCAAAATTCAGATCCTGATTAAACGCCATCATTGCAAAAAATGTGGCGGCAATGCCCATCGAAATGGCATGAAGGCTTACTTTCATTCTTATATTCACCATAAGGCCAATAACAGTGCTGAAAAAAGTAGCCATGGCAAACTGGATGGCTTCATGCGGGAGATCTATGCCATTTCTTGTTTTTCCAAAATTGTACCATACATAGGATATCCAGAAATACCAGATCATACAGGCCACAAATGGAATGATTCGTTCTTTTTGTGTACGCAGGTAGATATTGTCAATAAAATTTAGCCCCTTTAACAGAAATACTGTTACCAATGGAAAAAGTGTATAAGCAACAACTGCTGCGCCAAATATTGGAATGCCCTTTACCGGTGCAGGAACCCCAATAAATAAATACGGATGGATATACACCAAAAACCAGATCACCATTACCGGGGTAAACACCGGGTGAAAAATCCAGGAAATAATTTTTGCAATTACTCTAACCACAACAGGCTGTTTCGGAAAATACGGTTTTCGCACTTCCAGCAACTGGTTTTCCCTATCCACTATTAAACTTGTACGCATAAAAAACCCGCTTATTTCTGCAAAGTAAAGGAATCTCCCAAAAGTGTATGGTTTTTGTATATTTATAAGCAAGCAATCCTCTTACCCCCTGAAAATACATTCCAAACACCATTTTATGAAGAAAATATCAATTGCCCTTTTACTGCTGTTTATAACGCAACAGGCTACAGCGCAAAATATCAACAAGGCAAAGATGCAGTCAATGTATGATGCCATAAAAGCGGCAGGCATACTTCATCCTGATTTTGTAATGGCACAATGCATGCAGGAAACAGGTAACCTGAGCTGCAAAAAATGCTGCCTGCGCTACCACAACCTGTTTGGCTTTTATATCAAAGGCAATAAGTGCAAAAAATTCAGTTCCGATGAGGAATGCATTGCTTACTACAAAAGCTGGCAGAACAAACGGTACCCGAAATGGAGGAAGAAGAATCCGAAAGGGGATTATTATCACTTTCTCAAAAGTGTGGGCTATGCCACCGGTGACAAATACACACGGGAACTAAAACCCAAAGTGGCCTGGGTGCAAAAACATTTAAAACTGTAAATTTGGTAATTAAGCAAATTGCGTATTCTAAATTATGTTAGCTAAGGCCGTCCTTCTATTTTTTTTTATTCACTGCCTGTCGGCTATTGTAGCTCAGCAGGCTAATACATGGTATTTTGGCAGTGGTGCCGGGCTTGATTTCAACACATCACCTCCCACTCCTCTTACGAACGGAGCCATGTCTTGGGCGCCAGAAGGGAGTTCTGTAGTATCTGATAGTACTGGAAAATTACTATTTTATACAAACGGGGAATATGTATGGAACAGAAATCATCAACTAATGCCTAATGGGAGTGGGATAAAAGGCCATATTTCATCCACACAATCTTCCATAATAATACCCAAACCCGGGAGTAAATTTCTTTATTACATTTTGACATCAGATGCCGGTGAAAACGGGATTAATCCAAACGGGTATTGTTATTCGGTTGTTGATCTGACTTTAGATAATGGACTGGGAGATATTACAGAAAAAAATGTTCTTTTATACAAACCGTCTACAGAAAAATTGACAGCAATAAAACATGCAAATGGTATTGACTACTGGATTATTACGAAAGAGATCAACTTAAATAACCGGTATCGAGCTTACTTGCTTACTTGTAATGGTTTAAACACCACCTCCTCTTCTGTAGTTTTTTCTACCCTTAGTTCCGGTATTTTTAATACACCGAACACCTATGGATATTTAAAAGTTTCACCAGATGGAAGGAAGATAATTGATGTAACCCCTCATTGGAATTCGTTTGCCGGAGACAATAGAACCGGCTTTAATTTATATGAGTTCAACAATGGAACCGGTACATTATATAATAATCTAAGGATTCCTTTTTCAGACGCTGCCTTTACTTTTTATGGTGCTGAGTTTTCTCCCAATTCGAAGCTGGTCTATTTAAGCGGAGCTGGCACACTAGCACAGTTTGATCTCAACACTTATGACAGTTTAAGTATTCAAAACAGTGTAGTGGTGATCAGCGCAACCCATCCATCCCTTACATTGGCATTGCAACTAGGTCCGGATGCGAGAATTTATGTAGCTACAGCTAAAACTCCAAGAGATTCTGTATTGGGAATAATACAAAATCCAGACATTAAGGGTAGTGGATGTAGTTACATACAGCGGGCTATTGACCTGGGTGGCAAAAAAGTACTAATGGGATTGCCAAACTTTCCGGTTAATTTAGTCAGCAACAGGGAAATTGATTTTAGATATACGGCACAGCAAACTTGCAACACATTCCTTTTTTCAGGAAGCAGTAATCTTGACGGATCATTGAATTGGATTTGGGATTTTGGTGACGGCACCCTGGGCCAGGGACAGCAGGTTGTTCATACATTTCCGCTTACATCAACTGTTTATACGGTTACATTAAATATCGTAAAAGATATTGGATGTCGGGGCTTGTTAACTAAGACACTACAGGTTCCTCTTGCATATAAAACGGCATCGGCAGATTTTCAGCTATTACAATATTGTACCAGCCCTGCCGTCAATTTTTTTAATACATCTACGGACACCCCGGTAGTCATTTCCGGGTATGAATGGGATTTTGGAGATGGTATTACTTCACGGGAAGTTAACCCGGAACACAACTATAGCGCATTTGGTACTTATTCAGTTCGGTTAAAGACGTTTTCAACAGATCCCTGCGCTATTTCCGGGATGACAGAGAAGGATATTATAATTTCGCCGAAATTCAACCGATCGTTTGCAGGAAATGATACATCAATAGTAAGAGGTGCTTTTTTACAATTAGATGGGCGGGGAGGCACGGCTTGTACCTGGTATCCACCACAAGGGTTGTTTAATCCTGATCAATGTAATCCGATTGTTAACACCAACAATAATATGCAGCAGATACAGTATTTTTTAAATGTAATTACAACTGATAGCTGTATAGGAACAGACTCGATTAAGATAAAACTATTTAACTCTGCAGATATTTTTGTACCCTCAGCATTCACTCCAAATGGCGATGGTTTAAATGACTTTCTGTTTCCAATTCTTGTAGGAATTAAGGAGCTGCTTTTTTTCAGGGTTTATGATCGTTGGGGAAATATTGTTTTTCGGACCGGCAAAAGCACTGGCAGATGGAACGGGACAATTGGCGGAGCTACGCTTAATTCAGGTGTTTTTGTCTGGGTAGCTGAAGGGGTAACAACAGATGGAAGGCGGATTAAAAAAAGCGGCAGTACCAGCCTTTTACGATGAACTACACAACCTTTTGTTTAAGTCAGCTACTTGTGGCACTGCTATTGTTTGCTAACTGGAAAATCATTCGTTGTCGAAATTATTTCTTCAACCCCTTTATATCATCAATATGAAACTGTGTATGTGCCGCAAAAATATTATTGATAAAAAGCAGTTCGCTAATACCTTCGGCTTTCAGCATAGCAATAAAATCTCCTTTGTAACCACGTTGGTCCACTACAATTACTTTTTCGTAGTTATTGGTTAAAAAAGGCGCAAAGGCGTTCCCATAAGATTCTTTTACCAGGGCAATCTTTCTTCCATTTTTATGTAGTGTTTCCATTTTGCAAATAGGCAAATCGCCTTGTAAGAAAACAGAGTAACTATTGTCGCCACTTGCCCGCTCTGCATACATATTTGATTTTGCCCAATAGCCAATAGAGCTGCTCCCAATGTAAAAACTGGTTGAATCAGGAAACAGGTAATACCTTACCGAGTCAGGGTTGGTTTTTAAACTCGCCGCCCGGGTAAGTCTGAATAAGAAGCCCAGGAATCCCGGCTTTACTTTAGAAGGAATGGTATCTAAAGAAACCGGCGCAAGCCCTGCCACTGCACAAAATGAACGATATGCATAATAAGCTCCAAGACTTGTCCAGTGATGGTCTGTATTAAAATAAATGTATTCAGTACGATGCCTTCTTAATTCATCTACAGGATTTATTTTAATGATTTCCGGGTCTTCAGCAGAGAAAACAGCATTAATACTTTCTTTGGCAGGCTTTATCAGGTCTTTGTATTTTTCTGTTACTTCAAACTCAAAGCTATTAGGGATAATAAGGTTATAAATTTTGAGCCCGGGTATTTTCAGGCGGCTGTACATGTTGATTACATCAGCATACTTTTTACCCATTGCCGGGCTGCCACTAAAAAGTTCAAATCCCCTGTTCTTGAAAAGAAAAACACCTCCCCTTTTTGTACCCACTTGTCCGTAGTCTGGCAATATCCTGCTTTCTGCAGCAAGAGTATCTTTTTTAGAAACTATGTTTGATGTTGTATCTGAAAGATTTTTTTTAGCTTTCTTAGCCGAATTGTTACAGGCTGCTAAGACAGTCATACCTACCAAAGCAAAATAATAAAACCTCATATCAGGGTCTTTAATTTATTAACCGGTAATAGCTTTCTGCTGTATCCGGTAAGCATTGTACCAAAGAAGGGAGCACTATTTCCTGAGCCCTTTTATCTTCTCAATATGAAAGGGTGTATGTGCAGCAAAGATATTATTGATAAATAGCAATTCATTGATCCCTTCTGCTTTTAACATCGCAATAAAATCGCCAGTATAATAGCGCTGGTCCACCACAATTACTTTTTCATAGTTATTAACCAGGAAACAGGAGAAAGCGTTGCCATAGGATTCTTTTACCACCGCAATTTTTCTTCCGTTCTTATGTTGTGTTTCCATTTTTACAATTGGCAGATCTCCCTGCAGAAACACCGAATAACTGTTGGGACCGCTGGCGCCCTCTCCATACATTTTAGATTTTGCCCAATAGCCAATAGAAGTACTGCCGATATAAAAATTCATCGAATCTTTGAACAGGTAATATCGTACTGAATCTGGATTTTTTTGCAGGCCCGCATCACGGGTAAGCCTGTAAAGCGAACCAAGAAATGAAGGTTTGGTTTTATACGCCACCGTATCTAAAGAAACAGGGGTTAATCCGGCAGTTTCACAAAAAGCCTTGTAGGCATAATAGGCACCCAGGCTGGTCCAATGGTGATCGGTATTGAAATAGATATATTCTTCCCGGTGTTTTCTAATCTCATCAATGGCCCATACTTTTTTTATTTCGGGGTCTTCACTGGTATAAATATTTTCAATAGCCGGCCGGTTAGGTTTTTGCAACTTGGCATATTTCTCAGTTATTTCAAATTCAAGTGCCACCGGAATAATTAAGTTATATACCTGTATGCCGGGTTTCAGTAAACGATTATAGGAATTAATAACATCTGCATACGATTTTCCCATAGCAGCACTGCCGCCAAACATTTCAAAAGCCCTGTTCTTGAAAACAAACACTCTTTTCTTCACTTCACCGGTAGCTCCATCATCTGGCAATGGGCCATTATGCACTTCTTTGATGGTATCTTTTACTTTCAGGCTAGCATCTGCATCATTAGTTGGGTCGTACATTTTGATCTCGGAACTTTGAAAGCCCAGCTTGTCACGAAACCTGCCAGAAAAGCCAATCCATTTATCCCGTACTGGAAAATTATCAGCATAGTAGGCTTCAATATCTTTAAAATAGTTACCATTCCAAAAGGTGCTGTCGGAGTACTTGGGAAAGGCAGCCAGCTTACGGTTTTCCATTACCGATACCGGTTCTTTTTTCATTGCTAAGGATGCAATAGCTCCCAGTAACAAAATTCCACAGAAAACAATTACGTTAACCAGGTGTATCTTATTGTTTGTTGTTTCACTCATGTCGTTACTTCAATATTTTGTTAACTGCTTAGAATCTGAAATAAATGAACGGATTATAGCTTTTACCTACCAACTGTGCCATACACAGAAATAGCAGTACAACATTAAAGCCAATAGTTGCCGTTTCGTAAAAATTAATACGGCTTGCCTTTTTATCAATCCAGTCTTTCGCCTTATGATATACCGGCATACAAAGAACAAGGGCCAGTATAAGCCAGAATAAATGGGTGGTAACCGTATTCATCAGCTCTGTATTACCATTGGGCCCGGCCCTGAAGGAGAACAGTTTTTTCACATAAGCGATCAATATGTCTGTATCTGTAAAATAGAAGATCACCCAACCGGGAATAATGATCATTAAGGCATATACATGTGAAAAGAAAGCAGGTATCTTCTCCAGCACTTTTAATAAAAAGGCCCTTTCCAGTGCGATGAAGATGAAGAAGTACAGCCCCCAGAAAATAAAATTCCAGCTTGGGCCATGCCACAAACCGGTGAGGAACCAAACAACCAGCAGGTTAAAATAGACCCGCTTTTTATTACCCCCCAACGGGATATAAACATAGTCTCTGAAAATACTGCCTAAGGAGATATGCCATCTTCGCCAGAACTCGCCGATGGATTTCGAGATATAAGGGTAATTAAAATTCTCCCGGAAATGAAAGCCAAACATTCTTCCAAGGCCAATAGCCATATCGGAATAACCCGAAAAGTCGAAGTAGATCTGCAGGGCAAACATAATGAGCCCAAACCAGGCTTCAATGCTGGACAGCGATAAAAGGCCCGACATGGTCAGCGGGGCCTGGTGGTCACCCATATATTTTTTTACCAGCTCTGCCGCTATGTTGGCAATGATCACTTTTTTAAACAACCCAATACAAAAACGTGAAAGGCCCAGGCTGAAATCTTTCAGGTTTTCTTTACGTCCATATATTTCTGTTTGCACATGGGCATACCGGATAATAGGTCCTGCCACCAATGAAGAAAATAGAGAGACATACATTAAGAAATTAGGGAAAGAACGCTGCGCCTTGATATCACCCCTGTATACATCTACCACATAAGAAATGGTGTGAAAAGTATAAAAGGAAATACCTAGCGGCAGGGCGTAACCCGGGGCAGTAAAGGAGGTGCCTAAAAGCGAGTTAACGCTGTCAACAATAAATATATCATACTTGAAAGTGGCTAATAAACCCAGGTTAAAAACAACGGTAAACACCACCCCGATCTTTGCCCACCTGGTACCCCGTTTTCGGTCTATAAAAAGCGCATTGCCCCAATCAAACAGTGATGACAAAATGAGCAGGGAAATCCAGATAGGTTCCCCCCATCCATAGAAGACAAGCGAGAAAATGATTAACACCCAGTTTCTCCAGTTAGCATTTTTGGTACTGTAATAGAGAACAAGGACCAAAGGTAAAAAAATGAAAATGAAGAGCAGGCTGGCAAAAACCATAGTGTGTGGGTTGAGAAATGTTTAGTGTTGCAAAATACTAATTTGCCGTAAGCTTTAATAATGCATAGGAACAAAATATTTCATAGAAATGCAAGAGGAGAAGCAGGGGATTTGTTTTTATTTAACAGAACAGCTATTCGGAGGGGGGCAGGTGTTCCAGGTCTCCCAGGTCTTTATTTCTACCTGCAAATGTTTTTAAAATAATGAGTTCAGGAAGATTGATTAGCCGGACTTTTAAATCTTTGCTTATTTTCTGCCATTTGGCTTTGCTAAATGCATTTTCAAAGGGCATCGCTTTCATTCCGATAATAAGGTCAACAGCTGAGGGTTCAATTCCAAACCGGTATACTTCAACTTCCTCATCGTGCAAAAAACTGTTTTTACTGACTTCGGTCGTGGGCAGGCCAAAATCAAGAAAAGCCTTCATTAGTTTATAATAGTTATTCTCTGTTCTATTTACCCATATATCAAGGTCAGAAGTAGAGCGAATATAACCATGTAAAATAACGGCATAACCACCCACAAGAAGGTATTCGACTTCAAATTTATTTAATGACCTAATCAGATCTTTAAAATCAGGGTTAAATATGTCAATCATTTATCAGCCAATTTCCGGGTAGAAACAATTTTTTTTTGCATGGGGAATTTATCCCAACTTTTAATCTGGAAAATCCGGAGGATATGTTCATTGGCGATTTTTAGCCTTTTCTGAGGGGTGACTTTCCACCAATATTCTTTGTGCGGGTCACCAGCGTCAAGTTTTCCCATAAAAGTTAATTCTTTAAGCATACGCATAATTAGGTAAAATTAAAGTTTTTTATCATAAATTAAAATTTCTCCTTACCTGATCCGTACCTTCATGCCAAAAGACATTATACCATGCAATTAACAGCAAAACTAATCCAGTTGCTCCCCGTTCAAACCGGTACAGGCAAAAACGGGGCCTGGAAAAAACAGGACATAATAGTGGAAACTGAAGGGCAATACCCCAAGAAAGTTTGTATCTCCATCTGGGGTGATAAGATCAATGAAAGCCTGTTAAAAGAAGGATCCCAGCTAAGCATATCTTTTGATGTGGAAAGCCGGGAATACAATGGCCGCTGGTACACTGATGTAAAAGCCTGGAAGGTGGAACCCGCCAGTGCTGCCACCGTAGATAAGGCACCTGACGACCAGGTGTATTTTGATGAAGGACAAATGGAAAGCAAAGACGATCTGCCGTTTTAGGGAGTTAGCCACGAATTACACAAATGGCACGGATAAAGGAAAACAGCCCAGGGTTGTCTATATTTTATTTTGTATTTAATTGTATTTTTTCGTGTAATTGGTGTCATTCGTGGCTCAAAAAATCTGCGCCAGCAGCTGTTTAGTTGTTATAGCTCTTTTCTGAGGCGGGCCACAGAAATGTTCAGCTGCTCCCTGTATTTGGCCACTGTGCGGCGGGCAATATTGTAGCCTTTTTCCTGTAGTAATTCAGTAAGCCGTTCATCGCTCAGTGGATGTTTCTTTTCTTCTGCTTCAATCAAATTACTGAGTATCTTTTTTACTTCCCTGGTAGACACTTCCTCGCCGCTATCTGTACTCAGCGATTCGCTGAAAAAGAATTTGAGCCGGTAAGTGCCAAATTCTGTTTGTACAAATTTACTGTTGGCAACCCGGCTTACTGTAGAAATATCCAGGTTGGTCATTTCGGCAATATCTTTTAAGATCATGGGTTTTAATTCCGTTTCATCCCCCGTCAGGAAAAATTCGTACTGGTGTTGCATGATAGCGTTCATTGTGCTGAGTAAAGTATGCTGCCGCTGTTTGATGGCATCAATGAACCATTTAGCAGAATCAATCTTTTGTTTAATGAAGAGCACCGCTTCTTTTTGGCGTTTGTCTTTTTTGGCACCCCTGTCATATTCTTTCAGCATATCCCTGTATCCTTCGCTGATGCGGAGTTCCGGGGCATTGCGGCTGTTCAGGGTCAGTTCCAGCTTACTGGCATTGTTTATGATAAAGAAGTCGGGTACCACATAGTTTTCGGCTTTATTTACTTCTCCCAGGTTGCCGCCGGGCTTGGGGTTCAGCCGGATAATATGCTGCATTACTTCCCGCAACTGGTCATCATCAATATTGAGGCCCCGCTGGATTTTTTCGTAATGCTTTTTGGTAAACTCATCGAAATATTTTGTAATGGCTTTAATGGCGGTATCTACGGGGGTGCCTTCGTTTTTCTGCCGGTAGAGTTGTAGCAAAAGGCATTCCTGTAAGTTGCGGGCGGCCACGCCGGCTGGATCAAAATGCTGAATGCGTTTGATTATGGATTCCACTTCCGCTTCAGTGGCGATAATGTTTTGGCGGAAGGCCAAATCATCTACAATGGCAGCAGTTTCGCGGCGCAGGTAGCCATCCTCGTCAATGCTGCCCACGATTTGTTCGGAAATGGCCTGTTCTTTTTCTTCCAGCTTCAGCAAACCTAGTTGGTTGATGAGCAATTCATAAAAACTGGTTTCAGTCTTAAAAGGCAATTGCCGGCCTTCATCTTCTTCGGGATAATTATCATCGCGGAGCTTGTAATCACCCACTTCATCGTCCCCTTCCTGCACATATTCGCTAACATCAATGTTATCATATTCATCCACTCCACCGTCTTTTTCTTCATATTCATCCTCCCCCGGTTCGCTAAATTCATCTTTAATCTCGTCAGCGTCCTCATGTTTATCTTCATCCAGTTCCAGGGCGGGGTTTTCCTCCATTTCCTCCTTAATCCGGCTTTCAAGATTGGCCGTAGGTACCTGCAGCAGTTTCATCAGTTGAATCTGCTGGGGCGATAGTTTTTGCAGCATGCGCTGCTGTAAGCTCTGGCTCAGGGCCATGGTTCGTTAAATGTTTTAGTTTTTGGAGGCTTTTCTAAAAATTTCGACCGTTGCACAAAAATAATGCCGTAAATTTAACTACAAATAAAATAAAGATGCGTCAACGGTTTATCTTTTATCTTGTTGTGTTACTGTTAATGTTTTCCGGGGAAATATTTGGGCAGGCGGTAGCGGAGAATATAGGAGGGAAACAAGATATGGGAAGATTTCCAAAGATTATCCCCGCCAGTAAGCCAGGTTACAGGATTGTTATGGGAAAAGCTTCTTTACCGCCATACAGAATTGGTTCAGGCATACTAATAAAATTCCCTATTGATTATGAAGCGCTGAAAAAATTTGATTTTGAAAAACAACTACGGATAGATTTCCGGACATCAGACTTATTAACCGGCAAGCCAAAACCATCATTTTCTTTGCTGCCAAAACCTGTGTTGGAATCCTGTTTTTATGCCAGCCATCTTGGTTATTTTTGTCAAAAGGAGTTACAAATACAAAAACTCACTTCCCTCCCCATACACTTCCGTCTCGGTTCCATGGACTATGTAAATTATATGGAGCAAAAGCCGAATGCGGTAAAACCGGGGTTTTAAGATGTCCGGGATACAATCTCAATTTACAAAAATTGATTCAAACTGATGCAGGGCAATCCTTCCTTAAATTCAAATGTAAGTAATTATAACTATATAAAAAATAGTTAATCAATAAGTTACATTTTTTCATAGCTTTATACTTTACTCTTCGGACTTAATTCCCAAAAAAGTTCGGTTTAATAGGTTTATTAATAATTAATAAAAGTAATAGTCATGAAAAAATTTTTCTTGGGTTTAATTGTTGTTATTACAGGATCAGCTGTTGTAATTTCTTGTCAGAAACAAACATCAGATGCTGGTGATGATATAAGCAAGGTGTTTAATGCAAAAGCAGCAAAAGAGTGGTATTATGATACTTTTAAAAATCCCCCGAATGGCAAACTTCAACTGAAAAAGGAAAAAAATTGCCGGATTGGGGAAAGCCATTAATAACTAAAGTTGGCAACAATGAAGTTGCCGAGTTTCCATTAATTGAAAGCACATCTTCGTATTCAATTTCATCAACCGGAAATAATGGAGTATTGCCCCAAGGCCAAATTAAAAGAATAGCGGACGCATCAATTTCCAGCATCGCTTTTATAAAACAACCAGCTGGTAATTTTTTAGTTCGTGAAATTGATTATATACCTGATTGGAATTATTTGCAAGCCAAAAACTTCGATATAAGTAAAGCAAATATCTTAAGTACAGCTAATGATTTTTCCGGTAGGGTTATAGTTAAAAAATGGGGCGGTGAAATCATCTCAATGGCTATGCTCGAAAATGGGAAAACAATCAAGAGGGGAACAATAAAAGCTATTGGACAGAGTAGTAAAGAACAGGCTAATAACTTAACAGAAACAGAACAATGTTTTGAACAGGAGTTTTGTGTTTGGCAACAGGATTGTACAATGTCTATTTACGGAGACGGTATGATTACTGAAGAATGTACAGGTTGGTATAATACGGGTGAATGCTGGATGGAGTACTGGTGTGAGGGAGGAGGGGATCCCTGTGATCTGGCAGGAATCGGGTGTGAAGACCCAGGTGGAGATGAGCCTGATTGTGATGCTATGCAACAAGAGTCAGAGGGGGCTTCAGTTTCGGAAGAAATTAGCTCAGAAACTGTATCAGCATCTGCTACAATAAGAACAAAAAAATACCATTGGGTGATTTATAAGCAAAATCAAAATCTATGGAAATTTACAAGCCACGAATCCGGGGTTCACATAAAAACAACTAATGTAGCCAATCCCTGGAAATGGCAATCATTAGAACATATAAATGTTAGCAAAGAAGGCGTTTGGACAGGAGGAGTAATTGATTGCACTGTCAATACAAGTGACGTCGCACTTGGCTTATATTGGGCTGCCATGGATTTAAATTATACTATTACAGCTTCAGCAATATGCAGAGGAACTCCACTTGGGGGATCAGGAACATATCATTCAGCCAAAATTATTGGAATTAATGAATAGGTGTCATTTTAGGCAACGAAGCAGAATCTTAGTGATACCAGCCGCTGTTATACTTATTGTTACAGTAGTAAGCCTTAATTTCTTATGTATAGGGATTAGAAGAATGGATAATACTAAATCTTTTGAATTATATTATAAATGGGAGTTTTATAGTCATCGGGATAAGGAGATTATAAGTTTTGAGGATAGCATCGGTATAATAGAAAAGGACGGGATTTTGCTATACCTTATCAAACACCCCTATGAAAAAACCAAGGTCGAAATTGATTCAGCAGGGGATGTAAAAGGGGAAACTCTTTTAAGCGATGGGGTAAACTATACATATTTTTTTCAAGAAATAGGTAAGCAAACTGGTATGCTGTATGATTCTCTTAATTCAGAATCTTACAAGCTTATAAATATCGACACTTTTATAAAATCAAAAATCTCTTTCAAAAGTGAGATGTTTTATAGCAGTAATGACAGCCTGTTATCTGTTTCAAAAAATGAATTTCAGGTAATTGAGAAATACATACCAAAAATAAAAACAGATGATAGCTTTCCTGATTCGAGTATCTTAATTTATTCTTATAAACGACAAGATGGACTTAACTATTCATTAGCACCCAAACTGGACAGTGTAAAAAAAATGAAACTTAGTAAGGTAAAATTTATATATAACAAAAAGCTATATGGAACAGGAGTTTTTTACGAAATTCCCCGACGGGAATATGTCTTTGAAATCAGGGAGAATAAAGAAAAAATCCCTAGCGGCATAAACTCTTTCTTTGAGAAAGTTCAGCATGTCGTAAAGACGAAAAGAGGGGGATGAATTAAGCCGCTACGATAAGAGATGGCAGGATATGGGTTTTGTCTATCTATTCGGAGAAATTATAAGTTGTAGTTATTAATTCTAATCAAGTGTTCACTTTTTCCCTCTTTCCTAATAGCAGCATTGCCGGAATATGTATCGCTGTACTGCTGCTTTTTTTAATTCCCTTTATAAGCAGGCGGAATAATAAATGGCTTATTTTTCTGTTGACTTCCGGAGTGCTGTTTTTTTCCGCGTTATTACTGTTGTCAAACAGCCGTGCCGGCTGGCTGGGTTTTGCTGTTGGCTGTAGTTTTGTTTTTTGCAGGTATAGTAGCTGGCAAAAAAGATGGGTTCTTGTTTTATTAACTCTTGGCCTATTTTTTTTCTTGTTGTTGTATCTTTATTTCTACAAACAAGATTCATCTGCGGGCAGAACCCATATCTATAGTATTTCACTGGAAATGCTAAGCGACAATTGGGTTTGGGGTATTGGTATAGGCAAATTTAAAGCCCGGTTTAATGAGTACCAGGCCGATTATTTTTTTACACATTCAATTGATAATAAAAGAGCATTATTAGCTGACAACACTTTTTATGCGTTTAATGATTATCTGCAATGGGTGATAGAAAGTGGTATAATTGGTTTGCTGCTTTTGCAACTGTTTCTTTACCTGACTATCAGCAGGATTATTCATCTGCTTAAGCAGAATAGGCCAATTATTATTGCTGTCACCTCGGCTCTTATTTGCGTAGCTGTGGCAGCCTTATTTTCCTACCCCTTACAAGTAATACCTATACAGGCTCTTGTGCTGGTTTGCCTTGGCAGTATTGTTTTTTGTCCTGCGCAAAAGCTCTGTGTTTCTAAAAAACAGAAAATCACTTCATTTACTTACAAGTTTTTAATACTCTTACTGGTTGTAGTATTTGTAAGTAAAGTGTGGAATGAAAGAGATAGAATAAAAATAGAGAAAAAAGCATTTTGTCTTGCCAGGGCAGGCTATAAAACAGACGCAATTAAACTGTGCAAACAGGCAGTTGAAAAATATCCAGGCGCTGGCTACAACTGGGTTCTCTATGCACAGCAACTTTATTATGCCAATCGCTTACAAGAGGCTTACGAGAACCTCAATAAAGGTATGTTTTACTACATTGATAGTAAGGTGTATGAGCTGAAAGCAGTTATTGAACAGGAATTAGCTATGTATTCCAAAGCAGAAAGAAGTTACTTGCGAGCAATCCACATGGTGCCAAACAGAATGGGCAGCCGGTTAAATTTACTGAAATTTTATGTATACCATAATGATAAGACAAATGCTATTTATTGGGCAAATGCTATTTTAAATATGCCTGTAAAAGTGCCGTCATTCAAAATTGACACAATGCTGCAAGAAACAAAAACTATCCTTGCAATGATGACAAAATGATTTTAAGCACTCACCTTTTCCTTGCTCAGCACTTTCTTTATCACGGCCACCATCTTCTCACCTTTTTCCTGTATTTGTTCTGCTGTCCATAGCAGGCTGATAGAAGTAGAAACACAACGGCTCATCACTGCATCACTGGCGGCAAAATCTTTAGTGGCATGTTCCATCACTTTTTGTTTCATATCCGGGTGCAGGGCATTCAGGGTAATGGAGTTTTTCAAATGGTCCCAGCTGCGGATATAATGCCAGTTGTTATCAAACCAATAGAAATTGCCGGCCAAAATTCCCTGTGCCTTCATTTCGGCCACCACGGCCTTTGTTATTTCTTCGGTAGGTAGAAACCAACTAATAAAACTACAGCTGTCGCCTGCCGGATCCGGTACCCTTCTGAATGAAATTTCCGGCACCTGTGCAAGCATATTTTTTAACTGCGCATTATTTTTTTTCTGAATAGTTAGAAATTCATCTAATCTTTTTATCTGTGCCAGCCCCACAGCCGCATGCAATTCAGATATGCGGTAATTATAGCCGATAAAGGGATGCAGGTCAGCACCGCGGTCAGCGCCTTTGTGGTCATGGCCATGATCAGTATAACCATCCGATTTTACAAAAATATCTTCCCGGTTGGTCATCACCACGCCGCCTTCGGCACAGGTCATTGTTTTTACAAAGTCAAACGAAAATGTTCCGGCATCACCAATCGTTCCCAAAGGTCTTCCTTTATAGGTGCCACCAATACTCTGGCAGGCATCTTCTAATAAAATCAGGTTATGTCGTTTACAAATAAGCATCAATGCATCCATATCGGCCATGCTGCCGCACATGTGTACCGGCATTACGGCTTTTGTTTTTATGCTAACAGCACCAAGTACCGCTTCAGGATCTAATGTCAATGTATCATCCACATCCACCAGTACCGGTATGGCACCCACACTCAATATGGCTTCAAATGATGCTACAAAGGTGAAAGAAGGTATAATCACTTCATCGCCGTATCCAATCCCCAGTGCACTCATAGCAGTGGTCAATGCTGATGTGCCACTGGAGGTCAGTTGTGCGTACTTGCTTCCAAAAGTTTCACAAATGGCAGCTTCCAGTTCTTTGCTTTTCCAGATCCCTTTACGGGGCCCATCAAAACCATACCGCATCAAAATGCCTGTATCCAATACATCATTTACTTCTTTTCTTTCTTTGTCACTCCAGAGTTCGTAGCCGGGCATATCTTTTAATTAAAAATGAATAATTAAGAATTAATAGTTTCTTCACCTGCCGCCAATTATCCCGATAGCTAAGGCATGACAAAGGTAAACAAGCAGGTGAAATATAAAATGCACCCTTTTCAATTTCTCTTTAAGGGATATAAAAACCCCACTTACCTCCGGGCTGCACCAATATGGCGATCTCACTCAGGTCACTTTCATTATTATTTCTGCCTACTGCGGTTATAACATAGCGATACGAAAAATGAGCGGAAGAAAGAGGCTCCTTTAATTGAAACCCTCCGGGACTGGGTACAAGCTTTGATATGTATTTGGGCACATTGCCAAATGTTTCACTATGTGAATCGGCTGCATACTGGTATACAACATAGTATTTTATTTCCACCCTGTTCCGGGGATCTGGCTTTACATTTAATTGTATCACCGAATCATTGCTAATGCTTTTTTCTACAATAGGTGGCCAGGGTTTTTCATTATCTATCCATCGCATAGGGGGAAGCAGGGCCGGGTATTTGTAGTAATTAGTTTGTAAACTGTCGTTCCAGCCATTGGAGTTTTTTTCAAATGATTTGCTGCTGAAATAAATACTGCCCTGTACATTGGGATAACGGCGCAATAATTTTATCTGGTCGGGTATTTGATCAGGGTTATTCCAGGCGGACTCTTTTCCCCCTGCCCGGTAGATGCCATGTCCAATATAGATATGACGGCCATAACTGTTGCGGCTCCACCAATCCAGCATTTTGGCATAGTCAATTCTATCATGCCCGATTTCTAAGTATAACTGAG
The DNA here is from genome assembly GCA_031441485.1 of Chitinophagaceae bacterium. Classification (GTDB taxonomy): domain Bacteria; phylum Bacteroidota; class Bacteroidia; order Chitinophagales; family Chitinophagaceae; genus JJ008. Next base: position 50,554 of record JANOEQ010000083.1, read on the forward strand.
GGGTTACATAATCAATCCATCCTTTTTCCAGCCACAATAAAATATCGGCATACAGGTCATCATAATTGGTTTGACCTCCACGGCTGTCGCTGCCCCGTACCGGATCTTTGTCTTTATTTCTCCATACACTGAATGGTGAAATACCAAAACGGCACAGTTTCTTTTCCTGTTTGATAACAGTACTGATGGCTACTATTATCGAATCCACATTACTTCTTCTCCAGTCCTCTTTGCCGAGCGGGCTGCCGGACCGGGCATAACTGGCCGCATCCGGAAATTCTTTGCCGGGAATACGATAAGGATAAAAATAATCATCCATGTGAATGGCATCTATCTTGTACCGCTTTACTATGTCGCGGACCACATTGACTACAAAACGCTGTGCTTCTTTATTTCCGGGATCAAAATATTTTTTCTCCCCGTAGGTAAGAAACCATTCCGGGTGGATGCGGGTAATATGATTGGGGGCGATGGAAGAAACCCCAAGCATTTGCACTGCCCGGTAAGGATTGAGCCATGCATGAAATTCCATACCTCTTTTATGGGTTTCCTCTATCATAAACTGCATAGGATCGTAATAAGGGGAAGGAGGCTGGCCCTGTACACCGGTAAGCCATTGGCTCCAGGGTTCGTATTGAGAGGGATAAAATGCATCTGCGGCGGGACGAACCTGCACGATCATTGCATTCATGCCGTTCTTTTGATGCATATCCAGCAGACGGATGAACTCGGCCTTTTGTTTTTCGGGGTTATTGGAAGGGCTTTGCGGCCAGTCAATATTATTGACAGTGGCGATCCAAACGCCACGAAATTCATACTTAGGCTGTGCAAAAAGGGATTGAAGGGGCAATAATACAATAAAGGCCAATAGCCTGAAGGAAGCTCTAATCATGTTTTCAGATTCGGTATGAAAAATGGTGGCACACAGACCTCGCATCACAGGGCAAAAATACATTATTCAAAGCCATCCCTGATCTTATCCAGCAGATCGCTGAGAATATTAGCATCTTTTTCTGAAAGATTGCGGAGTACGCCGTCTATTTCATCCTGGCGCAGGTCCAGTCGCTCCAATAGTTTTTTCCCTTTATCAGCAATGATAACATCTACCAGCCGCCGGTCATTCTTGCAGGTCAGTTTTTTTACTAATCCTTTGGTAATAAGCCGGTCTACAATACGGCTGGTATCACTCATTTTTTCCAGCATTCTTTCCCTGATCTGTAAAGTAGATAATGGTTGAGGGAAACTTCCTCTTAATATACGGAGGATATTAAACTGCTGGGCGGTAATGTCCTCCGCTTCAAAAATAATTTTAGTCTTATCCCGCATCCAGGAGAGAGTATATATAAGGTTAATGGCCGCCTTTTGTTGCGGATTCCGGAATTTGGCCTGTTGTATATCATTTTCAATACTCATCATGAAAGCTTAAGCATTAAAAGTAAAAAGTTTTAGGCTAAGCAGGGGGACTTGTCCAAAACTTTTTACCTTTTTTTCAAAGAATCAATTGTTGTAATAAAACTTCTCTTCCACAATTTGGCCATTTTTCCAGCGTTGAACAGATACCTGGCGGTAATTACGGGTGCCAAAATCTTTGTGGGTAAAGTCCAGCCACCACTCCACTACAGCAATATCATCACTGATAATGGTATTGAGAACATTAGCGCCCCTGAATTCTGTAAGGCCGTTTACAAAAGTCTCTTCATACTGGCGGTTTACGTCTTTTCCCACCCGTACCGGGTAATCATTATCCTGCATTACCACATCTGCTGCATAAAATTTCTCGAAGGCTTCCAGCGTTTTCCCTTCCAGGATCATCTGGTTCAGCTGATCTACATTTGTTCTTAAGTCGCTCATTGTATAATATTTTAAATAGTTGAATACCCAAAGTTAATGTTGCAACATTGAATGCCCAAAATTATTTCTGTGCCAATCATTTATTAACAATAGCCGTGCAGCATTGGGCTAAAAAAACCCCTCTTTGTGGTATTGCAGTATTGTAAAAAATAGATTTGCTTTGCACTACGAACCTTAAATCTCAGCACCATGAAAATAATAACTGAATCTTTCCGCTACTTTTTTGAAGGCTTTACTTCTTTTTACACTTCTATTTTTGATGAGATGAAGAAATGGTGAATGTGTGGGAATCAATAATTGGTAATTTGGAATTGTGCTTTAAAGGCCGGCGTTTCATTAGAAGCACTATATTCTTGTTTTCATAAGAGTAGTTCACTTTATGAAATACATTTCTTTCTTTTTCTTTGGAAGACTTGAAGCGACAGAGAGAAGCAAATACCAGTTAAAACGGGATTTTTAAAATAAGCAAGGAAAGCTGTACCATAATATCTAATCCCAAGCCCCTGATCCCCCATTCCGCTAAGGCTATTTTCCATTATTAATCTCCGCTCCCAATTTAAAAATAGTAAACAGGTGATGTGCTTCATGCAATAAAAAGAAATTCATCCATTTCAAGGTATTCATGGTGCCAAAATGCGGATGGGTACCCGTCTTTGCCAGGTCGGGTCCTGCATAATTGAGCATGGTGGCAGTCATTTCTTTACGGGTGGTGATCAGGTTCTGCATTATCTCACGGGTAGACTTGCCACAACCTTCCAGGAAATTGGGATCACCTTCAGCAGAATAGCGGGGAAAGCCGGGATTGTTTTCTTCCAGTATCTGCCTGATCCGGCTATTAAAAATATGCTGGTATGTTTGCAGGTGAACAATGTTTTCAAAAATGGACCATTTACCGGGAATTACATTGCGTCGTATTTGATCATCAGAAAATCCGTCTATAATATCCATCAGCACTTTGTGCTGATAATGTAAACGGGTAGATATAGAGGAAGGCATTTGTAACGTCATATACTTATTATTAGCACTTTTATTATTTAAGATCGCTCCCACACTTTGGTTCCCTCACTGCAATTGGAGCAAATATCAATATTTTTACGACCTTTTAATATTTTACGCCTGAATTTAGTGTATTCTCCGTTTTTCCATATTTCACGGAACGATTTTTTCTTTAGATCTCCCAATTGGTGCTGTGCATCCTTGTCAAAACAGCAGGGTGCCACCAGCCCGTCCCAGGTAATTACCGGGTCGTGCCAGAGCCGCCAGCACTGATTGGCAAGTTTTCCCTTGAATTCATAGCCTGTATCAGTTTTGCGGTAGCGGCTGTATTTGTCGGTTATGGGAATCAATTGGTTAGGATCATTTTCATAATCATATACCTGCGCTGTTTTAAACCATACATCATCCACGCCTATTTCCTTACCCAATCTTTTTACATCCTCTATCTGGTGTTCGTTGGGCTTTACCACCAGGAACTGAAAAACGATAAATGGTGTTTTACTTTTCAGTTCTTTTTTCCACCGCACTATATTTTTGGCCCCTTCTATTACCTTATCCAGATGCCCGCCTACACGATATTGCTGGTATACATCCTGGGTGGTGCCATCAATGGATATTATCAACCTGTCGAGCCCGCTTTCTATAGTGCGTTTGGCATTAGCATCCGATAAATAATGTGCATTGGTGGAAGTGGCCGTATATATCTTTTTATCTGCGGCATATTGTACCATGTCTAAAAAACCGGGATTAAGATACGGCTCACCTTGAAAATAAAAAACGAGGTACAACAGATCTTTGGATAACTGGTCTATCGTTTCACTAAAAAAATCTTTTTGCAGCATCCCGGTAGGGCGGGTAAAAGCCCTCAGCCCACTGGGGCATTCGGGGCAGCGCAGGTTGCAGGAAGTGGTGGGCTCAAAAGAAATAGAAACAGGATAACCCCATTGAACAGGTCTTTTTGTCCATTTGCTGATATAAAAACTGCTGAGCACCTTCACGCCATTCCAGGCCCGCCGCACGGTGAGTTTAGACAATAAATTAAAGCTGTCGTTGCGATTGAATCTTGCCATCAGGGGTAAAGTTACTAATTCAGGAACTAGTGCAGTGTCAAGCCTGATATGACGCAAACAATTTTCCCACAAAGACACAAAGAAAAGGCTTTGTGGGCTTCGTGGCCTTTGTGGGATAGCTTTTGTATTCGTTGAGAGGTATCCGACAAAACATGATTGACTTAACACCAGTGCAGTTTCGCAATACGAAGTAATACTGTTTATACATGCATATCAAACGGGAAGATTGACCTGAAGGGTTGCCATACAAATATAATAATGGGAGTGTTGCACTATTTTAGAACCCAATTACTATAAGTTGCTAACTTCAAACCGGATTATTATGCAAGAACAGGATTTTTCATACCGTATTTTTCCGCTGGGTGAAACTGCCATCACAATTGAATTTGGCAATCAAATAGATATCAATGTCAATGCAAAAGTACTTGCGCATTATAATAATCTTCAGCAAAATCCATTGGCAGGTATGGTAGAAGCCGTACCTGCATACAGTTCTCTTACGGTATACTATAATGCAATGGCAATCAAAAGAAATATTCCTGACGGCACAACTGCATTTGACTGGATAAAGGACCAGCTAAACAAACGATTGACTATTCCTTTGGCAATAACTGATCGTGTTGTAAGAGGGATAAAAATTCCGGTTTGTTATGAAGATGAAATGGCGTCCGATATAGAGGAATTAGCAGTTGCCCGGGGCCTGAGCAGGGAAGACGTAATTAAAATTCATACCGGAACAAAATACAGGGTGTTTATGCTCGGTTTCCTGCCGGGTTTCGCATATATGGGACAGGTAGACAAAAGAATTGAAATGCCCCGAAAAACAAAACCAGTAAATACGCCGGCTGGCAGTGTGGGTATAGCCGGTCGGCAAACAGGTATTTACCCGCTAAACTCACCGGGCGGCTGGTCAATTATTGGAAGAACTCCGCTGAAACTGTTTGAGGCCGGAAATGAAGAGGGTACACTATTTCGGGCAGGAGATGAGGTAGAGTTTTATTCGGTAACAAAAAAGGAATTTGACAAAATTGCAGCTATTGACACAAAGGGAATACATGAACCTGCCTGAGGCAGAAATACAATTTAACCGCTGATATGCAGAGGAAATACAATGGGATTGCTTCGCAATAGCTTTTGTCACAAAGCAGCAGAAAATAAATTCAGTGCCGGGTTGGCAAAAAAAAGAGAGATTAAAAAATTCAAAAAAACCGTTGCGCCTCTGTGTTTCAGCGTAAATCAATGAGTATAAAAATTATCAAAGCAGGCATTTTAGATACCGTACAGGACGGAGGCCGGTATGGATACCAGCACCTGGGCATTAACCCCACCGGTGCCATGGATAAATATGCCATGCAAGTGGCCAATGCATTAGTTGGTAATGAATTGAATGAGGCCGTTATGGAATTACACTTTCCTGCATCGGTATTCCTTTTTTTGAAGCCCATGCTTATAGCTATAAGCGGGGCTGATTTTTCGGCCAGCATTAACGGGGAGTCCGTACCACCCCTGCATCCCGTTATGGTAAATAGAAACGATGTGCTGCAGTTTCACCGGCCTGTTAATGGTTCCCGGGCATATATCGCCGTTAGTGGCGGGTTTGAACTGCCCGCCTGGTTAAATAGCTGCAGTACCAATCTGAAGGCTGCCGCCGGAGGCTATAAGGGAAGAAAGTTGCAAAAGGAAGATGAACTAATAATAAAAAAAGGGAAATTTTACTGTTCCATGCAAAAAGAGGAGGAATATAAAATACTGCCATGGTATGCAGATATACTATTTGAGGAGGTGGCAAAAGAAACATTGGTACTGCCAGGTAATGAATGGGGCCGGCTCACAGAAATGTCCAAAGAAACGTTTTGCACCACTCCTTTCATTATTACAAAACATTCGGACCGTATGGGATATCGTCTGTTAAACAATCCCCTCAGTACCATACAAACAACCGAAGTAATTTCTGCTGCCGTATGTTTTGGAACGGTACAGTTATTGCCTGATGGCAAATTGATCGTATTAATGGCCGACCATCAGACCACCGGGGGCTATCCCAGAATCGCTCATGTTATTACAGCCCATCACTCCAAACTGGCACAATTGAAAGCGGGAGACGGTATTTGGTTTAGGTTAACCGATTTGCAAACAGCGGAAGATCTGCTGATAAAACAACAGCAGCATTTGCTGCAACTGCAAAATGCCTGTACTTTCAGGCTGCGGGAATATATTAATCATTGAATTTGGAACAGATAGAAAGCTTTGATGTTAATGATCCTTCGAAATCCTCTCCTCTCTCCCAAAAGCTTTCGGGATGGAGAGGGGTAAGGATAAGGGGTAAGGTGTGTATCAATTGTGATATGGGAGAAGGTATGGATACAGATGAACTTATCATGCCTTTTATCAGTGCTGCCAATATTGCCTGCGGTTATCATGCAGGTGATGCAACGACTATGCGTAATACAGTTGAATTGGCAATGAAGCATAATGTTGCCATTGGTGCACATCCTTCTTTTCTGGACCGGGAAAATTTTGGCAGAAAAGAAATGAAACTGGAGCTTGCGGAAGTGTATGAACTGATAACACAACAACTCTATATTTTGCAGGAAACAGCTGTAAGCTGCGGAGCAATGCTGAAACATATAAAACCGCATGGGGCTTTATATAATATGTCAGCAAAAGATGGTGCATTGGCAAACGTTATTGCCAGGGCGGTAAAAGATTTTGATAAACAACTTATATTGGTTGGACTCAGCGGCAGCTATTCCATCAGCGAAGCAAAAGCATTGGGGTTGCAAACAGCCAGTGAAGTGTTTGCCGACCGTACTTACCAGAATGATGGTTTACTAACGCCCCGCTCACAACCGGGGGCATTGATAGAAACAACGGATAAAGTGGTGGCACAGGCAGTACAAATGGTGGAACAGGGAACAGTGACTACTGTAACAGGAAAAGTAATTCCTGCTCTTTGCGAAACCATCTGTATTCATGGTGATGGGGGACAGGCTGTAGAATTTGCAAAAGCAATTTATATGGCGATATGCAAATGAATTTAAAACAATAAACATTTAGAGGTTGAGCGATGAAAAAAAATCCTGCCATACTCGGTGCTGCGTTCCTGATGGCCACATCTGCCATTGGCCCCGGCTTTCTTACCCAAACTTCTTTATTTACCGAACAACTTCTTACCAGTTTTGGTTTTGTAATTCTGATTTCTATACTGCTCGATATTGGTGCGCAATTGAATATCTGGCGGATTGTAACAGTAAGCGAAAACAGGGCACAGGATATTGCGAATAAACTATTGCCAGGCCTTGGTTTTTTCCTTGCAGCGTTGATCGCTTTCGGGGGACTGGTCTTTAATATTGGTAATATAGCCGGCTGCGGGTTGGGGTTAAATGTATTGACTGACATTGATACAAAGGCCGGCGCCATCATCAGTTGTGTAATAGCATTGGGTATTTTCTGGTATAAAGAAGCGGGCAGACTGATAGATAATTTTGTAAAAGTGCTCGGCTTTATCATGATTGCATTGACGGTTTATATTGCCTTTTCTTCTCATCCGCCTGTTGGAGAAGCCTTGTACAGAACTATCTGGCCTGAAAAAATTGATATGCTGAAGATCGTTACCCTGGTAGGAGGAACTGTAGGAGGGTATATCTCTTTTGCCGGTGCACACCGCTTACTGGATGCAGGCATAAAGGGGCCACAAAACTTACGGCAGGTAACTCAAAGTTCTGTTAATGGCATACTCATTACATCAGTGATGCGTTTTATGTTATTCTTTGCTGCACTGGGCATCGTATCGCAGGGAATAAAATTGTCTGCCACTAATCCCGCTGCAACTGTATTTCAGGCGGCTGGCGGTGAACTGGGTTATAAATTTTTTGGTGTAGTGATATGGAGTGCGGCTATCACTTCTGTGATAGGCGCCTCATATACATCTGTTTCTTTCTGGAAAACGTTGGTGCCTGCCGTGAAGAATAAGGAGAAAATTATTATCAGCCTCTTCATACTGCTCTCCACCCTTATTTTTTTGGTGGTGGGTAATCCAATTACACTTTTAATACTGGCCGGTGCGGTAAACGGACTTATATTGCCCATTGCATTGGCGGTAATGCTGATAGCGGCCAATAAAACTTCTATCGTTAATCAATATAAACATCCGCTGCTTTTGCAAATCATTGGTTGGTTGGTGGTGGCTGCCATGATTTACATGGGAGTTGTCACCATTCAGCAGAGTATTGGTAAACTATTATAAGGGCAATCAATTGTATTCATTGGTGCAATTCGTGGCCAAAAACAAAAAAGCCCAACCTTATGGTAAGTTGAGCTTTTTGTTTTCCATCCATCCTTGTTATGTGTCCAATCAGCCGTTTAATATTTTTGAATGTTGCAGATAATTTTTTGATGGGTGATAAATAAAAAGGCAGGTGCCATTCTTTATAGTAGTAATAATTATTGCTGATTCCTGTTGAGGTACAGCGGGGCAACCAAAACTGCGGCCCATAAATATCCCGTCTCTGGCACGGGCATCATCTACATAAGCGGCCCCGTGTATTACAATACTTCTTTCCAATGCCTTATCATTGTAGCCCGGATCTACGCCGTTGATACGGAGCGAAAGACCGTGTTGACCTGTATATGTATTCTGTGTAATGTAAAACCCCAAACTGCTTTGCAGTGATTCCGGAGTGTTTGAAAATTTTGTAGCATAATCGGTGCCCGAATTTTTTCCATGCGCTACATAAGTATTTACGAGCAGCAAAGCTTTTTCAACATCTATTATATAGAAACGCTTTTTGGAGGAGGGTTGGCTGAAATCACAAATACTTAAATAAGAAGTACGGCTGATCATTTTTTTATTAAGCAAATGCTGATATCCTTTCCAGGCATATTCAAATGCTTCACGGGATAATCCATTTTGTTCCAAGTTGCTGTTGCAATATAATGTGGAAGCTGTCTCTGATGTATTATCTGCCGGTGTAGAAATTGCAGATGAAATAACCCCCCGGTTATCAAGATTGCTGCCTGTTGCAGTTGGGATTACGGTAAACGATGTACACAATAATCCCACTGTTAATGGAATGATTAGTTTTTTCATGTAGGGTACGGATTGGTCTGGTCTGTCTTTCTAAATTGTCTTTCTCACGGATCGGATTATAAACGTAAGGCTGAACAAAAATATTATCCGAATATTAAATATTCAAGCATTAAACACTTGTATTTTAAATATTTGCGAATATTTACCTGCAATGAAGAAAAATTTATAGGACATATACGTAAGAGAAAAAGTATTTAACGAAGTCAATTCTCCATAATCTTATTTACATCCCTTTGTTTGGTAATAAACTCACTTGAATAAATTTTTAACAGCAGCATAAACAGCGATATAAGCAAGGGCCCGAATATTAATCCGATAAACCCAAATAAATTCAGACCAATGATAACGCCGAATACCGTTGTTAACGGATGAACATTGCCCAGCTTCTTTAATAATGTAAACCGTAATATATTATCTACTGTGCCAATGATGCCAAAGCCGAAGATCAACATGGCAATGCCTTGCCCCGTTTTATCATTAGCAAAAAAGATAATGGACAGTGGTACATAGGCCAATGCGGCGCCCACTACCGGCAACATACCGGCAATACAGGTAACACCAAACCAAAAGAAGGGCTCATCAACACCAATAATTAAATAACCAACCAATCCCACCACCCCCTGTGCAAAGGCGATCAGCGGTATACCGATAGCGTTGGACATTACCATCATTTGAATTTCTTTTCCCAGGCGGTCCACATTCTTATCATGCAGGGGTACATGTTCGTACAGCGCATTTTCCATCTGCCTGCCATTTACCAGCATAAAGTACAGAATGAAATACATAAAGAAAATGATAGTGAGTGTGTTAAAAGTGGCACCCAATATTCCAGGCAGGCTTTTAGTAATGGTGCCGCCCAGGTTATTTATATTTTCTTCACTGGCCAGTGTTACATCAAAACGTGTTTCAATATTAGCCACCACTTTTTTCAGCGCCAGCATCAGTTCATTGGAGTGCTGAACGGCAAAACTGATTTTGGATGAAAGCATATTCACCAGCAAGCCCACTGGTAACAGGATGACAATGAAAGAAAACAACATTAACAGTAAGGCGGTCCACCCTTTGCGCCATTTTTTTTTCTCTGTCAAAAAAAACATCCACCTGTGCAGCAGTATATAGATAGTGATGGCACCCAATACGGCCGGTAAAAAAGTATACAACTCAAAAAATAGCAGTATGCCCAGCAACAATAAAACAATAATAAAGAAAAACTGTCTTATCCTGTTTTGATCAATAACATTGCTCATAATAATGGGATGAGACAGTAAAAATAGTAAAAGCTGGCCAGATCAAGATGTTAGCGGATAGATGACAGATGATAGTTCCCGCTGTTCGGCATTTCTTTGCTACTATAAAAACATTCAGATTTAAAGCACTATCATCTGTCATCTATTATCTATCATCTATACTTTCACACTCTTCCATTTTCCTTTTCTAAAAAAATACCATGCAGCCACGGCCAATACAGATTCTGCGGCCGGTATTGCAATAAAGGCACCAACAGGACCCATCCCCAGTACTTCTGCCAGTATGATGGCAAGCGGGATCTGAAACACCCAAAATCCGAATATATTGATCCAGGTTGGTGTCTTCGTATCACCGGCACCGTTCAATGCCTGTATCATCACCATCCCGATTCCATAAAAAATATAACCGGCACCAATTATTTGCAGGGCCAGGGTACCATAGCGATGTACTTCCGGTTCTTTGGTAAAAATGCTGATGATGGGGGAGGCAAAAAATACAAACAGCACCGTTACCAATGACATGAAAGCGGCATTATACTTTGCCGTAAGTAATACACTTTGCTCAGCCCGCAGCGGCTGTTGTGCACCAAGGTTCTGGCCTACCAATGTAGCAGCTGCATTGCTCAATCCCCAGGCAGGTAAAATAAAGAACACTACATTTCGGATGGCCACCTGGTAGCCGGCACTGGCATCGGTGCTGCCGGTATGAGATACCAACCAGGTAAGTACGATCCAGCTTCCGCTTTGAATAAAAAACTGGAAGGTGGCGGGCCATGCTACACCAAACAAGGTTTTTACCACAGGCAGATCCCATTTAAAATGCGGCAGCGTTAATTTTATACTGCGTTTGCCGCTAAACAGGTGATAACATTGATACAGTACACCTACTCCTCGGCCAATGGTAGTGGCAATTGCGGCCCCTTTCAATCCCAATTGGGGGAAAGGCCCGTAACCATTGATCAGCATGGGGCAAAGGAAAATATTAATGATACTGGCTATCCACAAACTCCGCATGGCCATGGCAGCATCTCCGGCGCCACGGAATATACCATTGATCAAAAAAAGTAAAATAATGACCACGCTTCCCCCCAGCATGATGCGGGTAAAAACAGCACCTTCTTTTATCACCTCTTCCTTCGCACCCATTATCTTCAGTATATCCGGAGCAAAGAATATACCGGCAATACTGAGAACTATAGCCAGTATGATTGCTATTAATATAGATTGGGCACCGGCATGGGAAGCACCAGCTGGATTTTTTTCTCCAACACGCCGGGCCACCACGGCTGTGGCAGCGGTACTCAAACCAATGGCAATGGTGTATACCAGTGCTATCACCGATTCAGTTAAGCCAACAGTGGCCATGGCATTCTTGCTATTGGGCAAATGGCTCACAAAATACATATCCACTACGGCGAATACTGATTCGAGGCTCAGTTCCAACATCATTGGAATGGCCAGTAATACAATGGCAGCACGGATACTTCCCTGTGTATAGTCATATTCCCCGCCTTTCAGTGATTGCTTGAGCAGGGCAAAAAAATGAGATAGCTTATTTGTATAAGTCGGTTGCGACATGATTGATTTATGTTTGAAATTATGAAAATGTTCCTTCATCAGGCTTGCAGGCCAAATAAGAAATACAGCAACTATTGCTGTTGTCAGATAAAATGATCAGTAAAAGGTCAGGTTCTTACCCGGCTTAAAACCGGGATTAAATGGGGGCAGAACCTTAGCAGATCTTCATATTCATTTCGTTGAAAGAAATACGAAGATAGGAGAAATAAAATATATTCAAAACATGCGGGTGCATTTTAAATTTTCGCTGAAGGGTTTCTTATAAGATTTCTAATAAATGCAAATTCCCATCCCCCAGGTGAAGGACAGGATAACTACAATAAAATACTTTTTGAAGGGGCGGGTCTGGCTGAGAAAATTTGAAATGCACCCAAACATTTTCTTAAAGGATAGTTTCTTAGGCTGAACCACATAGGAAATAGTGATCATAGAAATACACACATAGAATTTCCTATGTGTGTATTTCTATCTGTTTTATGCTCTATGTGGTTCAAAATTGTATAAAGGCATTTTAAATTAAAACTGCCCACTATCGGGGGGGGGCCGGATGAGCGGACTTAGAATAATGATAACTGCTTTTCATGCCGCACCATTTTGCGTTTTATTTTTTGAACAGCGGCAGTGGCAGCAGTAAGATCAAATACCGGTGATGCTTCGTAACGACTGGCCACTGCAATTTCAGTAGCGCCGGCATGTTGTGTAAATAACTGCTTCACCAGCTCCGGCTTATTATTATTCTTTGATAAATGTGCTAAGATCAGCAACCTCAAATCAGCAGACTTATAATTTAGAAATAATTCCAGGGCCTGTGCATTGGATAAATGTCCGCCATCACCACTGATACGCTTTTTTAAATGGTAAGGATAGTTGCCATTGTGCAACATGTCATCACAATAATTGGATTCTAAAAAAACGGCCTGGCAACGGCTGAAATGTTTTATCACCTGTTTGCAGGCAAAACCGATGTCGGTAATTACTCCCACATGTACACCATGACCCGATATGGTAAAACTGTGCGGGTCAATGCCATCATGGTTCTTGCGGTAAGGAAGAACAGACAGGGAACCAATGGTGATCGCCTTATTGTGAGTAAATGAATGAACAAGATGCGGCTCTACCGGTATACGGCTGCTGGATAAAGTAGCAGCAGTAATATATACAGGCAGTTGAAATTTTTTGGAAAGACCGGGTATGCCGGTTATATGGTCAGAATGCTCGTGTGAAACAAAAATGGCTTTTACCTTATCCATCGAAAGTCCCCGTTGTTTCATCCTTTTTTCTGTTTCCCTGCAACTGAGCCCCGCATCAATCAGCACGGCTTCATGCAGATTGCCTACATAATAGCAGTTGGCATTACTGCCGGAGTTGAGGGAGCAAATAGAAATAGGCATAAAGATCAAAAATAAGAAGAGAAAATGAAGCTGGGCAAAAGAAAAAAGCGGTCCATAGAAATGAACCGCTTCCTTAACCAACAAAAGCTCAACTGGTATGAAAAAATCGTTGTTCCGCCATTTGCTTTTCCTTACTCCTTCACCACCACCTGTGTGCCCTCACTCCAATGTTTAAATTCAGGGGTATAATATAAATACACGGTACTGGCTTTGGCCCTGTAAGTCCCCGGCACTTCGGCTTTCAGGTCAAGCGAAATAGTTTTAGTTTCTTGTGGCGCAAAGCCCATCCAGTAAAACACCACATAATTGTCAAATATTTCATAGTAAGCAGCTTTGTTTTTTTCCATGATCTCTTTCAACTGCCATGGTTGTGCTGATAAACCGGCAGGGATGCCGATTTTGGCAATGGCCATTGGCTGCAGGGCGGCTTTAGTATTGGTAGCGCTAATCTCCATGCGAATTGTTTCCCCCACTTTTGTTTCCGTAACTTTTAAAGATGTTGCTAATTGCAATTCGGCCTGCTCACTGTTGGGCGGGGTGTATGTGCTGTATGATACTTCCAGGCCGTACGGTACTGCTTTATCTATTTGTGAATAGTTTACCGTAAACGTATTGTTGCCTTCTTTTACCTGCTCTTTTACTGTGCTGTAATCAGAAACGGGAACAGTATTTATGATAAAAGAAACAGCGGTATCCCCGCTGATGCGGCCGGCCAGTTTGGAATAATTCACAATTGCCTGCAATGCCATTACGGTAGATTGTGTAGAACCGTACCCATAATAATTTTTTTCCGCCAGTATCTTTGAAATCAATTCAGCCACCTTGCCAAGGTCGGGTGAAGTTGCTTTCATCAATGCAATGGCATATAAGGAATTTGTTTCCACCCGCAACGAAGCGCTTCTCGAATTTACCACGCTGGTTTCTGCATTCAGGCTTTCTTTAGTTTCCAGTTGATGCAACTCTCCCAGCAGGCTTTTATAAGCTGCGGCATCTTTCATATTGTGTGCTGCAATAGCCATCATGGCCAATTGATAACCGTCTTTTGATGCCAGTACATTTTTAATGGCTGTTTCATATTCCTTTTGAATATCTTTTCCAATGCCTGCCTGAATAAGTGCATAAACGATGTAGATGTTTGCGATCTTGTTGGGTACGGAAGCAAATTGATCATACCCTTTGTTTGCCAGGCTAAATGTTCCTTTACCATCCCGGCGGTCCAGTAAAAATTTCTTTGTCCGTGCCAGCATAGCTTTATCCACGTTCACAAACTCCTGCATATCGGTAAACTCCAGCAGTCCATACGCTGTTAAGGCTTCATGCGGAGGGGTGTGGCCAAACCATTCAAAACCATTCTGCGATGTTTCAAAACCAATTAATCGTTTATAACCACTTTCAATATAATTCAGCGCTTTTTTTTGTATTTCCGGGTTCGACTTACCCGCTTCTTTTAAATATTTTAAAATAAAAATATTCGGATAGGTGGAAGAAGATGTTTGTTCAAAACATCCATTAGGCTCCCGCAGCATTGATTCAATACCATCCAGCAATTGGCCTTCCAGGTTGCTGAAGAGTTTTAGTTTGGATGTCAGCGTACCGGGTATCATGCCGCTGATGGCAAAATTATGCTGTGCAGATTTGTTGCCGGAGAAGGTGAGCTTAACAGGAAAACCTTTATCAGCTGCCTGTATAGGTAAACTGACGGTCTCTTTACTGGAAGAGCTGGTTACTGTAAACTGCAGGATACCATTTGCCGCCGCCGTAGCTTCCACTGGTATTAATAATTGTAAAGAACCGTTGGCCTTAATAGTAGTGGTACTGGTAAAATCTCCTGTTTTAAAATTGGCAGGTACTGACACCGTGATAGTAACTTCTTCCTCCTCCTCATTATTGTTTTTAACCACTAATGGTATCAACGCTTTATCGCCTACTGTTAAATATGGAGGAATTTTAGCATCCACCTGCAACACATTTTGTACAGAATATGTGGCTTCCGTCCTTCCCAGTTTTCCATTGAAACCGATTCCTTCTGCAATGGCACGGAAGGTGGTGGCGGCATCGGAGTTATAAAATTCCACTGATGCAGTGCCGTTCTTATCCGTTTGCACTACCGGGTTCCAGTAAATGGTTTCCCTGAAATCTGTTCTTTCTTCAGTAAAAGTGGTGCTGTACTTTGGAACATAAAATTTCTTTACAGCAGTATAACCAGTACCGGCTGTGTACACCATCTGTGAAGCATAATAATATTTGTTATTAAACCTGAAACCTAATTTTTCCCGCTGAAATTTTTTTGTTTCCAGGATGAGGGCACCATTGGCGGCGCGGCTGCCATATAAAGCGGTGGCAATACCATCTTTTAATACCGTAACAGAGGAAATATCATTGGGGTTTATCAAATCAAGTCTGAGCTGTTCCATAGGTATGCCATTCACCACAAACAGCGGTTGATTGCTGCCGGATATAGAACGTATACCTCTCAGGCTTATCCGCGTATCGGCAAACACACCCGTGTTCACTGTTTGTATATCGAGGCCGGACACTTTTCCGGTTAAGCCGTTTTGAAGTTTAACGCCAGGTGCAATATCATTGGCCCTCACCGTTGTTACTGAAAATCCAAGTTGCTTAGCCTGTCTTGTCTGCCCCAGTGCGGTAACTACCACTTCAGTTCCAACTATTACATCTCTGTTCATTGGTATTACTTCTCCCATTATCATCATTCGGGAGTTTGCCGGCGCAGAAGGAGATAAGTTGCCAAAGTCAACAGGCTTTGAAAACAATTGTTTGAATTCCCTTGCCTTTGCCGGATTATAACCCAATCCATTTTGTAATACGCTGATATTTATTTTTTCTTTTTTATCCAGGGCTTGTGCAAACAGATAGTAACTGTTGCGTGAAAGCAAGTCAGAAAAAAAGAAATACCCGTCAGGTGAAGTGGTAATTTCCATACCCTTGCCACCCGGCACTGCATTAATTAGAAATACCCTCGATGCTATTGGCTTTTTATCAGCACTCAATATCTGTCCGCTCAAAACATTATCCTGATCGGGCAGGTATTGCAGGGTATTTTCTTTTACTACAGATTCAATATAATCGAAATAACGGTAACCATGTGTAAGCATTAATAAATCTAATGCAGGAACAGCTTTAGGTTCATCTTTTTTAAAATAGAATTGCGGCTCCTCTATTTTTCCTTTTAGTTCACTGCTGAGCAGCAGCCAGGAAAATATATGGTCCTGCTTATCATCCGCGAAGGTCCAAAGCTTATCATCCATCACGGTAAGAGAAAAATTGGAGGGTACAGGCTTTCCTCTTTCATCTGATGTTTTAATGGACAGGCTTACTTTTTCGCGGGGCCCATATTGCTTTTTATCAGAGGTTATAGTTACCTGCAGCTGCTGGTCTTCATTCATAAATACCAATCGCTCTGCCATGGGTATCTCATTAGAAGTATATAAAGTAAACTGGGTAATACCTGCCGGAAAAACTCTTTCATCCAGTGTAACGAGATTGATTCCGTTCTTAAGGGAAATATTTTGCAGGTGATAAGTAACGTTGCGGGAGCTGCCGCGAAGCTTCACCTCCATTGCAATTGATGAAAACAGTGAGACAGTTATTTTTTTTCGTTCCTTGCTCACTTGCATTACCACTCCGCCGGCAACAGCCGCAGGCAGGTCAAACTGCTGACTGATATTGGAAGGAGAAGTGATGATGGCTTTATATGCAGTACCCGCCTGTGGTACGAATAAAAATTTACCCATCCCAAAATGGTAGCTTTCAAAACTTGTAATAGTATTACCGTTATGATCTTTAATTACTCCTTTAATATCAGCGGCCTTTCCATTTTCATTTAATGCTTTAAAGGCAACAGTACTCATAATGCCATTTACCATGATACCACCTTCCGGCATGAATTGCAGATCAATTTTATTCAGCACTATCGGTATGCTGCGGGAAATGGCTTCGGTGTAGGAATCATATTCCACCTTTACATTCAGCAGTCCATCATTCACAGTTAGTATTGCAGGCAATGGAAACCGTATGATGGCCTTTCCCAGGTGATCTGTTTTAAAGGCCTGTGTGGTTATCTCCTGACCACCGATGGAAACAGTATAACGTCCGGAATGATTTCTTACCGGTTCATCACTAAGATTGCGCATGGAGAAATTGGCATTAACCCAATCGCCTGCACCGTAACCTTTTTCCGGAAAATCCAATTTCATCAGTATCCGCGGCGCTAATACTTTTTGCAGGGTAATTTCTTTTACAAAAAAGAGAGTCTCTTTTTCATTCTGCATCCAACTGGTATAAGCCCTTATTTTATAAATGCCACCTGCGGTTTGTTCAGTAAAATCAAAAGAACCTTCGGCATAACCGTCCTGCACCGGGAAACTGGCTTTTTGCACTACTGTACCGGCGGGACTTATCAGTTCAGTATACACTACATTACTTACTTTGGTGGGGGTTTGATCCTGTGCCTTTACCACATAAAGTTTAAAGAAAATGGTTTCTCCTGCTTTGAAAAACACATGGTTTGTTTGTATATAAATTTTTTCTTTACTGTCAGCATAGTATTGTGCTGAAGCAGTAAAAGATAGAATAAGCAATGCAGATAGCACAAACTGTATCCAGTGTAATTTTTTTTGTTTCATAATATTAAAATTGAAGTGATATAGTAAAGCCCAGGGAAAGAACGGAGGGAAGGTTAAAAAAATCAAGACCGGAACCACCTGGCTGGTCATTCAAAAGCTGATTAGGATCTGCGCCTTTATATGCCGACCAGATCATGATATTATTGGCTGATAGAGAAAAAGATAACTGTTGCAAATATTTTTTTATAGTGGGTTTATAAGAAACGCTGACGGTTTGAAGGCGGAGGCAATCAGCTTTCTGAATATAATCTTCTGCCACTCCGCTATGGCCGTAACGTACCCAGCGGTTTTGCTCCACGGGCAATGCGGCATCATAAAAATTTACCGGTATGGTATTGTGATTGCCATTGGCCAATACCCCATCAAATACATAACCGGTAGTATTGCGCAGGGCTGCTGAATTGGCCGACCGTCCATAATAATCAAGCAGGGCCTGTGTGCCATTCCATATATCGCCACCCTTTTTCCATTCCCAGTCAATACTCAATGTCCATTTATATTTATAGGTGAAGCGGTGATTGATCTTGAAAGTAAAATCCGATACCGGGTTGCCAATTACTGAAAGTGTATTATTCACCAACGGAAATCCATCGTTGCCGATGATGCGCTGGCCGGCATCATTTCTGAGCCAGGTATTGCCCATTATAACACCAAGGGGCTGCCCTTGCACAATGGCTTTATGCACATCAATAAAACCGGCAATTGGCATAAAGTTGTACCCCTCTTTTACACTGGTTACTTTACTGTGGAAGGATACAAAACTGATGGTATTGCCAAAGGAAAATTTCTTCTTTTTCCATATCCAGTCATTATTGCTAAGCTCCAGTTCAATACCACTGCTGCGATGGCTTGCCATATTTACCAGGTTCATTTGCCCTGCATTCATTACAGGAAACATATCATCGGAGGTGTGACGGCTGAACCAGTTTGCCGAGAATGTAATATCATGCCGGTAGGAAAGTTCAATACCGGTATTGTATTCCCGGTGTCTGATAGGTGAAAGATTTGTATAACTGTTTACTTCTGTTACCGGCAGGTATTGCAATGCATTGGCAACGCTGTATTGCAACTGGCTGAGACCCGCAAAAGATTTATCAACCGGCAGTTCATTATTGAAACGGTTGAAAGAGCCGAATAGTTTTACAGATAAATATTTAAAACGGGGAAAATAGTTGAAGCGGCTGTAACCAGATATGCCCGGCAGTAAGTAAGCAGCATGAGTGCTGGTATTAGAAGCATAAATTTTATTGGTAAAAGTCATTCCTGCTTCCATGTCATCCCCATTATATTCAGGCGCAAAACTGATAGCCATATCATGTGCCGAACGCTGGTAGCGGTAAGCCGAATGGGATGTATAGCCAATGGTGGAATGGTTGTTGGCATAAATGTAATTGACTGTTGCCTGTGCCTTAAACCGGTTGAAATCAAAAGGTATATTGTATACCATGTTTGCATTCAGCGAATAATTGTTATCACTGATTATTCTTTGCAAGGCCACACCGGCTGGAAAAAAGGAAGTGCCGGCCTGGTAACCTTCATTACTGTTTTGCCAAAGCGCTGTTATAGATTGTGCCAGTTTGATTTTTAACTTGCCGATCCGTTGTTCAATAGACAGGTTACCCGTTTGCTGCTGCTGTAAAAAGGAATGGCCATTATCTGCCAGCAGAAAAAAGGGATTATCGGCAACAGGGCTGAAACTTCTTTGGACAGTGCCAATGGTATTGCCCTGGCGGGTGGCAAAACTAACGGGGCTTAGCAGGCTATTTTGATACACCCGGTTCAGAAAGCCGTTGCGGTTGGTATGGGTGTGGCGTTCCTGCCGGAAATTATAGCTGCCGCTGAGGATATATCTATTGAGGGTGGCATCCACGGCAGCAGAAAAATTATCTGCTTTATTTTTATTGGTGGTGATGATGGTTTGTTCCCGTCCCTGGCCTGCTTTAAACGTGGCGGTAAGTAGATGGGTATAATTTTTTTTGTAGCGGGTGTACAGGGTAAGGGCATTGGAAAATAGGGAACCGTTGCGCAGTACAGAATTATTATATGCCTGTGCTTTGTTACCATCGCCTTGTGTTACTAAGCGGCCTTTGATATCATACGGATAATTGCTGCCATCATATTGCAGGGTGTGAACAGCAGGGCCATAACTAAAAGGCTCACCTGTTTCTGATCCCCGCCATTGTAATGCGCCGCTGGCAGAGCGACCCTGTACATATTCATTTTGTGTGGCGGTCTGCCGGTTTATTTGTTGAATCTCTACAGTGGCAGATGCAGTGCCGCCGATATAAAAATAGTTGGTGGTAAGGGGCTGTAGTTTTATCGCATTGTTTTTACCAATGCTGATTTGTTTTACGGTAAACTGTCCGGCGAAATTATAGCCTGTGTACTTCAGGGTGGCGGCCCGCATACTGTTAGTGCTGTCGGTAAGAATACCTTTGGCCTTTTGTACGCTGTCATTTTTGATCAATGCCAGGTAATCGGCGGAGAGTATTGGCTTTACTTCCTGTGCGGCGGCCCATACCGGCAATAGGGTACTTATAAGCAGTAGTCGCTTCATGCTTGCAGATTTTGGTGCCGGTAAATGATCGTGTGTTTACTGGATGCGTGGAGAGGGAGTATTGCATAAATAAAAATGTTCGGATCGCATGTATTTTTATGTTCGTACTGACTTTTTTACGATAACCTGTTTCGTAGATTGAGCAGTTTGCAGCACAAATTGTGTGTTTTTAATAATTTAATAGGGACGGTATAATCTTTTTTGTATCTTTTCAAAGGTTAAGCAGTGTTCTTTGATTGGTAGCATAGTATTTGTGACAGGAAACTTTGCCACAAACGAAGTGATAATCTTTAATAAGTTTTATTATGCAATACCACAAACCAAAACTAATTTCCTGCCGGCTGGTAAAGCTGTTGAGTGTTTTTATCATACTCATGCTGTATGCAGCCAATGCCGTATCCCAAAAAAAAGATACTATTCCTGCCAAACGGAATGTATTGAATAATGTCCTGAACAGGATTGCCGGGGGGAATAAAGACACAATAAAACCCAAACAACCGACTGCCAACCCCAATACAAATCCGAATACCGTTCCAAATACCAATCCCAACAAGAATGTTATAACAACCAGGGATACCGCCATCCGGCCAAAAGATGTAGACATCAATAAGGATATCAATATCAACAAGGATATCCTGAACAACAATTTTGCAATACTTACTAAATATCCGGACTCATTGGTTATCGGGGCATACACTATTGTAGTGGAGCAGTATGATAAGGGCGGTGAATGGAGTAATCTGACAAAAACATATACTAAGCTTAACGGCATTGGCCGTATCAAATTCAACTGCCCGCTTACTTTTACCGTATGGCCCGGCTTGTGGAAAGATGCTGTGCTGAAACCTGTCATGTATAAAGTAGTTGATAATGCTGCCGTCAAAGAAAATGAAATCAATTCAAGGGATGCAGCCGCACTTGGGTTAACCCCAATAGCCGGCACAGAGGTGGAACTGATGATGCCGCATTTTAACAACAGGGCGATTGATCTTTCCCGGTATCTGACCGATCTGAAGGGCCCCAAAAAACCAGAAGGCATCCGTGTACGGTTTACAGATATTTCCGCAAGTGTTATAAAAGCAGGTGCCACCAAAGGAATAGTATTATCAGGCATTGCCAAATACCCAACAGAGCCTGCTATACCTATCGTACCATTTACATTGAACATTTCACCGGGCTTTCAGTTAGAAGTGAGTGCCATGAGTTTTTCACCGGGACTGGATCCGCTGGTAACAGCCCAACTGGTACTGCCTTCTTCCATTACTCAAAACAGTGCATGTGCAGCAGGAAGGCTCGACCTGGGTGCATTTCGTATGTCATCCACTTGTGAATTTTATAAAGTATTAGCCGGCTCCGATTATGGCGTGTTTGGTATTGGCAATACCACATTGGCTATTGGAGGCCGGGGTTATATAGTGGATTTCAGTTCTTCCCAAACGTATGGACCGTCCGGCAAACCCGTTACCTGGAAAGGAGTGGTATTGATGCAGGGAAAATCACAAGGATCACCATCCGGTACGGTTGTTTCCAATATCGGTTATATGCAGGCCAATTATACTTTTACCAATGGTATTGTAGAGGGCAGCGGGCTAACAGCTATTTTCCAAAATACAGCGCCATATAAATATGGGGCCACGCAGCCTTATGGTTACGAGATTAATTTCAACAATGCCACCGTAAATGTGGCTTCGAGCAGTGTGGCCGGTGGCAATATACTACAGGGGAAAATAGTATTACCTAAAACCGCCGTGAGGCAGGCAGATAATTCTGAAGTAGTATTGACAGATATTAATTTAACTATCAAGCCTTCCATGGACCTGATTGGTTATTCGCTTATTCAGCCAGGTACAAATGTGTACTGGGGTGATCTTATTGCGGCAGGCGGTGGCGACCGGAAATCATTCGGCATTGAAGATATAGCAAGGCAGGCGTGGTTGTTTTTTTCGGCAACGCTGCAGCCGATGTTTTCACCCACTACTGGCAATGGGAAAAAATTCAATGCACCATTCAACACATTGAATCCAACCGTACTGGAAACATATAATATGCAGGGCGCCACTTTTGGAAACTTCGGTATCCTGGTGGTCAATACGCCTAACAGACCCAATATATCCCCGGTGTGGGAACCCAATGATCCAGCCATACCTGCCAACAACAACCTTGTATGGTTCCGGCTGAATAAAAAAGAATTCTGCTGGATGAATGTGGTTACCGAAGGTGTTCATTGCAGTATTGATGGGGATATCAGGGAATCACCACCACTGAAACTGGGCGATCCTTCACAACCCTTATACGTAGGGGTAACACCCTTTCAAACACTGACGAACAACCCGGTAAAGGATAATAACAAACCCTTCAGCAGTATTTTGCTGCGATGCGTGGAAAGCGCCGTTATTACCTGCGACTTCCGTTCTTTTATCAATGAACCTGCACCAGTGGATAATATACTGGCCTTTAAAGAAATGGTATTTACTTCCACTGCCAATAATGCCGGTGGTAAATTAGATGTGCAGGCCGGTGATTCACTCTCTTATTGGGGATTGAAATTAATGCCGAAGCCGGGCTTTAGTTCTGCGGGACTGATAAGTGTAAAAACCGGGCAGATCATATTAACGGCGGCTGGTCTTGCTGAAACAAGACATTTTGCACAACCCTTCTGGCTTACCTGGGGAGAGATGCTGGCCAATGGTACAATGGGCCGTCTCTTCTTCGATTTTAATGCAGCGTACCAGCAGTTTGATAAGTTCAACTATATACATAATGCAGTGGCACTCTCCCCTGTTAATGCCGATCCTGCCAAGAAAGGATTCTTGCGGGTGGGTGGCACGGCTTTCTTTCCCTTCTTTGGAGGCGATTATTTACACATTATCGATACGTATACACCGGGTATGAGTGGTGATCCGTTTAACGGAAGAACCGTCACACTCAGCAATGCAGCAGCAACCGGCGGATTTCTACCCACCGATTTCACCATTGCAGGCAACTGGTCGGATGGGTTGGGCATATTCAACTTTACTATTAAATATGCGAACGTAACACAGGATGGTTTCTTAGGTACCGGTATCAGTTCTTTACGAAATCTGTTAGGTGGTGATATTGGTTCCACATTGGATATGAACAGTCGTGGTACCTGTATCCGTATTGGTACTAACCTGATGGATCAGCGATCTGTTTCATTGGGGCCTATTGCAAATATTTCCAACATCACCCGTATCTGGGGTTGTGTATGTATAAAAGGAGATGCTATTGAAAATATGGTGGTGGGGGGTGAAGTAACGAATGCTGCTAATGTTAGTATTGCAGCAAGAGTGGGCTCTTATCTTTCGGCCATATTGCAAATAACACCTTCATTGGCCAGGCTTACAGTAGATGGTGAAGCGTATATGTCTATCGCTGCAGCTATAGATGCATTGGTAAATGGGCACATGCAATTAACCCTTAACCACGCAGAAGGATTTCTGGAAGGAGAAGTGCAGGGCAAGATCCGCATGGCAGAAGGTGCAGCGCTGGTGGGCAGTTCATTAGAAGCAGAAGGGCAATTGAATTGGCATCTTGGACTCGACTTTAATGAAATACAGGGAATGGTTTCTTTGAAAGTAATGGGCTTTGGCGGTGGTGCAGGAATTGGCGCAGGATTTTATGTGGGAATGAATGCACCGAAGTCGAGAGCATGGGTGTTGATGGGGCAAGACCCAAGATTCACCCTGAATATGGCTGCATTGCCTGCCACCCTAACCGGTGTCTATGGTATGGTGCAAATACACCAGTCAATCAATCTGTATATTATCTCCGGCGGGTATGATTTATATGTGGGCCTTGGCGCCTTTATGCTTTCCGTTCCATTACCAGGTTCTATTGTCGCAGGTCCCGTTAGTGTCCCGCCGCCTCTGCTGCTCCCTTATGTGGTGGGCAACTTTGGCGGACGTATACATGGAGAGATATTGGGTGGCCTGGTGTCGGCAGGCGCATATTTTAATTTACAATTGATTGGGCCCATACCTTTTTCTTTCCAGGGCACGGTAGGATTGGAAGCCTGTGTGCTGTGGGTGTTTTGCGGAGGGGTGGACCTAACGGTGGGGCTTAACTCATCAGAAGGGTTTTATATACGGTAAAAGATATTCAGGGCATTTAAAATTCATACAATGAGTATTGCAAAAAAGATATTGTTTGTAACGGCCATGATTGTTTTGGTTGTTACAAATTCAAAAGCGCAGAATGCAGTGGCCGTGAGCAGCAATCCCGGGCCGGGGCTGCATGTGGCCCTGAACTGGGAAGCACATTCCACCGGGGTAAAGTATAATATTTACAGAAGAAATGAAGGAACTGCTGCCTATCCGGCCACGCCGTTGAATGCATCGCCCATACAGATACTGAGCAGTTGCGCAGCGATAAAAACATTGCTTATTACTTCTCCTGATTCTACTGACTGGAAAATAATAGCGAGGTCATTATCGGGCCCGGGTAATTTGCTGTTCAATCCCTGTGTGATCAATACACTGGCGCATAGTTCAGAAAAATATAAAAGACTGCAGGTGCTGGCCAAAGCTTCGATGCCTATTGCCATTGCAGCCGGGCTGGGGTATAAAGACAATACTGTGGTAAATGGGCAAACCTATTTCTACCGGATCGTGGCATTGAATGCTTCCAACACGGCGGTGGGCACAATTGCCACCGACCTGAAAGTAACAGCGGGTTCCTTTATACTGCCGCCGCCGCCGACTACCGTAGAAACAGAACCGGGTGATGCTGCGGTATTGGTAAGATGGAATGATGTGCCGGGTGCGGCGGGTTATATCGTGGAAAGGGCGCCAACAGCGGCTGGTGTGTACAGGCGGGTAAATGAAAGCCGTTTTTCTGCAGAAGTAAAAAACAAATTGAATGGAGATACATTGATCCCCTCCTGGAATGGAATGCAGGATTTTAAACGATATACGCTGATCCATGGTAAAGACTCCACGCACCTTGTAAATGGAATAGCTATTGATGGCCCAAAGAACAACAGCAATTATTATTACCGGGTAAGCACCCTTGATCTTTTTGGAAGGGCCGGTGCTGTTTCCGGTGTGTCTGGCCCCGTTATACCCAGAGACAGTACAGATCCTTCTGTGCCACTTGATGTTTTGGCCACAGCAGATGATAATACCGGATGGGTAACCGTTCGCTGGACACAGGTGGTAAAAGACATTAATGCACATTGGGAATACCCGGACAGTACTGTAAAATATAAATTATACCGGTTTAGCACTTCAGAAGATCCTAACAGCAATCCCGCCACCTATCTGGGACAGGCTGTTACCATCGGGGGATTAAAATCAAGAGATACCATTGACAAGGACCCGAACCTGCGGAGTATGTTTGGCAATAAAACCTGGTGGTACAGGATACGTTCGGTGGATGCTTCAACTAATATCAGTCAATGGTCTACTGCCTCTTCTGCGATTATTAAAGACATTACACCTCCAGGGATTGTCAAAAATTTAGCGACCATTGGATTTGAAGAATATATTTCTGTGAAATGGCAGCCGAACAGTGAACCGGATATAGCAAGCTATATGGTGTACCGCAGCCTTTGTCACCTGGGGTTGTGGGTGCCATGTAATCTCAAAGCAGAATGTAAGGATTGGATGTATTATAATCCTTCTGCTGTTAATCCAAATGATAAAGATGCGGCCACTTCTACCAATCCGGATGCTGCTGCCAGGGATGCCGCCGGGGCAACCGTGAACCGTAAAACTCCCTGTCCCTGCAGCGGGCCCTTTGTTTTTCTTGGGGAGATTACCAAAGATTCGGTGAACCGTGCGATCAGTAATGGTAATTTCTTTTTTAATGACAAAACAATCCCGGCTGGTTCACCACTTTGTTATGCGTATTGGATAAAAGCAAAAGATTCATCAGATAATACCGGCGGATCATGGCCGTTGCCATCGGCTGCTGAACGCAATGAAATAAAATGTGAAAGGTTGCGTGACCGTACACCACCGGAGCCAGCCCTTATTGCGGGCTTGTATGCACAGGCTGAACAAATAAGAATAGAATGGATTGGCCCGCCCACACAGGATACAAGGGCCTATCATGTATACCGTGCCCAGGGAACCGATCCAAAAACAGAGCCTGCCGTTGCAGCCTATACATGGGTGGGTGGTATGACGGTGGAATTGCCGCCCACTTTGCCCAATGTGATGAGTAGTCCCTATACGCCTCCGGGTATTGCTACCTGTGATAAAATTTCTGTGCAGGCCACTGAGTGGATGAGCCAGGGATATTTTGAAGATAAAACGATACAGCCCAAATTGACCTATTGGTATAAGGTAGTGGGAATAGATTATGATGGTAATGAAACAAAGCTTGACAAAGCAGCGGCCATCAGTACATTTAGTTTTTCCAGGAAGGTGCCTGCTGCTCCGGTAATTATTAATATCTCCAAACAGGCAGAGCCCTGTGCAGTAACACTCAACTGGTCGCCGGCGTATGATGCATCGAAACATGTTGGATTTATTGTGTACCGCCGCACCAGTGCAGCCGGGCCAATGATACCAGTGGTAACGAGTCCGCTGACGGCGAATACTTTTACTGACACCAATGTAATAAAGGGACAAACATATTGGTACAGTGTGGCGGTATTGATGAGTAATGGACGATTATCAGCTTTGTCGGCGGTACAAACAATAACGCCGTAAAGCCAAATGAAGGAAGATATGTAAAATAAGTTTTTCACGTAAAGACGCAACGTTTGGTTTTTAGTTACTTGCGTTCAAGTAGTAAAACGACCATGTATATTATTAAAATAATAAAATCAGACAGATGAAAACCCGCTGCATAATTATTGTTCTGTTTGTAACTGTACTTTTTTCTGAAAAGAGTACAGCACAGGACCAAAATTGGGTAAAGAACAATACCTGGTATTTTGACAATTTTGTCAAAGACATTTTACCGTGGTCATTATTCAGGGAAACGTTTATTGGGGTGGCGCCTGCCCCCTCTGCTGATTTTGACTTTATATTTTATGAAGCGCTTTATAAAAACCAATTGGCGGCAAAAGGGCATTGCTATGGTATGGATGTGATGGCCATGCTGATGCTGAAGAATGGCGGTCACCTGGGTTATTGCCATCCTCCTTATATGTATTCGGGTTCCTTTGTTTCCAATTCGGCCGCTGATGGTATGCCATCCAATGATACGATTGGCCCTTCTGATCAAAATCTGAAAACGGCAATTGGTATGACGCATGGCAACCAGATTAATCATGGATTTCTTTCCTTTCTGCTGGATGTGATAGCTATTACTAAAAGCAGGGACGGACGCTATACCTGTCTGCAGGTGGATTATTACTTAGCCAAAAACGATCCGCCGGTTATCAGTATTACCAAGGGCCTTTCACCTGCCGATGGCGGGCATGTATTGATTCCTTTCTTTGTAAAACCAGCAGGGCTCGGGAAAAGGATATATGTGTATGACCCCAACCGCAGTTATTATGAGCCGGGGCTGGATGGTAAACAGTTTTATACAATGGACAGTAATTATATAGAAGTGACCAACACGGGTGCCTGGAAATATAATATGGGCTCATCCGCTTCACCCAGTTACTGGAATGGCAGCCCGGGCAGTGGCGGCCACTGTATAGCAATCCCTTTATCTATAGCTGGCAAAAAGGACAGGCTGCCGCAATCCTTACTGGCAGAAGGGGCGTATGCCATCAATACAATATTTATTTCCGGAGATGTAAAAGTGGAGCAGATAGCAGACCCATCGGGCAAGCGGCAATATTTAAGTGATGATGGTACGGAACTGGAACCCTGCGAAGAAAAGCGAATGAATAATATATTACTCTTTATTCCGCTTAGCGGCAACCTGCCTTCCAAAGGCACGGGAAAGCAAACCACTTATTTTTTCCGTGGCACCGATCCGGTAGACCTGCGCTACCGGGCAAGAGGTAAATATAAAATCGGTATCATCTTTCATGGAAAATATGTGGAAGTAAAAGGAGATGGGAAGGGTGAGCTGCAGCATTTTCCGCTGGAGAAGCTGCTGAAAGAATAACAGGTGCACCATATTGTAAATAGAAAACATAGTAATACACATATAGGCTGTTCAATAATTGTACTATGTGTGTATTTCTTATGACGGCCCAAGCGCAGGACCTAGACCCTCCGGAAAGGGAAGGGAAATAATCCTCAAAGAAGTATAGGTTATAAAAAACCGGGCTAATCCGGCTTTTTACTTTTAAATAATACTTTGCGCACGATTTTTTCTGTATCAAGAAAATCTGTATTTTCAGGCCTCCACAAACACTTCCCCTATTATTTTATTTCCAATGTTTAGCATTCTGTATCACAGTTTGCCGGGTAATTGTCTGAACTGTGATTTATGTGATTAAATGATTGCTATGATTAAGGAACAATACAAATATTCGGAGCTGACTTCAAAAATTATTGGTTGTGCTATGACGGTACATAAAATATTGGGTAATGGTTTTCAGGAAGTGATTTATCAGCGGGCACTGGCCATTGAAATGCGGCTGGGGGTCATTTCTTTCAGCAGGGAACATGAAATGCCAATATTTTACCGGGAAGAACAAATTGGCACAAGAAGAGTGGATTTTTTGGTGGAAGGAATTATATCCGTTGAATTGAAAGCCGTTATAAGGCTGGAAGATGTTCATTTGGCTCAAGCTATTAACTATCTCGAAGCGTATAACCTGGAAGTAGGATTACTAATAAATTTCGGTGAGAATAGTTTAAATTTTAAAAGGGTGACAAATAAGAAAGTTAGACTATGATTCGTTTGATTTCCATGATTTGATTGAGCTGTGACTGTAATTGTTGTGATTTGAGGGAGTTAAATGAATTGTTTCATGACCATCACAAAAATCACAGTTTTGACTGCGAATAAAAAGTCTGGACTGTGATTTATTTGATTTCCATGATTTGAATGAGTTGTGACTGTAATTGTTGTGATTTGAGGGAGTTAAGTGAATTGTTTCATGACCATCACAAAAATCACAGTTTTGACTGCGAATAAAAAGTCTGGACTGTGATTTATTTGATTTCCATGATTTGAATGAGTTGTGACTGTAATTGTTGTGATTTGAGGGAGTTAAATGAATTGTTTCATGACCATCACATGAATCACAGTTTTGACTGCGAATAAAAAGTCTGGACTGTGATTTATTTGATTTCCATGATTTGAATGAGTTGTGCTGTAATTGTTGTGATTTGAGGGAGTTAAGTGAATTGTTTCATGACCATCACATGAATCACA
>JANOEQ010000084.1:0-3893 GCA_031441485.1 Chitinophagaceae bacterium
AAAGCAGCTATCAGTTTTTTCATTTTTCTTTTACGATGTTTAGGATTAAATCAATGTTCTGTTTATCATCCCATTTTCTGTAACCCATTTCTGAGAAAACAAGTTTTCCCTTTGGACTGATAATATAGGTTGTTGGCAACGTCATTATATTTAATTCTTCAAGGTTTTCCACTTTCACATAATTAAAATTATAGTTATGGCTGGTTTTAAAATTTTCAATTTCATCCGATGCTTCATCAGAGGCAAATAAAAAAATAATACTTTCATTTTTTAGTTTGTTCATGGCAGCCTGTATCGAAGGCATTTCCTCCAGGCAGGGCCTGCACCAGGTGGCCCAGAAATTGATAAAGACTGCTTTTCCATGATATTGCCCCAGATCAATTGGGCTATTGTCCAGGTTTTTCAAGTGTATGCTATCAATTTCAGATTCAAACGAATTTGATATATCAGGTTTATCCTTTCCTTTACAGCCTGCTATTCCTATTAAAAGCATTACAGCTATTTTATAAATCAGGGTCATATATTTTTCAAATTACTTATCACACTGTGTGAAACTATTTTTTTACTTTCAACATACTTGCATTAATCGCTACAACAACGGTGCTGATGGTCATTAATACTGCACCAGCCGCAGGGTTTAATAAAATGCCCTGTTTATACAAAACGCCTGCTGCCAATGGTAATGCCACCACATTATAACCAGTTGCCCAAATTAAATTCTGAATCATTTTTCTGTAAGTGGCTTTGCCAAACAAAACAAGGTTCACAATATCTGTTGGATTACTGTTTACTAAAACGATGCCAGCCGTTTCAGCTGCTATATCACTGCCGCTACCCACAGCAATGCCAATATCAGCTTGTGCCAGTGCAGGTGCATCATTTACGCCATCGCCTGTCATGGCAACAAACTCTCCCTTGCTTTGCAGCTCTTTTATTTTTTCCAATTTCTGATGCGGTAATACTTCGGCAAAAAAACTATCCATACCCAATGTGTTGCTTACACTGGCTGCTACTTTATTGTTATCCCCGGTAAGTAATATTGATTTTATATTGTTTTGTTTCAGGGTTTGAATGGCTTCTGCTGATTCAGGCCTTATTTCATCTGACAAGGCAATATAGCCAGCCAGTTCATTATTAATAATTACAAATACTACTGTTTCCGTATCATTAGCGGTGAAGCCATCAGGAACATTAATATTATTTTCTTTTAAGTAGCCCGGACTGACCACTAATACTTTCTTTCCTTCAACCAACGCTTCCACTCCTTTGCCGGTAATGGCATTAAAATTTTCTGTTGACGGGATAGTAATAGATAAGTCTTTTACTTTTTGCAAAATGCCTGTGGCGATAGGATGTTCAGACTTCTGTTCAAATGCAGATGCAAGGCGGATGATTTCATTTTCTGGCCTCACCCCAGCCTTCTCCAAAAGAGAGGGAGAAAGTGAAACAATTTTTGACACTTCAAATTTTCCTACAGTTAATGTTCCGGTTTTGTCAAAAACAATAGTGGTTATTTTTCTTGCATTTTCAAATGCTGTTCTGTTCTTAATAAGCAAGCCATTTTTTGCGGATAAAGCTGTTGATTTTGCAACTACTAAAGGCACTGCCAATCCCAGGGCATGAGGACAACAAATAACAATTACTGTTACCATTCTTTCCATGGCAAATGCCAATGAGTGTCCTGTTATGTACCAATATAAAAATGTGCTGATACCCGCCAGTAAGGCAATAATGGTTAACCATTTTGCTGCTTTATCAGCCAATAGTTGTGTAGTTGATTTAGAATTTTGTGCATCCTGAACCAATTTTATCACCTGCGATAAATAAGAATCTTTTGCCCCATGTGATACGGTAATTTTTATTGCACCATTCCCATTAATCGAACCTGCAATTACTTTATCGCCTTTAATTTTTTGCACGGGTTTGCTTTCCCCGGTAAGCATACTTTCATTCAGATAGGTTTCGCCGTCGGCAATTATACCATCTGCGGCAACTTTTTCGCCAGGCTTGATAAGAATACTGTCGCTTTCTTTCAGCGTTGATGTTTTTACATCAGTCACTTTCTCTCCATCTAATAAGTGAGCATCATCGGGCATTAACTGCACCAGCAATTCCAATTCTCTTGAAGCACCGGCAACGGATTTCATTTCTATCCAATGCCCTAAGAGCATAATAAGAATAAGTGTTGCCAGTTCCCAAAAGAAATCCATGCCCTCTAAACCAAATACAATGGCCACACTGTAGATGTAAGCAACTGATATGGCAAAACCAATCAGGAACATCATGCCCGGATTCTTTGCTTTTGCTTCATTTACCAATCCTTTCAGAAAAGGCCAGCCGCCATAAAAGAAAACAACAGAGGACAATGCCAGCAATACATATTTTGAACCGGGAAAACTGATATGGATATTCAGCCAGTGCTGTATCATTTCTGATAATAGCATGATTGGTATAGTAAGAATCAGCACTACATAAAACCGTTTTTTAAAATCGGCAATCATACCTGTATGATTAGCCATTTTACCATGTCCATCTGAATGGGCTGCATTTGCCATTGGCTCCAATGTCATCCCACACAAGAGACACTTACCAGGCTTGTCCTGCACTATTTGCGGGTGCATGGGGCAGGTATATTTTTGAAACTGGTGCTGATGTTCCATAATTTTTTATACAACCAGATTTGACTGGATGTAATTTTTTTCTAACTGTGTATTACTTACTTAGGTGTCTCTGAATTTTTTACAGGCACTGTAAGCTTCATCCCGCATTTGGAACACTTTTCATCTTTTTTACCTATCACTTCCGGGTGCATAGAGCAGGCATATAATTGTTCGGCTACTGGATTCATTATTGCTGGGTTTGTAGTTGTATCTATTGTTTTGGTTTCAGTTGGTGTTGTCTCTTTTTCTTTATCGCTATTTGAATTGCAGGCAATAAATACAAATGCCATTACGATGCCAGAAAGAATTAGTTTTTTCATTTTTTCCGTTTTGAGTGTTAATAATTATAATCTAATTTTTAATCCATAGTTAAAAACAATTCCATCAAGTGGTGCCCAAACTTCGGTAAACTGGGGTGTGTTGTAGGGTGATGATTTCAGGCTTCCAAAATTGGTTTGCCTGAGGTTGGTATAGTTTTCTACATTGCCAAAAAATGTGTAGTTCTTCCATGTGTATTCAACTACTGCGCCAAATATCCAAAATGCTTTTGATTTACTACCGTTGGTCAATGTTTGGGTACTTTTAAATTCATAATCAAGCCCAATACGCCATTTACCAGGTACTGCATAAAGTAAATCACCTTTCAGACTATGTTTGGGTGTAAGTGTCAGGTCAGTTTTTGAATTACTAAAATTATTGGTCGCATTTGTATAAGTATAACCTACAAACAAAACAAAATCGTAGAAGCCAAACTTAAAAAATGTTTCTGCTCCTGCACTTTGTGTATATCCGTTTGCATTTATAAAATTGTAGATACCGGATGTTGGGAATGTCTGCTGTAAAATCAACGGTTTATCTAAGTAAGTATAGAAAAACATTTGATTGAAGCTGACAGTGAAATGTTCGCCGATTGGGGTTTTGTACCCAATGTCAATATTGCCGCCATACGATTGTTCTGCGCTGGTATTTTGCCGGTCAATAGGTAAAACATTCTTATAGCCCAGCAGTTCTGCCTCCTGATTAAAAATACTTGCATTCCGATAACCCAAACCGCCGCCCACTCTTGTCGTGAGCCTGTTCGTCCATTTAAACAATGCCGATATTCGGGGCAACACATGCCATTTTTGATTGAACACATAATCAGCCCTTAATCCGCTTTCAATTGCTACCTTATCGCCAATATCAAACGTATAATTGGCAAATGCACCTAAAGTTTGATAGTCTTCGTTTCTT
>JANOEQ010000085.1:0-7721 GCA_031441485.1 Chitinophagaceae bacterium
CATAAGCAGCAAGCAGAACCAGACTATGTGATGGACTGTAATTCCAGTAAAATAGATGGTCTTAACTGCAGGGAGCTTTCTTTTGCTAAGTTATTTATTCCCCAAACATCAGCTCCCTGATTGTAGACTATGTGGTTCAAATTGGCCAGCTGGCTGCCAATACAACCTTTATTCCGTTTTGATGATACTATTGAATTTCGGCCAAACGCTTAACAGCATTGGTTTTCCCGAAATTTTGTAGTACTTTTAAAACTATAATTTTCGCTATGAGATCCAATCCATTTCCCTTGATGACAATACTGCTGTTTTTTTCACTGTCAATGGCAGCGCAAAGCGATTCCCGCTTTACTATCTACCTCAAAAGCGGATCATATATTCCGGAAAAGAACATCATTCCTTCAAAACTGGAAGAGTTGAATAATAAGGCTGCAAAAGCAGGCAGACCAATGTTGGCTATCATCCAGTTTGAGCAGATACCTTCTGAAATACAAAAGCAGCAACTGCTGCAGGCCGGCATCCAATTACTGGATTATATTCCCAATAATGCATACACGGCAAGTATTTCTCATCTGCCAGATGCCAATACACTTACCGCATTGAGAATAAGATCGGTTACTGAATTAACTGCGGCTCAAAAAATGCAACCGGCATTAACCACCGGAAATTTTCCCGCATCCGCCATCAAAGCAGCTGGAACGATTGATGTATGGATAAACTTTCCCGAAACATTTTCTTTTGAAACAGTAAGCCGGGAATTGCGAAACAGGAATTTTGATATCATCTCCACACAGTTTAAAAATTACCGGACAATAGCAGTACGTATAAGCACCCTTCGGTTGAATGAACTCGCATCACTCCCATTTATAGAGTATATGGAAGCAGCGCCGGGTGAAGATCAATGGCTGAATACATACAGCCGTACCAGTGCCCGTGCCAATGTACTCAACAAAGAGACAGGCGCTGGGGGAAGAGGATTGAAAGGCAACGGCGTGGTAATCGGTATTGGTGATAATGCAGACCCTGTGCATGTGGACTTTACCGGCCGGCTGATCAGCCGTGCTGCTGTACCTGCTAATTATCATGGCACGCATGTGCATGGTACAGCAGGTGGTGCCGGTATCTGGAATGAATTATACACCGGACATGCACCCAAAGCTACATTGCTGAGCCAGGTGGCCAATGGTATATGGGTAAATGCAGCCGCCTACTATGCAGATCACAGAATGGTGATCACCAATAATTCTTACGGCAACATAACATTGGATTGCAGCTATTCCGGTTTTTACGATAACTATTCAAGGTTCCTTGATGCACAGGCCATCAGTTTGCCAAAAGTACTCAACACATTTGCCGCAGGTAACAGTGGAATAGGTTTTCCGCTAAACTGTTCACCCTTCCCGCCCGGTTTCAAATCGGTGCTAGGGGGGTATCAATCCGCAAAGAATGTAATAACAGTTGGCAACACTTATGCAGATGGAGTAATATTCCCGCAGTCCAGCCGCGGCCCCGTTAAAGATGGAAGGATAAAACCAGAGATAGCTGCGCAAGGTTCATTCGTTGTTTCTACGGCCACCTTTGCTGATTACTTTGAAAATACAGGCACCAGCATGGCTAATCCCGCAGTGTCTGGCGGACTGGCATTATTGTATGAGCGTTATCGCCAAATAAATGGCCCCGCATCTGACCCCGATAATGGATTGATGAAAGCCATTCTTTGTAATACTGCCACCGATAAAGGAAACCCCGGCCCCGATTATATTTATGGATTTGGCTGGATGAATTTATTGCGGGCTGTGGAAGTATTAGAAGCCGGCAATTATGTTCAGAATGCTGTAGGCACAGGAGGTGATAACACATTTGATATTACTGTACCTGCCAATACTGCACAATTAAAAGTAATGCTGTACTGGAATGATCCTGCTGCTGCAGCAGTTAGCAGTAAAGCATTGGTAAATGATCTTGACCTTAGATTAACCACCACTGCTCCGGCCACCTACTTACCATTAATATTGGATTCGGCCGCTGCAGGCGTAAATAACAATGCCCAGCCGGGTGTGGATGTAATTAATAATATCGAACAGGTAACTATCGATAACCCAACCGGTACATATACGGTACATGTGGCCGGCAGCGCTGTTCCGGTCAGTTCACCACAACCCTATTATGTTTCGTATGATATAATGCCCGTATCAGCCACCCTTACCTTTCCAACTGGTGGTGAAAAATTAATACCCGGTGATGTGGTGATACTAAGCTGGGATGCTTTCGGCGGTCCCGCAGAAACATTTACACTGGAATATTCTTCAGATAACGGGGCCACCTGGCAACCACCAATCAGCAGTACCATACCCGCCACGCAACGCTTGTTTGGGTGGATAATACCTGCTGCTGCCACCAACCAGGGAAGGATACGACTGACAAAAAATAATACTGCCTTTACAAGTACCAGTGGTGCATTTACTATACTTGGCGCTCCGGCAGTAAGTTTATCTGCCACGCAATGTGAAGGATATATTTCGGTAAACTGGACATCCGTTACCGCTGCCACAGAATATGAAGTAATGAAATTGCAGGGCGATGAAATGGTATCTGTTGCCATCGTACCTAATTCTGTAAATACATTTGCGATCGGGGGTCTTTCAAAAGATTCTGTGTACTGGGTTACAGTAAGGGCTGTCAGCAATGGCTTTACAGGAAGAAGAGATACCGCCGTTTTTCGTCAGCCCAATAGCGGTACCTGTGCCGGAACCATTTCCGACAATGATCTGAAAATTGATGCTATTGTTTCGCCTGTCACTTCAGGAAGAAAATTTACTTCAACAGAATTATCAGCCGCAGTGCCGGTAACGATCCGAATTAAAAACCTGGATGACCAGGCTTCATCAGGAAATATTGATGTCAGCTATTCTATAAATAGTGTATTGCAGCAAACACAAACAATCTCACCGGCGATTGCAGCTGGTGGAATATTTGATCATACATTTTCAACACCGGCCAATTTATCTGCCGTTGGCAATTATAGTTTTGATGTAAGTGTGGTAAAGGCCGGTGACCCGGTACCAGCAAATAACAGCTTGACAAAACTGTATAAGCAATTAGATAACCAACCTGTAATACTGCCTTATACCGATAATATAGATGCAGCACCGGTTCAATCTTTTAACACAGCCCAAATGGGTTTTCAAAACCTGGACCGGTATGATTTTATAAACAGCACTATTTATGGGCGGGTAAGAACTTTTATCAATACCGGGATTGCATTTTCAGGCAACCGGGCGTTGACACTGGATGCAGTACGGTTTAACAGTGGCAACACTGATTCACTGACCGGTACATTTAATATTGATCTAACCGGTTATAATCCGGCTACCGATGAAATACGCCTCGACTTCCGCTATAAAAATCATGGACAGCTCATCAATGCTGCCAACAAAGTATGGGTACGGGGCAGCGATGCCGGCAGTTGGAAAGAAGCGTATGATTTATTTGCCAGCCAAAACCCGGTGGATGGATCTTTTAAACTGACATCCAGTATCGAGCTAAGTGATTTACTGGCTGCAGCGCCTGTACAAATATTCACACCAAGCCTGCAGGTACGCTGGGGCCAGTACGGGCAAAACCAGGCAGCAGATAATGATGGAGGCGCAGGATATACATTTGATGATATCCGCTTATACAAAGTAACGGATGATATGCAGATGGTAAGTATCGATGCTCCTCTTACATCCAGTTGCGGGCTAACAGCCACCACCCCTGTAAGTGTAACGGTCCGCAACAGCAGCAATACAGCCATTCCAGCCGTGCCGGGAGTACCCGTCAGGTATAGAATAAATGGGGGTGCCTGGCAAACAGAAACTATTCCGGGCATAGCCGCCAACACATCCACACCCTATACTTTTGCTACCGGCGCCAATCTTGCAGCACCGGGTAGTTATTTAATAGAAGCGGAAGTGGATTATCCCTCAGATACTTTTTTTGATAATGATACATTGAGTATACGAATTGTCAACTCACCGGTCATTACCAGTTTTCCCCATCTCGAAAATTTTGAATTGAGCAACGGATCATGGTATACCGGTGGTAAGTTCAGCACCTGGGAATATGGCACACCACTATCCAGTAAAATAACCCGTGCAGCCAGCGGCAGCAAAGCCTGGAAAACAAGGATCACCGGCAGTTATAACGACAATGAACTGTCTTACCTGTATTCGCCCTGTTATAATGTATCCACCATGACAAATCCCACCCTGAGTTTCAGCCTGGCATTTGATTTGGAAGATTGTGGCGGAACATTGTGTGATGGGGCGTACGTAGAATATTCCACAGATGGAAATACCTGGAGCCGCCTCGGCGCCAATGGGCAGGGTGTGAACTGGTACAACAAGTCTTACGCAGGCAATAATCTCTGGAGCAATGAAAGCTTTTCCCGTTGGCATGTGGCAACCATCCCCATGAGTGTTACCGGTGTGCCGGTAAACCAGATGGGCCGCCTCCGGTTCCGCTTTGTAATGACATCCGATGCAGGGTTAAATAAGGATGGTATTGCCATTGACGATATACATGTATATGATAATATAAATGGTATTTATGATGGGGCTACAATGGGTGCGCCGGTAACGCAGACCATCAATGCAGGAACCAATAACTGGGTTGATTTTCTGAGTGGTGGAAAACTGGTCGCTTCCGTTCATCCTGCCGGGCAGGAAATGGGAGCAACAAATGTGCAGGCATTTATCAATGCAGGGGCTGTTCGGTATGCAAGCAACCAGTATTATCATGACAGAAATATTACCATTCAGCCCGGCGCACCATTCCTTTCATTAACAGACTCTGTGCTGGTGCGGTTTTATTTTCTGGATACCGAAACAGAAGCGCTTATCAATGCAACGGGATGTGCCACCTGTTATAAACCGTCTATGGCCTATGAACTCGGTGTATCCAAATACAGTGATCCGGATAATAATTTTGAAAACGGAACGCTGTCAGATGACAACCAGGGCATCTGGACATTTGTTAATGCTGCCAATGCAAGAAAGGTTCCGTTTGATAAAGGGTATTACGCAGAATTTAAAGTCAATAATTTTTCTGAGTTCTGGTTGAATAATGGGGGCTTTGATAATAACCAATCATTGCCGGTACAGCTCGTCAGCTTTACAGCTCGCAAAAAAAGTAATAGTGTTGATGTGATCACAGAATGGATAACGGCATCAGAATTTAATGTCAACCGGTTTGAAATAGAAACAGCAAGGGGTAATACCGATTACCAGTACAACCGGTTTGTAAAGATTGGCGAGATGGGCAGTCGCGGAAACTCTGCTACGGAACAGCGCTATAATTTTACTGATGCAGAAGTAAATAAAACAGGCGTACGGTATTACCGGTTAAAGATCATTGATATTGATGGCAGCTTTAAATATTCACCGGTAAGGCCTGTAGTGTTTAATGATGAAATAAAATGGCAGGTAAACCCCAACCCGTCTGCAGGTGTGTTCAATTTATTATACCAGGCAGACGCCGGGGAGCCGGTTTCTATCACCGTATATGACTTAAATGGAAAGGCCGTAAAACAAATATCAACTATAGCCGATGGGTTTGTACAGAAAGAAGTGGTGAATCTTACAGATAGCCGTTTTGCCAGGGGTATGTATTTGGTGAAAGTAACAGCCGGTGAGAGAAAGCAAAGCTTCAGCCTGCTCAAGCAATAAAAAACCTGTTCCTGGCCAAATGGTCCGGAACAGGTATATCTGAAATTGTTGGATTATTCCCAGCCTTGCTTAGCAATACCGGCTTTAATAGCAGCTAATGCTTTTTCTGCACCCATTAGTGTGGTGAGTTTGTTTCCTTTTCCATCATTACCCTGGGCCATATATGCACCTTTGGCTGTTTTAGTGATAATAGCATCATGCATTTCAACCCCTTTTTCTTTGGTTTTTACGTTGTAAGCGGTGATTTTTACATCTGACATGGTCAATAGTTTTTGAGTTAGTAAAACATGAAATTACGGTTTCTGGCCGGGTTTAAAGGGGAAAATTTGTAAAACAGCTCCGTAAAGCAGACCAGGATAAGAATTAACTTACTCATTTTTAGCTTTTTAGATTATTTACCTCTTGCGGCCATTACCTTGTTAATCCCGGCCAAAATCCAATTATTGAGCTGGATTCAACAGGTTTTTGGGTGGCCTCCTCTTCATATTAGCCGGAGCATAAGAGAGCCAACTTGATGGTGTTTACCCACAGAAATAACTGACATGCAGCTCATAAAACCCGAAAGGGCAATGTCTCTAGTGTT
This sequence comes from Chitinophagaceae bacterium, assembly GCA_031441485.1. Classification (GTDB taxonomy): domain Bacteria; phylum Bacteroidota; class Bacteroidia; order Chitinophagales; family Chitinophagaceae; genus JJ008. The sequence goes on from JANOEQ010000085.1 coordinate 6,289, forward strand.
GTGTCAAGTCTGATATGACACAAACAATTTTCCCACAAAGACACAAATAAAAGGCTTTTTGGGCTTCATGGTCTTTGTGGGATAGCTTTTGTATTCGTTGAGAGGTATCCGACAAAACAGGATTGACTTATCAGTAGTGTTATGTTATCCGTAAACCAGCGCATATCCCACAAAGGCCACAAAGCCATTTTTCTTTGTGTTCTTAGTGGCCGTTGTGGGAAAATATTTTACGACATCATAAACTTAACTTAGCACTAGTTAAGCGCATTGACGATACTTAAAGGAATGACTTGCCTTGTCGGCCTGCCTCAGGGGGCAGAATGTTGGTAATGCCGGGTGAAACCCGGCGAAAGCAAACGTAGAATATGCCGAACCCTGAAAGCCTGTCCCGACTTAACCAATCAGGAGGTTCAACAGCGACAATGAACAAATATGCCCGGTAAACTGATAGCCGGTGAAATGTTATAGAAAGGTGTTTTTCTAATGTCTGTTTGTTATTACTTTTTAGTTTAGGGGAAAGAATGATCACTGTATCAGTGAATCCATAAAAGTAATGTCATTTAATTACGGAGAGTAATAAAATGAATATTTATTGAATCCCTGTTGATAGTATAAAGTGTCTTCTGCCCGGCAGCAAACAGATGTGTTTCCAAAATAACAGTGTTCACAACTGAAGCATATTTATCATCTCCTTTTGCAGCTTGGTTCAGAAAAATGGTAAACAGCTTGAGTTTTTCATTCTCCTGATTGTGGGAATATAGCATGGTTTAATGTTGAAAGGGTTAGAAATTACTTACTATGTCTTAAGTTTTCTATCGCTTTCGAAAGGGACTTTTCTTATTATACAGTTGGACTTATTGGTATAGGTTTTATGCTTAAATGGGTGTTCTTTAAAAATAGGAGTATTTATGAATGCATATATTTATTGTATAGATTAAATACTTTTTTATTTTTTTATATAAATTATTATGAATCGATATGTTTTTAAAACAAATCATAGAAGAAGAGGGCATCAGCCGGCAGAGCTTAGCCGGGTAAGTGGTGTACGTACCACCACGGTAAATAAGATTTGTACAAAAAATTTAAGCGGCGGTATTGTTTCTCCAACAACCAAAGGGAAAATAACTAAGAAGCTGTTTGAATTATTTGTTTAGAATGGATTATGGATGTTTTTGGGAGCGAAACCAGGCGAATTTTGCAGCCATAGTCTAAACGCCTAAGGCGAAAAATTCAACGCAGTTGCAGCCCCAAAAAATGCCATAAGACATATCAAACAATTAATTCAAACAGCTTCTAAGAAGCTGTCTAAATTCGGTTTAACATAAGCCTAATTGCAGATAAATGAACCATTGCCACACATGTTTGATTGAGCCGTTCATAATTTTTGGAGTTTCGCCGGTTGGTATCAATCCAGGAAAATGTTCTTTCTACAA
>JANOEQ010000086.1:0-6176 GCA_031441485.1 Chitinophagaceae bacterium
AGGATTCATTGATTTCCTCTTGATCTTAACAATATTCGAAAAAACATCCAATTTCTGATGCGTAGCAGCAGAAAAAATCCGTTATTATCCTTCGTACCCGTCCATTCCGTGTTCAAAAAAATGTGTCCACACGATAGGGCCCTGACAGGGCTACGCCTGTGGAAATTTTTTGATACTGCTTTTATCCTTGCGGTCCCCAAGGTGCCACAAATAAACATCACATTATCAACAATTTGATATAAGAATTATTAAGCATGCCTACCTTTTAATCTAGGCACGCCTACCTTTTGGTCAGACCTGCATGTTAATTTACCATTTCACCCATAAAAAATCCCGTTCCGCATAAAGCAGAACGGGATTTTATTAATAAGAAAAATAATTACTCTTTATAAATAACAATGCTAACCCCTTTCTTCGACAGTTTACCACCTCTCTCATCATTATAGAGGAATAAATGATAAGTGCCGCTTGTTAGATTAGAAAGATCAACCGGTATTACACTTCCGTAAGTGATACCGGCGAATGACTGCGATCTTACCATTTGTCCCTGGCTATTGTACACTTTCATACCCAATTTCGTATACAAATCCGTGTTCATCCGGATATTGAACCGCCCATTGTTAGGACTTGGATAAACAATAGTGGCGCCAAATTGCTCCAGTGTCAGGTGTCGCTCACCACACTCATTTACCTGTATGGTTCTTGAAGCCGAGGATACACATCCGGCATTGGTGGCTGTATACAAAATTGTTTTTTGGCCAAGCCCTGCCAGTGAGGGATTGAATAATCCGGCAGATACTCCTGTACCGCTGAAGGCGCCGCCTGTAGGTGATGCGCTGAGCGAAAGGGAAGGATCAGACAGGCATATTACATAAGGCAATGTGAATGAAATAACCGGTAATGCATTTACCGTTAAAATAGCCACTGCTGATGTAACCGATCCGCAACCTGCTGTTACAATTACCCTGAAGCGATAATTGTTTTGACCAATTGGGGTGCCTGTTTGTGCAAAGGATGAAGTAGTGGCACCACTGATATTGGTATACGTGGTCCCGCCATCGGTACTTACCTGCCATTGATAGCTGAGCACACCCACACCGGTGGTGGCTGTAACACTGAATGTGGCATTACCTCCTTCGCAGATGGTGATATTTTGCGGAGCAGCAGATATGATCGGGAATGTATTTACAGTAAGGATAGCACCGGTGGATATACCCGGTGTGCAGGTACCATTACTTACCACAGCCCTGTACCGGTTATTATTCAATGCGGGTGGCACATTGGTCAGCGCCAGAGTAGCTGCCGTAACACCACTATATACACCACCGTTAGTTAAGTTAGTATATGTAGTACCTCCATCGGTACTTACCTGCCATTGATACGTAATACCTGAACCGCCCGCTGCTACCGTGAATGAAGTATTGGTTCCTTCACAAATAGTTTGATTCGCCGGGTTGCCGGTAATGGTAATGGCTGTTAATACATTGAGTATAGCTCCATTGGATGTAGCTGCAGGTGCACAGGTACCCGTTATCACGCAACGATACCTGTTTCCGTTCATGCCCGCTGTAACGGATGTAACAGTATAGCTTGCTGTAGTAGCACCGCCTATATTATTATAGGTAACGCCGCCGTCGGTACTTAACTGCCATTGATACCCAATACCGGTACCCGTGGCCGTTACACTAAATGTGTTATTGGTGCCTGTACATATAGTTACGCTTTGCGGTTGTGCTGAGATGGCCGGCAAAGTATTTACCGTAAGTAAGGCCACGTTTGAAGTAGCGTTGCCGCAAAGACTGGTAAGGTTACAACGATACCTGTTAGTATTTAATGATACAGTAGCGCCCGTAATAGTCAGCGTAGCTGCAGTAGCTCCGCCATACACACCACCATTCACTACGTTATTATAGGTAACGCCGCCATCGGTACTTACCTGCCATTGGTAGGTGCCTGCCCCTGCTGCTGCAACGGTAAAGCTGGTATTGCTTCCTTCGCAAATAGCAGCATCCACTGGCTGACCGGTAATACTGAGAGAAGTGGCTACTGAAAGTGCAGCTGCCGCCGAGTTAATTGGTGAAGGTGGGCAAATACCGGTGATCTGACAACGGTACTGGTTATTATTCAATCCAGCCGTAAGACCGGTAATAGTAAGGTTGGCAGTGCCAGCGCCAGTATAAACGCCACCATTGGGCAATAAATTGAAAGTTGTTCCACCATCAGTACTGATATACCATTGGTAGGTAAGTAAAGTGCCGGTAGCGCCCACACTAAATGTATGATTGGCCCCTGTACATAATGAAACACTTTGTGGTTGGGCCGTAATAGCAGCCGCTGTATTAACGGTGAGTATACCGCCATTGGAACTGGTGGTGCCGCACAAAGTGGAAGCATTACAACGATACCGGTTATTATTCATTCCCGCAGTGGCACCTGTTATAGTAAGCGTAGCAGTAGTAGCACCACTATATACACCACCATTCGGCTGGTTGTTATACGTTACACCGCCATCTGTACTTATTTGCCATTGGAAAATACCTGCTGATGGAGAAGTAATACTGAAAGATGTATTGCTGCCTGCGCAAATAGTTTGATTGGCCGGTTGAGCAGTAATAGCAGGGCCGGCACCCGGATTTATCGTATATGTAATATCTCTTGTTTGATTGGGAGAACCGGTGGCCGTTCCGGTAATAGTTAAGGTATAGGAACCGGCTGCTAATGTATTGGTTCCGGTTAATCTTACTGTTACATTATTACCGGGGATTACTGTATTTGCAGGAACAAAGCTTACGGCAGTACCAGCCGGAGCTGCACTGGATGAAACAGTAATGGTATTGGAGAATCCACCGTTGGCAATTGTTCCCAACACGATGTCCATAGAAGCAGGTGCAGGACAGGTAGCCACTGCAGGTGCAGGTGTATTGAAACTAAAGCCGGAAGGAAGCGGCACGGTGGCTGTCCATACACCACGGCCATGGGTACCCGCAGCGATGGTACGGTCAGATGCCCTGTACTTAATCATATCTGTACTTACATTAGGAAATGATGGATTGGCCGCCCACACTGTTGAAGCGCCATTCAGCAAATCAGTTTCCCAAACACCGGTAGCTGTAGCGATGTATGCCTTTGTATCAGTATCAGGATGAAAAAGGGCCCATCTTACCGGCATATTCGGCAGGTTACCATCACTGGCTGCCCAGGTAGTACCTCCATCCGTGGTTATCCAAACATTGTTAACATTAAAACTCGAAAAACAGGCAATCAGGTTTTGATCAGAAGAACCGGTAACCACACAGTTTAAAAATCCTGTAGCACCGGGTGGCGTAATAATAGTACTGGTGGGTGTTGCGGTGTGGGCATCATTCAGCCGAACCAATCGGCTGGTGGTTCCATTACTGGTGCCAAAGAAAACCCGGTTAGCTGTATAGGGAGAAACATGTACGGCAGATACTTGCAGGCCACCAAAATCTGTAACTGCAACCGTTGCAGAGGTGGTTCCGGTCTGGGGATTATCCCATCTTATGTAGTTTCCGTTACCAGAGCAGAGATATATTTTGTTACCAATGTTATCATAATCCCAGGGGCTAACAAAGCGGCCACCTGCAAACGAAACATTTCCCCAACTGAGGCCCCCGTTTATACTTCTTCTGATATTATTATTAAAAGCGGATCCAAACTGAAACTGTGGTTCATTCTGGTCAATCGCACAATACATACCATCACCGCCATAAAATTCTATTGAGCTGTCAAGCCCGGGATGGTTCAACCGGTGCATACCATTATCTTGTGCGCCGGCAATGAAGAGATTTGTTTCAGTGGGGTGAATAGCTACAGAATAGAATTGTTTTATCCGTAACCCTTTGTTTCGGTCTCTTACAGTAGTGCCACCATCGGCTGAATAGTGAATGCCTCCATCGCAGGCAAACATCAATTTTGTTCCGCCATCCCACCATTGTATATCATGCTGGTCCGCATGTATGTATTGACCGGAACCGCCTACCCACACAGCAACTTTTACCCAACTACCTCCGCCGTTTGTTGTTTTATAACATTCCAATCCTCCCACAATACACTCATTGGGATTGGCCGGGTTTACACCACAGGATAGGTCATACCATCCCTGGCCATTCGCCCATGTAGCTCCACCGGGTTGTACAGCAACAGCAGCCCAGTTGTCACCTCCATCGGTTGACCTCCAGATAACAGGCACCTGGTGACTGGCATTATCAGGGCAGGCGTATAAAGTATTACCGGCTATACCTAATTCTGTACGCTGGTTAAATGTTGTAAAGGGAGAAGTGGCAGTAGTCCATCCTGCACCAGAAGTAACAGTGGCCGGAATATCTGTAAAGCGATAGCCTGAAGTACTGAAGATACCCGTGGTTACGTGTAATCTGCCCGTTACAGCTGTAGAACTTAATTCAAGGTCACAAACATCACTGCCAATTCCGGCAGGGGTAATATTAGTCCAGGTTGTGCCACCATCTGTTGAACGCTGTAAACCGTTGCCCCTTGTACCCACATATACATTTCCCTGAAAATCGCAAAGTATCCTTGTACCATTTAAAAAAGCGCTGGAGCTGGGCAAAAAACTCCAGGTAGTGCCGGCATCCACACTTTTAAATACACCCACACCTCTAACTGCATCGGCATTAAAGTATGACTCACCGGTACACATATACATGTTATTTTGAAAACCGGGGCGGGGATCCTGGCAAATATCAGCTATGGCCAGATTGGATAAAAAATCATTGACCGGTGTCCAGTTGGCGGGAGAAACAGTAATATCTGTTGTTTTCCATAAACCACCTGCCACACTGCCAGCAAATACAGTTTTATGGGTGGGGTCCAGAGAATCCACCATGGTAGCCCTGATCCTGCCTGATGTTTGGTCATCATTGGGACGACTGTTACCGTTTTGACGGGAGAAATCACCATTGGGTCCTCTTTCTATCCATGCAAGTGCCTCTGTTCTGTTGGCGAACGACTGCTTTGCCTGTTCCGTCTGCTCCATAGCGATACGCCATTTTTCCCAGGGCACTTTACCGGTGGCAGGATCTTTTGTTCTTTCGATCTCAGAAAGTATAGCCTGATCAGCGCCATCGTACTTGTCATTTTCTTCTTCTTCAAATTCCTGTTCAGCATTGCTTTCGTTTTTATGCCCGCAGCCGGTGGTTAGCGAAGCGACAGTGAAAACAATAAAAAGACTGGCAAAACAAATTGTAAAAATTTTTCGCATAAGTTGAAGTTGTGGTTAATAAAATATGGTCTGGGAGACGACTGGAAAATAAAGGAATTGCCGAAATTACAAAATTGGTTGAATTTATCAGTATATAGTATAAGGTTGATCCGTGGGTATTAAAACAAGATTATTGTGTAGTTTTTACAGCAATCATACTGATCTCCACATTCACTGCCCGTGGCAGCGCAGATACCTGCACAGTTTCTCTTGCCGGAAAACCTGATTGCCCGTCAGTTATATCATTCTCAAAATATCTTCCATACACCTGGTTCACTTCTCCAAACTGGCCCATATCAGTAAGAAAGATGCTGGTTTTTACCACATTGGCAAAACCTAAACCGGCTTCCTGCAGGATTGCCTTCAGGTTATGCATTACCTGGTGGGTTTCTTCCTGGATATCTTTATTTTTCAATGTACCGGTGACAGGGTCTATACAAACCTGGCCTGATATGAATAATAAATCTCCTGTAAATACTGCCTGGCTGTAAGGCCCAATGGGTGACGGGGCGTTGGTAGTGTTGATTATCGTTTTACTCATGTGTTAGTTTTACATCTCACAAAGAGGCTATCTCAAAAGTCAGAAAATCACGCAATGGCGCTACGGCTCAAGGTTTAAAACAACTGAAAATCAAGCGTTGCGACCTTGCGTCTTTGCGGGAAAATTAATTTTAAACGCCCGCGGTCCGCAGGAGAAGGGTCTGGGGCATGAGGAGCGAGGCAAGGGCAATAGGGAGATGAGCCGCGGCCCATACGAAGAACACGCAGGTGACAAGTCCTCCGAAATCGCGCCGAAAGGCGACCCCGAAACCGCCGATGGGCGCCAGGAGAGTGGCGACGAACAAAACGGTCGGAGCGTACAAAACCGCGAGTCCGATCAGGGTCTTGAACGGGCCTCCCGAGACGACGTTTCCGGCAAGGCCCAGAAGGCCGCTCG
>JANOEQ010000087.1:0-34437 GCA_031441485.1 Chitinophagaceae bacterium
AGTAAACAGCGGGCCTTTCAAATCTTCAAGTATAGCCAGTGCCAGATCAATACCGGCACTGATGCCAGCACTTGTATATACGTTGTTACTCTTTATAAATAAAATATCAGCCACAACCCTTGCAGAAGGAAACAATTCCTGCAACGCTTTTACTCTTCGCCAATGGGTTGTACACTCAGTGTCTTGCAGCAGTCCCGCATGACCCAACGCAAATGCACCATTACAGATAGAGCAAACAGTAATTTCTTTATCGGAACAATTCTTTAGCCATTTAAAAAATTCCTTTTCTGCTCTGAAAGAAAAGCTGTTTACATATTCCATATCCATTCCTGGAACAAATACAAAATCATTTTCTTTCAACTTTGCTTTCTTAAAGTTTTCGAGCTTTCCAAATCCAAGCCCGGAAGTACTGACTGGCTCATCCGAGAAAGTATAAAATTCTATATCAATATCAAACCCATAGAATTTAGCTTCTGTAAAAACCTGCATGGGTCCTGCAAGGTCAAGTATTTCAACGGTGGGAGGTATGATAAAAGCGACCTTCAACATGGTTAAATGTATTAAATTGTTTTTAATAAAAGCAGGCTATAAAATAAGTTTTGACAGGTAATAAAAACTAACCCATTATACTGTGTTATTCTTAAACTTTGAATTGATACTTCTGGCAAAGATCAATAGATAAATTCCAATAGTGAAATCAATGGATAAACAAAACACATCGTAATGAGGAGGAATCAAGTCCGGTTTACCAAAAAGGTCATAAGCAAGATCCCAGCTTCCATGCAGGAAATAGCCTATGGAAAGAATGTAGATACTCTTTTTAATTCCATAATAGGCCAATAATAAAAACACAAGAGCTTGAATTGAATTAATGATTAAAGATTCAAGGTCAGTCCAGGCAAACCCTATATATAGAAAACCAATTCCCGTAAGGACCAACCCATAAACAACTTGCTTGTCATAGCGTTTCAGAATTTCAAACAAAATGATTAGAAAAATACCTGAAGAAATTCCAATAATTAATGATGTCATAATGTATTTATTTTGGTAGTGATGGCATACTATTTTTTTTAACGAGTAGTACTTCCTGCTTCTTTTAATTAGACTTATAAATTCCCAGACATTCCGAAGAACAAAAATATTTGCCATCTTCGGTAGGGTGCGAAATGGCTTTATTGGTGTCTAGTATTAACATTCTGCATACAGGATCTACGTAAACCGATTTTCTATCTTCAATACACAGCTCAAATACTTCCTTTTCAATACTGACATTTTTGAAAACCTGATTTCCTTTTGATTTTAATGGAAATACAGATTTGTCAGATAATGCGTTGACAAATTCATCAGAGCACCAAACGCTTCCTGCATTTGCCTTAGACGCAATCCTTGAAGTTAGATTGATGGCGGATCCAAAATAGCTATTGCCTCTTTGTAATATTTTTCCATAATGCAGTCCCCCATGCACCTGGAGAAAATTATCTTCATTTGAAGTGTTGCTGAGAATCATAAGTGCAGTTGCAACTAAGTAATCGGGCGAGGAAGAAACAATCATAATCTCATCACCTACACGTTCATGAAGCTTACAATCTCCACTAAGGCAACTTTCTACTATCCCGATATACTTGTCAATTAAATCTGCGGCTGCAATAGAACCATGCGTTTCTGTAAGCGCAGTGTACCCCGATAAATCAGCCATTAGAATGGCTATGTTTTTTTCCATAACACAAAGATGTCATGAATAAAAACACCTCGCCGGACATTAAGATGTCAAAAACGGACAAGCATGTTACCTTGCAGCAGATTCTGAAAAAGCAGCAATTATTTAATAACTGGGGAATATTCGGGAAACACTTTCTTGAATTAATAAGTCATTGGTAACCATTAGCTAATCACTCATCTTTTCTTGAGCAGCCATCATATCAATTCCAATAATTGAGGTATTCGTTTTTGCATATCTCATTGTGGTTTCAATTCTATCATGCCCCATCATTTCTTTTATTGAAGTAATTGGAACACCATGGAGTAATGTGACCGTTGTAGCAAAAGTGTGACGGGCTATATAAAAATTAAGCGATAAATCTAATTCGCATATTTCGCTAATGACCTTTAAGTTATCATTTAGGTCCTTATTCGTAACAAAAGGGAAAACCGTTGTGCGAAATAAATCTCCCTTTCTCAATTCATGCTTTTTTACAATTTCCATTGCCTGACTAAGTAATGGAACATTTGCTGAAATTTTGCTTTTAGTTCTGGTATATGTCATCCAAGTCAATTTATCGACTCCAGAATATATTTGATGTGGTTTTAATAGCTGCATGTCAATTGGAGCCATGCCAGTGTAACAACAGAACACAAAAAGATCTCTTACTAAACTTATCATCGGCTGGTGTAATTTTTTAGTCTGAATTCTTCTTAATTGTTCCAAATTCAACCATTTACTTTCATACCGGGTTTTCCTGATCTTAAATGATGCAAAAACATTTCTGTCAATGAAACGCATAGCATAAGCCCAGGTAACTATCTTTTTTATGCGTTCCATATGCTTCATGCAACCATTGTTATTACAGCGATCATTTACTTTAAGTGGGTTGCTTAGGATAAATGTCTTGAGATCATCAATAAAAGAGTAGTTGATAAATTTCAAAGAAACATCACCAGATTTAAATTTTGATTTACAAAATCTCTCCACATAGGATCTCGTTGCATGATAATTCTTGAGACTTCCTTTTACAAGTTCATGCTGATATTTTTCAATGGCCTTATCTATTAATTGTAGAAATGTAAACTGACGTAAATCCTTATTCAAGAAAATAGTTTTTATTCTCTGAGCAGTACATTCTTCTCCAGTAAGCTTTAAATCAAGATAGATATTGAAAAGTTCGGCTTTGATCGTATCCAGGTAAATAGAAAGCTTTATTAAGTAATCTGTTTCCTGTTTTGGTCTTGCTTTTCCTATGTTCCATTCAGCCTTTTGAATGCTGCCAGAGATACATATTTCAGTCGAACGTTCAGCGAGTTTGATGCAACAAAAGACACTATAGTTTTTAAGTTTGTTTCGATTTTTACGGATGTAAAAACTCACAAAAAATGAATTGAAACTTTTCATTGTGGTAAAATTTTAAGATAGTTAAAGCCTTAAAATTCTGTGAGTTATAAGTCTAGCTACACGTCGGGGTGACAGGATTAGAACCTTCCATTTATCTCATTGATTTTTAATTAATTATGATTGTTTCAAAAAAAATTTACTCACCGGCGAACTCACCAGAAGTGGTAAAAATGAAAAAATCGGACTATAAAAGGAAGTTCTAAAAATTCAATAACTATTTAATATTGAATGATTTATACTCAGTGAGCTACTCAGTGTATAGCTCAGTATGTGAAGGGAAAAATACGGTCTTGAGGGCAAAATTTAAATATAAAAGCCTGTAAGTCAATTACTTACAGGCTTAGTCGGGAAGACAGGATTCGAACCTGCGACCCCCTGGTCCCAAACCAGGTGCGCTACCGGCCTGCGCTACTTCCCGGACATATCAGATAATTCTGAATTGGGATTGCAAATATAGCGGCTTATTTCCGATTAAAAGAGTTTTTACTGAATTTAAAAGAGAGTCTGTCAGTTGTAATTATTCCAAATAAGAGTCCTGACTAATGTCACGGCTCTTATTTGCGGAGAGGGTGGGATTCGAACCCACGGTACAGTTTAACCCGTACGACGATTTAGCAAACCGTTCCTTTCGGCCACTCAGGCACCTCTCCTATATTTTCTTACTCGTTCCTTTTGTCTGACAACCGGCGGAACCTCTCCAATTTAATACAACCCTTTTATCAAAGGGGGAGGCAAAAATAAAGATAACAACTAAGAAATCCCAAAAAAAACAAATCCCAAATTCCAGTTGCCCGGAATTTGGGATTTGTAATTAATTGGTATATAAAACTTACATAGCTGCCAATTGTACTTTCTGCTGCAATTCCAATACATTCTCCCTGAATACACCATCAGTGTCCATCAGGTCTTTTACTGTCTGGCAGGAGTGTATTACAGTGGTATGGTCGCGGCCGCCAAAATGCTCCCCGATCGTTTTCAATGAATTCTTGGTAAATGCCTTGGCCAGGTACATAGTAATCTGTCTTGCTTGCACGATTTCTCGTTTACGGGTTTTCTGCAGCAGCTTGTCATACGACACATCAAAGTACTCGCAAACCATTTTCTGGATAGTTTCGATAGTAATTTCTTTGCTGGATGATTTTACAAAATTGCGTAACACTTTTTTGGCTAAGTCTAAGTCTATCTCTCTCCTGTTTAGCGAAGATTGTGCCAACAGTGATATCAGCGCCCCTTCCAGCTCCCTTACGTTGTTATTTATATTATAGGCAATATACTTTACCACCTCTTTTGGCATTTCCAGCCCGTCATTCTTCATCTTTTTTTCCAGTATCTCAATCCTTGTATCGTATTCCGGTACCTGCAGATCTGCACTTAAGCCCCAGCGGAATCGGCTCAACAATCTTTCCTGCACACCATCCAGGTCTTTTGGTGATTTATCTGATGTAAGAATCAGCTGCTTATGCGATTGGTGCAAATGATTGAATATGGCAAAGAAAGCGTCCTGAGACTTTTCTGCTTTGGCAAAAAACTGTACATCATCAATGATCAGCACATCTATCAGTTGGTAAAAATGGATAAAGTCATTTATCGCATTATTACGGCTGTGGTCCATAAACTGGTTGATAAATTTCTCAGAGCTTACGTACAACACCACTTTATTGGGGTGAAGCCTTTTTACGTCATTTCCTATGGCTTGTGCCAGGTGGGTTTTCCCCAAGCCCACGCCGCCATAAATCACTAAAGGATTAAAGGAATTAGTGCCGGGCTTTTCTGCCACTGTTTTACCAGCCCTGCGGGCAACCCTGTTACAGTCACCTTCTATAAATGCTTCGAATGTATAAATATGATTTAACTGCGGGTCTATCTGCATTTTTTTCAGACCCGGTATAACGAACGGATTCTTAACAGGATTATTTATGACTAAAGGGAAATCCATTTCGTTATTTGAAAAAGTTTTAAAACCCTGACCGCTTACATCCATCGTAACAGGTTTGTTCTTGCTGTTACCACTGTCCACCATGATGCGGTATTCGAGACGGGCATCTTTACCCAACTCTCTTTTCAATGTCTTCGCTAATAAATTTACGTAATGTTCTTCCAAATACTCGAAAAAGAATTGGCTGGGTACCTGGATCACCAGTACATTGTTTTTCAATGATACGGGGTGAATAGGTTCAAACCAGGTCTTGTAATGCTGCCACTCAACAATATCTTTGATGATCTTTAAACAATTGGTCCAGATTTTTTCAGCGTTCTTCTCCATCAGATTTAGTAAGCAGTTTATACCGGGTTAACTATAGTTATTCTTTCAATATTGCCCAAAAAAAAATCTTAACACTATGTCAGTAAAAAAAATTGGACAGGAGGGCGAATATCACCATTTCTTTTATAAAAAAAAATTTTTAACCCCCCGATTTTTGTGAAACAGAAAGATTATGATTTTTAGACAGTTTCTTCCCCGAAAATTTGGAAAATTCAAAATCAAGTCTACCTAAAATAATACCGGCAAAACCCACCTGGTTCACTATCACGGTATCGCCTTTTTTATTAATATATTCAACCGGCTTGTCAAGAAACGTATGTGTATGACCACCAATGATCAGGTCAATATTTTCTGTTTCTTTTGCCAGCGTTTCATCGCTCACTTTGTTGCTCTCTTTATACTGGTAGCCGAGGTGTGATAAACAAATAATCATATCACAGCCCTTTTCCTTTTTAAGCTTGGCAGCCGTTTCATTTGCTTTTTGAACCGGGTCAAGATATTTTGTTTCTCCAAATAAACTGTCCGGAATCAACCCTCTTCCTTCAATACTGATGCCAAATACACCAACACGTAGTTTTCCTTTTTTAAAAACTTTGTACGGCTGTGTTTTATTTTCCAACGGTGTTCCCGTAAAATCATAATTGGCTACCAGCATCGGGAAGCGGGCATGATTGGTTAATTGCAGCGCCAGGTTTTCCATACCCGCATCAAAATCATGATTACCGATTGTAGAGGCATCATACCCCATACTGGTCATTGCTTTTATTTCGGGCTCACCTTTGTATAAATTAAAAAATGGAGTTCCCTGAAAGATATCGCCAGCATCAAGCAATAGTACGTGTTCTTCTGCAGCCCTTATCTGCCGGATCAGTTCAGCCCTGCCTGCTATACCACCCAATCCCTGGTTACGTCCGCCATCCATAGGAAAAGGCTCCAAACGACTGTGTGTATCATTTGTATGCAGAATGGTCAGCTTCTGCGGATTTAAATAGTCAGCAGCATTGGCAATGGAAGGGCCAACCAGCACCGCACCGGCAGATAATGCAGACTGCCTGATAAAATTTTTTCTACTGAGCATTGGTAACACGGTTTTCTATATTAGCACTAATTTTTTTTCCCTGGCTTTTTAGTCTTTTAATATAATCGAGTATAGCATCCCTCATCAGGTACCCATTGGAAATCTGCGGCACATTTCGCAGCATGTCTGCATTATCTCCTCCATTGGCAATAAAGTCGGAATTAGCCACCGTATACACCGCATCGGGATCCAATGGTTTTCCACCTATCATTACGTTCACCGCTTTTTTACCTGCCTGTCCGGCAGGCAGGTTTTTTATCTGCATGGTTATACCTGCCACCGGCCAGCCTCCCTTTGTAGCTGTCAGATCCAGCAGCTGTTGCAATACTTCACCTTTTAATTTTTGAAGAATTAATAGATTATCAAAAGGCATCAACTCAAATATTTTTCCGGTAGTAATATCCCCCGCAGGTAGTTGCGTTAACCGTATTCCACCAAAATTTACGAACGCTGCATCTACCCTTGTATTATATTTTTCCCCGGCCATTTCCAAAAATATATCCACCATAAAATTACCCAGGGCGCCTTCCGGCTGATTTTTATCGAGGGACTTCTCCGCCACTCCCACCACATCGTTCATCGTTTTATTAACCGTATTGCTGTAAGGTTGTAAAAATGAAAGCAAAGAGGAATCCTTTGGCTGCACTTCATTGATCCGGTAAGATTTGTATTGCAGTGCCTGGCTCTGATAAGTAGTACTACAGGCAAAACAGGCAACAACAATCCATACTATAATAAAGGAGTAAGGGTATTTTCTTTTCATAACAGGTGGTGTTGTTTGAAGGTATTAATATTTTACTGGTGAAACAAGGAATAATAAAATTAATCCCCATTTTTTATTCGCATCTTTGTTTTCCATTTCAGGATAAATACCTGACACTATGCAAAAAATAATTTCCCTCCGGTTGTTACCTTCCGAAGCAGCCAATGAAGCACTGGTAAAACAATATATAGCACAGGCTGAAGCCATTACGCAATCGATTGTTTTCGGGTATGTCCTTATAAAGCATTCTATCGATGCCAGGGGCCGGCAGCCTTGGGTCAACCTCACACTGAAGGCATTTATTAATGAACCCTTTCAGCCAAGGACAATAATACCATTTCAATTTAAAGAAGTAAAAAATGCCCGCCAGTCTGTCATCATTATTGGCGCCGGGCCGGCCGGTCTTTTTGCGGCGCTGAAACTTATTGAATCAGGTATCAAACCCATCATCCTGGAAAGAGGAAAAGATATAAGGGCCAGAAGAAGGGATTTGGCTGTCCTTAACAGAGAAGGAGAAGTGAACCCGGAAAGCAATTACTGTTTTGGAGAAGGTGGTGCCGGTACCTACAGCGATGGCAAATTATATACCCGCAGCAGCAAGAGAGGCAATATAGAAAAGATATTAAACCTGTTTGTCCATTTTGGGGCCGAAGAATCCATACTGTATGAAGCGCATCCGCATATTGGCACCAATAAACTGCCACAAATCATCACCGCCATGCGCCATCAGATAACCAGTTGCGGTGGAGAATTTTTATTTGAAAAAAAAGTGACAGGCCTCACCATAAAAGATGCTGTACTTAAAGGAGTAAAGACAGCAGATGGCAATACGTTTGAAGCCGGGGCCGTTATCCTGGCTACCGGTCATTCGGCCAGGGATATTTTTCAACTGCTGTATAATAATAATATACACATCGAATCAAAACCCTTTGCATTGGGTGTACGGGTAGAACATCCCCAATCACTGATTGACTGTGTACAATATCACCTGCCGCCGGCAATTGTAAATAGTGATACCACCAGGCCACCTTCTTTACCACCAGCCGCTTACAGTTGGGTGCAGCAGGTAAATGGCAAAGGAGTTTTCTCTTTCTGTATGTGCCCCGGTGGTATTATTGCTCCGGCGGCCACTTCACCAGGCGAACTGGTGGTAAATGGATGGAGCCCTTCTAAACGTAATAACCCGTATGCTAACAGCGGCATTGTGGTAACAGTGGAAGAAAAAGACGCTTTTAAAACAGTTAACAGCGAAAAAACAAAAAATAATAATGGCGGCAACCCACTACTCCTGATGGAGTTTCAGAGGCTGGTGGAAACGAATGCTTTTAATGCAGGTGGCGGAAAACTTGCAGCGCCGGCACAACGCTTAGTTGATTTTACAGAGAACAGGATTTCTTCCTCACTTCCAGATTGTTCTTATTTGCCCGGTCTTCATTCAGTTTCATTGAAGGAAGTACTCCCGGATTTTATTTACCAAAGTCTGCAACTGGCTTTTAAAGAATATGGCAAAAGAGCTAAAAGTTATTTTACCAATGAAGCTGTAGTGGTAGCCACTGAATCCAGAACTTCTTCGCCTGTACGCATTCCGAGAGATATTATTACCTTACAACATCCACAAATAAAAAATTTATATCCCTGTGGTGAAGGGGCAGGTTATGCCGGGGGTATTGTAAGCGCTGCTATGGATGGAGAAAGAGTGGCTGCACAAATCGCCCTGCTGTTCGATGCAGTTTGACCGGCATTATTGGCAACTTGCACCTAATGGCCTTCCATTCATCGAAATATGATTGTAATTACTGCACGAAAACTAATTTTACAATACAAACCAACAAATTATGCTGATTCTGGAATTGCAAAACCTGAAAAAATATTTTGCCGCTCAAAAAGCAGTTGACGATATCAGCCTATCGGTGGAAAAAGGGCAGATTTTTGGCCTGCTTGGACCCAATGGTGCCGGCAAAACAACCCTCATCAGGATGATTACCGGTATATTTTATCCCGACGAAGGCCATATTATTCTTGATGGAAAAAAATTTGACCCTATCAAAGATGTGGGACATATAGGGTATATGCCGGAAGAAAGAGGGCTGTATAAAAAAATGAAAATCGGCGAGCAAACTTTGTATCTCGCACAACTGAAAGGCCTTTCCCGGAAAGAAGCAGAAAAAAAGATCAAACAATGGTTCATAAATTTGAAATGGAAAGCTGGTGGAATAAAAAAGTGGAAGACTTATCCAAGGGTATGAGCCAAAAACTACAGTTTGTGACCACGGTACTGCACGAACCAAAGCTTATCATTCTCGATGAGCCTTTCAGCGGACTGGATCCTGTGAATAGTAACCTGATAAAGGATGAAATATTTAGCCTTGCTAAAAATGGGGCCACTATCATCTTCAGTACACACCGTATGGAACAGGTGGAAGAAATATGCGATCATATTGCACTGGTAAATAAAGGAAAGAAAATATTAGACGGAACGGTGAAGCAGATAAAACAGAATTTTAAAGAAAATCTTTTTAGCATAGGCCTCCGGCAAATGCCGGTACTGAATGAAACGGCCCCGTTTGAACTGGCAGGTACAAAAGGACAGTCACACATTGTACGGATAAAAGATGGCAAGCAGCCTACTGATGTGCTGCAATACCTGTTGCAACTGGGTGCTTCTATTCATTCATTCAATGAAATACTCCCATCACTCAATGATATTTTTATAAAACTGGTAGAAGGCACTCCTGCAGCCCGTCAGTTTCAGAAAGTATAACTGAATCAAAACCAACTAAACTATTTATCATGCATAAGATCTGGCTCATTATAAAAAGAGAATACCTGACCAGGGTTCGAAAAAGAACATTTATCATTTCCACCCTGCTGTTCCCACTGCTATACATGGCCCTCGTTTTCGGAATGGGTTATATAGCTGACAAAAGCAAACAGAATCTTACTGTAGCCATAATAGATTCATCGGGCTATTTTTCGCAGTCTTTGCTTGAAGGTCAAAACAAAATAGATAATAGTTCTACCCTGACACTGGTAAAAGAAAATGCGTCCAGTGTCATAGCCGACCATAAAAAAGAAGGGTATGACGGATATATAATCATACCACCTGTTAACTGGCAAACAGGAACAAAGGGTCTCTTATTCAAAGCAAATAAATCCTATGGCAGCTCTTCTACAGCCCCGCTGGAAATGAAGCTAAACCGGATTTGGGATGAAATTAAAAACGACAGCCTTCAAATTGATGCCTCCAAACAACAAATTCTGTCAGCCAGCCATTTAGGATTAACGCCAAAGAATATTAAGGATGAAAAAGCTGATGTAAAAACTGCCGAAGGCATCGGGTATGCATGTGGCTTTCTGATTTATTTTATTCTCCTCATATATGGCTCACAGGTAATGATGGGTGTGATGGAAGAAAAGACAAACAGGATAGCCGAAGTAATCGTATCATCAGTAAAACCATTTCAAATGATGCTGGGAAAAATTCTTGGTATCGGTATGGTGGCGCTTACACAATTCCTGTTGTGGATAGCATTTGTATTTATTGTATACAATATAAGTAAGTTCTCTTCCGGTGGGGGTGGTATGGCCAACCAGTTGGTGGGCAACATGCAAAATATGTTTGCCAGTGTAAACCTGCCGCTGATATTATTCTGCTTTGCTTTCTACTTCCTGGGTGGTTTTTTCTTTTATGCATCTTTATATGGTGCCATCGGAAGTGCGGTAAACGAAGATATGCGTGAAGCGCAGTCGTTGAGTTTCCCTGTTACCATGCTGGTCATCTTATCCATTGCACTGATGAGTACAGCCGTGGCCAACCCCACCAGCCCTATTGCAGTTTGGGCCAGTATTATTCCATTCAGTTCACCAATCGTAATGATGGCCCGGATACCGTTTGGGGTACCCAATACAGTACCCTGGTGGCAACTGGCCTTATCAATGGCTTTTTTAATTCTCGGTTTTATTTTCACCGTATGGTTTGCCGCCAAAATTTACCGTACCGGTATATTAATGTATGGCAAGAAACCAAGCTGGAAAGAAATGATGCGCTGGGCTTTCCGAAAAAATTGAGAACGGGCCACGAATTGATACAGTTAAATACAAATTGGCTGGCCACGAAAACACACAAATAGACACGAAAAGATAACTGTACTAATTAGAGTATATGTGCTAAATAAAAACTGCCACAACAGTCTCTATTTGTATTCAATCATTGTATTTTTCGTGCCATCCGCGTAGTTCGTGGCCAAAAAAGCTGCTGCGGCAGCAGTCTCTATTTGTATTCAATCATTCTATTTTTCGTGCCATCCGTGTAATTCGTGGCCAAAAAGGCAGCTTCGGCAGCAGTCTCTATTTGTATTCAATCATTCTATTTTTCGTGCCATCCGTGTAATTCGTGGCTAACCCTTAGTCCGTTTGGAGGCCAATTGTTAAATTTTTCTTTATGTGACCCTGACAGTATTCTAATACGAAATCAGTCGTATATTTGATACGAAATAGTTCGTAAACATAAATTATTAAAAATACTAAGTATGAAACCAACAACCTTTTTATCCGGACGATTCTTACTGCTCCTCCTTACTGTGGGCCTTACCATAGGTCTTATTTCCTGGGACCAGCAACAAAGCCCCGGCCGTAATCAGCAAACCTTTAACGACACCACTCCCAAAAAGAAAACAGGCGACCGGGATAAAAAAATCCGGGACCTGGATGATGTTTTGGAAGGACTCGACAATGCAGACCTGCATGTGAATATGGAAAAAATTCAAAAGGAATTGGCTGAAGCCCTGAAAAGCATTGATGGCGATAAAATCAGGCTTGAAATTGAAAAAGCCATGAAAGAAATTGACATTGAAAAAATCCAGAAAGAGGTGCAGGAGTCATTGGCCAAAGTGGATTTTAATAAGATAAAAAATGAAATAGCTGATGCTATGAAAGAGGTGGATATAGCCAGGATTCAGAAAGAAGTGCAGGAATCGCTGGCCAAAGTGGATTGGGACAATATCAAAGTGGAAATGAATAAGGTAAAAGAAATAGACATGAAGAAGCTGAGTGAGGACATGAAAAAACTACAGGAGGATATGAAAGACCTGGGACCACAACTGGAGAAAGAAATGCAAAATGCCAAAGTGGAGATTGAAAAGGCCAAAGCCGCAATTAAAGAATATAAATCATTTGTGGATGGGCTTGAAAATGATGGCCTTATTAACAAAAAAGAAAATTATACCCTGAAGCATAAAAATGGCGAACTGTTTATTAATGGGAAGAAAGCCTCAGACCAGACTTATAACAAATACCGGACTTTCCTTGAAAAGCATACAACATTTAATATTCAAAAAGATGCTGACGACTTTGATATAGATATGGATTAATGAATCCAAAACCAACCTGGCCATGAAAAACAAAAAGTCCCGGCTCTTAATTGAACCGGGACTTTTGTATAACAATAAAAAAAATTATTTTACCCCGCCAACCATAAAAGGAGAAGGCATAATGTCATAATCACTGTTCTCAATCATCTCAATATTCATCTGGAAGGCATCATCTGTTTTAATCACCACCCTTTCTTTGGTGATTTTTCTGAACCCTGCTTTTTCGAAAATGAATTTATAAGTGCCTGGTTTCAATTCATCAAAAGAGAAATCACCTTCCTCATTCGTATACTCGATTTTTTCTTTTTTTGAAATAAGTATTGCCGTAACAGTTACATCCTTCAGTGGCTTTTTAGTTTCCCCGTTTAGTACCGTACCGTTCAAATCATCCTTCCTGCCATCTCCGGGGCCTTTAACCTCATCAGATGCTTTGGCTGCAACAAAACCCATAAGGCCTATTGCAAACATGAATAACTTCCTTTTCATTGATTAGTTTTGAATGGTTTTTTTATCACCTTTCAGCACATTTCCACCCTTCTGTATACAAATGGCTGGCTAAAATTAAAGCTTTTTTACCGGATTAGCCAAACCGCTCATAAATTCCTGCCACACATTATCGACAATAGTTGCCGCCGGTAATATATCATTCAATAATGCACTTACCTGGCCAATTTCCAGTTCGCCTTCCTCCAGTTCGCCTTCAAACATCCCTTTTTTGGCCCTTGCCCTGCCCAGTAATACCCGTAGTTCTTCAGCATCTGCCCCCCTCTGTTCTGCTTCCTGCACCTGTTTATAAAAAGAATTTTTTATCAGTCGTACAGGGGTCAATTTCTTTAAGGCCAGTTGTGTATCACCTTCCCGGGTATTTATCACCACATTTTTGAAATTGATATGTGATGATGCTTCTTCACACGCTACAAAACGGCTGCCCATTTGTACCCCTTCTGCACCCAGCACCATGGCGGCAAGCATCTGGCGGCCATCCCCTATTCCACCTGCGGCAATTACCGGAATTTGCACAGACTTCACCACGGACGGTATCAATACCATCGTAGTTGTTTCTTCCCGGCCATTATGGCCACCGGCTTCAAAGCCTTCTGCAACCACTGCATCACACCCGGCTGCTTCCGCTTTTTGGGCAAAGACTGATGAACTTACCACATGCACCACTGTAATCCCTTTTTCCTTTAATAATCCTGTCCATGTTTTTGGATTGCCGGCAGAGGTAAATACTATTTTCACACCTTCCTCAATAATTACCCGGATATGCTTATCAATATCTGGGTATAGAAGGGGTACATTCACGCCAAAAGGTTTTGCCGTAGCCGTTTTACATTTTTGAATATGCTCTCTCAATACATCCGGATACATAGAGCCGCTGCCGATTATACCAAGTCCTCCTGCATTGCTTACCGCACTGGCCAGCCTCCAGCCACTGGCCCATATCATGCCCGCCTGTACTATGGGATAACTGATGTTGAAAAGCCGGGTAATACGATTGGAAAAAGATGCAGTTGCCATACAAATATTTTTTCAAAAATAAGTTCTAACTTTAAAATAAAAAGTATGGAAAAGATACTTAAAGAAGTAAACAAATTAACCAAAAACCAAAAACTCAAACTGTATAATACGCTTCAGAAAGATTTATTTTCTACTGATCAGGCTGCAAAAAAGGAATTAACCCCTGAACAATGGAAAAAAATAACTTCCCGCCTGACTGAGCTGGAAACCGGCAAGGTAAAAGGAATTTCTTTGTCAGAACACCTGAAATGGTTAAAACAGAGGAGAAATGCCTCATAAATTACTTTTTCATCCAGACACCCATGAAGAAATTGATAAGGCACTTGCTAAGTACGAATCAATAAGTATCCAGCTCGGCCTTGAGTTCGAATCAGAACTAATAAAATGCTATGAAAGGATTACAGCTAATCCGAACTATTACTTTGTTCTTCACAAAAGACTAAAGATTCGCAGGGCGCTGCTAAAAAAGTTTCCGTATAAAATTATTTTTCAGGTCCGAAAAAACAGGACAGTCTGGATAGTGGCATTAACACCTCATAAAAGAAGTACTTACTGGAGAAAACGGATCTGATAATTTATCCCAGATCAATACTCGTATTATCACCAATATTCAGTGAACGGGTTTCTCCCCGCAAGTTGGTATCACTGCCAATAACTGAATCATCCAGTACAATATCAAACAGGTTGGAGAATGATCCAATAATAGAATTCTTTACAATAGAATAGTCAATAGTGCTATTTTCTCCAATTGATACATTGGGGCCGATAATAGAATTTTTTATTTTGCATCCTGTGCCAATACTTACAGGTGGAATAATGACTGTATTGTCAAACAGCTCTGTATCCGTTTTCGGGGCAAATTTTTTCAGCAATAGTGCATTGGATTCCAGCAATGTTTCCTTACGACCGCAATCAAACCAGTTCTCCACTTTAAAAGACTGGAACCTGGCCCCCATCTGTATCATACACTCCAATGCATCGGTAAGGCTGTATTCCCCATGGCTGCGAAGCCCCTGCCGGATATTATTTTCCAGGCACTGAAACAGTTGTTCGCTTTCTTTGATTTTATATACCCCCACCAGCGCCATATTTGACTTTGGTATCTGAGGTTTCTCCACCACATGACCAATAAAAAAGTCGTCTTCGATTTCAGCCACACCAAAATCCCGGGGGTCGTCTACTTTTCTTACTCCTATCATAGAGTAAGGGCTATCTATTACTTCCTGAATATCATACTCGCATATAGTATCCCCAAGTACTACAAACACCTCATCATGATTTACAATACTGCGGGTAAGCTTTATGGCATGCCCCACCCCCTGCCTGTCTACCTGGTGTACATAATGGGCCTGAAGGTCCGGGTATTTTGCTTTTACATAATCCTGTATTTTATCCCCCAGGTAGCCGACAATGAAAATAAACTCATTGATACCTGCCCCTCTTATCTGGTCAATAATAATACTTAGTACTGTCTTTCCGCCGAGCGGAATGAGAGCCTTGGGTTGCGTATAACTATGCGGCCGCAGTTTAGTACCTGCACCGGCTACTGGTATAATAGCTTTCATGTATAAGCTGCAGTGGATTTAGGTGACTTTTCAAAAGCCAACGAAAGTAAGACTTTTAAAATAAACAAATTATTAAGCCCCAAAACCCTTTGCATCCCCTGCTATCTTATTTTTGCACCGGTATTAAATATTTAAGTCGGGCTTCAGTACTATGCGAAGTGTTCTGTGAATTAGCATGGTCTGTTGTGCCTGCCGTCTTAGTTCCGAATGCTTTTGAGACGAAAGAGGGGTCGCATTTTTGTACGTTTGGTAATTCTATTCAACAAATTTCTATGCAAAGAGATACTGCAATTTTTGATTTAATCAACAAAGAGCTGGAACGCCAGCGCAACGGCATCGAGTTGATCGCTTCTGAAAACTTTACATCCCTGCAGGTAATGCAGGCCATGGGTACAGTGCCCACTAATAAGTATGCAGAAGGCTACCCCGGCAAACGCTACTATGGCGGATGTGAAGTAGTGGATGAAATAGAAACATTGGCGATTGAAAGGTTGAAAAAAGTATTCAATACCAGCTGGGCCAATGTGCAACCCCATAGCGGCGCCCAGGCTAATGTCGCCGTATTTCTCGCCTGCCTGAAACCCGGAGATAAAATACTGGGACTTGATCTTAGTATGGGCGGACACCTGACCCATGGGAGCCCTGCCAATTTCAGCGGCAAAAATTACGAGGCTCATTTCTATGGGGTGAAAAAAGAATCCGGCCTTGTGGACTATGAACACCTTGAAGAAACTGCCCGGAAAGAAAAACCCAAAATGATCATTTGCGGTGCTTCTGCATACAGCCGCGACTGGGATTATAAACGTATCAGGGCGGTTGCCGATGAAATCGGGGCCCTGGTGATGGCAGATATTGCACACCCTGCCGGTTTAATAGCTACAGGACTTTTGAATGACCCTTTCGATCATTGCCATATCGTAACCTCCACCACCCATAAAACCTTGCGTGGCCCGAGAGGTGGTATCATCATGCTGCGCCATGATTTTGAAAACCCTTTTGGTATCAAAGACCCCAAAGGAAATATCAGAATGATGAGTTCCTTGCTGGACCTGGCTGTGTTTCCCGGTATGCAGGGCGGACCGCTGGAACATGTAATAGCTGCCAAAGCAGTCGCCTTCGCCGAAATACTGGATGATTCTTTCAAGGCATACGGCCAGCAGGTAATTGCTAATGCACAGGCCATGGCCAGGGCTTTTGTATCAAGAGGCTATGGCCTTATCAGCGGTGGCACTGACAACCACCTGATGCTGATTGATCTCCGCAATAAAAACCTCACTGGTAAAAAGGCCCAGGAAACATTAGACAGGGCCCATATCACGCTTAATAAAAATGCAGTGCCCTTTGATGATAAATCACCTTTCGTTACGTCCGGTATTCGGGTGGGTGTACCTGCCGTTACCACCCGGGGTATGAAAGAAGAACACATGGAAACGGTGGTGAGCATGTTAGATAAAGTATTGATGAATGCGGATGATGTTGCTTTACTGGCTTCTGTAAAGAGCGAAGTAAAAGAGTTTATGCAGCAGTTTCCACTGTATCCTGAACTGGGATAATGATTACAGGTATTTTTCAAAGAGATAATTCCAGCTGTAAAGTTCATGGCCTTCTCTTTTAAAAGACTCGTTGCCGCCGTAAATAATATGGCTTTTTACTTTCCTGCCTTTTTCTTTTGCAAGCCCTTTAAAGGAATTAAGGTTTTTAAAGAAATAAGCTAATGGTGTTTTACCAGATTTAATTTCAAAAAGATGAGTGCCTGTATCTTTATCAATAATTAAATCAATCTCCCGCTGATTAGTGTCCTGCCAAAAATACAATTCGGGTTCCCGGCCTTTATTGTAATAATCTTTTTTGCACTCAGTAATAATAAAATTCTCAAATATGCTTCCCAGTAATGTATGCTTCGTTAATGCAGCCGCTGATTTTATACCCAGCAGGTAACACAATAATCCGGTGTCATAAAAATATATTTTAGGCTTCTTCAATATTCTTTTATCGAGGTTTTCATAGTAGGCAGGCAACTGGTAAATGATATAACTGGCTTCCAGCACCGACAGCCACCGGGCAACCGTTTTGCTGTCTATGCCTAATTGACCGCCTATGTCGTTGGCATTAAAAACACTGCCTGTCCTGTTGGCGCAAAGCTTAATAAACTGCTGAAACACTTTCAGGTCCTTTACATTTATTATCTGCCTTATATCCCGCTGCACATACGTTTGAAAATAGGATTTGTAAAATATACCGGCATCCATTTTCTTATGGGCAAACAACCGCGGATAAAATCCCCGTAAACATAAATACTCCCACTTTCTTTGTGATGCGCTTAAATATGGCGACAGTTCTTTTATGCTTAACGGCAATAATGAAAATATAGCCACCCTTCCTGCAAGCGACTGGGAAATTTTTTCGAGCAGCAGAAAATTTTGTGATCCGCTCAGGATATATTCTCCTTTGCGCTTCCTTTTGTCTGTCAGGTATTGTAAATATGGAAACAACTCCGGCACTGCCTGCACCTCATCCAGGATTACTCCATCCTGGTACTGTTCTAAAAACTGTCCGGGGTCCTTACTGGCAAACTCCCTGTTTTCCTGAATTTCCAAATTAACATACTGGTATCCCGGTCCCAGTAAATGACAAAGTGTTGTTTTGCCGGACTGCCTGGGCCCTGTTATGCTTACAATGGGGTATTGCTTTAAAACAGTTGCCAGCACAGCAGCCATGCTTCTTTGCACTATTGGTGACTTTGACATGTGTATTATTTTGCTATGCTCAAAGTTATGAATTTTCGGAATTGAGCGTATGAATTTTCGGAATTAAAAAATAAACCCGGAGGTGGCAACCAGATGGGGCAGTTGTCCGGAGTGTGCCCGCGGGAAAATACACGATGATTTACAGCCGGTATGTCCTGATAAATATCTGCGGAAAAAAAAGAAGCCAGGTGCCGTCATGATTACTAATCCCATTTATCCCTATTTTTGATAAAAAAAGAGCATGATCCAGCGTCAGCAAACCCTTTGGTTATTATTGGCCGCTGCAGCGGCAATACTTACTTTTATGTTTCAGTTTGCCACCGGTGAGGAGTTGATAAAAAATTCTTCAAGGAAACAATCTGTACTGATAGATGCAGGCAGCACTTTTTTTCTGCTCATTCTTACTATAGCATCCATTGGAATTTCAACGGTTACTATTTTCATGTTTAAGGACAGAAAGCTGCAGATGAAACTTTGCCTGCTGGGATTGCTCGTTTCAGTAATTACGTTTGTTTTATATTTCATAGAGATGAAAAAATTAATCTCCCCCACTCCCGCACTGTGGGCTATATTTCCTGTAGCGGTTATTATTGCTTATTTTATGGCATATCGCAATATCCGTAAAGATGAAAAGCTGGTAAAAAGCCTGGATAAACTCCGGTAATAAAATAATACTATCCTCTCTTCTTGTCGAAGGGCGCTTTATTAGTATGATTAATCATTCCGATAAATTAATGAAAAAAGTCCCGGCGCATAAAAAGCAACCGGGACTGACAGACTTTTCGGATGGTAACCGAACAAATGTTATTGTATCATTATTACCTTGCCCATCACCCTGGCAACTTCATTATTAAGCTGTATGCTGTACATGCCAGCTCTTGTGGTTACAGGCAATTGAATGGTTTGATTAACAGCACCACCACTGTGTACAAAACCGGTAGTATAAACCTGCTGACCTGCCGCATTAATCAGTTTAAGGGAATAATTACCCTTTGCAAGATTTGCCGATTGGAAGGAAACATACCCATTTGCCACCGGGTTGGGATATATTGAAAATTCCATTACGTTTTTATTAAGGTTTATTTTTATAATATGGCTAAATGTGGATCTTCCATCTGCACTCACACTCCTGATTCGATAGTAACCCACGTTTGCAAATGGGTAAGCATCTAAATAATTATAGGTGGTCACGGATGATAAATGTCGAGCGGCCACACTGCCAATAACCATAAAGTTTATTCCGTCAGTTGATCTTTCTACCTGGTATTTATCAAGATTACCCTCCGAATTTACTGTCCAGTCTATTTGTACACCATTCTGTTTTTCGTACGCCTTAATATTACTGAAACCAACCGGAAGCAACATATTTACAGTAACAGTAACCCTGCCATCTGCCCCGCTACCGGATACTCCGCCACCACCCGGTCCGGCTTTTCCACCACCCCCGCCACCTGGTGCCGTACCGGATAAACCGGAGCCATTATTTGCCAGCCCACCGGTGCCACCTGCTCCCCCGCTATTGGCAGCCTCTCCACCAGCCCCGCCGTCATTGCCATTTTTTCCAAAACCTGCATTTGCTTCAATTACTATGGTTCCGGTACTTCCTGTAGAACTGCCGGCTGCGCCGCCGGACACCCCTAAAGCTGCACCACCGCCCTCGGCAATAACATTTATACCAAACCCCGAGTTGCCACCATTCACTCCGGGAGCACCGCCAGCTCCTATTACAACAGTGTAACTGCCTGAAGTAAGTGTAAGTGTGGAGGAGGCATAAGCACCGCCTGCACCGCCGCCTTTTGCACCGCTGGTGGTAATTCCGCCACCGCCACCGCCGCCCCAGGCCTCAACAATCACACTTACTGTATAACCTGCAGGGACTACATAAGTACCGCTGGTATTGAATGTCTGGTTAACCGGCTGGCCCGTTGCTAATTTGGGAAAAAAAGATACAGATAAAAAAAGAAGTGGTAAAAAAAATGGCTGTGCCATTAATAATAATGTAAATTTTTTTTTCATAGGGTGTATTTGAGTTACTTACTTAGGATTATTTCTACCTTATTAAGGGGTAACCCTTATAGTACAAAGGTTAAAAAATAAGTAGTAGCTACTAAACGATTAGGCAAAATTCTATTGAATCCAGGTACATTTCCTAATCCATCATTCGTATAGATACGAGAATATTTATAAAAAAGCGGATGTGTGGCTTTTATTATTCTTTTTCAAATCTGCCGGCTTGCCCGCAAACACTAATTCGCCGCCTCCATCTCCCGCTTCGGGGCCAAGGTCTATTACCCAATCTGCAGAACGGATAACATCTGTGTTATGCTCAATTACAAGGATCGAATGCCCCTGTTCTATTAATGCATTGAATGAGGCCAGCAGTTTTTTTATATCATTAAAATGAAGTCCTGTGGTGGGCTCATCAAAAATGAACAGTATTTTATTATTAGCCCTTCCCCTGCCCAGGAAAGAGGCGAGTTTTACACGCTGTGCCTCTCCACCGGATAATGTATCTGATGACTGGCCCAGTTTTACATACCCCAAACCAACATTACTCAACGGCTGAATGGCTTTAGCAATAACAGCTTCCTCATCGAAAAAATCAATTGCTTCATCCACACTCATCTCCAGCAGATCATAAATACTCTTGTCTTTATATTTTACATCCAGTACTTCTTCTTTAAACCTTTTACCGCCACAGGATTCGCAGGTCAGGTGCACATCTGCGAGAAACTGCATCTCCACCACCTGTTCACCTTCACCTTTACAGGTATCGCAACGGCCGCCATCCACATTGAACGAAAAATGTTTGGGCTGAAATCCCCGCATCTTGCTCAACGGTTGTTTGGCATATAATTCTCTTATCTCATCATACGCTTTAATATAAGTTACCGGGTTGCTTCTTGATGATTTGCCAATAGGGTTCTGGTCCACCATTTCAATTTGCCCAATGCTTTCGATATCTCCGGTAATCTGTTTATGAAAACCGATCCTATCCCCAAATTCCCCTTTCAGTTTGCGCAAGGCCGGTGCAAGTATCTGTTTCACCAGCGTTGTTTTGCCGCTCCCACTCACCCCGCTTACCACACACAGTACATTCAGGGGAAATTCAACTGTAATATTTTTCAGGTTATTATGCCTTGCACCTTCTACTTTGACAGACCTGTTCCACTTTCGTACCGTTTTTGGCGGATCAATCGATAACACACCGCTCAAATATTTACCGGTCAGGCTCATCGGGTTGGAGACTATAGCAGAATAATCTCCTTCTGCCACCACTTCACCCCCCAGGTGCGATGCCATTGGTCCCATGTCTATAATGTGGTCGGCCTCCCGCATCATCATTTCATCATGCTCTACCACCACTACCGTGTTTCCCAAATCCCTCAGCTCTTTTAATACATTTATCAGGTTGGCAGTATCTCTTGAATGCAGTCCTATGGAGGGTTCATCCAGTATGTACAAAGAACTGGTCAGGTTACTGCCAAGGCTTCTTGTTAATTGTATACGCTGACTTTCACCACCACTCAATGAATTGGCCAGGCGGCTGAGTGTTAAATATCCAAGCCCAACTTTTATCAACGTATCCAGCCGGTTATGCAGTTCTATTAATATTCTTTTGGCAATTTCTTTATCATTACTGCCAAGTTTATTTCCGAGGTCATCAAACCACACTTTCAAATCCCTGACCGGCATACTGCTCAGTTCTCCAATATGGCGGGCATTCACCTGTACATACAATGCTTCCCTTCGCAGACGGTAACCTTTACAATCGGGACAATCAGTTCTTCCACGGTAGCGGCTCAATAAAACACGGTACTGCACTTTATACAATTGCGATTCCACATCTTTAAAAAAATCATTGATGCCCATTACCCCATCACAGCCTTCCCATAATTGTTTGTATTGTTTTACCGTAAGATCAGCCACCGGTTTATGCAGCGGGAAGTCAAATTTTTTGGCACCCTTAATAAAATTTTGCCGCCACCAGTCCAGTTTCTCCCCTTTCCAGGGAGCCACGGCCCCTTCATATACGCTCAAACGTCTGTCAGGAACCACCAGGTCCGGATCTATACCCAATACCTGTGAAAACCCTTCGCAGGTGGGGCAGGCGCCAAAAGGATTATTAAAAGAAAATAAATTGGGTACTGGTTCCTCAAACTGCATCTCATCCAGTTCAAAACGGTTGTTGAAATGAAGAAGGGCAGGTTTCTTTTTACCATCCATAGCCTGTACTTCCAGGTATACATCTCCTTCGCCTTCATAAAAAGCTGTACTGATAGAATCAGCCATCCGGTGATTATCATCCTCATCAAATTCCTTAACCACAATTCTGTCAACCAGGATATGTGTGATTTTTTTTGCTTTCAATTCTTTATCACTTAATTCCAAAAGCTCTTCAATCCTTTCGGGTGCTAAAGCGCCTCCCTGTGAAGGTGCAGGGGATGCTATTCGTGTAAAACCTTTTTGTACCAGTATATTCAATTCCTCTTTTATGTCCCGGTTGGCATGTTGTTTAAAAGTGGCAAGGATAAAAACCTTATCGCCATCTTTTAATTTATTAATAGCATTCAATACGTCCGTTACATCATCTTTCTTTACTTCCCGGCCGGAAACCGGGGAAATGGTTTTGCCAATCCTTGCAAAAAGCAGGCGCAGGTAATCATATATTTCTGTCATACTGCCCACCGTGCTGCGGGGAGTTCGGGTTATCACTTTTTGTTCGATGGCGATGGCGGGGCAAAGTCCTTTTATAAAATCAACATCCGGCTTGTTCATGCGGTTCAAAAACTGGCGGGCATAGGCGCTCAGGCTTTCTGCATAGCGGCGCTGCCCTTCAGCATAAAGGGTATCAATTGTAAGAGAAGATTTGCCGGAACCAGACACACCAGTAACTACAATCAGCTTGTTTCGGGGAATTTCCACGGTTACATTTTTTAAATTGTGCACTCTGGCACCCTTAATTAGTATGTTTTCTGCGGAAATTACGGTCTTCGTTTCGGGGGATTTTTTCCCTTTAATTAGCTTTTCCATTTATATGTCCAAGTGTCTAAAGCCTTGTCTGGCCTGAATTTGAGCGAATTTATTAACATTTTCTTAGCACCAATAACTACAGTTTGCTTTTACAAATGTTTGGCAATTTCGTGAAATACCCTATTTTTAATTTACAATATCCAAAAAATGAAAACCAAAAAAATAACCTGCCTATAGCCTGAACTTCTACTTTTTAAAAAACCGAATTTTTTATTGCAACCAATATCCTTGAATCTTCTGTTATTGCTATGCGCAAAACAGTACAAACAAACTGTAGAAGTTATGAAAACGTTCCTTAAAAAAACTGATCATGAATTGATCCACCTGTTCCAGGAGGGAAACCTTGAAGCGCTGGAGATGCTTGTACTCCGCCATAAGGACAAGTTATATACCTCTATCCTTTTCCTGGTAAAAGACAAATATCTTGCCGAAGACATCTTCCAGGATTCATTTATCCGGATTATAGATACCATGCGGGGGGGCCGCTATACGGAAGAGGGGAAATTCCTTCCCTGGGCTATGCGCATTGCACATAACCTGTGTGTGGACCATTTCCGTAAGGTAAAGAGGACACCTACTATCCGCAATGGTGAAGACAATGATATTTTTGATGTACTGAATTTTTCGGAAGACAGTGCTGAAACCATGATGATGAGAAGGCAAAGTCATGACCGTGTTCGGGATATGCTGCAAAGCCTGCCCGAAGATCAGCGGGAAGTTATTATATTGCGGCATTATGCAGATATGAGTTTTAAAGAAATTGCAGCTGCCACCAATTGCAGTATTAACACTGCATTAGGACGCATGCGCTACGGATTGATTAATTTGCGTAAGCTAATGACACAAAAACAAATTGCATTATAGCCTCATCCCCAGCCCTTCTTCACAAGTGGAGAGGGGGAAGCTTTTGTCATTCTGTATCTCCATCCGGAGTAAAACGAGTTCTGGTTCAACGGAATTTTTGTTTGCTTGCCATACCGGAAGGCTGGTACAGAATGACACCAAATTGAAAAGCCCCCGATAATTATCGGGGGCTTTTTTATTATACCATTCATTATTCACCATTCACCATTCACTATTCACTATTTCTTAGTTTTACGATATGCATCCAGCCCGCAAAGCAACCAGTCTGCAAAAGTGTCAGGGTTTTCTGTGTAAAACTTTGTCTTGGTCATTGCTATCTGGTCAGCATTGAGGATGACGTATTGGGGCTGAGCCGTGGCACCAAAATTTTCGGTTTGAAAAGTCGCCCACTTATCCCCCACTGTCACAATGGATTTTTTGGTTCCATTTGCCAGTGTCGCCACCGTTTGTTCAGCCAAGGGCAGGTTTTTTCTTTCATCCACATATAAGGATACCACCACAAATGCATTTCGCATCAGGCTGTCCACCACTTTATCCGGCCATATCTTTTCTTCCATTTTACGGCAGTTTACACAAGCCCATCCCGTAAAGTCAATTAAAACAGGTTTATTTTGTTCACGGGCCAATTGTAATGCGCCTGCATAATCATTATGTATCGGTTCAAACACCTCTTTGCTCCTGTCTGCCTTATAAATACTGTATGACCGGGGTGGTGGAAATCCACTGATAAATTTCAGCCGGGCCCATTTAGTATTGGTAAGTCCCGGAATAAGATAAATAGTAATGCCGCTGAAAAGAATAATAAAACAAATACGTACAAATGAAAATTTCTTAACCGGCGAACTGTGCTTAACCTTCAGTATACCCAACAGGTATAATACCATTAGCAATCCAATTATCACCCACAGACCGATAAATATTTCCCGCTTCAACAGACCCCATTGTTTTACCAGGTCTGCATTTGATAAAAATTTTATTGCCAATGCGAGCTCCAAAAAACCCAATATTACCTTTACATCTGTCATCCATCCCCCCGATTTGGGTAATGATTGTAACCAGTGCGGGAACATAGCGAATAAGGCAAACGGAAGACCCAATGCCACACCAAAACCGGCAGCACCCACTGTTAGCGGCCATGCTCCCTGGTCTGCCACCCCCACTAACAGAGTACCTAATATAGGCCCTGTGCAGGAGAAGGAAACGATGGCTAACGTAGCCGCCATAAAGAATATACCGCCAATATTACCCAGCCCGGATTTTGAATCCATCTTATTGGCCAGCCCTGCAGGCAATCCTAATTCAAACAAACCAAAAAAGGAAAGGGCAAAGAAAACGAAGATCGCAAAGAAGCCAATATTAAGCCATACATTGGTGGAGATATTATTGAAAATCTCAGGACTGATGGCTTTGCCTGCTATGTGAAACGGTAATGTAATAAGTATATAAATCAGGAAAATAAAAAGGCCGTATAATACAGCATTGGTAATCCCTTTCTTTCTGTTCGTTGATTTTTTGGTAAAGAACGTAACGGTAACGGGAATCATTGGAAATACACAGGGAGTAAGCAAGGCTATCAATCCTCCCAATAATCCCAAAAAGAAAATAGTAAGTAAACTTTTATTAGCAGTGCCATCATCACCGCAATTATTTATGGGATTTCTGATATCAATGGAAGCTATTTTAATACTGGCTGCCTTTACACCCCCTTCCAGTGAAGTGGTAAACAGATATATAGTAGAAGGGTAAAATTCATCTCCTTTACCATACGTATAAAACAAGGACCCCTGAAGCGTGGCTGGAACAGTTCCAGTAATGGCAATAATTGTTTTCCACGAAATTTTTTCTTCAAATATTTTTATAGTGGCACCATCGAATATGGCACTGGTAACAGACTTTGGTTCACCGGTCATTACAAAACCTCCCTGCTGCACAATATTGGAATCAGGGAATTTTAATTCGGTGGTTTTTATATCGGACAGCAACTGGTTGGGCGCATACAACTGCCAGCCATTTGTTACCGGCACTTCAAATAGCAGTTCAAACCTGCCTTCAGCTATTTTTTTACTGCTTACTTTCCAGCCCTGTATGGCCGACGAGTCCTGCGCAACCAAACTGGTGAAAAAAAACAATGCCATTATGACAACAACAGCCGGCTTCAATCTTTTTAACATGACCCTTGTATTTAAAATATAAACGAGCTCCAGATGGAACCCGTTAGATATAGTACGTAAAGTAATTTCACCCCTTATTTTAAAGCAATACTGAAATTAACCGTTTTGGGAGGCAGGCATTTCTTATCATCACATGTCTGGTATTCCACATTGCCATTAAGGTTTGTTTTTACATTTCCCTTCAATTTTATTTTTTGTACAAAATCCACTGAACGGGAATATTGATTGGCTGAAATACCCAGCGTGACATCTTTCATCAGTTCCATTTTACCCACTTCTTTTATTTTACCCTCTTTTGTAAATAAGGGGTTGGCATTAATGGTAAACGTGGTGGGGTTTACAATGGCATCCGAAGGCTGTGATTGTGAATACAGGTGCCATCCGCTTTGAATGGTGGCTTTCATGTGTACCTCGTATATCTTATCGGAAACTTTATTGGCTGTGAAAGACCAGGTTACCGGGCTGAGCTGTGCATTAACTGCAAGCATACAAAGAAAGAATGTGGCAACTAAAGTAAATCTCTTGATCATTTTCTGTGTTTTAATTAATCTATATACGCAAAAATCCTGCTTTTTATACAGCCGAAAATGTTAAAAACTTTTCACAAACAAAGATAAACCCTGCCTAATGATAAATTTGTAAGCAACATGACTTTTTTCAACGAACCGGTAATAAGATGGCGCTATCAGGAAACAAGTTGCTCCGCCATTAGCAGCGTCTTCAGTATTTCCTGGCCATCTGTATTGCCAAGTACCGGGGAACAGGCCCTTTCCGGATGGGGCATCATCCCAAAAACAGTACGGGACTCATTACAAATACCTGCAATATTACGTATGGCATTATTGGGGTTTGCCCTACTGGTTATTTTTCCTGTTTCATCGCAATAGTAAAAGATAACCTGTCCATTCGCTTCCAGGGTATCCAGTGTTTTCTCATCTGCATAATATCTTCCTTCGCCATGCGCCACAGGTACCTTATACACTTTGCCGGACTGGTTGGTAAGGAATACGTTTTTACATACAAATTGCTGGTGCCCGTTACGAAGCAGTGCACCAGGCAACAGGTGTGACTCGCATAATATCTGAAATCCATTGCACACCCCGAATACTTTACCTCCTGCATTGGCAAATTCAATTACACGCTGCATCATGGGGCTAAAACGGGCAATGGCACCGCAGCGCAGGTAATCACCATAAGAAAAACCACCCGGCAGAATGATACAATCCTCCGTATTGAATGCACTCATATCTTTATCCTTATGCCATAGCATGATTACTTCCTGTCCCAGGTCATAACTCAGCGCATCATACATATCTCTGTCGCAATTGGAACCGGGAAAAACAACTACTCCAAACTTCATTGTGAGGGGATTTGTGGGGTGAGGGGCAAAGATAAATTTATTAGATGATAGATAATAACTGTCAGATGATAGTTTTTTGGCCCTTAAACCACTTTACACATACTCAGGATTCCCAATTTTGAAAAACTATCATCTATTATCTATCAGTTATCATCTACAACCAGCCCGGTCCCCGATACTGGTAAGCCAAAACAAAAGCCACGGTAAGCCAGAAGAGTATCTGTGGAAGGATGCGGAAGGTGGAGTAAAAATAAGTACAGGCATGAAAAGCTGCAAAGGGAATAGCTGCCATTATCCAGTTTTCGAAATTGCCGGTATTATTTACAAATGGCACAAAGACCGCCCCCAACAGGTACAACAGCAAAAGGCTCCAGCCCTTTCTTACCTGGATAAGCATTTTACGCAGGCTTTCCTGTACATAATATCCTCCGGCCAAAAATGGAACTGCCAGTAAAAAGACACTCCCGGCCAGCCAGGCAGATTGCTTTACCACTGGCAGGCTTACAGAAAAGTATGGAACCAGGTTTTGCCAGCTCCATTTATCATCAATAAAAAGATAGACAGCATAAAAATAAAAAGGAGTGGTAATACCAGCCACGCAAAGTACCCATTCATTGAGGCGGAAAGGCCGCATTACGGCCAGGGCCAGCAATATCCATACACTGAAAGTGAGAGAAGGAAAGAAAATAAAAGCAGCCAGGCCCAGGGCCAGGCCGGTATTAAATATGGCCCCTTTGGCATTGGGCTGGTTATAGGTTTTAAATAAGGAAGACAATACAAATAGCAGCACTGTATTAACCAGTAAGGGGGCAGAAAAATAATTCCATTCCGGCAGAAGCGAAGTAATGAGCAGGTAGGCCATTCCGGGTAAATAAGTAGGCTTGTTCATCATCCGTTGCCCGTTCATAAACCGGGTCAGCATCAATGCCTGTAAAAAGATAAGGCTGTATGCGAGCACCGGGTACAAAACCGGGTTGGTTTTGCCGGCGGATGCCAAAAATTTAATAATGGATGAATATAGAATACCATCATCAGGTTTGCCTGCCACCACATGCGGATGCACAAACATGGGTAACTTGATAAGTATACCAAATACCAGCAGCAGGAAAATATTAGCCGGGTTTTTTTGTTTAAAAATACCAGTCACAAATAATGGAGCCTTTTTTTGCTTCGTGCTAAATTAAGTTTTTATGTGCAAAATTCCGATTACTATCGGTGGCACCAAGACACGAAGAACAGAAAGACGTTGTGGCCTTTGTGTCTTTGTGAGAAAAACCCCAGTGTTAAGTTAATTATGTTTTGTCGGATACCTCGCAACGAATACAAAAGCTATCCCACAAAGGCCACTTAGCACTAGTTATAATCGATTTTTGCAAAGCAAAGATAACTACGGTACAAACAGGGAATAATCATTTGCCGGCTACTTACCTGTTTTCCATATTTGGGTAAAAATTCATACCCCTTATCAAGATTTTTAAGGGTGGGATTACGGTTTAGCTGACCATCCGGGGTAATGCTGAAATCGGTGAGCAGGTTATTCCGTCTTTCGAGCTGATTGAAAAGAAAATGCAGTTGTCCGCCGGTTATCAGCAACTGAAATGAAATATTATCATCCGTTTCATCATCGTATTGCGTTTTGGCCATTACATTATTCCATTCCGGCACTCCCTCACTGTTGTAAGAAATTACTGCGATATTGTCTGCATGATAGCGTACTGCCTGGCTGTTGTTGCTCCGGGAATTCCACCAATTGCGATTGTAATAAGGGGAATAATAATAGCTATTGAATGATTGTGTATAGGGCGATCCATAGAGATAATCCCACCGGTTCCAGTTATTAAAGCGGGAAGTGGTATAATATGATTCGCCGGCAATAATAAAGCCCCCGTCGCGTCGGGTTATTATATGCTGGATAAAGAAATCATTGAACGCTGTTTTCATACTGGCATCACCACGGGCCTCTCTGCGCAGCTCATCGGTGAAAACGCTGGTGTTTTCCATTACCGGCTTCATACCCGCTTTATCCCAGACAAAGAAATACAACCCATCAATATTTCCTCTTTTTTCCTTGTAATAAAAGGAAGTGAGAAAATAGCGCTTGTTGGCATTGTCCACCTTAATCTTTATTTCATCCAGCATGTTGGATTCAATATTCAGCGATCTCGACATCAGTGTATCCGATTGTGCATGCTTGATTACAAGGGAAGCACTGCTGATATTGTCATTATTGTTCCTGTAAAATTTGGAAAACACCAGGTCTCCGTCATTATCCAGTGAAAATTCGCCAAGGTAATCATTACGCTCTTCCATGGGAATATACATCCTGGATTGCTTCTGCAGTTCCAGTTTATCATTAAACAGCAGGGTGGTAAGGAGATAGAGTTTTTTATTGCGGCTGTTTATTTTATAGACTGCGAGCTTGCTTTTGTCTTCGCTTGTTATAACCGTGTATATTTTATTGTCGGCAGCAAACCCGATATGACTGGTGTCAAGGTCCATCACCTCCCCTGTTTTTTTACCATTGGCATCAATTTTAGAAGCTTTGCAGTAAACAACATTTTTTTTCTGGTACTGGTAGATCATATAAGCGAAGTCGTTATAAGGAAAAAAATCCACATTAATCATACGGTCATTATCGGGTACATAATCCTGTTCCTGTTTGCCAATCAGCTTCATTTCATTGTCCAGCACAGAAATCCAGTTTTTGCCCCTGTTATTTTTATAAACAAGGTAATTGCCGCTGATCTTTCCTACAATTTCAAATTCCGTCCTGCGGGAATCCTCCCTTTCCGGTTCTGAATACACAATTTTCTGTGCTGATACACTACAGCTGATACAAAGTAGTAGGAGAAGTACCGACCATTTTCTGCCTGGCATAAATGTTTGATTTTTTGCTTATTAAAGTTACAGTTTGCGTACCAAAAACGGGCCTGCTTTTTTATGACTGATGCAGTTTGCCTCGTTATTACATGAAAGACCGGCAAAAAACAGCGCCGGCATGTGGCTACACAGGTTATCCCCAAACCCGAATATGACGAACGGTAAAGTTTTATAGTTTGCTCGTTGTAATTAAAATTTGCCTATACCTTTGCGGGCACGTTCCTGCACAGCCTGAAATCTGTACCGGCTTTTGTACGGCATAAAAAACTGTACAACAGGGAAGCCAGGAAAAAACATAACACCAACAAGTGAAACTATCTACCAACAAAGTCACCGCCGCAGGATTACTTATTGCTTTAGGAATTATTTACGGAGACATAGGAACTTCCCCTCTTTATGTATTTAATTCTATTATTGATGACAGAGTGGTAAGTGAAGAGTTGATTCTGGGTACCCTTTCCTGTATCATCTGGACATTAACCCTGCAAACAACCATAAAATATGTAATAATGGTATTGCGGGCGGATAACCGGGGGGAAGGGGGAACCTTTGCGTTGTTTGCCCTTGTACGCCGAAGAAAAAAATGGCTGGTTATACCTGCTATGATAGGCGGTGCCGCTCTATTGGCAGACGGAATCATTACCCCGCCCATTTCTGTAACCTCAGCTATTGAGGGTTTAAAAAAATTACCGGCCCTGGGAATAGAAGATGGAAGTAATACCGTTATCATAATTGTATTATCTATACTTACTTTATTTTTCTTTATGCAGCAGTTTGGTACAGCTTCCATAGGGAAGCTGTTTGGGCCAATAATGCTTGTTTGGTTTACCATGCTTTTGTTGCTGGGCCTTGTTCATGTATTTGATGACCTGACTATTTTTAAAGCACTCAGTCCCCATTATGCAATAAATTTTTTGAAAAATTACAGCGGTGGTTTCTGGTTGCTTGGGGCTGTATTCCTTTGTACCACAGGTGCCGAAGCACTCTACAGCGATCTGGGCCATTGTGGCAGAGACAATATCCGTACTTCATGGATTTATGTAAAAGCCTGCCTGCTTATACATTATTTTGGACAGGGGGCATACCTTCTTACTCACAGAGAAGGTCTTAAAATAACTGATGAAATAAAAAAATCGCTGAGCATTAATGCCTTTTATGATCTGATGCCACACTGGTTCATCATTCCCGGAGTGATTATTGCCACCGCAGCAGCCATCATTGCCAGTCAGGCAATGGTTTCAGGGGCCTTCACACTGATAAGTGAAGCAATGCGGCTTAACCTTTGGCCCAAAGTAAAGATTCGTTATCCATCTGAAGCAAAAGGGCAACTATTTATTCCTGCTATTAATTTCATCATGTTTACCGGTTGTGTAGGTGTAGTCCTCTATTTCCGTAAATCATCAAATATGGAAGCGGCTTACGGTCTGGCCATTATTGTAACCATGCTGATGACAACGATCCTTTTTTCAAACTATATGGTGCTTCACCGGGTAAAAAAGGGTTTGATATACCTGTTCCTTTGTTTTTATTTGCTGGTGGAAACCGGGTTTTTAGTGGCCTTACTGGTCAAATTCACACATGGTGGTTATATAACTATGATTATTGGTACGGTAATGTTCCTGGTAATGTATATTTGGTTCAGGGCAAGAAAAATCAAGAACCGTTACGTGGAGTTTGTGCGGATGGAACACTATATTCCAAAAATACAGGAGCTGAGTAATGATAAATCCGTTCCTAAATATGCAACTCACCTGGTATACCTGACCAGTGCCAATAATCCGAAAGAGATCGAACACAAAATCATTTATTCTATTCTGAACAAGAAACCAAAGCGGGCCGATATTTACTGGTTTGTGCATGTAGACACTGTAGATGACCCCTATACCTGTGAGTATAAAGTGGAACATATTATTCCCAACGATATTATCAGGGTAGATTTCCGGTTAGGATTCAGAATGGAGCCCAGGATCAATCTTATGTTCCGCAAAGTAGTGGAAGACCTGGTGGCCAATAAAGAAGTAAACATCATCAGCCGGTATGAAAGCCTTGCAAGCAGCAACACCGTTGGTGACTTCCAGTTTATGGTAATGGAAAAATACCTGAGCCAGGATAATGAATTGCCATTTTTTGAAAGAGTGATCATGAAATTCCATTTCTGGCTGAAAGACCATAGTCTTTCTGAAGAAAAAGGTTTTGGACTCGATCTGGCAAATGTAACGGTGGAAAAATTCCCGCTGATAGTGGCGCCGGTTACCAATCTAAAGCTAAAAAGAGTGGAAAAGTAGATGATAGATAACAGATAATAGATGATAGTTTTGCTAACATAAAATTTCTTAAAGAACGTAAGAATTTTGCAGGCTGAACTATCATCCTTCCATTTCTTTCTGTTAAAACTTCTGGTTATATTTGAGATGTCCGGTACTTTAGGGATTATCATCTGTTATCTGTCATCTATTAACTATCTTCTGTCATCTTGCCTTTATTCATCTGGTATATTATCATTGGCATCACGGCTCTGTCCATCCTGGCATATATTTTCCAGGAACGGCTTATTTTCAAACCGGAGAAATTAAAACAGGATTTCGAGTTCAAATATGATGCTCCTTTCCGGGAATATTTTTTTGATATAGAACCCGGTGTTCGCATCAATGGGCTGCATTTTTTCCGGGACAAGCCAAAAGGTCTTATCCTGTATTTTCATGGCAATACAAGAAGCATAAAAGGATGGGCCCGGTATGCCAAAGATTTCTACCGGTATG
This sequence comes from Chitinophagaceae bacterium, assembly GCA_031441485.1. Lineage (GTDB taxonomy): Bacteria > Bacteroidota > Bacteroidia > Chitinophagales > Chitinophagaceae > JJ008. The sequence continues at coordinate 33,481 of JANOEQ010000087.1, forward strand.
ATTATGATGTGATACTGCTGGATTACCGGGGATTTGGAAAAAGTACCGGCAAGCGCAGTGAAAAAGAAATGCTGAGTGATATGCAGTTCATCTATGAAAAATTAACAGAAAAATACGGCGAAGACCAACTGATTGTTTATGGCAGAAGTATGGGCAGCGGTTTTGCCACCAAACTGGCCTGTGACAATAGCCCCCGTTATCTTATTCTTGATGCCCCTTATTTTAATTTCCTTCGTGTAATAGAACGATTCTTACCCATACTGCCAATGCGGATCGTACTCCGGTTTCACCTTCGAACAGATAAATGGTTGCCAAATGTAAGCTGTCATACCTACATCATTCATGGCACCAAAGACTGGCTGATACCAATCCGGCACAGTGAGGCATTACAGAAAATAAATCCGCATCGCATTACCCTTATCCGCATTCATGGAGGTGGACATAATAACCTGCCTTCTTATGATGAATACCACAATTTTGTGCGGGATATTTTAAAATACTAAAAGCTGTTTAAGTTATTTGAAAAATAGTACCCCTGTAAGTTTTCTGATAATACCCCTGTAGATTTTCTGAAAGTACCCCTGTAAGTTTTCTGATAATGTAAGTTTCTTTATTCCCTGAAGGGGGAATGTAAGATTCCTGACTTGCAGAGCTGGAAGTCTTACATGTTTTTGAGTTGCGTAGCCTTTTACAATAGCAGGGTTTCAATTCGCCCTTCAGGGAATAAAGACATTCCGATTAAGAAGCAATCCACAGGGGTACAATAGCAGGGTTTCAATTCCCCCTTCAGGGAATAAAGACATTCCGATTAAGAAGCAATCCGCAGGGGTACAATAGCAGGGTTTCAATTCGCCCTTCAGGGAATAAAGACATTCCGATTAAGAAGCAATCCGCAGGGGTACAATAGCAGGGTTTCAATTCGCCCTTCAGGGAATAAAGACATTCCGATTAAGAAGC
>JANOEQ010000088.1:0-23472 GCA_031441485.1 Chitinophagaceae bacterium
ATGTCTTATGGCATTTTTGGGGCTGCAACTGCGTTGAATTTTTCGCCTTAGGCGTTTAGACTATGGCTGCAAAATTCGCCTGGTTTCGCTCCCAAAAACATCCATAATCCATTCTAAACAAATAATTCAAACAGCTTCTAAGACAAATAAAAAAAATATAATAGCATCCGGTGGTGCAAATATGATTCGCAGAAAAATTTTACAGTATAGCTATTTTTTTGATCATATCTGTCTCCATTATTTCAGTGTCTGTCAGTTGCACCACCCTGTACTCCTTGCTATTTTCCAGTACAAACTCATACACCCTCGTATCACCGGTAATAATTTCTTTGACATTGAATAAGGAATAGGCCCTGTAGGCTTTCTGAACCTGTGTGATAACAACAGCAGGAACTGCAGATATTTCAAGATTTCCTATTGCATAAACCATTTGCCCCTGAAGTGAAAAAACGGCTGACATTTTTGATTTGTTGTTTAAAAAATAAACATACAGGATTTTGTCTTCTTTTATCCAAAACTGCCCGGAGGCACCCGGAAACAACCTGGTAAATTTTTGGGCTACATCCGGGTAAGCAGATTCCAGCATACACTGGGCCTTATGCCCCACCCCTGTATAAACGGGTGTTTGACGACCGGTATCCTGCAACACAGTTTGCTCATTTCTACTCCTCCCATTTACCGTGGCCACCCTGCTTTTAGCATTTGAAACAAAGAAAGACAGCATAGTAAGAAACAGGAGTCCCGACAACATGATCATAGATTTCATGGTATTAATTTTTAGTTGATATGACAATAAATACTAATCCCGGGCTGTGCCCGGTATTTTAAGAATATCCCTCATCGTGCTGCTATTTCTTCTTAACAGCAAATTCTTCCATGGTGATTGGAATATTCTTAAAATCATTGAACCAGCCGGCCGGGTTGAAATAGTCAATAAAAAGAAGCAATCTTTTACCTGCACTCTTTTTATCTGTGCGGGAAACGGGATGCATTCGCCCTTTGGTGGAGTGGTGGGAATGAGTGGCTTGTGCTGACAATGCACGCAACGACATAGAAGAAGGTTTAAAGGTTAACAATACTTGAAATGCAAATATGAACTAATTCAAAAAAGAGCCGTATCCCGCAAAGGGGTGATTTTTGGCAAATGATTTTTTGCCTGACCGGTAATGTTATATTTTACACCATCATTATAACTTTTTATTATGATTTATACCGTCCGACTGTTGCAAACAGGATTTTTTATGCTGCTGCTGTGTACCAGTGTATACGGTCAGAACCCATATTCCAATAATATTGTAGCCGGGTATGAGGAAAGAAAAAAACAAATGATTGCTGAATTGTCTGAAAAGACAAGGCCGGATACCATCCGGGCCAATGCGCTGATCAAAGTAATAAACACCGCCCTTATCAACAAACAAAAAAAAGAACTGATGCCGTATTGGGAAGAAGCATTGACACTTTGCCGCAAACTCAGTTACCCGAAGGGTCTTTCCCGATGTTATATCTGGAAAGGGTACTTTCATAAAGGGGCGTCTGAAAGAAGCACTGCCAACATATATTTTGATTCGGCTATTGTAATATCGGATGCTAACCCCGGAGAACAGCATCAAAAAAATAAGGCGGATGCTTATCGCGGCAAGGGCTTTAATTACTATGAACAGGAAAACTATTACAAAGCGCTGAACTATTTTTTTGAAGCCCTTAAAGGTTATGAAACCCTTGACAAAACCAACTCCATTTTGATGCATGAAATGATTACTAATATATACCTGCGGGTAAATAATATGGAGCAGGCGACCGTATATGCTGCTAAAAATGTGGTACTGGCTGAAAAAAACACGAATAAAGCCCTGCTGGTACAGGCGTATACACAACTGGTGGATATTTACCTGATCAGAAATGAATTATTGCTGGCCACCGTTTACCTGGATAAGATAAAACCTTATATGCCACTGCCGGTAGAGGTAATGGTTAACTTTTCATATTACCAGGGCAGGGGTACTGTTCATTACCGGAAAAAAGAATTTGACTCGGCATTTTATTATTATAAGTTTGCCAATACTATAGCAGAAAATAACGGACACCTGCTCAATAAAGCGGCCGGACTTAACCAGCTTTCCAAAACAGCACTGCAGATGGGCAACCTTGCGCTGGCTAAAAAATATGCCGATGAAAATACACTGGCTTCAGAAAACAGTAAAAGCAAAATAAGCAAAATAAATGCACTGCTCAACCTGTCTGATTATTATCACACAACCGGCAATTTCAGAAAAGCTTATGACCTGATGGACCAGTCCTTGCGGCTCAAAGACAGTTTAATAAAAGAATCCAATATTAACCAGATCAACACACTTGCCGCAGCCTATGAATCGAATAAAAAAGAAAAAGAGATCAGTGAGCTGCAAAATGAAAAAGAAAGGCAGTCTTCTGCTGTAAAACAAAAATCACTGCTGAATAAAGTTTTTATCATCTCCATTATTACCTTATTATTGATTGGCTACCTGGGCTATCTCAATTTTAATAAAGGAACTCAGTTGTCAAATAATCAAAATGAGCTGCAGCGGCAAAAAATAAAACAGCTTGAAAAAGATAAGCAACTGCTCTCAGTAGAAGCGATGCTGAAAGGACAGGAAGAAGAAAGAAGCCGGATTGCCAAAGACCTGCACGACGGGCTGGGTGGCTTGCTGTCCGGCACTAAGCTTTCGTTTATCAATGTAAAAGAGAATCTTGTTTTATCATCTGAAAATTCAAAGCTCTTTGATAAATCCCTGAGTATGCTGGACAATACTATTGGCGACCTGCGCAAAGTGGCACAGAACCTTATGCCGGAAGCGTTAGTAAAATTCGGGTTGTCTGAAGCATTGCGGGATTTTTGCGATTCCATACAATCTGCATCGGGTATTAAAGTCGTGTACCAGCAATTCGGCGAAATAAGAAAACAGGATAATACTACTGAAGTTTTTATTTACCGTATTATCCAGGAATTGGTTAATAATGCGGTAAAACATGCTGAACCCGGAGAGATCATTGTACAGCTAACCATGTCGCCGGTTAAAACCTGCATTACCGTGGAAGATAATGGCAAAGGATTTGACCAAAATATTCTTTCAGCCACAAAAGGGGCCGGCATGACCAATATCAATTACCGGGTCCAATACCTCAGCGGCACCACTGATATTGTATCGGACCCGGACAATGGCACTTCTGTAAACATAGAGCTTAAGGCCTGAACATGATAAAAGTGTATATAGTAGACGACCATGCTGTTGTTATTGAAGGACTCTATTCTTTATTACAAAAGGACAGGGACATTGAAATGGTGGGCTATGCCCATAATGCAGCCAACTGCCTGCAGCATTTTATCTCCCACACAGCCGATGTGATACTGATGGACATCAGCCTACCCGATATGAATGGTGTGGACCTGTGTAAAGTGATCAAAAAAAATTATCCGGGTATTATGGTGCTGGCCCTTAGCACTTTCAACCAAGGTACTTATGTAAGAAAAATGATGGAAAGCGGCGCCAACGGCTACCTGCTGAAAAATGCAGACAGAAAAGAAATAACCGATGCCATTAAAATGGTGGTACAGGGCAAAACCTACCTGAGCTTTGATGCTGGACAGGCGTTGAAATCAGATACAAAACTGCAAAACGCATTACCCCCGCTTACCAAAAGAGAAAAAGAAGTGCTGGTATATATAGCAGAAGGATTAACCAATACACAAATAGCTGAAAAACTCTTTATCAGTGTGGACACAGTGGACAGCCACCGGAAAAACCTGCATAATAAATTAAATGTAAAGAATACTGCCATGCTCATCCGCTTTGCTATCGAAAACAAACTTGTATAATGCCCGCTTTGTAAGATTTAGCAGAACAGCCATCCGTTAGCAATTGCTGTAAGTAAATTAAAAATACGATCAGCACTGACTTATAGTACTTCCCTTACAATTTTTCTGTTTCTAAAAAAATCACTGGTTTACGGGATAAGAAAACACCCCGGTATAAATGACTTTTGCAACCGGTAATGATACTATCCGGCACTTGCCGTTACTATCCTGCCCATTCATTAACCATATCAATCATTTCTTAAACCTTCTTTTATGAAATCTCTTGCCGGGGGAATCATTCTCCTTTTTTCATTCAACTGCGCCTACACACAAGGGAGTATTGGAATAGGCACCAGCTTCCCGCATACTTCAGCCCTTTTAGAATTAAACAGCAGTAATAAAGGATTGCTGCTGCCACGAATAAATGATACCGCCAGTATTGCCAATCCTGCAAAAGGGTTAACGATATACAATAATGCTGATAATAAAATCTGGCTTTATAATGGTACCCGCTGGCAGCAATCCCTTACACAGGATGGCGGCGGGGACAACACCTGGTACAAAGGGCAGGATAGTATTACATTCTCCAAAAATAAATATGTGGGAATAAATACAAACCCCGGATTTATGGCACCAATGGCAAACCTGCAGGTAAGCAACAGCCTTATGGTGCAGGAATCATTTGTATACAGCACCTCAATGCCCACAGTGGCACAAACATATACAATGGATAATACCAGTAATCTTATCCCGATCCCATCTGACGATAGCATTTTCAGGATTTTTGATCCAGGGTATACCGGGAACTATAACAATAATACTCAGGGGAATATTACTGCGGGTAGTACCTCCGGACAAATTGGTTTTAAATTGCATTTCAGCGAAACAGATCTTGGCCTTGCCCCAGGAGACACCCTGTGGATTAGTAAGGTCGGCTTTCCGGAATGCAGACAAAATAATATTATTCTTTTCACTGGTAACAGGCTGGCAGGGATACGGGATCTTATTATTAATGATCCAATTATATACTTCATCTTCAGAAGTGATAACGCCGGCACGGAGAAGGGGTTTGATATTACTGCCACCAGGTTATTTAAAAGCGCCTCGAGAATAAATAGCTTAAGCACTGCAGGCAGTGCAATGTATTTTGCCAATGGTTCGCTGGCAGCCGGTTATAATGCCACGGTAACGGGAGATCGTTCTTTTGCCATAGGTTTCAATGTAAAAGCCAATGGTGGAAAGGACGGGGCCGGTGCTATCGGGTTTAATGCAACAGCGAATGGTGCAAGCAGTGTTGCTATTGGCCTGGATGCAATAGCAGATGGTAATAATTCCCTCGCTTTAGGAAGCGGCCGTGCTGCAGGCACCAATTCAATGGCATTCGGCAATGGGGCTTTTTCCGGGGAGGCAGGCTCTGTAGCATTGGGAACAAGTACTAAAACAAGCGGCTCTCTTTCTTTTGCAACGGGGCTGGGCAGTGTTGCAAAAAGCTATGGAAGTGCTGTACTGGGTATGCTGAACGACACATCAGATACGCCTAACCCCGCCATTATTGATATACAAGACCGGCTGTTCCAAATAGGCAATGGAAGCGGAGGCACCAGAAGCAATGCACTTACTATTTTACGTAATGGTAATATAGGCATTGGCACCGTTAATCCTCATACAACCCTGCAATTTGCCAATACCATTTCCAACCGGAAGATTGTACTGTGGGAGAATGCCAATACTGAATTTGACTTTTATGGTTTTGGTGTTAATGGCGGCACCTTACGCTACAATGTTCCACCCGCCGGCAGTCATGTCTTTTTTACAAGCAATACCCCTTTGTTTGTCATTTACAGCACCGGAAATGCCACACTGCTGGGCACACTAAGCCAGTTGAGCGATGCACGGTTAAAAAAAGATATTAGTCCTCTTACCAATAATCTTTCCCGGCTGCTGCAGCTAAATGGCTACACCTATTACTGGAAAGATGAAACCAAAAGCAACCTGCAACAGGTCGGCTTACTGGCCCAGGAAGTGCAGCTGCTATATCCGCAACTGGTGCATACGGAGCAGGATGGTACGCTCAGTGTTAATTACTCAGGGCTTACACCCGTACTGATTGAGGCGGTAAAAGAATTAAATAAAAAAACAGAAACCCTGCAACAAAGAGTGGAACAGCAGCAGCAGCAAATAGAAGAATTGATAAAACTGCTAAAAAAATAAACCCCGTATCTCCTTATTGCTAACATTAAACTATTATCTCCAATGTATCAACACAATAATATACTTGTCATTCCGGGCATGAAAGGAGCCGACCATATTGATATCAACAGTATTATCAGGATAGAAGCCACCAGTAATTACAGCAAAATATTTTTTAGCAATGGAAAAAAAATGGTGGTGCCCAAAGTGCTGAAACAATTTGAAGCGCTGCTTTTTCACAAGGGGTTTGCAAGAACACACCGCTCCCATCTTGTCAATATTGCCTGTATCAGGAGTTTAAACACCTGCCACATGAAAATAATCCTGCAGAACCAGGAGCAGGTAAGCATATCCCGGAGAAAAAGAAAAATGATACGGAAGCAACTGTCTGTACAGTTGGTAGCCTGAAACTAAAAAAAAACCCTGCTCTATTTTATTTATAACCTGTAATTACAGGTTACTGCATTATTCATTATCACTTAAATAAATGACTGTGAAACAAAGTAAATTCTTTTTATTTGCTGCCTTACTCCTGGTAAGCCACGCGGTAGTGCATGCCCAATTGGGCGGTCTGCTAAAATCTGTAAAGGATAAAGCAAAAGACAAAACATCCGGAAAGCCTGAATCCACCCCCACCAACGGGGCAAATACAACCAATGGGGTTTCCAGTTCGGAAAATCCTGTACTGAATAAAAAAGCGGAAGAATTAAAATGGGAAATGGGCTCTTCCAAAGGATACAGTAGTGGCGGTTTACGTTACGACATGGAAATGCTGGAAAGAGAAAAGCCAATTCCACCCTATCAGCACATTCGTAAAGTGGGAGAACCCGGCGTATTTCATTTTGCAAAAGACTACCCGGAGCTTAACACTATAGCGGATCCGGTACCCGGCAATCTGGCCATTGATTTTTCATCAGCACCTTTTAAAGGCGGTGCAGGTGTACCCGCCAGCGCTTTCAATTCTTCCACCAGTCATATATATGCACGCCTGCGTGTAACGGGCAGTACGGTTGCAGAAGTATTAAAACTAACCGGCGACCTTTCGAAACTAAAAGTTCATTTCTATGTCTATCCTTCGGATGGTGATGATATTCATCCCTGGGAACACCAGACCGTAATTATTTTAAATGCGGCGCAAATAAAACAATCCTCCCTGGATTTTGATATTAAACCGAGCCCGGATAATATTACCAGGTATATAAACCCCACGGACCGGTTTGATTTTTATTTATCACAGTTCCCATTTATTCATTCCAACCAATTTTTTACTAAAAGCGGTAATTATAAAATAGGAATTAAAGTAGCCGCAGAATTGAAAGATGATTGGGGCAACCCAACAGGCAAACAGCTGGAGGTAATGAACAGCTTCGATTACACATTTGACGTAAAAGATGCCAAATCAGTATACGATGAAGGCCAGGTGGTAATGAAATCATTGCAAAACGGCATTAAGTTTTCTCCCAAGCCACTGCCAAAGGAATGGAAACTGCCATCTGTTGCCCCGGCTGTAACAGGATACACGGCTGCAAAATATAACCAGCTGTACAATAATTATTATAAGGATGTGAAAATTATAAAAACATACCTGGCACCGGCAGCCGGTGCGCCGTGGAAAGTAATCATGAGCAGTGACAATCTGATGCCGTCTTATAAATACTGTACACAAACCGTTTTCTTCTTTGTAAAAGATGCCAGTGGCAATTGCTATTACCATCCCTGCGACCTGCGCCAGGACTATGCCGGCGGTGGCACTTATGGCTCCATTTATATGGCCGTGTTTGACGAAGAAAAAGTGTATATCAATTGTGCAGAAATGAAATAAGCAAGATAATATGTGCATGAAAAAAATCAGTATAACTGCAGAAGACGGCTACCAGCTAAGTGCCTTATTGGGTACGTCGGCAGACATAAGCGCTGGTACTGTCATTCTGAGTTCAGCTACCGGTGTTAAAAAAGAATTCTATATCAATTTTGCAAAGTTTCTTATGCAAGAAGGATATACGGTGCTGCTTTACGACTACAGGGGCATAGGTGAATCAGCCCCGGCCAACCTGAAAACTTCCAATGCCTTTATGCATGAATGGGGAACTTTAGACATGAATGCAGTGCTTGATTTTATGGTGGAGGAAAAAGGCCTCTCTGATATTATATGGCTGGGCCATAGTATCGGGGCGCAACTGACCGGGTTTATTACAAAAAGGGAGCATCTTAAGAAAGTGATTGCGGTAAATGCGGCCCTGGGTTATTGGGGCTACTTTCCATTTCCTATGAAAATGGTGGTATGGACATTGTGGTATATCATCAGCCCTGTATTGGTAAAGATATATGGCTATGGCACTATGAAAAAAGTGGGCTGGGGAGAAAACCTTCCTAAGAATACATTTCTTGAATTTAGAAAATGGTGCATGAGTAAAAATTATTACGGGAGTTATATACAGGAAAAACTGAAGAAGGATAAGTTTTATTCATTTATCACCCCCATTACAGCTGTATATACCAGTGATGATCCTATTGCCAATGATAAAACTGTACCGCTGATGATGGAATTTTTTCCTCACGCAGAAGTGGACATTATAAAAATACCGGTAGCAGACTATACAAATGAAAAAGTGGGGCATACTGGTCTGTTCAGAAAAAAATTTGAAAAAGAATTATGGCCGGTACTTGTAAAAGTGATTGAGAAAGAAACAGAGCCGGTTGAAGTGTTAGTATAAAAATTATGCCCGGACTATTCGGAATAAGGGCATAAAAAAGACATGGATACGCACATAGCTTCTATCTATGTGTATATTTCTTTGATACCCGTGGTCTGTGTGGTGCAAAACTATGCAGTGGCCACAACACAGATAACTATGCAAAGAAGTGAAAGCAGAACCCTGTCAGGGAGAAGGCTGACCATAGGTTTTGTGTGTGAGTGTGCGGCGGGTATTCAGGCATTTGCGCACCCGAATGATATAGAGGTTATCAAAATCAGTGGCGCCAATGGGTGCAACGGCCTGCCCGCTGAGGCCCAGCACAATTTCAGGCACGGTGTCTGAATGGCCCACCACGAGGATATCATTTCCATTAATTTTCTTCAGTCGTTTTATTAAGCCGGCAGTGGTATCTGTGCTGTAAATAATAATAGATTGGTTCAATGCAGTGGCAAGCGGCTGTGCAGTTTGCTGTGTGCGAAGGAAAGTAGAAGCTAAAATAGAATCAATTCCTTTATTGACCAGACTGTCACGCAGGGCCTGGGCCCTGGCAATACCTGCATCAGATAAGGGGGAATTGGCAGTGTTGTTCAACCGGTCTGCATGTCGCACCACATAATAGTGTGTAACACAGGAAGAGAGAAAAAAAATACTGGACAGGCAAATGATGAACTGTTTCATACTTTAAATTTTAGCAGGTGAACCGGGTGGGTTTCCAAACTATCGCTTTCAAATGTACCCGCTAAATGGGAAAAAAACAATACCATTTATATGGTATAAATTGCCGGCTGATTCTGATACTACTCTTTTTCTTAGGGCGATTTTATCCTCTTCTGTCTTACTCCGCAAAATATACTTTACTGATCTTCCCTTTATCAATGATATAGGTAGCCACGCCGTAGCGCAGATTCTCAGGTTTATTGCTGAACCATATTTCTTCATGGTCTACCACCGTATTATTTTGTACAATCCGGTTTATCAGTTTGCAATATAATCCCGGCATACGGGTAATGAATACATAATCTTTCCGCATTTGTTCCTTTCCTTTCATCAGTAGTTTGCCACCCAGGGAATATATCTCCACATCCTCTGCGTATGGTTCAAGAAATGCTTCCAGATCATGCGCATTATAAGCATTCAGTTGCTGCTGTGCCAGCATTACCGGCGTATTGATTACGAGTGTATCAGGCAGCAACACTTTCCCTTTATTAATAACACGGTCTATCTTTTTCCAGTTGGCCAAACTATCCAGCGGGTTCGCATTCAGCAATACCATATTACCGATCTTGTTTTTTGCAATACTGCCCCACTGTTGTTCCTGTCCCACGGCTTTGGCGCCATTGATAGTTGCGGCCTGCAGCAATTGCCAGTTGTTCATACCAGCCTGTTGCATCATCGCCAGTTCATCAAAAAAAGAAGTGGCATGCTGGGTACCAATATTACCGGCATCTGTTCCTGCCGCAATGGTAATACCTGCATCCATCATTCTTTTCAGGTTCACCATCCGGATGGTATCATCATGCACAAGTGTGCCTGCTCCCCGCTTGCGCATTATTCTTGTGTACAATCCTCCCATTGCTGTATCTGGCCAGGGATAATCAATGATACTGCTGATGGCAAAGGGATTGGCATGATTGAGTTCATACGTACTGAACGCATATTTATCACCTAGTGATTTGGGGTAATTCACGTTCACTGCCAGGGTGGGGCAAACAACTGTTTTTTTTGTTTTAAGCAATTGAATAAATTCATTGCTTGCATATTCGTCTTCTATACCATGCACTAAAAAATCGGCCCCCGCTTCCACGGCCAGTTGTGCGGTAATGCGCTCTGTGGCATGCACTGCTACCCGTTTATTATTTTTATGCGCTTCGTCTACTGCAGCTTTTACCAAAGCAAAATTCTTACGTGCACCTGCTTCTATATTACTGTCTAATACGATGTACCATATTTTTATAAAATCAGGGTTGTAAGTCAACTGTTCTTTTACTCCGTTAATGGCATCTTCCACCGTTGTCATTTCAATGAAAGGGCCATCCTTTCCCAGGTCTTTAAAAGCGTCCGGTAAATAAGTGGTAAGCAGGGGGCCTGACATACTGATAATGGGTGCATAGAATTTGGAAGCAAACGTATCCCGTTGCGTCAGCAGGTTATAAGTGGCGCCCACATCCACTACGGAAGTAATGCCAGCAGCCATATAGCGGCGCAGCAGGTCTTCCATATTATCATGTGTCCATTTTATTTCTTTATCGTAGGGCTGGTACTTGCGCATGTCAATAACATCGGGACGGGCATACATGCCACCACTCTGAAAAAAATGCACATGCGCATCAGTAAAACCTGGTACGAGGTATTTACCAGTGCCATCTATTACTTCTGTACCGGGAGGCAGTTTGAATTGTTTGCCTTTATCCAGCGAAATGATACGTCCATCCAAAACAACTACATCATAGCCGTTCAGTATTTTTTTATTCTCCACATCCAGCACATTGGTGTTTTTGATGAGGACCTGGGCGGTAAGCGGGTTTAGACAAAGCAGCCCGCATAGCAGAAAGAGAATGGAAATGCGCATGTAAGATTTTTGTGTAAAATACGGAAAAGCATGACAAAAAAATATTGTGCTGATTGCTAAGCGGACCCAAGCCCATTGCGGAAAAGGATACCCATACTGATAACGAATAGTATAAATGAGGAAACAAATGCCCATAAAAGGCCGGTGATAATCCGCATGGCAGGGGTATTGCCTTTATTATACCTCCAAACCAGTGGTATGGTTATTACAGGAGTGAAGAACATAGCGAACCAGCATATTTCACCGAAAATATCCATAGTTTTTTTGAACTGATAATTAAAGAAGATTTATTTTTTCAGGAGGCTCGTGTTTTCAAGGCCCTGCCGGTGTTGTGCCAGGTTTATGTTGCTGCAAATATTTCTCTTTGTGTTCTTTGTGGGAGACGCTTTTGAGATACGTTCCGGTAACAGGAATTACGTTGCGTGCATACAATTACTTTAAGACTGGTGAAAAGACGAATAACCTCTATTTTAATATCATAAGAAATTCACTAGCAGAAACAATATTGACAGCAGGAAATTGATTTAGTTTTACAATATTGAAATGTGCATCATTTGTAACCAGGTAATCAGCATTACCTGCTATTGCAAGGTCGCAAAATTTATTATCCTCTTTGTCGTGTTCAATCAGGCTCCAGTTAAAGAAGATTTCATGCAACAATATATTTTCGGCGCTAAGTACTGACATTATCACATTTTCTGCCACAAAAAGATTGGTCTTTCGCTGAATTACTTCAAGATATTCCAATAGTACATCATTACTGAGCAACAGGGTAAATTGATAACTTAAAAAAGCGTCAAAAATTTTTCTGTAAGGAGATGATTTGCCGATTGAGGCTAATAATATATTGGTATCTAATACTACATTCATCTATTTAGATACTGATCTGTTATGCTCATTGGCCCATTTTTGGTAGGTTTCTACAGTCCATCCTCTGGTTTCAGCCAGTTTTTCAAATTCGTCTGATGCCTTATCTGCAAAATAGCGGGATAAAATACCTTTAATTTCGAGCAATTGTTCTTCCGGGATGTTCCTGGAAAATATTTTAAGTAGCTCCAGTTGCAGGTTGCTGAGTTTATATGATTGTTCCTGTGTACCCATATTCAAATTTACAAAAACTATTTGAAGAGGCAAACAGATAATTTGTTATGTCTGCAACAGTTATTTTTCCACATTTACAGGCCAAATAAACTGATTATCACTGATTGTCATTTCTATGTCTCCAGACTTGTTATTTCTGGCATGAATTTTCCATAGATATTTCAAATTGATTGTTATGACAAATCCTTCTTACAGCCTGGTACAGCCCAATGTACTTTCCGACAATAAAATAACCATTCATCAATTTTTACGTCATTCGTATGAAGAAGTAAACAGGCACATGGAAGATGGCGTATCTTTTTTAAAAGATATGCTTTTTGATATGAACAGGCATGCCAGCGCCTGCTTCAGTGTCATGCTTTCCCCGATCAATAATTTTTTAAAAGATCATCGCCAGATAGAAGCTGACTTCGTACAGGAAGCGATAGATGGGCCGGAAGGGATTTTATCCCCGAATATCGTTCCGATAAACATAGCGCTGCTAAGCCCGATGGAGGAGAATTACTAATCCATAATATAGGGAGTATAAGGCTGGTGAATAATCATCATTTAACAGGCTTTTATGAAAAAAACAGCTCCTTTATAAAGTTTTAACCCAGGCAGCCATGCCATTCACCGGTGTATTTACAAAACCCATCACTCTTAAAAACTTTTCGTGCTGCTTATTTTCCACTTTGCTGTACACAATTCTTTTTACCCCTTTGGCAATAAGGGTATCCCTTTCTTTTTCAAAAATGAAACGGCCCACTTTATAATCACGGTATTTTTTTACGGTATAATTAATTAATACAGTGGCATCCCCTTCCGGAGAAATGGAGGCACTGAAAATGTTGGCTATAACAAGGTTGCGAGTTATTACAAAATTCAGGTTATCCTTCATTTCTTCCGCTTTGTATGCAGGAAAATAAGCTGCAATATCTTTCTGATAAAATGCCAGGAACATACCCACTAATTTCTCCTCTCCTTTAAATTCAAGCATGTCAAAAATTTCTTTTCTGCGATATACCCTTACCAGGTAAATAATATTAATACTCAGCAGGATGCTGTTGGTTAATAAAACAGGGAACGCATGGATGATAGTGGCATAGATAATAAAGCAGGTACTGCCTGCTGCACTGAACCATCTGAACTTAAGATCATTATTTACCAGCAAAGCAATGATCAGTGCCAGTGATGCCAGGTAACCAAAGTAGGGAGCGATTTGCTGCAATTGAAAACTTTATGCAATGTTAAGGATTGTAAGTAATACTAAATGTAAAAGGGTGCATTTCAAATTTTCGCATTTCGCACCGGCCCGAAGGCAGTTAGTTTTCTGTTTTACAACTATTCAATACATTGTTTGTAACCCCTGAAAGATTGAGGACACGAAAATTTAAATTGCACCCAGGTAAAATAAGCAGGAGCAAAACAGGTGGGTTTTAAGGGATTGCGGGAGGTTATCAATGGCAAATTAAAGCCATGCCTGCTGCAAAGACCTGGCTATACCGTTTTGGAGTATTTTACTAAATACCAGTGATCCCGTTTTCAAAAATCATATCATCCGGCAAAGGCTAAAAGATCAGCAAAGGATTTATTACTCAAAAGCACCTCCCTTTCTTTTTTGTTTAACCCGGTTTTCCATTGTGCCACGGCCCTTTTTAAATAGGACAGGCCCATTTCTTTTTGCATTGCGGGGGAAGATCTGGCCAATTGCTTTATTTTCTTAATCGTGTATTTGTTCAATATTTCTATAAAATTTACTTTTACATCACTGGTCGGATACAGTAACCATCTTTTCAGGGTATTGATATACCCCGGAAGCGTAACATAAAAACTGCCAAAACCGATATACGGTTCGAGGGTGATTACTTTGTGTGCAAAATTGCCGGGCATAAATAAAGTGCAGTTGTCTGAAATAATGAACCACCTGGCCGATTTCATTGAAACAAATGCATGCATACTGAATTTTGCTTTCGAATACACATCATCATAGGTACAATCCTGCAAACCGTATTGTTTTCCTTCAGCCCTGTCCCAGGCCAGCCATAATTTTTTCCCGACAAAGCAATGATTGCTTCCATCTCCGTCATCAGAATGTGAATCGCTGAAAATTCCTCTTGCGCTGATCACCAGGGTCATCATTTCCAGGAAAGACACTTCATCAGGACAAAGGGGTAATAAATTGAAATAGCTGATAGCTTTGGCATCCACTGTTTTGAAAAATTTTGTGCCGCGGAAGTGCAGATCAGTTACGCCGAACCTGGAACGCTGCAATTTCCATTTCTTTATTATTTCGGATATCATAACTCTTTTTACGGTACGGCTGGGCCCGGTGCGGATATTTACTTTTTCACGGGCAGGTAATCCGGCAGAAAGATTTCGCAATAAAGTATTTGATTTCTCTTCATCATACTGCTTCAACATTCGCATGGGATATCCTGTATAAACGGCGATTCTATTTTTCGCCATATTCTCAAACAGCTTTGTTTTTGAGTATGGCTCCGGTGCCAAATACCTGGCAGCCATTCCTTTTTCCAGAGCGGCATTTAAAAATACTGAGCTATCATACTCATTTGCTTTTTTAATTTCCTGAAAAGGCAGTTTAGTGGTACCCATACTGTTAGTTTTAAAATAAGCTGTTATAAAGGTATTAAGTATTGCGGTTGAATGAAATACCCTGTTTTTGGTATTTCCCGGGCTGGTTGAATTCTGCAGTTCACTTAAAGACAAACTGGCAGAACTAAAAAATGGCATACTTTATGAATCTTCCATTTTCTAAAACTAGTTATATGGCAAACAAAAATTCTTCAAAGAACACTTCCCCGAAAAACATTCCTCCAAATGACAATCGGGGTAATCAGCAGAACCCTAACAAAGGCACGCCTGGCACCAACAAACAATACGATCAGGGCGAAGGCAACAGGGGAAAGCAAATGAATCCAAATCAAACTAAAAAAGGGTAAGTATGTAACTAAAGACCGGAATCACTCCGGTCTTTTTTTGAAATTCTTTACTCATTACCGCCTCAGCCAATTGGCTTCAATACCACCCGAACATTCTCCCGAAGGTTGTATTTGTCTGTTAAATACCAGGTGAGCATATCACCAAACGTCATATCGGTGGTGGGGCGATGATAGCCTGGCAACAATTGCCTGTTTGTATAATCAAGCCGCCCAAAAGAGAGAAGCTGCAGCAGCCATAAAGAAATAGTTATTGGCAGTACAATCAGCCCAAGTAAAGCGGTTCCTGAATTGAATAGTTCTCCCTCTGAAAGAAAATGTTTTGAATAATCAAAATCCGTGGTATCCAATTTATACTTATCTGCAAATTTTTCCAATATCTCCAGATTATCATTTCCGGCACATCCAAGGTCATCTTCTATTTTAGTGTGTATTGATTCTACAGTTGCGCCTGATTCCCTTTCTATAAATGCTTTTACTTCCAGGTAAGACTGGCGTAGTGTTTTAAAATCAATATGGAGTTTTGTTTTGCGCATTGATTAAGTAATGCTAAATACTGCCTTTCCGGCATTCAAAATTAAGTAACTTATTGAAATGAAAAATATAGCATTTTGAGGCTGGTACTTCGACACGGCCTTGATACAACCGTGGAAGTGGATGAAAGGACTTCCCTGCACATCGCCCAAGCCGGTTTCGCAGGCAGAACTATGAGAACCTGCCGGATGTAAGCGAATTCCCCGCTCAAGGTTTTATGCTCTTCCACCCACACCAATTATTTAAAATACTTTATTATCCGGCCCCTATCCTCATTTTCCTTATCATTTTTATGATACAATTCTACCAGCACTATTCTTTGCTCCGCTTCAAACCAGGCATAAATTAACCGAAAGCCGCTGTTTACACCCCTGCCTTTTAATGCCCTGCAGGCAATTTTTTTTACTTTAATTACACAAGTCTCCAGATCCAATTCATTTATTTGGAAACTAAATGGCGGCCGTTCGTCCGGGTTTATCGCCAACACCTTCTTTACCACTTCCAGATCATCAATGAGTGTGCGGTGTTTCTTCAGCAGTTGCTTCAGGTCTTTTTTGTATTCTTCCAATTCATCAAATATCATGGCTCTTCTGTTTCGTTTCCATAGTTTCTTACACTGTAGGGTGCATCCCGGTAAAATGCCAGCTCGTAATTAATCTCCTCCCCTTCTTTTGATGCTTTCCAGGGCATATCATTATGGGAATAATTGCTTATTGCCGCAGCCGACCAATCACTCATTTGTTCTATTACACGATCAATCACTTCCTTTTCACTTGCCATTAGTTTAGTAAGGTCTGGCTTGGTTAATGGCAAATAGCGGGTTTGGGTCTTATTAAAATATTCCGTTTTAATTTTCTTCAATTCCTCCTTTTCTATCATTGAGTTTACAATTGTTTCAAATCGCCGGGGTACCGGGCCATAAGGCAGTTTCCGGTACCGGGCACCGGATAAATGTTCTTCGTATAACTCATAGTAATTAAAATCAGCAAAATATAATAACTTATACAATACTGTTTCTCCTACATTGGGCTTACCGGCACACTTCTCTAAAATATAGAGTAATATATTTTTGAATTTTAGCACCCTCATTTCCGGAACAGCTATTCTCTCTTCCGTTTTTCCTTTTTTCTCCTTCTCCATTTTCATATCCTCCTTTTTTAACAGTTCATAGTTGCTGGAAAGGAATTCGTCCATAGAAAATTCCAGGACGTATGAAAGTTTTTGCAGTTCCATTACATCTACATAACGGTTACCCTGTTCAATTTGAACCAGAGAAGACCTTGAAATAGTAAGACTTCTTGCTAATTCGTCCTGCGACAATCCTTTTGACTTTCTAAGCCCCATAATTCTTCTGCCTATTTCTTTTTGCGAAAGCGTTGCTGACATACTTTTTTGTATTTACCCAAAATTATGGAATGTTTCATTTTAAAACAAAAAAATGTTCTATTTTTAAACAGTAAGAATTTTATTCACTTTAAAAAAGGCTTGTAGAAAGAGGCAGGACAAATAATGAATATTGAATAAAGAACCTGCCTTCCTATTTACAATAGACAGGCAAGGAATGAAAGAGGTGAGAAAAATTCACCATTCACTTCCTACCTTTGCCCATATATGCTAAATATCTCCAACCGTGGTCAGCAAATGCCACCCTCGCCGATACGCAAACTGGTGCCTTATGCAGAAGCCGCCAAAAAGAAAGGCATTAAAGTCTATCACCTCAATATCGGTCAGCCGGATATAGAAACGCCACCGGCCATACTGGATGCCGTGCGCCATGCCGACATTAAAACACTGGAATACAGCCACAGCGCCGGTAATGAAAGCTACCGCCGCAAACTGGTGCAGTATTATAAAAGTGTGGGGATAGATATAAGCTACGATCAGATATTGATAACCACCGGTGGCAGCGAAGCTATTATGTTTGGCTTTTTTACCTGCCTGAACCCGGGAGATGAAGTAATTATTCCTGAACCTTTCTATGCCAACTATAATGGATTTGCCTGTGCTGCCGGCGTAAACGTAGTACCTATCACTTCCCGTATAGAAACAGGCTTTGCCTTACCTCCCATTGCTGATTTTGAAAAAGTGATAACGGAGAAAACAAAAGCCATCATCATCTGCAGCCCCAATAACCCCACCGGTTATCTCTACAGCCGCGAAGAAATGGAAGCATTGAAACTGATCTGCATTAAATATAGCCTGTACCTTTTTAGTGATGAAGCCTATCGTGAATTTTGTTATGATGGTGAATACGTTAGCGCTATGCACCTGGAAGGATTGGACCAGCATGTAGTATTAATGGATACAATTTCTAAAAGATACAGTGCATGTGGTGCAAGGCTCGGGGCCTTAGTTACCAAAAACAAAGCTGTGTATGATGCAGCCATGAAATTTGCACAGGCAAGATTAAGTCCGCCTGGCCTGGCACAGATAATGGGTGAAGCGGCGGTGGATCTGCCCGGCAGTTATTTTGATGCGCCAAAAGCAGAATACCTGCGCCGCAGAAATTTATTGGGGAGCCGTTTGAATGCTATGCCCGGAGTATACTGCCCCAATCCCGGTGGCGCTTTTTATGCCATTGCCCGCTTACCGATTGATGATTCGGATAAATTTTGTCAGTGGTTGCTGGAAGAGTTTTCTTACAATGAAGAAACAGTGATGCTGGCACCGGCCACTGGTTTTTATGGCACAGCAGGCCTGGGAAAAAATGAAGTGCGGCTTGCCTATGTGCTGAACCTGGAAGCCCTTACTGCTGCGATGAATTGCCTGGAAAAAGCATTGGAAGTATATCCCGGCAGAACGGCCACAAAGATTGCTTCGGCTGCTGTGGCAGCGAAGTAGTGTTAGCCACGAATGGCACGAATGACACGAATCTGCCTAAGGCAGTGGAATACAGAAATTAAGTACAAATAAGAAGCTGCTGACGCAGCTTTTTTTTTGGCCACGAATGGCACGAATGACACAAATTTGCCTAAGGCAGTGGAATACAGAAATTAAATACACATAAGAAGCTGCTGACGCAGCTTTTTTTTGGCCACGAAATTTGTATTCAATTGTATTCTTTCGTGTTATTAGTGCCATTCGTGGCCAACCTGTATTCTGCTGCCGCAAGGCAGGCCCGGTTTTTCCACTACTTGCGCACATCACTGTCATTTTATTCCGTTTCATTTGCTCTCTGTTAATTTTATATTACATTTAAGCAATCATTCTATAACCAAAACAAAATTTATGAGGAAAGCTCTCCTTCTCTTCCTTGCCTTTTTTTTTGCCGGACTGGCTGCTTTTGCCCAGCAAACCATTTCCGGAAAGATCGTGGACGCTAATGGTATACCCCTGGCTGGTGTATCTGTAAAATCTAAAAAAACCGGTAAGGGTACTCAGACCGCTGCCGATGGAAGTTTTAAACTGACCGTTAGCGCCGATGATCAATTGATGATCTCTTCCGTAGGCTATACCACACAAACCGTTGCGGCGACCGGCGGCACTGTAAATGTTACACTGGAACAGGACATCAGTGAACTGAACCAGGTGGTACTGGTAGGTACACGCCGGGTAGGCAGGGTAAAAACAGAAACCACGGCACCAGTGGATGTGATCAACATATCACAAGCCACGGCGCCCACTGCCCGTATGGACCTTACTTCTGTACTTAATTATGCTGCTCCTTCTTTTAATTATAATAAACAAACCGGCAGTGATGGTGCCGACCATGTGGACCTTGCTACACTTCGTGGATTAGGCCCCGATCAATCATTGGTATTGGTAAATGGCAAACGCCGCCACCAGACCGCTTTTGTAGCGGTGTTTGGAACAAGAGGCCGCGGTAATTCCGGTACCGACCTGAATGCCCTTCCGTCTTTTGCTATTGACAGGGTGGAAATATTAAGAGATGGCGCTTCGGCACAATATGGCTCGGATGCTATTGCCGGTGTTATCAACCTCATTACAAAAAAGAATGTCAATAAAGTTACGGGTACCCTTGGTGTATCAGGCTACCTGGATCCCAAATTCAATACGGCTTATGAAAGCAAACTGTTTAAGGATTATGAGCATGCCGGTAAATTAGACGGACAAACCATTGCAGCCAATATCAACTTTGGTGTGCCATTGGGTACAAAAGGCGGTTTTGTAAATCTTACTTTTGAAGGCGTAAGTTCCGCTAAAACTTTCCGCCAGGCATTGAAAACGGAAAATTACGAGACAGATGATGATGCAATGCCTCTGGATATTTATCGCCGCGGACATGGTGATGGAGGTGTGAATACCGGGGGAACATTTTATAACCTGGAAATACCTTTAAATGGAAAATCCACTTTCTATTCGTTTGGTGGTTATAATCATAAATCATCTGATGCGTATGCCTTTACCCGGAATTTTTCGGCGGCACCTGAAAGATTCCCCACCAATAACCTGGGCGACCTGATATTCGACGACAAAATAATGCGGGTGGGCAGCGATGGCGAAACATGGTACAGCCCTCATATTCAAACCAAGATAAATGACTATTCTGTAACCGGCGGCTTTAAAGGCACTGCCAGTCATGATTGGATATGGGACCTGAGCAATACCATTGGTAAAAATAATTTTCACTTCTTTGGAGATAAAACATATAACGCTTCATCAGGCGTGGCGCAAACCCATTTTGACGACGGCGGTTTCTCTTTTTTACAAAGCACTTCCAACTTTAACCTGAGCCGTGAGTTTTCTAAAAAATTCAACCTTGGTGTGGGAGCTGAGTTCCGCTATGAAAATTATAAAATTTATGCCGGTGAACCGGGTTCATATCAAAACTACGATGATACCAAAGCCACAGGTTCACAGGGTTTTCCCGGATACCAACCTGCTGATGTAGTAAATGCACAACGCCGCGTATGGGGTGGATATGCTGATGCTGAAATAGATGTAACACCCGAATGGCTGATAGAATTGGCTGCAAGAGCAGAAGACTACAGCGATTTCGGCTTTACACATAATTACAAATTCGCCACACGGTATAAAGCATCAAAAGACATTAATATCCGTGGCTCTTTCAGTACCGGCTTCCGGGCACCTTCCCTGCAACAAATAAACTTCAGTTCCACTCTTACAACAGTACAGGCCTCTACCATTGCAGAAGTAAGAATTGCACCTAACTACAGCAACCTCGCCAAAGCGGCCGGTATACCAGACCTTACTCAGGAAAAAAGTATAAGTGCCAGTTTAGGTTTTACCTGGAAAGCCACCAGCGACCTGAACGTAACACTGGATGGGTATATGACAAGAATAAAAGACAGGGTGGTGATCAGCGGCCAGTTTGATGGCAGCGACCCCGACCTTGATGCAGGTCTGCGTTCACAAATGGCTGCGCTGAATGTAAGCCTGGCACAATTCTTTGCCAATGCGGTAAACACCACCAACACAGGTGTTGACATTGTGGTGGACTATACAAAAAAAGTGGGCGACCATAGGTACAAAGCATTGCTGACCGGTAATATAAACAGTATGAAGATTGATGAGATCAATATACCTGCTAAACTGAGCGGTTCTGAATTTTTACGTAAAACATTCCTGAGCGACAGGGAACAAAAATTCATATTGGCTTCTGCACCAAAAATGAAATTCGCATTCAATTTTGAATATGGTATTAAAAAATTTACCGCAGGCACCCGTCTTACTTATTTCGGTAAAGTAACATTACTGGGATTTGGCCAGGACGGTCTCGGTATCAATCCTACAGTGCCATTGGATAATGGCAGTGGCGATGTGCCAGATCAATTTGACTATTCCGGAAAATTAGTAACTGATCTTTATTTTAGCTACCCTGTCACAAAATGTTTAACTTTCTATGCCGGTGCAGATAACCTGCTGAATGTACATCCTGATTTTGGAGTGGCGAAAGGTGCGAAAGGCTCGGCCTATTCTACAGAGACCGGTGGCGCCTGGGATGCCGTGCAGATGGGCGCCAATGGCAGAAGGCTATTTGCCAGGGTGGCCTTTACTTTTTAGAACGATTGCCCGCTATAACTAAGCCGCCCCAATTGACCGGGGCGGTTTTTTTATTTATCCCCGATTGCTTTTTTACTTTTGTATAATGCAGATAACAAATTGTACTATAGCCGATATTCAGCTAATGCTGACATTCTATGACATGGCCAGGGATTTACAACAGGAAAAATCCATTCGGCACTGGCAGTCATTTGACCCAACCATGCTGAAAACAGAAATTGAAGAACGCCGCCAATGGAAAATTCTGGAAGGAGATGCGATTGCATGCATCTTTATGACAGTTTACAATGACCCGTATATCTGGGGTGAAAGAAATAATGATCCTTCCATTTATATTCACCGTATTGCCACTCACAGGGATTATCGGGGGAATAATTATACCCTGAAAATAATTGACTGGGCAAAGGAACAGGGAAGAACTCTGGGGAAAAAATTTATCAGGATGGATACCTGGGGCGATAATCCAAAGCTGATTAATTATTATGTAAAATGCGGATTTACTTTACTGGAAATAATTACTCCTGAATCTACAGGCAACTTACCTGCCCATTATAGTTGTATATCTTTAGCTTTATTAGAAATACCCGTCTGACGGTCCCCGTCTGACGGGTTCATCGCCGCCTACAGCCAGGCGGCCTCATCGGTACCGCATAGTCAGACGGCCTTACCGGTACCGCATAGCCAGGCGGCCTCACCGGTACCGCATAGTCAGACGGCCTCACCGGTACCGCATAGTCAGACGGAGACCGTCAGACTATGCTACTTCAGCCCCGTGGCTTTTTGCTCCAGCAATTGGGGAATAAAATTTTTATCCATTTCTTCAAATGATACCGGGGCGGCAGGCTCATCGCCAAATTCATTTAATACTAATCTCCACCAACCCACGTTTTTCCATTTACCTAATTTATACCCCACTTGTTCGTAAGTGGCAAAATAAGTAAACCCGAAACGCTCATGCAGAGCCACACTTTTATCATTAGGCAAGTTGATAACGGCGTACACATTACGGAAGCCTTGCTTTACCAGGATGTCAAACAGGGCTTTATATAAAACAGCGCCAACACCCCTCCGCTGATAATCATCATGTACATACACTGAGCATTCCACGCTCCATTGGTAAGCTGTTCTTTCTCTGTGACGGGCTGCATAGGCATAACCGGCTATGGTACCATCTATTTCACATACAAGCCAGGGGTAATTAATGAGGCAGCTATTTATTCGTTGGGCAAAAGCTTCAATGGATGGCACTTCGGTTTCGAATGTGAAAGAAGTACTTTGGATATAAGGGGCATAAATTTTCAGGATATCCTCAGCATCTGAAGAGGTTGCCAGGCGTAGTGTGTACATAAGTACCCTCAAATTAGGGTAAATTTCATTTCAATGTTTAGAACGAAATGGCTATTTTTGCCGCCGTTTCTGTAGAAACGAAGTATGAGCCAAATGCGGGGGTAGCTCAGCTGGTTAGAGCATCGGATTCATAACCCGAAGGTCGGCAGTTCAAGTCTGCTCTCCCGTACTAAAACAGAGGTTGTTGTAAAAGACAGCCTTTTTATTTTTGTAAATAGCACGCATCGCATTCATATCCGCCGATTGGCGGACGGCAGTTCAAGTCTGCTCTCCCGTACT
>JANOEQ010000089.1:0-7630 GCA_031441485.1 Chitinophagaceae bacterium
TGTTTAGAATGGATTATGGAGGTTTTTGGGAGCGAAACCAGGCGAATTTTGCAGCCATAGTCTAAACGCCTAAGGCGAAAAATTCAACGCAGTTGCAGCCCCAAAAATGCCATAAGACATATCAAACAATTAATTCAAACAATTAATTCAAACAGTTTCTAAGCATTCATTTTCCCATGACTTTCTGCCTGCACTATCGATGTGTAAGATAGCTTTGTGAGAGGGTGCTGTGAAACATCAGTTAAGAAGTATTAAATTTGGGGAAGCCTGCAAAGAAAAAAGAATATGAGCTTAGCAGCACAAATAGCAAAACACGTTGGTGAAATCCATTTTGGAGAAAACCTGACTTCATCAAATCTTAAGGATAACATGGCAACAGGCCACAACACAAGTGTATTCTTTTAATACCATGCAGCCCCCGTTGGTTGCTTTACCAGTTATTTTTACCATTTTGCCCTGGAGTTGGAGTACTTTGTCCTTTGAAATTTCAACCAGGTAACCTTTTAAAACCAGAAAAGGGTTACAACACCAATAAATACATTTCAGGCACATATATTTAATTTTTCTTGCCATCCATGCAATTCGTGGCCAAAATTTCTTCGGCCTCGGGATAAAATCATATAAATTCGCATAATATCCTCTTTATATGATGTCTGCCAAATGGAAATTAAATCTGCTCCTTTTTTCTTTATGTATAGCAATAGCCAGTCAGCTATCTGCCCAGCAAGAAAAGCCTTATTACCATAATGTGCGTTCCGCTAATGCTGCATCGCCTGCTGATAATTCAGGCCTGACAGAAAGCACCGGCACCAGCGGCACCGGTGCCAATATAGATGTGCTCTACCATAAAATCTACTGGCGTATCAATCCGGATTCCACCAAGTATATAAAAGGTTCTGTGCAGACGAATTTCAAAACCAACCAAAACAATGTCTCAATCATTACATTCGATTTAAGAAGTGTGCTGATCGTTGATTCTGTAATTTTCAGAAACAGCCAGCTGCCTTCCGGTAATATTACACGCAGTGGTAACATAGTATCTATTGACCTAGGCACCACCCTTTCTGCTAACTTTATTGATTCGCTTATTATATATTACCAGGGAGTGCCGCCCGCTGCAAGTGGCGCAGCACAAGGCTATCAGAAAACAAATACTGCTGCTGCGGGGAATTATATCACCACTTTATCAGAATCTTATGAAGACAGGGACTGGTGGCCCTGCAAAGCAGATATGCAGGACAAGATAGACTCCATGGACATTACTGTGAATGTGCCCTGGGCCGCTCTTTCTGAATCGGATACTTTTTGGGTAGCAAGCAATGGACGGCTCGTTGATTCTGCTATCACCAGCCCCAACCGTTCTTTTACTTTTAAAAACCGCTACCCTATTGCTTCCTATCTTGTTTGTGTATCAGTGGCAAAGTACAATAAGTACTACCGCTCCGTAAACATAAGCGGTACAGAAGTGCCTGTGGTATACAACCTGCTGATTGGTAAAACAGCCATTAACTATACCAATATCCTCACAGCCATGGATAAAATAAATCCGTTGCTGGTGGAGTTCAGCAAAAAATTCGGCGACTACCCCTTTAAAAATGAAAAGCATGGTTTCTATGACGGCCTGTTGGGGGCCGGTGGTATGGAACACCAAACCTTTTCAGGTATTTCCAGCGGATCATTAACCAGTTTACGAACACTGGCGCATGAACTGATGCATCAATGGTTTGGTGATAATGTAACATTTGGCAATTGGAACGATCTATGGCTGGCCGAAGGCTTTGCCCGCTACAGTGAGGCATTGGCCGGCGAATTAGTTCCGGCACTCAGCATAAATCCCTATACCACAAGAAACGGTTTTAAAACATCGGCACTTGGCCTGGCCAGTGCCAGTGCCTGGATACCCGATGGCAATGCCGGCAATTCTGCCCTTATATGGAGCAGCTCGTATGGAAATACAGTATATGAAAGAGGTGCAATGATCGTTTCCATGCTGCGCAGCATTTGCGGGGATGAAAAGTTTTTCAAGGCACTCACCGATTATCAAACTTCATTGGCGGGAAAATCTGCAACAACAGATTCACTGAAGAACTATTTTAATAAAGCGCTGGGAAGGGATATTTCCGTATTCTTCGATGACTATGTGGGTGGCTCCGGCAAAAACGCTTTAGCTGTGGGCGGCGTTGGCAATCCCATCAATACGGTAAACTGGAACAGCCCCGCCCCCAATAAATTAGTGGTGCAGATGGGCACACAAACAAAAAGTGCCGGTTCCAATGTCACCTATTTCAGAGGGCCTGTGGTAATACATGTAAAAGGATCAATAGCTGCAGAAGATACCACCATTACTTTTTTTGACTGGGGAAGCGGCAATCTTTCCTATGCCGGAAAAGGGGTGGGTATACCGGTAACAGGCAACCGGTTATCATATTATTTATCCTTTACTCCGCTAACGGTGGCCTATGATGACAGTGCAAGAACATTATCCACCGGCAGTACAGCCAATGTGCCCGGACTGGATAGTTATACCTGGTTTGGCAACAATAATACCGACTGGAATACTACCGGCAACTGGTCATCTATTGGTGTGCCACCCAATGGGGCCGATATCACCATTGCCACTGTTGGCAGCAATCAGCCAATATTGCCGGCTTCATTTACAAGCGGGCCGCTTACAATCAATGCCGGTAACACCCTGATCATCGGCAGCAATACCCTTACATTAAATAATATAGTGAGGGGAAGCGGCACATTAACAGGTTCCCTCAATTCCAACCTTACTGTGACAGACTCGTGCGGTGTCCTCAATTTCAGTCAGGTATCTTCTACTACAAGATCACTTAATCTCTTTACCATAAATCCCGGCTGCAATGCCACCATTGGAAATGGGCCTGTAGAAATATTCGGACCATTGAACCTTCCGAAAGATGCGAAACTGACGGTTAATTCTGTAAACATGGTTGTGCATTGAGATAATTATTAATTAACAATAAATAATTAATAATTCCTCGACAGCATGTCCGTAGAAATATTCGGGCCAGTAAACCTTCCCAAAGCTGTGAAACTCACGGTCAAGCCTGTAAACCTGATTGCACTTTAAAATAATTATTAATTCCTCGACAGCATGTCCTTGGAAATATTCGTACCAGTAAACCTTCCCAAAGCTGCGAAACTCACGGTCAAGCCTGTAAACCTGACTATACTTTGAAATAATTATTAATTATTAATTGTTAATTAATAATTATTTACTGAAGCACTGCATTACCAAACAGTATTGAAAAACCCTGACACCAGATCAATACCCGGTTATTAACTGTGTAATTTTTGGACGCATCCAGTTCATAAGAGAAATTACCATTCACCGCCTTTAGCAATCCCACTTCCTGGTACGGGGATGCATTGTTATTAGGAGAAAGCCATACCCTGAGATCGGGGCCATTGTCTGTTTTAAAATTCTCAAACACTAAAAATATCTTACCGGCAGCATCTCTTGTAATTTTAGCAGTACCGGAAGTGGTGTGGGCATTACCTGTAAAGTTACCCGTCGAGATAGTTGTTCCGGCAGGCAGCGTTTCATTGGTGTTTTCTAAGGCACTTTTTTTACAGGATGCCAGTAAAAAAAATAAGCAGATAATTGAAAAAAACTTCTTCATATATGATCATTTAATTGATTACTGAAAAAAGATAGCTCCCCGGAATACCCGGGAAACTATCGGACCAACCATACACCATTACATTTTTGATTTTAATACAATTTTGAACCACATAGTGCATAGATAACATAAGGAATACAACATAGAGGCCAATCCTTTAAAAACTATGTGTGTATTTACTATGTACTATGTGGTTCAAGTTTAGCTTCTGTCAATTTCTTTTTTGATTCTAATACAATTTTCAACCAGATATGACATAGAAAACATAAGGAATACAACATAGGGGCCAATCCTCTAAAAACTATGTGTGTATTTACTATGTTTTCTATGTACTATGTGGTTCAAGTGTGGTTCAAAGGAAGGGTCTTTATAGAAATTCTTATACTGCTGTTAAAATTAGTTAGCAGCCAATCCATTTGTGCCAACCGGCAAACCGGTAACGGTTGACAATGAAGTTAATCCCCCATTAGCCGCCACTGCGTGAGCCGAAATGGTATGACTGACTGAATTAAGGATATACAAATATTTTGAGTTGTCTGTCAGCGCCGCATCAATCGGTCCCATGTCTGTAGTGGCCGCTACAGATTGAAGAATACTGATGTTTCCTGAAAAAGGATGTACATTATAAGATGACAGCGTATTGCTTGCCGTATTGGTGGTAAAAATATTTTTACCATTTTCCGTCAGCACCACCCAGCAGGCTGCACTCTGGCCGGTTGGCACAGGGCCCTGTGTAAGACTGATGCTTCCGTTAAACCCAATTTTATACGACGACACATTACTTGCATTAGCAGCTCCGCCCACTGCTTCAGATACATAGATATTTCCAAAGCGGCCGGGTGCAAAACCAAATGGTGTGGGGCTGGCTGATGTCATACTATGCATCGTTACGGGACGTCCCCATTCATTCACTGTATAAGTGATGATCTTATTGGTGGCTTTTTCTGTTACAACAAGTACATGGCCATTCCGTACAAATGATACCTGCGCAGCACCGGCAGTAGCTGAACTGAGTGGCTTGGTGGAATTGGATATCGGTGTAAGTTTATTATTTTCTCCCAGTCTGAAACCGGAGATATTGCCTGTACCACCGGCATTCAATACATATACCAGTCCATCATGCTGTGCAATGCTTACAGGTCTCATTCCCCCGCTGCTTACTGTTGATTTCAGGTTCAGCCCGTTGCCGGTAATTTTAAAAGATGATATAGTATTGCTGCCTGCATTTACTGCAAGTAGCACATCATCATCCTGGGTGATAATTACAGCGCCCTGGTTGCCCAATCCGCCACCGGAACCATTACCACCTGCTGAATATGATGCGGTATAGGTAAGCGATCCGTTAGCAGCTCTTTTGTATACCAGCACCATATTTCCGCTTGCCTGGTTAGACAGCGTATACACAAAGCCCCGGTTGTTATTCCTTCCCGAAAGGTCATCGCCGGCTTCTGGTGCCGCAGATTGCTTCGCCACCACTTCATTTTCATCATTAATTACGGGTGTATTTTTTTCCTTCTGGCAGGAAGCCAGTGTTATCGCAGCCATAACAGCCGCTGTTATTGTATTAATAAGTTTCATAAATTGTTGATTAGTTTTTGAAGCGTTTAAAATTTCGTTCATGTTGAAATTCCACAGGGTATGGGTAGAAGCATGCCATTTCTCCTTTATATGGTACCCTTTACAGGCAGGTGCACCGCTGCCGGAAAAAGCCAGATAAAAGAAAGTACGATTACAGGTACACAAAACATTGAGAAATAGTTTTGTTAAAAAAAATATTCTAATTTAACAGCCGCTCCAGTTATTATTAACCATATTTGCAGCCTGAAACAATTCTTTTGGCTTTTACAAGAACATATACCGAGGCTGAACTGCTTACCGGGCTGAGGCAATATAATAATGCCGCTTTCCACTACTTGTATGAAAACTACCGGGGGGCCCTGTATAATGTGATACTGCAATTGATCCCAGACAAGGAAATAGCCAGCGATGTACTGCAGGAAGTCTTCATTACTATATGGAAGCAGATAGATAAATATGATGAAACAAAAGGCAAACTCTTTACCTGGATGCTGAGGCTAACCCGCAATGGTGCCATTAATAAACTCCGGTCCAAAATTTATAAATCACAGGCAAAAAACGAAAGTCTTGATAATTACGTAACTGTCATTGAAAAAAATCAGCCGGAACCTGCTACTGTCAACCTGATAGGTTTACGCCGGCAGGTGCACCAGCTTAGGGAGGACTATAAAAATGTGATTGAGTTATCGTATTACAATGGCTTTACCCAGGAAGAAATTGCAAATGCATTAAACATACCTTTGGGAACGGTAAAAACAAGGCTTAGAAATGCATTGATGGAACTTAGAAAACAATTTGTGTAGATGGATATAAAGGAATACATATCATCCGGAATAATTGAGACTTATGTAATGGGGCTTTGCACCCCTGCAGAAGAACAGGAAATGGAGCAATTACGCCTCCGGTATCCTGAGCTTGATACCGCTGTTATTACCTTCGAAGAAGAAATGGAAAAAAACCTGATGCAACAGTCCACTTTACCCGGCGATGCAACAGACAAACGTATTCTTACCGCATTAAATGAAATGGGCAAGTCAGCCGCACCCGTCATTCCGGTACAATACCCTAAAAGAAATTGGCTGAACCCATTTGCTGTGGCAGCATCTGTATTGCTGCTGCTGAGTGCAGGGCTCAATTTTTACCTGTACCGGCAAACAAAGAAGCTGCCTGTCATCAGTAATAATAACACATTACCACCCGGTGATTATGAAGTATTAAAAAATCCGGCCATTACACCTGTCGCCATGTACGGGGTTGGTACACATATCATTTGCCGCTGCACCATGTTTTGGGATAAAAAAACCGGCAAAATGTACCTGATGATCCATCACCTTCCGCAATCATCCGCTGCAAGAGATTACCAGATGTGGGCCACCGTTGATGGCAAGCCCGTAAACATCGGTATCGTGCAGGACGATATACGGGGCCGTTTTATCGAATTGAATAATGTACCCCCCGGTGCCACTGCATTCAGCGTTACATTGGAAAAAGCCGGCGGCACAACCACCCCTACCATAGCAGAAACTTACCTGGAAGGAAAAATATAATAAAGAGCTTGTACCATTTTTAAAAGCTTTGCCATCAAACAAAATCCAGTTGGCTATTGCAGCAGTTCTGATATTTATTTCCCGCAATAACATACATTCGCAATACCGGTTCACCCGCAATTATTAATTTAAGCCGCCAATTTTGAAAAAACGACAAGACTATATTTCCTGGGATGAATATTTTATGGGCGTGGCCTTACTATCGGCCAAGCGCAGTAAAGATCCAAGCACACAGGTGGGTGCCTGTATTGTAAATGATAAACATAAGATAGTGGGTGCCGGCTATAATGGACTGCCTGCAGGATGCGATGATGATGAATTTCCCTGGGCCAGGCAGGGTGAATTCCTCGATACAAAATACCCATATATCTGCCATGCAGAACTGAATGCTATCCTGAATAATATCGGTATGGACCTGAAGGGCTGTAAAATTTACACCGCCCTTTTCCCCTGCAATGAATGCACCAAAGCCATTATTCAATCCGGTATCAGGGAAGTGTCGAACCGATGTACGTCGGGGTGTTGCACTCCCGTTCGGGAACAATGGCGGGGAGCGAGGAACCTGTTACCGATGCGACGCTGCTCGCCATCGAAGAGATCAACAAGAACGGGGGCATCCTCGGCCGACCGATCAAACTGATCGTTGTCGATGGCAAATCGAACCCCGATGCGTTCGCCGCCGAAGCGGAAAGACTCTTCGCCGAACCGAAGGTCGCTGCGATCTTCGGCTGCTGGACTTCCGCCTCCCGCAAAGCGGTGAAGCCAATTGTCGAACGGAACAACGGCCTGCTCTTTTACCCCGTGCAGTACGAAGGTTTGGAAGTCTCGCCCCGGATCGTGTACACAGGTCCGACG
>JANOEQ010000090.1:0-29794 GCA_031441485.1 Chitinophagaceae bacterium
AACGACTTGCCCCAGAGGGGCAGAATGTTGGTAACGCCGGGTGAAACCCGGCGAGAGAAAACGTAGAATATGCCGAACCCTGAAAGGGTTCAACAGCGACAAAGAACGAATAAACTTTGTGAACTCTGCCGCTGGTAAGAAATAGCAGTCTTAACTAAATGACATTGCCCTAAATCCCCCAAGCGGGACTTGCCAATACACATCCCTGATCGTGTATAGAACGCTAAAAAAGCCATCCCGATTTTATCGGGATGGCTTTTTTAGTTATAAATCAATTACCTGGTGCCATACCTTGCCGCTGATGTAATTCCTGCCTGACAAAGTCCGGTATTTTTTATCCGATGCCTTTATTAACTTAGCTTTGAAAGCATCCAAAACTTCTTCTATTACCAAAAATTATAACACAAATGAAAAATTTCATTTCATGCATGTTAATTGCAAGTTGCATTGGCATTTCAGGTTATGCCCAAAACATTTATAACAATGCCAACAGCAACCACGGCAATAAGTTTGAGCAAATGGGAGGCACTTTCCCCACGCCCAATGAATACCGCAGTGCAAGCGGCGCCCCGGGCCCAAAATACTGGCAGCAGCGCTGCGACTATGATATCAAATGCGAACTGGATGAAAAAAACCTGAAACTGAATGGAAGCGAAACAGTTACTTATTTCAATAACTCTCCCGATGTGCTTACCTTTCTCTGGCTGCAGCTCGATGAAAACCAGCACAGCAGTGTAAACAATGCCAATTACCAGACCAGTAATGCAATGAATACACAGACCAGTCCGCAACAATTAGACAGGGCTGCTGAAGCAAAAGGAAATAATGGATACGGGTTTAATATTCTCAAACTTACCGATGTGGCTGGAAAGCCATTACAATACACCATCAATAAAACCATGATGCGGGTGGAACTGCCTGCGCCGGTAAAACCAGGCCAGCGGTTTGTATTCAAATTAGACTGGAACTATAAGATTGCCGACCGGCAGGCAAAAGGTGGCCGTGGCGGTTATGAATATTTTCCCGAAGATGGTAACAATCTTTTTACTATGGCTCAATGGTATCCCCGCCTCTGTGTATACAGTGATTTCAAGGGCTGGCAACACCACCAGTTTACCGGCCGTGGTGAATTTGCACTTACTTTTGGCAACTTTAAAGTGGCCATGACAGTACCGGCAGATCATGTGATATTATCAACCGGTGAAGGCCAGAACTATGCTGCTGTGCTTACACCTGCACAACTGGCCCGCTGGAATAAAGCACAGCAATCATCGGAACCGGTGGAAGTGGTAACACTGGAAGAAGCAAAAGCAGCAGAGAAAGGAAAGAGTGAAAAAAAGAAAACATGGATTTTCAAAGCAGATAATGTGAGGGATTTTGCCTGGGGTTCCTCCCGGAAATTTATCTGGGATGCACTGGCCACCAAAATAGAAGGCAAAAGAGTAATGTGCATGAGCGGCTATGCAAAAGAAGCTTATGGACTTTACCGCAAACTTTCATCCAAAGCAGTAGAGCATACGATTAAAACATATTCAACGTTTACTATCCCGTATCCCTACCCGGTAGCACAAAGCATAGAAGCATCGAGCGGTATGGAATACCCGATGATCTGTTTCAACTTCGGACGTACAGAGAAAGACGGCACTTACAGCGAAGGTACCAAGAATGGTATGCTGGGAGTGGTGATACATGAAGTGGGCCACAACTTTTTCCCGATGATCATCAACAGTGATGAACGCCAATGGAGCTGGATGGACGAAGGACTGAATACATTTGTAGAATACCTGACCGAAGAGCTTTGGGATAATAAATTCCCCAGCCGCCGGGGCCCTGCTGCTTTTATAACTGATTATATGAAGCTCCCCAAAGAGCAATTGGAACCCATTATGACCAACAGTGAGAATATTGTACAGTTTGGCCCGAATGCTTACTCAAAACCTGCTACCGGCTTGAACATTTTACGGGAGACCATCATGGGACGTGAATTATTTGACTATTCTTTTAAAGAATATGCCAGGAGATGGGCCTTCAAACATCCTGAACCTGCCGATTTTTTCCGTACAATGGAAGATGCCAGCGGTGAAGACCTGGACTGGTTCTGGAGAGGATGGTTTTACAGCACAGAAGTATGTGATATTTCTTTAGACACAGTAAAACACGCTAAGCCCAACCTCGATGCTGTGGCCCCTGAAACAAAAGAATCAACCGTAAAACAAAGTGTGGCCAAACCCGTGCTTCCCACTTTTGATGACATTTCAAAAATCAGGAACCGGGCAGACAGTAAAATTAAGTTTGCCACCGATGCCGATACTGCCAAACAGGATTTTTACTGGCGCTATGCCCGTGGAATAGAACCTTATGATTCCACTAAATATGAAGTAACCCTTCCCGGAAATAAACCAGAAGGGTTGACTGCTGAAGAAAAAAGCAGGTATGAAAATAAGAATATGTATGAACTTACCTTCAGTAATAAAGGCGGCCTGGTAATGCCTATTATTATTGAATGGACTTATAAAGACGGTACCAAAGAAGTGGACAGGATACCGGCACAGGTATGGCGGCAAAATGAGAACAAAGTGATAAAAACATTTATAAAGGATAAGGAAGTGGCTTCCATTAAACTGGACCCAATGAGGGAAACGGCGGATATTAATGAAAGCAACAACAGGTATAACACTATAGCGGAGCCTTCTAAATTCAGCATCTTTAAAGGAAGACAGGGCGGCGGGCCAAGAGGTGGTGGCGGCCAGGTTGGCAACCCGATGCAGAAGGATAAGGATAAGAAAGGGTTTTAAAAAAAAGTTTACAGCACTTCAAGGAAAGAGGCTGTTTCAAAAGTCAAATAAGTCACGCAAAGAAGCAACGGCGAAAAGAATGAATTAGCTGAAAATCAAGCATTGCAGCTTTGCATGAAAATTAATTTAGCCACGTTTGAGACAGCCTCCTTTTCTTATTTGTACCACCCTCAACAGGCGGTTCTATTTTTTTGCCTGTTTTGATTTATTGTTTGCAGGCTCTTTAAGCCGTTGTTCATCTTTCAGTTTTTGGGAAAGTATCCATTCAATATGGCCATTTACACTGCGAAACTCATCTGCAGCCCATTTCTCAAGGGCTTTATATGTTTCGTTGTCAATACGTATCACAAATGATTTTTTATCACTCACAGGATGGAATTAAAATTTACTGATATAAAGTTCCGGTATTTAATACCGGGGTTGCCGCCTTTTCACCGCAAAGCACTACCATCAGGTTACTGACCATAGCCGCTTTCTTTTCTTCATCTAAATGCACAATTTCTTTTTTACTTAACATCTCTAACGCCAGTTCAACCATACCTACAGCGCCTTCAACAATTTTAAACCGGGCTGCTACAATCGCAGTGGCCTGTTGTCTTCTCAGCATATCGCCGGCTATTTCCGGGGCATACGCAAGATGTGTTATCCTGGCCTCATTCACGATAATACCTGCCTCAAATAACCTTTCGCTTAATTCCTGTTCCAGCATAGCAATTACTTTTTCACCCCCATTTCTCAAGGTAACGGTTGCATTGCTGTCCTCCATTTCATCATACGGGCAGGTGGTGGCTAAATGCCGGATAGCAGATTCACTTTGAATTTTAACGTACTGGGCATAGTCTGCCACTTCGTAAGCAGCTTTATAGGTATTTTCAACTTTCCAGACAATAACTGCAGCAATCTCCACCGGGTTGCCTAATTTATCATTCACTTTAAGTTTTGTGCTCTCGAAATTATTTTTCCGCAGCGAAATCCGGTGTTTAGCGTAAAATGGATTTACAAAAACTAACCCGTTTTCTTTTATTGTTCCGGCATACTTGCCAAAAAAAGTGCAGACAAAGGATTGGTTGGGGCTTATGATCGTGAGGCCTTTCAGAAAAATCTGGGACAGGAGGATTAGCAGCAGGCCTATCCAAAATTGCATAAGTGGCTGATTGCCATTTTTTGCTCCGGTTGCCATAAGATAGATGCCGAGTCCAGTGCCTGCGAGTGATAAAACCAGGATAAGGAATCCTGATATTGGTTTAATAAGCTTTTCCATGTTATATAATTTATGATATCAATTTGATATCAAAGTAATACTATTTGGCCAAATTCCCAAATTTTCCCTGAAAATATTCCTGCTTGTCTTCAATCACTCCTTAGTTTAGTCATAAAAAAGTATTCATTCTTCTTGATTTAATATCTTTAACTCATGAAAAAGGTACTGCTATCATTATCTGTTATTTTTCTGACCCTGGATGCCAGCGCTGCTACAGTGGACACCATCAGCATTTACAGCAACGCCATGCACAAAGCTTATAAATGTGTGGTGATACAACCAACGATGGCACAGGATAAACCAATTCGGGTTCCT
Source organism: Chitinophagaceae bacterium (assembly GCA_031441485.1). Taxonomy (GTDB): domain Bacteria; phylum Bacteroidota; class Bacteroidia; order Chitinophagales; family Chitinophagaceae; genus JJ008. The sequence continues at coordinate 4,372 of JANOEQ010000090.1, forward strand.
GTTATTTATTTGCTGCACGGGCATGGTGGGTGGTATGCCAACTGGCTGCTGCGTGTTCCCCGGTTAAAAGATCTTGCAGACCAACATAAGCTGATGATCGTATGTCCGGATGGAGGTTATAACAGTTGGTATATAAACAGTCCGGTAGATACCGGTGTACGGTTTGAAACCTATATTAGCAAAGAAGTGCCAAAATGGATCGATGCACATTATTTCACAATAGCCAATCGCAAAGCCAGGGCCATTACCGGGCTTAGTATGGGAGGACATGGTGGTTTATTTCTCGGGTTCCGGCATGCAAATACATTTGGCGCCTGTGGCAGTATGAGTGGTGGTGTGGACCTCCGGCCTTTTCCTAAAAACTGGCAGCTGGCAGAGAAGATCGGCGACACCATCAGCCATGCCAATGACTGGAAGAAATACTCTGTGATCAATGTTATTGAAACCAAGCCCGCTAATTCATTAGCGATCATCATTGATTGCGGCACGGAAGATTTCTTTTACTCCGTTAATCATTCGCTGCATGAAAAAATGCTGCGGTTAAAAATCCCGCATGATTATATTGAGCGGCCGGGAAAACATGACTGGAACTATTGGAAGAATGCGGTGGTGTACCAGGTGGTATTTTTTAGTAATTATTTTAAACAATCAGCACCGATACATTAAGAAAGACGATAAAAGAATTTTCCTATGAAGAAGAAAAAGAGTTTGCAGTCAAACCCGGATGTTGCTAAAGCTATCAGGGATGCAAAAGCGTTTGATGCGGCCTTAAAGAAAATAAAACCTCTTATAAAAAAAACGGATGAAGAAATCGTGGCAATTATAAAAGCCATACCGCAGCGAAGGCATAATAAATACGGCTAATTCATTTCTATACTAAAATTACCGGATAATCGTTTTGAAGATAAAGCTTATGCCCCGCCTGGTAAAAATCTTGCGCAACCCGATTTCATATTTTCTTCTTTCTGCATTATTTCTTTCATCCTGTTCAGGCAAATCCGATAATAATGAAGCGGTGGTGAAAGCAATGGAGGAGAGTTTGGAAAAATCTAATATCTCAATAAATGCAAGCAGCACTCAAATATCCAATTCCCTGAAAAATAAAATGCAGGACCCCTCAACACAATATAAAGCAAGTTTCTGGCAGCCGAAAGCGCAACAAATTCAAACCCTTTCAACTGAAATTTATAATTACCTAGGAGGATTAAAAGCAGAAGGAAAGGTCAGTATAGAGAAGGCAGCAACTCTTTATCATAAGCTATATCAGTACAAAGAAAAGGTTTTGGCTATTGACGAATCAATAAAAACAGAATTTAATAAGCGCATTATTCTTATAACCAGAGCATTTGATTCAACAGGATTTAAAGAAAAAGAGTTTGTCAAAACATTTTTTAATAATGTTTCAGCAATGGAAGCTTCTGCAATTCTGGCAAAATTTCAAAATAATATAAAAGTTATTGAGAATACAGTACTCGTTTTCTGCTATGAACAAGTGCCATCTTATGAGCATTACTATAATTACTTTTCTGTTATTGTTGGCCAAAACAGCAGTTATGTAAAAGGAAGAGGAGAAGTAAAGATTACAGCGGGTATTGGTGCATTTACCACAAAAGCAAACTCCTATATAAAAGTAAATGGGCGTGAAATAGCATTGGGTGAGCAAGGATTTGCAGAATATGAATTCAAAGCACCAAAAAAGGCAGGGAATTATAGTGTCCCAGTTGAAATCACTTATCTGAATCAATCTACTGGAAAATATGAAGCACGACTGATCAATGTCGAATACACCGTCGCCAAAGAATGCGACCAATAACTCCTTTAGAGATTGGGGGTTTTACGGCTTCGGCAAATTTCCCGTATTGCCATCCCTCGTTTTTACTTTTTTCTTGCCGGCATTTTTCTTTTCATAATCGAGAATGGCCTGTGGCTTAGGCGCTGTTTTTGCACCTGCTGTATCAGATTTGGCCCGGCCGCTGCCTAATCCAATCGGTCTTATTTCATCATCATTTAGCATACCGCCATCATCTGTTTGCAGCTTATTCATTACATAATATTCGGTGGCCTCTGTAGTTCCTTCCTTTGGATCATAATAGTTCCATTTGCCGTGTTTCAGCGCAATACCTTCATTCTTTACCACTACCCGGTTTATTTCTTTGGTGGGATCTTTCAGATCATATACAGATACGGTATCATAAGCATTGGCCGGGTCAATAGCCCGCCAGCTTTCTTCCCGTACCAAACCACCATTGTAAGTATAGTAATATTGTCGGCCATTCAACTTACCCCATCTGTATGTTTCTTGAGCGATCTTCACCCCCCCATCCAGCGAAAACCGTTTCCAGGTTCCTTCCTTCAGGTCATTTTCAAAATAGCCTTCTTCTTCGTATCCCCTTTCGCCACGCAGGTCAGGAATATTCACCATCCAGGGGCCTTGCTTAAGACCCTTCATATCTACCCGGTTTAGTGTATCGCCTCTTACACTAAGGATATAGGTTTTCCACTGGCCAAAGCCACTTATAGAAATAAACAGGGAGAGTATAAGAATTAACCGCATAGTTTAGTAAGTTTGGATGAAGCTGCGAGTTATGAATTATGAGTTACGAGATACTGCAATTTACTAACGAAAATCAACTGCTTTTATGTCACACATGTTAAAAAAAATTACCCGGCAACCACTTCTATTGCAAAAAATCATTCTCACATTTTCATTTTTACACATTTTTACACTGGTTTTTTCGCAAATTAACCCCACTCCCGCCGGAGAAAGAATGCAGGGATTAGACCAGAGACGCAAACTGGAGTCACGTTCGTTGCTTAAAGACGTGCCTTTTCGCAATATCGGTCCTTCCATTATGAGCGGCCGTGTAGTGGATGTGGAAGCCAATCCTGAAGACCCCACTGAATTTTACGTGGCTTATGCCAGCGGCGGCCTGTGGCATACCACCAATAATGGGCAAAGTTTTACCCCCATCATGGACAGCCTTGATATGCTGTTCATTGGTGATATTGCAGTCAATTGGTCCAATAAAATCATCTGGGTGGGAACCGGCGAAGTAAACAGCAGCCGCTCTTCGTATGCAGGTGTGGGTGTGTATAAAAGCAGCAATAATGGCAAAACCTGGGACTACCTCGGCCTGCCAGAATCACATCACATTGGAAAAGTGCAATTGCATCCCACCAATCCCAATATTGCCTGGGTGGCCGTGCTGGGACATCTCTATTCTCCCAATAAAGAAAGAGGTGTATATAAAACAATTGATGGCGGCAAAACATGGAAACAAACTTTATATGTTGATGATAATACCGGTTGTGTTGATATGGACATCAATCCCGCTAATCCCAATGAAGTGTATGCCGGTATGTGGTACCGGGTGCGCCGTGCCTGGAAATTTGAGGAAAGCGGAAAGACAAGCGGCATCTATAAAAGCAGTGATGGTGGTGAAACCTGGAAATTAGTATCCGGACCCGGCTCCGGTTTTATGACTGGTGACAAAACTGGCCGTACAGGCATTGCCGTTTATCCAAAACAACCCAATATCGTATGGGCTATTGTGGATAATAATACGCCCAAACCGGACACTGCCAAAAAGAATGATACGCTGTATACCAAAGCTGATTTTAAAAGTATTACTAAAGAGCAGTTTGCACAACTGAAAGAAAGCCGGCTGGATACTTTTTTGAAAAAGAATGGGTTTCCGAGGAAGTACAATGCGGGAATGGTAAAGGAAATGGTGGGGGTGGATAAAGTAAATGCTACGGCGCTTTGGGATTATTTAGACAGTGATGATGGATTTCAAAACACCGGCATTGCGGGATGTGAAGTATATAAAAGTGAAGACGGCGGCCTTTCCTGGAAAAAAGCGAATACCAAACCCATTTCCATTTTCAATACTTATGGCTATTATTTTGCCAAAGTCTATACCTCGCATTATGATCCGGAGAAAGTATTTATCATCGGTTTCAATGCGCTTGTTTCAAAAAATAGCGGTAAGACATTTAAAAATATAGATAAAGGGAATGTGCATGCCGATCATCATGCATTATGGGTAAATCCTAAAAAAGATTCCCATATTATTAATGGCAATGATGGCGGCACTAATGTCAGCTATGATGATGGCGCTAACTGGTTCAAAGCAAATACACCGGCTGTAGGCCAGTACTATGCTATTACGGTGGATGATGCAAAACCCTACAATGTATATGGCGGGATGCAGGATAATGGAAGCTGGTGGGGGCCTTCCAACCACAAAGAAGATATCGGCTGGATTGATAACGGGCAGTATGCTTACCGGGCCATCAATGGCGGTGATGGTATGCAGGCACAGGTGGATACAAGGGATAATGCCACCGTGTATTCCGGTTCGCAATTTGGATTCTATGGCCGGTACAATAAAGAGAGAAGAGGCTCACAAAAATTTCTGCACCCGCAGCATGAACTGGGAGAAAGGCCACTGCGCTTTAACTGGCAAACGCCCATTTTATTAAGTAAGCATAACCAGGATGTATTATACTATGGAAGCAACCGTCTCCACCGTTCATTGAATAAAGGCGATACGCTTATTGCTATGAGTGCGGACCAGACGAATGGAAGAGTGACGGGCAATGTCCCTTATGGCACTCTCACCACTATTTCAGAGTCACCTCTTCGTTTTGGTTTGATCTATACAGGCACTGATGATGGAAATATTCATGTATCTAAGGACGGTGGTTATAGCTGGGCACAATTAAATAATACAGACATTCCTGCTGCCAAAAAGAAGACCGGCCGAACACCTGTAACCGAATATCTCAAATTAGAAACAAACAAACTTTGGGTGAGCCGTATTACAGCCTCTCAGTATAAAGAGGCAAGAGTATACATTTCATTGAATGGTTACCGCTACGACAACTTTGCCCCTTATCTCTACGTAAGTAATGATTATGGATTGACCTGGTACCAAATAGGAAAAGACCTTCCCTGCGAACCAATTAATGTAATCAGAGAAGACCCAAAGAACGACAGCATATTATATGCAGGAACTGATGGCGGCTTGTATGTAAGTTTTGATATGGGTCAAACATTCATGTGCTGGAATGCCGGCATGCCGAAATCTGTACCGGTACATGATATTGCCATTCAGCAGCGGGACAATGAGATCGTACTGGGCACGCATGGCCGTAGTTTGTATGTGGCCAAACTGGATGATGTGCAGCAGTTAAAAAAAGATCCTGACTGGATGAATAAAAAACCGAAGCCGAAAAAAATGGAGAAAAAGGATGACGATGACGACAATATACCCATTCCTGAAAAAGATTGATCATGAACGCCGCTCCGGTAGAAACAGGGCATACCCTGTCTCTACCGGAGCTCCCGCACAAATGTTGCTCCAGACCGGAACGGAGTTCCGGTGTCCTACACTTTCTTCTTTTTCCTAAACACCAAAAACAAAATCAGCAACAACACCAGTACCCCGCCTCCAATATAATAATACATGGTCATGTCTTTCGGCTCCTTATCCAATCCCTTATCAATATTCCGTTCGGTATCTTTTATCATTTTATCTATAAAAGGAAAAGAAGGGTTCGTTTCTTTGATGGCATCAAATTTTTCCAGGGCTTTTTTATACCTCGATTTATCAAACAGGTCCATAGCCTCTTCATAATCCAGCGAGATATCACTCATTTCCGGTTTGATATCCATTTTGTCTATAAACTGGTACACGATGGTACTTGGCACAATAAAATTCATCCCCTGCACTTCAGCATTTCGCTGGTAGTCAATGCTGCCGAAAGTGGCAAGTCCAATCACTTCGCCATTTTCATTCATCACCGGGCCACCACTATTGCCATGCGTAATAGAAGCATCCGTTTGCAATACTTCCCAGCCGTCTTTCATATTCTTTTTAGCGCTTACCAATCCTCTTGTCAATGATGCCTCAGATATTGATTCTTCAGAGATCAGCGGATGAAAAGTAGCCACTGCAGGATATCCCAGCACATATACCTGGTCGCCCACCCGCATCTCCTTATCGTTACCAATGCGTATAGTAGGATATTGATGTTTTTGAGTCAGTTTCAGAATGGCCACATCTCTTCCCGGAATAGGCTTACCCTGTGTGATAAGTTTAGCAGGTATCACAGTAGGAACAATTTTTCCTTTTTCGCCACTAATGCCCATCACTATGCTAAATTGTTTCCGGATGTCGCCCACTTCCATCGTTTGGGAGAAATACCAGCTGTTGGCATCCGTAAGCGCCTTGGCTTCATCTTCCGTAAGCTTGCGGCCCATGGAGCCTTCTATTTCCTTGGCATCGGCATCCAGTATTTCCTGGAAAGCCTGTTGCGCAAAATTCTTTTTTGTTTCCTCATCATTCTCGTCCACTACATGGGCATTGGTTATTACATAACCATCCGCTGTAATGATAAAACCGGAACCCACCATCGTAATATCCAGTTCCTTACTCACTTTTTTAGTCCCCTTCATCATATACTTGTCCACGTTGGCACAAAACGTTCTGATATATACATTCCAGAAAAGATCGGTGGTAAATTTTCCTTCAGCTTCCAGCTGTTGTTTTACTTCCAGTGCAAGATTTTCCAGGGCTGGCTGATCAAATTCAGGTTCAATGGCGCTTACCGTTCCTTTAAAGGTGGCCTGTATCATTACAGTACCCGGCTTATTACGTTCAGCTATTTGTACCGGAGTAAGTGCCCCGGCCTGTTGAGCCACTAAGGAAAGGCTGAAGAAAAGAACAATTACAAAGAGAAGAAGCTTCTTCATTGCGGTAGGTTTTGGTTGAGTTAAAGATAAAGTATCAGCAGCTAAAATGCCTGTAAAAAATTACCCCTTTACCCTCATGTGCAGTTAAAAAATCTTAAACCGTTCAAAACAGGCCCTCTCCAGCATATCCCTGTCATCGGGATGGGCAATATCAACCAGGGATTTTGCCCGCTGGCGCAGGTTTTTTCCAAAAAGATAAGCGATGCCGTATTCAGTTACCACATAATGAATATGTCCGCGGGTGGTAACCACACCGGCGCCGGGTTTTAAGAAAGGAACGATCCGGTTGATCCCTTTTGCGGTGCGGCTGGTCAATGCAATGATAGGTTTGCCGCCTTCACTTAGTGCGGCCCCCCGCATAAAATCCATTTGTCCGCCAATACCGCTGTATTGCAGGGAACCGATAGAGTCTGCACATACCTGCCCGGTAATATCCACTTCAATAGCACTGTTGATGGCCACTACTTTTGGGTTGCGCCGGATAACATGCGGATCATTTACATAGTCAATATCAAGGAAAACAAAAGCCGGGTTATCATCCACATAATCGTAGAGCCGGCGGGTACCCACTGCAAAACCTGTAACTGTTTTATTAGGATGAATTCTTTTCTGCGAATTGTTGATCACATCCTTATCAAACAGATCAATGATGCCATCGCTGCACATTTCGGTATGCACGCCCAGGTTTTTATGATGATGCAATGATTTCAATACTGCATCAGGGATAGTACCGATGCCCATCTGCAATGTGCTGCCATCTTCAATCATATCCGCAATTATTTTTCCGATCTTCAATTCATCTGCCCCCACTTTAGCGCCATAATCAACTTCTGGCAACTCTTCTTCGTGATATACCATTGAAGTAAAACGCTGGGTGTGCACCTGGCTATCGCCGTGGGTACGGGGTACCCTGGGATTTACCTGTGCTATTACATGGGTGGCTGTATTCACAGCACTGCGGGCAATGTCTACCGATACACCCAGTGAACAATAACCATGCGCATCCGGCGGGGAAACCTGCACCAGTGCCACATCAATATGCATTTGCCTGCGAAACAGGTCGGGTATATCACTTAAAAAAACGGGAATAAAATCAGCCCTTCCTTCATTCACAGCTTTGCGTACAGATTCTGATACAAACATGCAATTGATATGAAAGGAGTTGGCATACTGCGGCTTGTCCAATTCAATATCACCCTGCACAGTAATAAAGGTAAGTTCCACATCCCGCAAAGAGGGTGCCATCGTGGCCAGTTTTCTTAAAAGGAACAGGGGTGTTTGTGCACTACCCTGTACAAATACCCGGTTGCCGGATTGAATAACAGACAATGCTTCTTCAGCAGATTTGTATACAACAGGTAATTTCATGCCGCAAAGCTATCGTTAAAAAATCTACAGGGGATGATTTGGCTTACCGGGCTGATTGATAAGAATCAGTCATTATTTTCGCAGTGTACCTGGGCTTTCATTTTAGGCTCGTTCTAAAACAATTTTGAACCACATAGGTCATAGCAAGCATAAGGAATACAACATAGGAGCGATTATTTTAAAAACTATGTGTGTATTCCTTATGTTTCTTCGACTCTATGTGGTTCAAACTGCGACATTACCGTCATTTTGAAGAACGCAACCAGTCAATCGCCAGTTCATATCCCTTCAGTCCCAGGCCCACTATACTGCCGGCAGCTTTGGCGCTGACGTGTGACAGTTTACGAAAATCTTCTCTTGCCTGCACATTGGAAATATGCACTTCCACCACAGGGGTTTTAATAGCTGCAATTGCATCACCAATAGCCACAGATGTGTGAGTATAACCGCCGGGGTTAAAAACAATACCGTCATAGTCAAAACCCGCTCTTTGCAATTCGTTGATGAGTTCACCTTCCACATTACTTTGATAGTAGCTGATTTCTATATTAGCATACTTCTTTTTCACCGTTTCCAGGAACTGGTCAAACGATAACGTACCGTATACTTCAGGTTCTCTTTTACCGAGCAGGTTCAGGTTGGGACCGTTGATGATGGCGATTTTCATATCCCGAATGTAACTAAAAAAAAGAATCGTGTTTCTGAAAATTACAAGACCTGGAAACAGGAAAAATGAGTTGAAGTTCGTAAATGAAGTCAGGCACGGCCTTTCCGTCTTGCTCTGTCACTCTTTATCACTGTGTTGAAATCTTATTAATTGCTTTGTGATTTAATTAACTCCATAAACTCATCAAACAAATATCTTGAATCATGCGGCCCGGGTGTAGCTTCCGGATGGTACTGCACAGAGAAAGCCGGTTTGCCTTTTACCCTGATACCTTCGATAGAATGGTCGTTCAGGTTTACATGCGTTATTTCAATATTCGCCGCATTCTTTACGGCCTCGGGGTCTACGCCAAAGCCATGGTTCTGCGTGGTGATCTCTGATTTACCGGAGATGATATTTTTTACCGGGTGGTTCAATCCCCTATGGCCATGATGCATTTTAAAAGTTGGAATATCATTAGCCAAAGCCAGCAACTGATGACCGAGGCAGATGCCAAACACCGGTTTCTCTTCTTTTAAAATCTGCTTCAGCGTTGCAACCGCATAATCCATTGGCGCAGGATCTCCGGGGCCATTGGAAATAAAATACCCGTGCGGCTGAAATTGCTGCACTTCTTTCAGTGTTGTTTTTGCCGGAAACACTTTTATGTATGCCCCTCTTTCTACCATGCAGGTCAGTATATTTCTCTTTACTCCGTAATCCATTACAGCGATACGTATAGCAGCATTTTTATCGCCCAGTTCGTATGCTTCTTTTGTACTTACTTTAGAGGCCAGTTCCAATCCGGCCATATTGGGTACATCAGCCAGTTTCTTTTTCAACACTTCTATATCCGTTGTTTCGGAAGAAATGATACAGTTCATAGCGCCTTTAGTACGGATATGGGCCACCAATGCCCTGGTATCCACCCCTTCGATAGACACGATCTTGTTAGTTTCAAGGTATTCATTCAAAGACCCATTAGCCATTTTTCTTGAATACTGGTCTTCCAGGTTGCGCCCGATCAATCCATTTATTTTTACACTGTCTGATTCCACATCTGCTTCTTTCACCCCATAATTACCGATATGGGCACTGTTCATTATCAATATCTGCCCGAAATAACTGGGGTCAGTAAATACTTCCTGGTATCCGGTCATACCAGTATTAAAACATATCTCTCCGGTAGCAGTGCCAATGGCGCCAAAGGCTTTTCCATGGGCTACCGTACCATCAGCTAATAATAAAACGGCGGGAGTTGATTTGTCGGGCATTATAATGGGGGTTTCAAGAAAAACAAATTGTGCAAATGTAGGGAGGAATAGGCGGTTTGAAAGGAGGAATTTTACAGCAGTTATTCACAAGTTAAGAGAGAATATATGCCTGGCAATAGTACTCCTATGATTGCCTGTTGCAACCTATCACGGCCGAATGGCGGGATTGCACACTTGTACACCTGCCCCGCTGCGCAGCTATGTGGGTTCTGTTCGTTATTGGCATTTGCGAAGAGTAAAATACTTTACCTGGCCGCCGCTCTCAATTCAACTATGGGAACAGACAAATTTTTTCGTTATTTTTGAAATTACTTTAAAAGTACAAATGAACTATACTGATTATATCAATAGTAAATTAAAACCAAATACCACTGAGAAAGAGATTGTTCTTGATCTTTTTGCAGGCTGTGGAGGTTTATCACTGGGATTTGAAGCTGCAGGATACAAGACCGTTGGCTTTGAAATGGATGTAGCCGCCGCAGAAACTTACAAACAAAACCTGGGTAGTGAATGTCATGCCATAAAACTAGACTTAGATTTTGAATACCCCCAAGCTGAAATAATTATTGGCGGGCCCCCTTGCCAGCCTTTTAGTGTTGGGGGGCATCAAAAAGGAACTGAAGATTCAAGAGACGGGTTTCCGATTTTTATAGACGCAGTAAAAAAAATAAATCCCAAAGTATTCATGTTTGAAAATGTAAGAGGGTTGCTCTATACAAACAAATGGTATTTTGAACTGGTTTTAGATGAGTTTAAAAAACTGGGTTACCTAATTGACTATAGATTACTGAATGCAGTTAACTATGGTGTTCCTCAAAATCGTGAGAGATTATTTGTATTCGGACACAGGTCAAAATTCATTTTCCCCAAACCGCATTCAAAAAAAGTAACTGTCGGAGAGGCTATTGGCGACCTCATGGAAACTATCCCCTCTGAAAGTAAATTCCTTACGGCTTCTATGGATGCCTATGTTGCAAAGTATGAAAAAGCCTCTGATTGCATAAACCCGAGAGATCTTTACCCCAATAAGCCTGCCAGAACTCTTACCTGCCGAAACCTTGCAGGAGCGACAGGAGACATGCAAAGAGTTAAACTAAAAGATGGGAGACGAAGAAGACTTTTGCACAGAGAAGCAGCAAGATTGCAAAGCTTTCCTGACTGGTTTGAATTTTCAGGTAATGAAACGCAAAAATATAATCAAATAGGCAATGCCGTTCCACCTTTACTGGCATTCCAACTGGCAAATTCTTTGAAAGAATGCTATAAAACAAAAGAGATTTACTCAGTAGAAGAGATTTTAGAAATGGAGCCAAATAAAATCCTTACTCTCTTTTAAACAAGCTATGAAGAATAATATTATTAATAGTACTAAATCTGATTCTGTTCAAAAAGTCATAAATGAAGCACTTGAAGTCCTGAAAAGTGTGGGAATCCCTTTTGAAAAGAAAACAGCCAAAGGTTTACAAAGTATGGCAATGGCATTTCTTGCAGTTGCAGGAGTTACAAAATCATGGAAAGAAGCCAAAGGGCAAAAAGAAAACAGACATTTAAAAACAAGAGAAATAATAAAGTTCATTAATGAGAATTATGAGGAAAAAATATCGCCCGGTTCTTACGATGATATGAGACGTAAACATTTGAAATTATTGGTATTGGCGGATTTAATATTAAACAGTGCTGACAATCCCAATGCAGCAACCAATGATCCGACAAGAGGCTATACTTTGAGTAATGACTTCAAATCCCTTATTAGTTTTTACAATACAAAAGACTGGGAAATCAAATTAAAACTATTTAATAAAAACAGACCCTCACTGGATGAAATTCTAAAAAGAAAAAGGAACATAGTAAAAATCCCCGTGTCTCTACCGGGCGGCCAAACAATTGAATTATCACAAGGTGGACACAACCAATTACAAAGAGAAATTATAGAGGAGTTTCTGCCGAGATTCGGTAACGGATGCGAAATACTATATATTGGTGACACAACTAACAAATATCTTCTCAGAGATGATACTAAATTACATAATCTTGGCGTCTTTGAATTAACTCATGATTTTTTGCCAGACATTGTGGCTTATGACAAAAATAATAATTGGCTTTACCTGATAGAAGCATTTTACAGTTCTGGTCCGATGAGTGAAGAAAGGATTTTTGAATTAAAAAAAGCTTTAAAGAAGTGTAAGTCTGGTTTAATTTTTATAACTGCCTTTACTTCTAAAAATGATTTCAAAAAGAATGCAATAGAAATAGGCTGGGAAAGTGAAGTTTGGACAGCAGACAATCCCGAACACCTGATTCACTTCAATGGGCATAAGTTTTTAGGGCCGATGTAATGGAAGGAATTTACTTACCATTCCTCCCCCTCAAATACTTCTCCCTTATCACCGCTTCCACATTCACCCCGCTTATCTTGCTTTCGAGCCAGGAGATCACATCGAGATACACAAAGGCCCGGCTTTCCAGCGGGTTGCCTTCGTATTTTTTCAGTTGGATAAGCAATTTTTCAAATTCAGGCTTTAAGGCATGGGCGCCCACATGAAAAGAGCGGCGGAGAAAAGCAAACATCTCTTCTTCCACTTTACTCAGGTTTTCCATCTTGGCCATATACCGATAGACAGATTTGATGAGGTATTCAAGCAGGTCAAAATTACCTAGTTCATAATGGGCTATCAGGTGCAGCAAGCGGGCATAGCATTGCAGGTCGGTGCGGAGATCACCTTTTTGATTGATAATACGGTTCAGGTAATCAATAGCTTTCTCACTATCACCACTGCCAAAATATAAACTGGCAATCTTGTAATAAAATATCAGTACCCGGTGAGTATCGAGGTAAAGACCATACTCTTTCAGCATGTCTTCAAGAAAAGGGACCAGGCGAAGACCTTTGGTAAATCGTCCCTGCAAAAAATACAGGTTGATCCTGGCCGTATATACATACTGGTAAGCCAGTATCCGGTTGTTCTCATTCTGCTGCAGGAATTTTTGTTTGGCAAACTGTTCAAACTGTTTGATGCGCTCAGCCAGTTTTTTATGGTTCATCAGGATAAAATCGGCCCCCATCAGGTTGTGCATCCCTTTTATATAACTGGCTGTCTCCACTTTTATTAACCCCGGGTATTCATCATACAAGCTCACCCATTTTTGTGAATATCGGTAGTACTGTAAAAAATCCTGGCGGATAAAAGCATACCAAACATAGCTCTGGTACAGGTACAATCTTTCATAAAAACCCTGTCTGACCGGCCCGCAGGACTCTGTGGGCAGGCTGGCATTTCCCTGTTGTACATCAACCGGTAGATGCTTTTCAAAAAAAGAACGAATACCTTTTATATCTTTTTCATTCCGGGCATGGCCATACTTAATATACCAACTGTACAATTGCAGTGAAAGATTGGAAAGCTGGTTTACCATCGTTAGCTGGCTATTTACCAAATTCGATTCAGCATACAGTTTATCTGCCCTGTCCTGCATGCTGCGGGTAATGAAAAGCGTTTCAATTTTCTTTTCAAAAAACAATGCCTGTTGCAGATAGGTAAGCTGCTGATAGGTTTTAGCAGTTTCTTTCAGCCGCTCCAGTACTTTCAGGCTTTGCAGGTACAATCCTTTATTATATAATATCCGGGCATGGTCCATCTGCTCATGCAGATGGATATCAATATTATCCTCTTCTTTTATCAAACGCAGGCTGGAAAGAATCTGTTTGTACAAATGGGCCTTGATATTAGAGAGCTGTTGCTTTTTAATACTCATAGTTTTTTGCAGCAGCAGCTTCTCATCATAATCATTCATTTTATCCAGTGCATCAAACATTTGAATGATCTTAAGGTCATCTGTGGCGGTATTCCGCTTTACGTAGAGCTTAAAATTCCGTTTTTCACTTTTTTCAAGTGATTTAACAAGTTGAAACAAAGCATCTGTTGAGCGGTTGGACATCGTAATTTAAAAAATTTAAAATCCTTTACTGGCAATAGTTTCAGAGGAATGCAACCTGTTTAAAAGGTGTAAAATGCCCCCTATTTTGATTTCCTGCGGCCCGGTATCCATGGTAATTTAGTTGCACAGGAAATTTAGTACTGAAATAAAAGCATGCCCGCCTGAACATAAATTATTAAATGTTGTGGTCGGGCAGCCTGTACAAAAATAAGCAGCCTGTATTCTTATATCACCGAATTTATCAATTTATTATGGCAGAAGGTAAAGTGTACATTTTTGATACTACGCTTCGGGATGGTGAACAAGTGCCAGGCTGTAAACTGAATGCAGCCGAAAAACTGCAACTGGCATTGCAGCTGGAATATCTGGGCGTGGACATCATAGAAGCCGGTTTCCCCATTTCATCGCCCGGCGATTTTGATTCGGTGCAACAAATTGCCAAAGTCATAAAGAATACAACTGTTTGTGGGCTTAGCCGTGCAGTACAGAAAGATATTGAAGTGGCAGCACAGGCATTGAAGTATGCAGTGCGCCCCCGCATACATACAGGTATTGGTACTTCCGACTATCATATCAAATCGAAATTCAATTCTACCCGGGAAGATATACTGGCAAGGGCTATACAATGTGTGAAATGGGCCAGGAACTATACCGATGATGTGGAATTTTATGCAGAAGATGCTGGCCGTACAGATAATGATTACCTGGCGCAGGTAATCGAAGCCGTAATAAAGGCCGGTGCCACTGTGGTCAATATTCCTGATACCACTGGATATTGCCTCCCTTACCAGTACGGAGAAAAAATTGCATACCTGGTAAATAATGTACCTAATATAGATAAGGCAATTATTTCCTGTCATTGTCACAATGATCTTGGTTTGGCTACCGCCAATTCAATAGCCGGCGTTATTGGCGGTGCACGCCAAATAGAATGTACGATCAACGGCCTGGGCGAAAGAGCAGGTAATACCTCCCTGGAAGAAGTAGTAATGATCATCAAACAGCACAAACATTTGGGCCTTCACACCAATATTAAAGCAGAACAGCTGAATCCGATGAGCCGGTTGGTATCCGATACCATGCGCATGCCGGTACAACCCAATAAAGCTATTGTAGGCAGTAATGCTTTTTCTCATTCATCAGGTATACACCAGGATGGGTTTTTAAAAAATTCATTGACCTACGAGATCATTAGCCCGGATGAAGTAGGTGCTGATAGTTCTAAAATAGTACTAACAGCAAGAAGCGGAAGAAGTGCACTGGCTTATCGTTTTCAAAAACTCGGGTTCCAATTCGACCGTAATGATGTGGATGTATTATATAATGAATTTGTAAAAATAGCTGACAGTAAGAAAGAAGTGGAAGATGCAGACCTTAATAAAATGGCAAACAGTTACAGCAATGTGAGGGTGGCTTAAATACCCCCAGTCTCCCTAAAGGGGAGACTTAGATCAAAAAATCATTTGTTAAATCAAAAAACCTGAAAGAAAGAAGATTAAGAACTCCAGAGGGCTTCAATGTCGGTAACAATTGGTGAAACCCATTGATAGAACGAAAGCAGGAGCCCAACCCCGAAGGGGTTCAATATGACTAACTATGGGTGCAACCCATAGAAAGGGTAAAACCCATAGAGAAGGTGCAACCCGTACAAAGAAATGGAAGACCAAACCTAACCCCGAAGGGGTTCAATACGAATAACTATGGGTGCAACCCATAGAGAGGGCGGAACCCATAGAGAAGGTGCAACCCGTACAAAGAAATGGAACACCAAACCCAACCCCGAAGGGGTTCAATACGAATAACTACGGGTGCAACCCATAGAGAGGGCGGAACCCTTAGAGAAGGTGCAACCCGTACAAAGAAATGGAACACCAAACCCAACCCCGAAGGGGTTCAATACGAATAACTACGGGTGCAACCCGTAGCGGGTGCAACCCGTAGCGGGTGCAACCCATAGAGAAAATGATGAATAGCGAACCAACAGCCAGAACGATAAAATATGCAACTCTGCCCAGCTTAAGTTATGGAGGACAGGCGCAACTGGTGATGATAGTAGTACATACGATAACAAAATAAAATAAATGCCGAAAACATTATTCGAAAAAATCTGGGAAAAACATATCGTCAAAACAATTGATGATGGCCCTTCCGTTTTATATATTGACCGGCATTTTATTCATGAAGTAACCAGCCCGCAGGCATTTACCGGGCTGAATAAACGGGGCATTAAAGTACTCAGGCCGCAACAGGTAGTTGCAACTGCCGATCATAACGTGCCAACGCTCAACCAGCACCTTCCTATTAAAGAAGAACTTAGCCGCCTGCAGGTGGAAGCATTAATACATAACTGTGCAGAACATAATATCGAATTATATGGACTGGGTCATCCCTACCAGGGCATTGTGCATGTAATAGGACCTGAACTGGGAATTACACAACCGGGCATGACCATTGTATGCGGAGACAGTCACACTTCCACACATGGTGCATTTGGCTCCATTGCATTTGGCATTGGCACCAGTGAAGTGGAAATGGCTTTTACTTCGCAATGTTTATTACAAAGCAAACCAAAGCTGATGCGTATCACCGTGGACGGTGAGTTACAAAACGGTGTGGTATCAAAAGATATCGTACTGTATATACTGTCAAAGATCACTTCCAGCGGGGCTACAGGTTATGCCGTTGAGTTTGCCGGTTCGGCCATCCGCTCTTTAAGTATGGAAGCAAGGATGACCATCTGCAATATGAGTATAGAAATGGGCGGACGTTGCGGATTGATAGCACCGGATGAAACCACTTTCAATTATATCAGGGGAAGAAAATTTGCACCACAGGGTATTGAGTGGGATAAAAAAATAGCAGCATGGAAAGAATTGTTTTCTGATACTGATGCAGTTTTTGAGAAAGAGATATTTATTAATGCTGCGGATATAACGCCCATGATCACTTATGGCACTAATCCCGGAATGGGGATTGGCGTGGGTGAAAACATACCAACGGATATCACTATTAATGAAAATGACAGATCAGGTTTATCAAAATCACTGGCCTATATGGGCTTGCAGGCAGGTACCCCCATTAAAGGGCAGAAAATTGATTATGTATTTATTGGAAGCTGTACCAATTCAAGGATAGAAGACTTACGGATGGTGGCATCTTTTGTAAAAGGAAAAAAGAAAGCAGAAGATGTAGAAGTATGGATTGTACCCGGCAGTAAGCAGGTGGAAGCCCAGGCAATTGAAGAAGGCATTGATAAAATATTTGCAGCAGCGGGGTTTGTATTACGTCAACCTGGATGTTCTGCCTGCTTGGGTATGAATGAAGACAAGATACCCGCAGGCAAGTATTGTATCAGCACATCCAACCGGAATTTTGAAGGAAGACAGGGTGCCGGTGCGAGAACGCTATTGGCAAGTCCATTAACGGCTGCAGCTGCTGCCATATCAGGCTTTGTTACAGATGTAAGAGATTTGCTGTAAAGCAATAATTCATAATTAATAATTACTGATGTCAAAAGCACTCAGCACTATAAAGAGTCGTTTCGTCCCCATCAATATCGAAAACATTGATACGGACCAGATTATTCCTGCCCGCTTCTTAAAGTCAACGACTAAAGATGGCTTTGGAAAAAATTTATTTCGTGACTGGCGGTATTATAATGATGATGAATCTAAAACAAGAGCCGACTTTCCATTGAACATGTCGCAGTTTGATGGTGAGATACTGGTTGCCGGAAAAAACTTTGGTTGCGGTTCGTCGAGAGAACATGCAGCCTGGTCTATTCTTGATTATGGCTTCCGGGTGGTGGTATCCAGTTTCTTTGCCGATATCTTTAAGAACAATGCATTGAACAATGGTGTATTGCCGGTACAGGTAAGTGAGGCATTCCTGCAACGGATATTCCTGCAGGATAATAATACCGAACTGACCGTTGACCTGGCAAATCAAACCATCACCATCAATTCAACCGGCGAACAGGAGCATTTCGTTATAAGCAATTATAAGAAAACCTGTTTATTGAACGGCTATGATGATATTGACTATTTATTAAGCATAAAAGAAGACATACAACAATTCGAAACCCAAAGAAAATAAAAATCATGAAGAAAAAAATAGCTGTGATCGAAGGCGACGGAATAGGGCCCGAAGTAACCAAACAATCCATTCGGGTATTAGATGCCATTGCCGAAGCATTCGGACATGAATTTACATACACCCATTGCCTTATGGGTGCTATTGCCATTGATAAAACAGGCACAGCGCTTCCGGATGAAACAATTGAAATATGCCTGAACAATGATGCCATTTTATTTGGTGCCATAGGCGATCCCAAATATGACAACGATCCCTCTGCCAAAGTACGTCCTGAACAGGGACTGCTCAAGCTGCGGAAATCATTACAATTGTATGCCAATATCCGGCCAATCAGCACTTACTCTTCCTTATTCCATTTGTCGCCGCTGAAAAGCAAGCATATCGAAGGAGTGGACTTTATCATTTTCCGTGAATTGACAGGCGGCATTTATTTTGGTAAAAAAGAAACCAGTGCAGATGGCAACGAGGCTTCCGATGCCTGTGTATACAGCCGGGAAGAAATAGAACGCATTGCACACCTTGCTTTTCACTTTGCACAAAAACCCAACAGAAGAAAAAAACTGACACTGATTGATAAAGCCAATGTACTGGAAACATCCAGGTTATGGAGAAAAGTGGTAAAGGAGTTATCAGCCCAATATCCTGATGTAACGGTGGATTATATGTTTGTGGATAATGCTGCCATGCAAATTATCCAGAACCCCAAACAGTTTGATGTGATACTCACAGAAAATATGTTTGGCGATATCATTAGTGATGAAGCCAGTGTAATAAGCGGTTCACTGGGATTATTGCCCTCTGCTTCACTGGGTACCGGGGGCCTTGCCATGTTTGAACCTATTCATGGTTCTTACCCACAGGCTGCCGGAAAAGATATTGCTAACCCGATCGGTTCTATCCTCTCAGCCGCCATGATGCTGGAATATCTAACCATGGAAGAAGAAGCAAAGATTATCCGTGAAGCGGTAAACTGGACCTTACTCAATTCCTTCGTTACCAAAGATATTGATCCGGTAAATTTTTATTTCACATCCACTATCGGTGAGCTGATCAGTGATTATGTAAGTGGTAAAATTTCGGGTTCTGTAAAAAAAGAAAATATTGAGTTGAGGAAATCAACCATTATTTAATAGTATAAGTGAACCGGTAATAACTAACGATGGTTTGCTCATTTTAAAAATAATTATTGCTTGCTAAGTTCTTTTTTTGAAACGGCGGGTGTATATTTACAAAACATACATCCTTCATGCTGAAGAATAATATTTATAATGTCATCGCCTCTTTTGCCACAATTATTATTGTGGTTGTCATTATTATATCTTCAACTGGAGGTGGTGCATGATAATTTAAAAAACAAAAACTAAATATCAACGACCCGCCTCCAAAAAAGGCGGGTTTTTTTATGTCTGACGGTCTCCGTCTGACAAAAAAAAGACGGAAAACTTCTGATTTATCAGACGGAGACCGTAAAACAAAAGAACCTTCAAAACAGAAAACAATGTACTACAACGAAAACACGGTTATCTATTTCAACAGGCAGTTTGTAAAAGCTGCGGAAGCAAAGACTGACCTGTACAGCCAGAGCCTGCATTATGGGTATTCAGTATTTGAAGGCATCCGCTCCTATCCCATCAATGGCGGCACCAAAATGTTCAGGGGAAAAGAACATTACGACCGGCTTTGTCATTCTGCAAGGGTAATGAAGATGCCATTTCATTACTCCACCAAACAACTTGTAGAACTTACTTATGAAGTGTTACAACGCAATAACTATACAAATGCCTATATCCGGCCCATCGTTTTATGCTCTTCCAATATGGCTTTATCCAAAGCAAAAGAATGCTGTCTGGCCATCGAAGCCTGGGAATGGACTAACGGTTATATGAGCAACCAGATGAATGTCATGACCTCCTCCTATCGCCGTCCCAATGCAGATGCTTTTCATGTGGATGCAAAAGTGAGCGGCCATTATGTAAATTCCATCCTTGCCTGCCAGGAAGCAAAGGACAATGGATTTGACGAAGCACTGGTATTAGACTGCAACGGCTTTGTGGCCGAAAGCTCAGGTGCCAATATATTTTATGAAAATGAAGGAATACTGTACACGGCCCCGAAAGGAAATATTCTTCCGGGCATTACAAGAGCTGCCGTTATTGAAATATGTAATGAGCTAAATATACCTGTAGAAGAAAGACTGTTCTCACCAACAGAAATGCGGGGATCTGATGCCGGTTTCTTCTGCGGTACGGCAGCCGAAGTGGTGGCGCTAAACTCATTGGATAATGTACCCTTCAAAAAAAACTGGGAAGATAGTTTGAGTTATATCATTCAGCAAGCGTATAAATGTAAAGTGATGGAGAAGCCTTTCCGGTTGAAGCAACAGGTGGCATAGGCTAAGAGATTAAAGGGTGGAAAGAGATAAAGAGTTGACGTAATTGTTCTGCTTGCTCTGCAGATACCATGTGTAAATAAAGAAAATCTAACAAAGTATTACTAACCCCTTCGGGGTTGAATATGAAAACCTAACAAAGTATCACTAACCCCGAAGGGGTTGAATATGAATAACCCCGGCTGCAATCCGGAGGGAGGAACCAGAACAAAGGAAAGCGTAAATAAGAAACGGAGTATCCGCAAATGCTGAATAAAGATATACAGTACAAGAGTGCCCACAGGATCCTGCGGACGACGCAAGGGACGATGATAGTAGTAATGAGGATGACAATATAAAAAGTAAAAACAGAGGATATCGCTTCGGCTTCATCCCGTAAGAACATGACAGAATTAAATAAATACTCAAAGACACTTACACAGGACCCCACACAACCTGCTGCCCGGGCAATGTACTATGCCATTGGTTTTAAAGAAGAAGATTTCAACAAGGCACAGGTAGGAATTGTAAGTATGGGTTGGGATGGCAACCCCTGCAACATGCACCTGAATGACATGGCTGTTACCGTTCGTAACAGTGTGAACGCAACAGAAGGTTTATTGGGCCTTCGCTTTTATACCATTGGTGTAAGCGATGGTATCAGCATGGGAACAGACGGCATGCGCTACAGCCTGGTAAGCCGTGATGTGATTGCCGATAGTATTGAAACCAATGCAGGCGCTCAATATTATGATGGATTAATTGCTATTCCCGGTTGTGATAAAAATATGCCCGGCGCTGTAATGGCGATGGGAAGATTGAACCGTCCATCCATTATGCTATATGGAGGAACGATTGCACACGGTCAATATAAAGGAGAAGAGCTGAATGTCGTCAGTGCATTTGAAGCATTGGGACAAAAAATTGCCGGCAACTTAAGTGAAGCAGATTTCAAAGGGATTGTGCAACACGCATGTCCCGGTGCCGGTGCCTGTGGCGGTATGTACACTGCCAATACCATGGCGGCGGCTATAGAAGCATTGGGCATGAGTTTACCCAACTCTTCATCCAATCCCGCATTAAGTGATGACAAACAAAAAGAATGTGCCGCTATTGGTGAGGCGATAAAAATACTATTAGAAAAAAATATCAGGCCCTCCGACATTATGACCCGCCAGGCTTTTGAAAATGCCATTACAGTAGTAATGGTATTGGGTGGCAGCACCAATGCAGTATTGCACCTGATAGCGATGGCAAAAAGTGTGGACGTACCATTAACCCCGGATGATTTTCAAACAATCAGCGACCGCATTCCAGTACTGGCAGATTTTAAACCATCCGGAAAATATTTGATGGAAGATCTGCATAAACATGGCGGTGTGCCTGCTGTCATGAAATACCTCTTGAAAAAAGGATGGCTGCATGGTGATTGTATCACGGTGACTGGCAAAACAGTAAACGAAAATTTAGCAGCGGCCCCCGATCTTGATTTTGATAAACAGCAGGTCATAAAACCGGCAGAACATCCTGTAAAAGCAACAGGACATTTACAAATATTGTATGGCAATCTTGCCGTAAAAGGAAGTGTGGCAAAGATCAGTGGTAAGGAAGGCGAACGATTTGAAGGCACAGCCCGTGTATTTGATGGTGAAAAGGATTTGATAGTGGGTATACAATCAGGCAAGGTACATGCAGGTGATGTGGTGGTGATCCGGTATATAGGTCCGAAAGGCGCTCCGGGTATGCCGGAAATGTTAAAACCCACCAGCGCTATCATTGGTGCAGGGTTGGGCAAATCAGTAGCATTGATCACAGATGGAAGATTCAGCGGCGGTACACATGGTTTTGTAGTGGGACACATTACACCCGAAGCATTTGATGGCGGATTGATCGCTTTAGTAAAAGATGATGATCTGATAGAAATTGATACCGCTAATAACAGCATTACCCTGAAAGTAAGTGAAGAAGTGATCGCAGAAAGAAAAAAGAATTGGCACCAACCCCCATTAAAAGCAACCAAAGGGGTTTTATATAAATACGCAAGATCGGTAAAGCCTGCCGATGAAGGATGTGTGACAGACTGCATTTGAGAAATTGTGGATTTTAGTTTTGGTTGTACAATAGTAATGAACGGCATTGGGCTTTAGCCCAATAAAAATAAAATAACCGGGTACCAGCCCAAAATATAAAAATGTTATGGATACATTGGAAATAACAAAAGAATCTAAGAAAGAACAACATGTTGAAAAAAATACCATCCGGGAAATCAGCGGCTCTGTCGCCGTGCTTGAAGCATTCATCACCGAAGGAGTGGAAACCATTTTTGGTTACCCCGGTGGTGCTATCATGCCTATCTATGATGCCCTGTATGATTATCATGATCAGTTGAAGCATATACTTGTCCGGCATGAGCAGGGTGCTATACATGCAGCACAGGGCTTCGCAAGAGCAAGCGGCAAAACAGGAATTGTATTCGCCACCAGCGGGCCCGGCGCTACTAACCTGGTAACAGGATTAGCCGATGCGATGATTGATTCAACCCCGCTGGTTTGTATTACTGGCCAGGTGTATGCTCATTTATTAGGCACCGATGCTTTTCAGGAAACAGATGTGATCAACATCACCACTCCCGTTACCAAATGGAATTACCAGGTAACAGATGCCACTGAAATACCGGCCGTACTTGCCAAAGCTTTTTTTATTGCCGGCAGCGGAAGACCCGGTCCCGTACTTATTGATATTACCAAGAATGCACAACTTCAAAAATTTGACTTCGAAGGATATACCAAATGTGAGCATATCAGGAGTTATCGTCCGAAACCGATTGTACGAAAAGAATATGTGGAAGCAGCAGCCAAACTGATCAATGAAGCAGAAAAACCTTTTGTGATTTTTGGACAGGGAGTGATACTCGGTAAAGCAGAGAGAGAATTTAAACAGTTTATTGAAAAGGCCGGCGTACCTGCTGCCTGGACCATCATGGGCATGAGCGCCATCCCTACTGATCATCCGCAGGCGGTGGGCATGCTGGGTATGCATGGTAATTACGGGCCAAACGTACTCACCAATGAATGTGATGTGCTGATAGCCATCGGTATGCGTTTCGATGATCGTGTAACAGGCCGTCTGGATAAATATGCAAGACAGGCAAAAGTCATTCACCTCGATATTGACCCTTCAGAAATTGATAAGAATGTAAAAGCCGAAGTAGGTGTGTGGGGTGATTGCAAAGAAACATTACCCATGCTCACTGCACTAATTGAGCAAAAAGTATATCCGCAATGGCTGCAAAAATTCAACGGGTATAAAACACAGGAAGAAGAAATATGTATCGTTCCGGAAATGAACCCAACCGGTGAAGCCTTATCCATGGCGGAAGTGATCAACCATCTGAACGAATTAACCAAAGGTGAAGCCATAGTGGTGACAGATGTGGGGCAACACCAGATGGTTACCTGCCGCTATGCAAAATTCAACCAATCCAAAAGCAATATCACTTCCGGCGGTTTGGGCACAATGGGATTTGCATTACCAGCTGCTATAGGGGCCAGCTTTGGCGACCCCAATAGAACTGTAGTAGCGGTAATTGGTGATGGAGGTTTTCAAATGACCATCCAGGAACTTGGCACCATCATGCAAAGTGAAGCCAATGTAAAAATCATGATCCTGAATAACGAGTTTCTCGGAATGGTGCGTCAATGGCAGCAATTATTTAATGACAAAAGATATTCATTCGTTGATATTGCCAGCCCCGATTATGTACAGGTGGCAAAAGGATATCATATTGCCGGCAATAAAGTAAGCAAACGGGAAGAATTGAAACAGGCCTTAAAAGAAATGATCGATCATAAAGGAAGCTACCTGCTGGAAGTAATGGTGGGCAAAGAAGATAATGTATTTCCTATGGTGCCGCAGGGATGCAGTGTTTCAGAAATCAGGTTGAAATAAAAGCCCCCTGTCTCCGCCGGGTGGCGGAGAACTTAGGCCTATAATATTTTTTAACTGGTATAAAAGCTCATAGCAATTAGTTATAAATAATAAACATAGAATGAGTACAATAAACAATAATAATGAAACGCCGAAAAGCGGGGCTGGTGCCGCAGGATCCTCCCCCATCGGGGGAGTTAGAGGGGGCCGGAGAGAATTTACAGTAACCGTATACACAGAAAACCAGGTGGGGTTGCTAAACCGTATCGCTATTATTTTTTCCAGAAGAAAAATTAATATCGAAAGCCTCAATACATCACCCACTGAAGTGGACAGTGTTCATCGTTTTACTATTGTGATAGAAGAAACAGAAGATGTGGTAAAAAAACTATGCCGCCAAATTGAAAAACAGGTGGAAGTATTAAAAGCCTACTACAATACTGAAGAGGAAATTGTATGGCAGGAACTGGCTTTGTATAAAGTAAGCACCGATGCCATTGCAGAAAAGGTAAAAGTGGAAAGACTGTTAAGGGAATTCGGCGCAAGGGCTGTAGCTATCCGCAAAGATTATACAGTATTTGAGACTACCGGTCACCGGGAAGAAACAGATAACCTGATCAAAGCACTGGAGCCTTATGGCCTGATTGAATTTGTACGTAGTGCAAGAGTGGCTATCATTAAAGGCAGCAGCGGCTTCCACGACCGGCTGAAAGAATTTGAGAAAAAAGAACCCGGCGAAGAAGCAGTGGAAAATGAATTTTTAGATAAACAGGAGGAAGTGTTTTCGATGTAGCCCCTGTCCCCGCCAACCGGCGGGGAACTTAGACCGGAGAAACAGTTCTTTAAAATATTTGCTGAAAGCAAATAGAGATAGTGAGCTGTAACATAAAGACTCTTTCCCTCCCTGAAGGGCAATGTCATTTAGTTAAGGAATGGAGTACACATAAAAAAACGACTTGCCCCAGAGGGGCAGAATGTTGGTAACGCCGGGTGAAACCCGGCGAGAGAAAACGTAGAATATGCCGAACCCTGAAAGGGTTCAACAGCGA
>JANOEQ010000091.1:0-4158 GCA_031441485.1 Chitinophagaceae bacterium
TGTCTGCGAACCCTGAAAGGTTTAAGTTGCGACAATTTTAAATGCACCCAATAGTAATGTGCATGACACCCGAATGGACAGATGGGAAACGGGATCATTAGAATTACCGGGGAATAATAATTGTACGGTATTGAGAGGCATAGCCACCAAAATACCCAAGCCCGCCTCCTTTGATATTGCTCATTACCTTGGTGGGAGATGAAAAGGGATTGCCAACACTGGCATAGGTGAACTCCATCGTTCTCCAGAAATCAAACGTGGCCTTATCTATATTGCTCAGCTTAAGCGTCACGGTATCACCTTTATTAAAAAAAGAATAACCTTCGGGAATAGAACCATTCCGCTCCACCCCTCTTTCCACCTGCACTTCGTAACTGGTACCATCGATAACCTGGTCGTCAAACACAGAATTCAAACCCGGAATAAACTGCTCTCTGTTACGTTTGGTAAAATACCTCACGTAATCGCCAAAGCCGGGGCGGTCGAAGGCCCTTACCATTACAGAAACTTTCTCAGGCGGATTTCCTGCAGGTGACTGTTTCCAAAAAAGAGAATCAATTCTGCGGGTGGTATCAGGAATGCGGGTGGTGGCCGTGTATTCCTTTCCGTCTGAAACGATGCGGAGTGAATATTGCTTGTTCAATTCACCAACAAAGGCAGTGGCAGGGCTGGTCGGGTCTGTAGTATAATAATAGAAGGTATATCCGATGCCTGCCGGAACTGCATATTCTTTCAACTGATGAATGAGTGTGCCGTTTGAAACATATACCGCAGCATTTCGCACAAAATTATTGGCTAGTGTATTAAGATCAATGGCAGAAAAATAACCCAGACTTTTGGAAAGATAAACAATGGGAGGCTGACCATTTTCAATAGAAGCTTCCACCACCAGTTTGGGTGTCACTTCATCCAGCTTAAAATCAACGGATCTTTCACAGGAAGAAAAAATAACCGGTAAATAACTGATACCGGCAATGAGGAATACTTTTTTCATGGTAAATACAAAAATAACCCCGGAACGTGAATATTGTTTGCATAAAATGCTAAAAATTGTTCTCTTGCTTTATGTGGCTTCCAACCCCGAAGTTGTATTCTTTCGCACCTGGCGATCGAACAATTGCTTACGCCTGTTTCAGGCACCGAATTTTAGCCAACTAATTTTGGGTTAGCCCCGGAAGATAAATGTGAGCCCTAAAATCTTTTGTACGCTCCAACTCTCTTTCAGCAATCCTTTTACCCGGTTCAAAACCAGCACGGGTGCCGCTTGGAAAAGCAGCGCCAGCTGCAATCCCCGATGCAATGACCTGCTGTGTGCCAGGCGATTAAAAGAATCAGCCATGAAAGGATAAAAATGGGCAATAAAAGGGTAATCTCTTACATCATCCAAAGAAAAATGGCTCCCAATTTGGAAGCCATTTTATTAATTACATGATTATTGTCTTGTAAAAGCGGAAGTAATTAACCAAGATAAGCTTTCAAAGCACTGCTGTATCTCGCTTTTTGTAAGCGCTTAATAGCCCTTTCTTTGATCTGGCGGATACGTTCTTTGGTAAGATCGTATTTCTGTCCTATTTGCTCAATGGTAACACCATTTTCACCATCCAAACCAAAATAAGCATTTACAATCTCTGCCTCTCTGGGAGACAAAGATTTCAATACCCGGCGGATTTCATTTCTCAATGAATCCTTCATTACATGGTCATCAGTGTCATCGCCACCTTCCAGCAGGTCGCCCATGGCCACATCTTCTGCCTCGTGCACAGGTGCATCAAGGGAAGTGTGTCGGGTGTTACTTTGGAAAATGTTGTTGATCTCCGTTTCGCTCATCTCCAGTAATTCTGCTAACTCTTCTGTTGAGGGCTCTCTTTCATGTTCCTGCTCGAAAGCCATGTAAGCTTTGTTAGCCTTGTTGTATGTGCCAATTTTGTTTTGAGGCAAGCGGACTAATCTGCCCTGCTCTGCCAACGCCTGCAGTATAGATTGGCGAATCCACCACACAGCGTAAGAGATAAATTTGAAACCTTTTGTTTCATCAAAGCGTTGAGCCGCTTTAATCAAGCCGAGGTTACCCTCGTTAATTAAGTCACTAAGTGACAAACCCTGGTGCTGATATTGCTTTGCCACAGATACCACGAAACGGAGGTTGGCCTGCACCAATTTGTCGAGTGCACGTTGAGAATCAACAGGATTTCTGTTAAACATCTTGATACGCTGGGCAAGAGTGGTCTCTTCCTCCGGTGTAATCATCGAGATTTTGGAAATTTCCTGTAAGTACTTTTCTACCGCCTGCGAATCCCTGTTTGTGATCTGGGTAGCAATTTTGAGCTGCCGCATAACTAAAATGGTTTAAATATCAACGTATATATGACAGTCTTTGTTTGCAGGTTGTTGCAAATGGATAGTTAATTGCTAAAAAGTATGAATTTACCGTCCGGGACTGTCTGCAAAAGTATCTAATTTACGCCGTATCTCATAGTGAATTAACAGAAAAATTGCTGATAATCAAATAATCAGCCGATCCCGTTGGCAGATTGTGCAAAACTTTGACTTGTTAAGCCCCCTTTTTGACGGTCTGGCTTTCCAATCCCGCTTAATCTCCTGAACCAGCTTCCATACACCTTTCATCTGTTTTGCAGACAGCAATTTAAACAGAAGTAGAAGCGGCTTTTTTATTTCTGGAACGCATCCATAATAATATCCATATCATCAGGCCGGAAACAAAAAGTGTCGTGGAAATCACTTCAGCCTGTGTGAATTGGAATCCTAAAATATTGATTGGGGGGTTTATCCTTATTTTTTCGATTAAAAACCGCTCGATGCCATTCAGCATAAGATAAAAAGAGAATATGACGCCCGGTATTTTTATTTTTTTTCTTAGTGACCATATTACCAGGAAAAGGATAAAACACAAAACAACCTCATAAAAAGGGGTGGGGAAAACGGCTACATCCAGCTGATTACAGAATTTATTATCAGTACATCCGGGAATAGGATGCCCCACTTCATTCACATTATGGGGGTAGCGGTAAGCCCACATCCAATCCGGCAGCCAGGAAAAAGGTTTGGGGCTGGTATTATTTATACCCCAGTCTCCATCACCGGAAACCTGGCAACCAATCCTGCCAAGGGAATAAGCCAGCATCATCGTCGGGGCTAAGGCATCATTCAGATGCCAGAAACCGATTTTGTGTTTTTTTGCATACCACCAAATAGCAAGGGCGGCACAAATAAGGCCACCATAAAAAGTGAGGCCTTTGGCAGAAAAAATATAATCGTTGGGATGTTTTAAAAAGTCAGACCAGTTTTCAAAAATATCGAAGAGCTTAGCTCCCAATAACCCGAAGATCAGCGCCAGAATGGTAATCTCCCCTACCCTGTCCTGTGGCCAGATCCTCACTGTCCTTTTTTCTGGTTTCTCCAGTTTTTGCTTATTCTTTTCCCGCCATTTCAGGCCGGCAAAGAGCAGCCCAAGCCCAATACCTGCCGGCCAGCTGCCCAATGAGGAAAATATAAAAGCCTGGGGGTCTTCGGTAGCGGAATTATCCATAATAAAAAGGGCCACGATCTTATACCCCAGCAGAAAGCCCAATAAAAAATTCAGTCCCAGATCAAGCACGGTGGCGGGCTGTCCCACCATCACCTGCATTTCGGTTGGCTGAAACAAACCCTGCTTGCTTTTTCTGCGCAATTCATTAGCCAGCACTATTGCAGAAATTATAAAGGCGATGGCAACAAAAAAGCCAAATGAATTAACGAATCGCAGGAAAGCCCACTCTACTCCAAAAAGGTCTTTAAAGGCGTAATAAAGGTTTGGATACATGTCGTTGATTAAGAAGGGCGAATATACTAAAGAAAGTGTCCAGTTGTAAGCTAAGGCTTTCAGGTTTTTGCGTTAAAAACCTAAAAACAAGCTTGTATGGGAAATAACCCTTACCTGAATAAGCCAACAGAGACCTGTAAAAGAGTTTTGGGCATAAAAAAAATTCCGAACTGCCGGTCCGAAACTCTTACCTATTAACTTAGAAGCTGTTTGAATTAATTGTTTGATATGTCTTATGGCATTTTTGGGGCTGCAACTGCGTTGAATTTTTCGCCTTAGGCGTTTAGACTATGGCTGCAAAATTCGCCTGGTTTCGCTCCCAAAAACATCCATAATCC
>JANOEQ010000092.1:0-7155 GCA_031441485.1 Chitinophagaceae bacterium
GGATTATGGATGTTTTTGGGAGCGAAACCAGGCGAATTTTGCAGCCATAGTCTAAACGCCTAAGGCGAAAAATTCAACGCAGTTGCAGCCCCAAAAATGCCATAAGACATATCAAACAATTAATTCAAACAGCTTCTAAGTCTTTAAGGTAAGAAGTTTTTGTGGTTGTGTTATATGTTACCTGATTATTACTTCCTGTATATGCTCTGCTCTTTTATCCAGTAATACATTCAGGTAATAGATTCCTGCAGTAAGACCGGTGCTGCTGATTGTATTGACCCATTTACCGGTCTGCGATGAAGCAAAGTTTTTGTTCCGGATAATATTCCCCGATTCATCAGTCAGTATTATATCAGTCTCTCCGCTTTGTTTCTGGTTCACTTCAAAATGTATTTCACCGCCTGTTGCCGAATGAATATGTATCATGGATCTTTTTCCACCCGGTGGCGAAAGATATTGCCGTACAGGCAACTTTGCAGAAGAATCAGTTGCAACCATACGAAACCCTGCCACACCACCACTGCCGCATGGGCCAATGGTTGCCCTGAAATTGGTGGTTTCCCTGGCGGTAAAACCAGCTTCCAGCAATACTTCGTTGCCGCCACGCATCTGTACTTTGGTTCCTTCTGAAGTAAGTAAAGAGGCAGTTGATACAATATTATTTGATGCTTCATGAAACTCCTGGCCTTCCAGTGTACCGGTGATATTTAGATTAGCAACACAAATACTGTATAAATCACTGCTCCAGATACCGCGGCCAAATGTGGATGCCCTTATCCTGTTATCCGCTTCAGAAATTATTAACTCTGTTACGGGTACATAGGGAAGATTATTATAAAACGGAACCCAGTCACTGGTACCTGTACCACGATAATAAACACCATTGTCGGTACCGATATAGGCGTTGTTATTAATGTCTAATGCAATACAATTTACAGGCACATTGGGCAATGTACCGCTCCGGTCAAACCAGTTGTCACCGGCATTATTTGAATAATACACTTTTACTCCATCTGTAAAACCGCCAAAGGTTACCCATACATTGTTTGAATTGTTGGGATCAACATTAATGCAGGTTATTTTAGGAAAATTAAATGGAAAACCGGAACCGGCTCCGTTTAATGAAAACGGCCCCCAGCTAACTCCGGCATTATCACTTCTCCATAAATTTCCGGAGGCTGCAGAATAAGAAGTACCCCCGGCCGCAAAGACCCTGTTGCCATTGCTGGGACAGGTGCGGATAAACCAACCGGAGGCAAAGCCCGGCGTTACTGTCCAGGTACTGCCGCCATTGGTGCTTCGCCACAACGAATCGGAACCGATAAACAATGCATCCGTTAATGAGGTATGCACCGCCATCGCCATAGAAAATGGATTGGCAGAATTGGCCGGAGAAATGTTGCTGAAATTATTTCCTCCATTTACAGAACGGCTGATACTGCGGTTGGTAACGGCAAAAATAGTATCAGGATTGAAATTATCATATCCAACTGCAAATCCATCACAACATGCTATTTCATCAAAGTACGATGTGGCGCCACTTCTTCTTTTTACTGCATTATCCTGTGCACCTGCAATCATTGCTGTATAATCATCAGGGTTGACGGCCATCCGGTAAAATTGAGAGATATTCATGTCTTCAAAATGAGAGGTCCATGTTGCTCCATTATCTATACTGCTGAAAACACCGCCGTCACAGGCAGCCCAGAGTTTATTATCCACCGGATGAAAACCGAGTTCATGTACATCATCATGCAGTGCGCCGCGATAGACCCAATCCACACCCGAGTTCAAACTTCGCCAAACCTGGACGGCACCAACAGCCACAACGAAACTGCTCAGGTTACTTACTGCTATGGTTAAATCATACCATGATTGGCTTACATTATCGCTTCCATCAGAGGCCCGGCCCAGAATATTAGGTGTGTTAGCCTGCTGTACAAAACTGTCGCCAGAGTCTCCGCTGCGATACACCCCTTTAAAAAAGCCACCGCCACTTTGTACGCCGCCTGCCAATATATATACGACAGGGGTATTAGTTGGCGCTACAGCCAAATCAATCCTCGATGTGGGGTTATTTATCTGGGCTGCTATGGCAGGATCATCTGTAAAACTATTTCCACTATTGGTACTTTTAAAAAATTTTGCGGTGCCACCATCCAGCGAAACTGCATAACAGATGGTGGAACTTCCGGGTCTGAATTTCAGGTTATAAAAACGGCCTTCATCTTCCACCAGTGTCCAGTTTGTGCCACCATCACCAGTTCTGAAAATACCCTGGTTGGTACAGGCAAATAATGTATCAGGATTGGTGGGATGCATCGTAAGCCGGTATCCTACTAATGATGAATAATCGGCACCTGGAAAAGGTCCCATCTTTGTCCAGTTTGCCCCTCCATTGGTTGATTTTAATACCCCGATGGAAAGACGCATATATCCATAATTGTCCACCAGCCCGCCGCCATTGCTATCGCCATCGCCGGTAAGTATATATATTGTATTCGTGTTATCCGGATTAATGGCAATGCCGCTGATACCACCGGAAGGAATATCTGATGACAGGTTTGTCCAGTTGGCACCTGCATCAGTCGTTCTCCATAATCCTCCTGCGGTGGTACCTGCATATACTATATCAGCATCAGCAGGATGAAAGGCAAGCCTGTCCACACGGCCAATGCCGTCTATGGTATTGAGAGGACCTACAGGAGACCATGCGGCAGTACTGCTTTCCACTAAATTTCCAGTATTGCCAATGCCCCGCTGCTGAATACCGGTGGCTTCCATCATTTTTTGATTAATATTTACAAACTCACCATTGGGCCCCAACCGGCTGCTCATATACCACTCATACCGGGTCCAGTGTTTAATGCTTCTGCTTACCGCATCTGTTCCCAGTCGGTTAGTGGTTTCAGGGTTTTTATAATAAGCTTTTACGGTGTTCATTATATCAGAAAGATTATTCTTTCCCCTGAGCTGCTGTGTAAGTAATGAATCACCTGTTTGCGTACTGGCAATAAAATGATTTGCCAGCAGCAGCCATAAAAAAATTGGCAGACTTTTTTTCATATTCATTTTTTTGTATTGTTCACCCGGTAAAAAAATTATTGCTGCGCCTTTAATTTTTCAATTTCTTTTTTCAGCTCAATAATATACAAGGTGAGCTGTTCAATTTTTTCCATCTGCAGTTTTTGCATTTCCCCAAGGCTTACCCCTTCTTTTTCTATTGCAGCGGCGGACGGAATACCCGGCAGGTGCTTATTTTTTTGAATAAAAGATTCTACTTCATCGAGGCCGGGCAGCCTGTAGTTTTTATTGAATACATAGTCTGGCCAGTTAGCCACCAATCTTACCAGTACTTCTGTACAGATCATTTTTCCATCCACGGCCAGTTTGTAACCGGAAGGTGTTACAGTAGTGCCTATGCGAACTGCACCGGTTATCACGGCGTTTCCATCTACACCCAGGCGGTGAGAATTAGTGAAATTGGCCAGATCGCCTATATAAACATTTCCACCTCCGTTTTGTAATGTGAGATTGGCGGCTAATCCATTATTCCTTGCCTGTATCTCATTATTGTCGGCCACCACATTCAATCCTGTTTGTGATCCCATCATCAGGAACCCGCTCAGGTTATCTGTAAGCGCCACATCATTGCCGGTGCTGATATGTAATTTTGTACCGGTGGCTTCGCTTCCATTTCCCAATTGCACTTTACTTCCATCCCTTGCCAGAAACAGGGTGGAAACAACTCCATTATTGCGGGCGAGTATTTCATTATTATCAAACACGATATTATCGCTGTTCTCAGTACCCAGCATCAGGTACCCGTGCTGAGTGGCGCTGGCATCAGTGCCGGTTGCTATTTGAAACTGCCCCACCGGGTCGGAAATGCCGACCCCGATATTACCGGCAGGAGTAAAGGACATTCGGGTGGTACTGTTTGTTCTGAACACCAGTTTTCCCAAAGGATTGGTAGCATAAGTGCCAATCCTGAAATCATCACCAAATTGCTCGAGAAAGGATTTAGAAACTCCTGCTTTCCGTATCCGGATCACCGGGTCATCATCATCGTCAATAATAATAGCAAAAGTATTGGCAGTACCGTTCAGGTCAATATGCAGCCGACCGGTTGGGTTGGTGGTGCCAATACCTACATTCTGTGCAGCTAACTGCCATTGAAAACATGCCAGTGTAATAATAAGTAACTGGATTTTTACCCACTTGTTTTTGTGTATTGATTTCATACCGTAATTATTTGATTGGTTATTTTTCAATTGCCAAATTATCATTATTACAGGGGCGGTATTCTGAAATAACGGGGAGAGGCCGCCGCCAATTGAGCAACGGCAGGCAATACCACTATCAGGTGATGGGCCGGGCTACCCAATTATCCCCTTTCATCACTATTTGCAGTATGTTTATACCGGCTGTATTAATTTAGCGGCTACTTATGCGGTATTGGTTGATTCTATTTTTTTTGGCCGGGGCTTTTACCGGAATTGCACAGGTTAGTTTTAAAACACTGGTGCCGCAGCAACCTGTAGTGTCAGGAGAATCCTTTCAGGTACAATATATTATTGAGGAGGCAGATAAAGTAACCAGTATAAAACCGCCTGCATTCAGCAATTTTCGCTTTGTGGCTGGACCCAACACTTATACGGGTACCGTATCAACTAATAAAGGTATTAACACTCTGAAAAACCTTGTATACACACTGGAAGCGGTAAAGCCGGGATCTTTTATTATTTCTGGTGCCACCCTGGTAATGAACGGTGAAATGTACAGGAGCAATGATGTAGTGGTGCAGGTAATTTCA
Organism: Chitinophagaceae bacterium; assembly: GCA_031441485.1. Taxonomy (GTDB): domain Bacteria; phylum Bacteroidota; class Bacteroidia; order Chitinophagales; family Chitinophagaceae; genus JJ008. Next base: position 4,817 of record JANOEQ010000092.1, read on the forward strand.
AAAAGAGAAGCCGTACAACGCTCCAATGCGGAAAGCACACCCAATTGGGATTATGTACTCCTGCCGGGAGAAAATGCAGAAGAAAAAATAAAGCAGAACCTCTTTGTAAAAGTGGCCGTTGATAAAAGAAACTGCTATGTGGGTGAGCCGGTGCTCGCTACATTTAAACTCTATTCCCGCCTGCAGTCTAAATCAGATATTGCTAAAAACCCCGGCTTCTACGGCTTTTCTGTGTATGATATTATCAGCCTGCAGGATAATATAGCGGCCACGGAAAGGCTCAATGGAAAATTATTTGATGTGCATACCATCCGCAAAGTACAGTTGTACCCCCTTCAGGCCGGCAGTTTTACCATAGACCCGATGGAGGTATTGAATAAAGTCGAGTTTGCAACAAGTGCGGTAAGCAAAAAAACAGAACAGCAAATTTCGGAAGGGCTGTTGGGTATGCATGATGATGATAAGCCTGGCGAAGGCAAAGCCATATATGAAACAAATAGCAGCACCGAACCAGTTAGCATAACCGTAAAACCGTTACCTGAAAGAGGCCGTCCGGCTGCTTTTAACGGGGCAACAGGACATTTTGCTATTGCAGCAGCAGTAGTAAAAAGCAGGCTTTCCAAAAATGAAGAAGGGCTGCTGGAAATCAGTATTAAAGGGAAAGGAAATTTTGTACAATTAGATGCGCCTGTTATTCGATGGCCGGCAGGTATGGAAGGGTTTGCCCCCGCTATCAAAGATTCATTAGACAAATCAGTGGTGCCGCTGAAGGGGAGCCGGACATTTCGTTTTCCGTTTGTTTGTGTCAATGCAGGTACATATAATTTACCAGCCATCAGTTTTTCTTTTTTTGATACCGACAGTAATTCTTATAAAACGGTTTCTGCAAAAGGACTGGAGGTAAGGGTAAGTAATACGGTACAAAGAAATAGTTTACCACAGAAAAAGAATACATCAATAGCTGCACAAAGTGAAAAGGCCTCCCGCATTGCTGTTATCATCATTGCCTCGCTGGTACTGGTAATTCTTTTATACTGGGGGTTGATTAAAAAGGAAAAACCGGCAGCTATTATAATACCTGAAAAACCGGCGCTGCCTGCTATCCCTGTATTGCTGGAGCCGGTGTATTTATCAATGACAGGAGAATCAAACATATTTTTCAGGGAGCTGCATGGAGCCACCTGGAATTTTTTACACCAGCGCTTTGGCTTTTCGGGTAGCGAAATGAATAAGCAATTAGTACAGTCCAAAATGAATGATGCAGGTATTGATGAGAATACCATACAGCAGCTCCTTACTGTTTTATCACAATGTGAAACAGGGATTTTTACCAATGCCGATTTTGGAGATGACAAAGAAGCTTTAATGCAGCGGACAAAAACTGTACTGGAGAAAATTGATTCCGTTGTAAGCTAGATATCTACTCAGCATATTTATATCCCACCCCCCTTACTGAATGAAAATATTTAGGATTGCGGCTGTCTGTTTCAAAATACTTGCGGAAGTTGAGGATAAAATTGTCAATGGTGCGGGTGGTTGGATATACATTATAGCCCCATACGGATTGTAATATTTTTTCCCTGGGCACTACTTCGTTCTTATTTTCAATAAGTAACTTCAGCAGCATAGTTTCCTTTTTGCTAAGTTCAATTTTTTCCCCGGTATGACCGGTGGCCTGCTGCGCTTTAAAATCAATACTGTTGTTGCCAAAAGCATAGTTATCACCGATAGAAGTTTTATCCAGCAGTTTTTTATTCTTATTGATCAGCTTTTGCACCCTTAGTAAAAGTTCTTCCAGGTTAAAAGGCTTGGTCAGGTAGTCGTCAGCGCCTTTTTTTAACCCCAGCACCCGGTCTGCACTGCTGTTTTTGGCACTCAGGATAAGGATAGGCACTTCATTATTACTGATACGAATGGTTTCTGTTACATTGATGCCGTCCATTTCGGGCAGCATTACATCCAGTATGATAAGGTCAAAGAATTCTCCCTGTACAGCTTTTAAAGCAGCAGCCCCGTCAAAAGCAGACGTTATTTCATAACCTTCCAGCTCCAGGTTTAACTTTAATGCTTCGTGAAGATTTTCTTCATCTTCTACCAGTAATATGGATGTTTTCCGTTCCGTTGACATTGATTAATTAATCTCAATGAATTAAGCCTGATAGTTTCCGCCAACATCTGCCGGTCTCCGTCTGATGTTGAATCTGAATGGTCTTCGCCAACATCTGCCGGTCTCCGTCTGATGTTGAATCTGAATGGTCTTCGCCAACATCTGCCGGTCTCCGTCTGATGTTGAATCTGAATGGTCTTTGCCAACATCTGCCGGTCTCCGTCTGATGTTG
>JANOEQ010000093.1:0-77486 GCA_031441485.1 Chitinophagaceae bacterium
AGGTAGGTGCCACTTAGTGGGTTCGTTACACCTGCTATCCCGTTTAATTCTGTAACTGTAGTATGGCCTCCGGCTGTGGCACCACCCGGTGATCCCATTAACCCGCTTAATAATTCCAGCACCGGTATTGCTGCGTTTGCACCATTGCCACCAGCATTATTTTGAAAATAATAGCTCTTACCAAATATATCTATCTTGTCTCCTGCCATTACTTTCAGTGTAATGCCAAGACCCGTTTTGTTGCTGCTGCTGTTCAGTTTATATAACTTCTGGCTGTTGCTGGCAGAGAAGTTGGCATCTGTAGGATTATTACCTATTCCATTATCATTAATATAAGCAGGCAATCCGGTTACAGTATTAGCGTCTACAATATTGGCTGTATTGATTGTGTAATAATCGTCCTCGGTATTTACTTTAGCATCTTCCAGGCTGGCCACCGGGTACTTATCCTGCTGCTGTTCTTCAGTTAATACCATCCGTATATTCCCCAGGTGATCTTTCAGCATGTAATCATAAGCCAGACTTGCAGCGGCTCCGCCCACTACTACAGGTTTAAATCTTATCCTTCCTTCCTCATGCCCCATAAACTGCAGCACATCATTTTCATATACTGCACCACCCAGATAAAGGATGCTGGTTGTCTTTGCAGGCACTACCGTATTATCCACCGTTGTCTTTTGTATTTTATTGCCTGCTGCATCATAGGTATAGCTGATGGTGCCTTTGCCGGTAACGGTGATTACAGAAGGCAGGTTCAGGTAATTATAAGTAATGCCATTAATGTTCTTGTTATAATCCGTAACCAGGTTTCCATTATTATCATAGTTATAGTCATCCCCGCTATTAGTGCCGTTTATAAAGTCGCCCAGTTTTGATGTAAAGTCGTTATTAGAATCAAATACAACTGCCAGTTTATTACTGCCGGGCTGATAGCCATACGACAGGTTATCTATTTGTACACTGCCTGTTACCTTTAGTCCCCACTGCTGCATTTGCTGTATATTACCATTGGCATCATAGGCAGTACTGGTATTGACACCATCGCCCATCTTCATATTATAATTCACCCCGGCTGTTTGATTAAAAGTGCCGCCGGTATATTGTGTAAAGTCAGCTTTCAGTAACCGGTTAGCTGCATCATAGGCAAAATCGTATTTTCTTTTTTCCCCATCCCCCTTGCTTTTCCATACCATGCCTTCTATGTTTCCATTATACTGGGGATTGGTATATGTTTGTCCGCCTATGATATTATTGTTGGCTTTATCATAGCCAAGGTCAAATCCAAAATAAGCCCCCCCGCCCCCCGAAGGGGGGATCACATCCCTTGCGTAGTCACGGTTCATCCCTAATAGCCAGCCCCGGATATTGTAATCGTAGTTTAATGCTTCCAATCCGGCATTATTATTATATCCAGGAGCGAGTTTTTTGTTTTTTAACTGTCCGAGTTTATCATACTGGTTTTCTGCAATGGTTTTGTAAGCAGGCATTGCATTGCCGTTTACCAATGTATTGCTAACTTTCTTTTCTGTTTTCACCAGCCGGCCCAGGTCATCGTAAGTCAACTGCGTTACCACCACATTGGTTAATGCGCCGGTCCCCTGCTTTTCATGTTTTTGCACCATCACCAATGGCTGCCCGGCCCAGGTGTACTGCGTGGTTACAATGTCGGTACCGCCCGTTATATTGGTGCCCTGCACCTGTATCACACGGCCTTTATCATCATAAAAACTTATGGTGTATAAATAAGTGGAAGTGCCAAGCACTTTTACCCTGCCGCCCGTAGCCATTCCTTTCAGGTTAGTGGTTTGTACATTGGCCTGTGCGTAAGGCCAGTTGGTATTACTGGTTGGTTGAAAATAGGTATTGTAGCTGATGTTGTATACAGCAGACAGCGGATTACCGTAGCTGCTCAGCCAGCTATAGTCATTATAGAAAGTTTTCGTGAGTTCTTCATTTGCATAACTGTTTACATCCGGATAGGCCGTACTGGTGCTGGCAGTGCTTAAATGATAAGTATGATTATTAAAATAGAAGGGATCAGTTATCAAACCGGTTGATACCGGACGGTTAAATTCATCATAAGTGGTGTACATCCATTTCTCCTGGTTGCGCATAACGGCGTCCTGTGTCATCACCAGCCTATCCCTGCCATCATACACCATCCATACTTCTCCTGCACCGGGCACTTTCTTCTTTATCATCCGGCTTCTTGCATCATACTCATACCGGAAACACTGTTCGGCCAGCAGGGTTGTGGTTAGTGCCCATGTTGCCACAATAGCCTTCACCCCTTCGGGTTGTATTACACAGCGCAGATTATTCAGATCATCATAAACATAATACGTACATAGCCAGTCCGTATAGCCTCTTCCTGTTCCGTCATCTGCCACTCCGGCTGTTGTTCCAATCTGCACTTTCTTTAAGACTACTTTGCCTTCTTTATCCTTAAATTCTATTACCTGCTTACCATGCTCATCAATTGATGCATTTTTATACAATTGCCCTGCGGCATAAACGGGCATTGTGGAGGATAATTGATAAGTACCAAAACCGCTGCCCACTCCGCCGGGTGACGGCGTTACCGTCCAGTTCTTTACATCATCGGCTGCTGTGTTCAGCCAATACTTTACTTCCATTTTGTGCCGCAGGTTGGGATCAGGATTACTTTCACTGCCCACCCAGCTATTACCCGGTGCATAAGATTCTAAAGGCCGGTTTAGTGGCGAAGCTTCAAAATTCGTTTTACTGTAAAAAAAAGTTTCATTCTGCGGCCCATACTGCGCTGTCATAAAACCGGCCTGCTGCTCAAATGGATTCAGTTTAAACTTTCCATCATTAAGCGAACTGTTTCCTCCTGCATTATTGGCCGGAGTGGGCAGATACTTAAATTGTTCCCTCCCGTATTGATCATACTCTGCCGCACTCACCATGTCGGCTGTTACAGATGTGCCTGTTTCATGCGACCCCATTCTTACCACCGTCTGCAGCGGACGGCCCAGCCCATCAAAATATTGCGTGGCAGTTTTTACATCCCGCAGATAGCGGCCGGGCAGCACATTGGCATCTGTTTCCGGGGCCGTGGCATCCCAGGTGCGGATATAATTTACCGGCACATTGGCACTGTATGCGGCCGGTACAGTTCTGGGCGCCTGCGCCTGCACCTGTTGCAGGGCCGTCATTACCACTGCCAGAAGCACACTTTGTTTTACACTCTTTATCATATCCGGACAATTAATAAATAGTAAATAGGTTAATTATTTTTTATAGCATTTTGAATGGCGCTGGCCATCGGCTCCACCGTAGAGCCAAAAAAAGCGATCACCGATCCATTCTTATCCACCAGTATCTTTTGAAAATTCTTTGTCAGCTTTATGTCCATACTGCCATTCTCACTTTTATGCTGCAGCCAGCTGTACAGCGGATGTGTGCTGCCGGTACTGTCTTTTACGCCAATTCTTGCCGATACCGGGAACACGGCATGATAGGTATTCTGCATCAGCAGTTTGATCTCGTTATCCGTTCTTGTTTCATTTCCAAAGTCATTGGAGGGAAAGCCGATCACCACCAGGCTGTCTTTATATAACTGGTACAGTTGTTCCAGTTGCGGTATCTGCACGGCGGCTTTAGCATCCTCGGTAGCAATATTTACCAATAATATTTTCTTGCCCTGGTACTGCGACATGGATATTTCTTCGCCGGACACAGCCGTGTAATGGTGTGTGTAAATGCTCACCGTAAACAGGCTGTTGATGCTTATAAAGGCCGAAACAATAAGTGCTTTCATTATTTTTTATTTACAATTTTTTAATCTGTAGAGCTTCCCAGGCAATTAGTAGTTGATGTTTCTGTATAGTCCGGGCTGTTACTTCCGTCGCTCCAGTGATAATGATAGGTGCAGGTCCATAGCCCTGTGCCTGAGTTGTATACTGAAGCCGTGTAAAATTTGGTCCCCGTCTCACAAATATTATTCACACATTTTTTGCTGGCCCCCGTACAGTTACCACTATTACAGGTTACAGGCGGTGGGCAGAGGGTATAATTAACACCTGTCACCACCCACCTTATCTGCCCCCATGAACTGCTGCAGGGGTTCACATCCGATTGTTCCTGTTCCTGCTCTCCGGTATTCTGGTTTGAAGCGTTCTTTTTGCAACGCACCGGGGTAACCGTATTCTGCCAGTCGGCATTTACATCGCAGGTGGTGCTGATGCCGATATCTGTCCACCGAATAATGTTATATGTTGCGCTTTGCGGATTTATATCTTTCTCCTCCTGCTGCAGTATATTGGTGATATAATTATTGTTGGCAGGGCAGGGCTTGCAGCGGATTTTACCAGTTGTCCACCAGTTTGCTATCGTGCTGTTAGTGATCGGGCAGCTTTCTGCCTGGCCGGCATAGTTGTAGCAGATTTTTTTGATAATGTTATTCTCATGATCTCTTACTAAAAACAGGCGGTTCATTTTATCATATTCATAATAAATGTTCCGCCCCCTCGGGTCTGTTTCACTTGTCATACCCACGCCCGGCGTGTATACATAAGTATTAATGAAAGCATTGCTCAAAGATGACTGGCTGCGGAGTAATAGTAAGTTGCCGCCCACAGCATCGTATGCAGATTTAAGAGTAGCATAATTTACGCCGGTTGTTTTTACAACAGGCAGGTTATTATTATAGCCCCAGATATATGATGTGGTTACACCGTCTTTGGCTGTTACTTCAACCATGTTGCCATTTTCATACTTAACGGTTGCTTCATCAGTATAACGGCTGTCTTTGGTCAATCCGCTACCACTTACAGCAGCAGGAGTAAAGGAGGCAGAAGGCGCAGCAAGACTTATCCTTTGTGCCTTTACAGGATACACCATTCCGGGAGTATTTGTACTGTAATCAAATTTGGTAAAGGAGGCGCTGAGCAGGTTACCATTTTTCCAGTTGGTCACTTCTATGGGTGTGTTGATGTTTTTAGTTTGAAGTTCAAGAACAGGTTTTAAGTCTGTGTTTGCTGCATTTTTTGCGTTGGTGAAACAGTTATTGAAATTTGTTTTATTGGCCAACTGGCAATTCACATAATTGATGCGGGCCTCACTCATATCACGCCGGTATTGCTGAAAGGCCTGCCATTTGCAATTGCAGCCTTGAGGAAGAGTTCCGGTACAGGTAGCTAGCTGATAATTATAGGTGTTCAAAGCCGCCTGGGCGGCGGTAGTGTACGTTTGCCAGCAATCAGGCATCGCATCGCAGCCAGCGGCCCTGAAATCAAAAGCATATTTATACTTTGCTTCTGTGGTTTCCCCTTTTGAATTAGTGGAAGTCATTCTTGTTGCCTGCCGGTGCCAGGGGCTTTCGAAATAAGTGGTGCTGCTGGTAGTAAGTGTTGTTCCGGTCAATGGGTTTACGATCGTTTCATCCACCGTCATCTGGCTTTTTCTTTTGGTGGAAATTTCATAATTGGTCAGGGTAGAAATTGTGAAAAGTGTTCCCCTCATTGTGCCAGGGGTCCGCAAAGGGTTATCTGCAAATACCGGGTAATACCAGCTATATTTTAGTAACTGCCCACTTTCATTAAAGTGGCCATCATATTTCATCTCTCCCCGTTTGTATTCAAAAGGAAGCGGGGCGGCAGGATAATTGGGAACAGTAAGATCGCAGCTGATGTTCACATTCCGGGTACATACATCGCTGGTGTTAAGGTCCCAGATGTCGGAACCATAAAAGCGATAAACACTTGATCCCATTCCTGTCTGAAAGGTTTTTACTTCGTTGTACCCGATGTGTCCTCCCTGCAATGTTTCCATGGGCCGGATGCTGGTGGGTGATTTGTAATACCCGGGAGATAAGCAGCTGACACACCCGTTTGGGCTACAGTAAGGCAACGGGCCACCTAATCCAACCTGCCTTATAATGTCATTTCTTATTACACCAACATATACAGGTTTGCTGTACAGTATGCCGGTAGATTTATTATTCTGGTCATCATACTTGTATTCAGTTGTAATATCGTTTGCAGCATTGATCGCATCATGGCTGATTATTTTTTTGATGCGCAATCCTCCGACCGTTACATTACTCTGTAATTGAGATGGTACAATTTCTTCAAAGACAGCTGTTGCACCACTGCCGGACTGTATCGTATTATATCTGGAAAGGTGAATACGGTAAGTACCCGGAGCAGGAGCTACCACTATCCCTGTAGCAGATTGTCCTCCGGGAGCCCACACAATCTGCCCGTAACTGATAGAACCATCATTGCTTTCTAAATAAACCGCTGCATCGCAGGTGTAGCCTTGCAGGCAGGTATTATTAGTCAGTGTTACCCGATAATGATTGGCTGTGAAACTGACATTGGGAAAATAAGCATGTCCGTTCCCATCATAGGCAACACTGTATGAACCCCTTTGAACCAGATTATAGACCGTCGCATTTACCCAGGTGGTATTTTGCTCAAATTCAAAATCAGTGGAACCGCCTGTAGGATAAGTGATCTTATTCAATGCACCGCCCCGCATCTCAGGCCATTTTGCTTCCCGGTTTGCACCCATTTTATAGGTGTAAGTATTTTCTGTATAGGTGGGTATTAATGTAGTGTTCGTTGACACCCCGTTGTAAAAACCCCAATGGTCCTGGCCAAAAGAGATCTGGCGGGGAACCAGTTCGGTATGGTAATTAAACAAATAGGGTGGAACAGATTTTGTCTCATCACAACTGTACTCCTGTATCTTATCCAGCTTCAGCCTCTTTTTATCGCTGGTGGTAGGAAGATTGAAAAGTACCCCTGGAAAAGGCGTTACATTATCTTCAAAATAACTATAGGTGAATTTGTATTTCTTGCAATTCGTTCCATTCCCTGCTGTATTCTGCACCTGTATCTCTCCCACTGTTTTGGCTTCTGTATTGGCACCATCCCCCATGGAATTGTAAGATGGGTTAAAATTGCTGAGGTCTTCCCGCAAGCTGCCTGGAGTAAAGATCACTTCGCTGGTGGAGGTAGTGATCTTTGCAATCCTCACCCCTTTCATATAGTTCTTTACCAGAGTAAATTCTTTTTCGATTATTTCATAACCATCCAGCGGCTTCATAGAAATGGTATAACTGCTGTACTTCTCTTCTTCATATTTCAGGCTGATAGAAAAAAGATTATCGGGAGAAGCCACTTTTACCAGGTACCAACTGGAATAGGCAGACCCATAATTAGGCCCCACGTTTGCATCACAGGAACTGGTCACTTCCACTGCGTCCACTCCTCCATTACCGGGAGTTTGGTTTTGGCCAAAATAATATTTCACTCCATCCGGTGTGGTAATGATAAATGTGGTGATCGTATAAGGTGAAACAATAGGATTTGTTTCTATCTTAATGTCCTGTTCCGGAACAATTACCGGTGTGCGGTCATCATTAAAAAAGAATTTACCGGAATAACCATTAAAATTAAAGGTGAACAGGTCCGGCTCCCCATCTTTTTTTCCATCAGAAAAACGAGCATCATCTGGCATCTTGTTCCCGGGACTTGTTGCACCACATCCTGCAACACCGTCTATGAACAAGTACTCATTATACCCATAATCACTAAGATGTCCATGAGTCTGATTGCTAATTGCACCAAACCCTCTTTCATCCACATTTCCTCTTACAGTACGGGTGATCACACCGCCAGCGTTCAGGCTCCATCCGGCCCCTACTGAACTGGCTGGTTCCATCACTTTCAGTCCGGAGGCATGATAGCTAAGGCTAACCGGCAAGCTTATGGGGCCCTCTTTCACCGTATAGACCGGAATGCTGATCTGTGGTGTTCCGGTTTGATAACCTACTGTATAATCTCCGTATTTACCTAAGGCTGCTGCATTAGGAGATGAAATACTCACTTTGCCGAGCGGGTTTGCATCCCCACTCTGGCCAAATAGTTTTACATCTGTTACAATAAGAAAAAAACAGGAAGTAATAAATAAAAGAAAGATTCTTTTCACGTTGACTGATTTGAATATTAAAAATTATATCCCACCCTAAACACAACAGACGATTGACGAGGCACGGTTTTATACGAAAGTACATCCCACAAAAGCTTCAGTGATGTCTTCTTAAAGAGCTTGCTCTTTATATCAATGACCTTACTCACGCCCACCAAAAAACTCTGCTGCCATGCTGAATAATCCTTCAATAGCTCCAGGCTCCTTATCTCCGGCCGGTAATTCATTTCAAACGCAATAACACTATGAAAACTTCCTTTCAACTTTAGTTCCGAAAAACTCCTTACACTTATACCCGAATAGCTCAGTGCAATATGACTTATATCCCGACCCCAGCCTATTCTCCCGGCAAGTCCAAAACCCGCCACAAAGTTTTGGTGAGGTCTAAAGCCCAGGGATAGGCCTGCCTGGGTGCCTACCGGTACCACACTGCTTGCACGGTTGGTCTGGATATTTATCCCCGTCTCCCATTTTTTCCAAAAACTTTTGACTTTTTGGGTGTTGGGGCGAAATCCCCCCTCTCCACCCCGTGGAGAGGGGTCGGGGGTGAGGGCATCACTGCTCCCACCACCCGCCTTCAATATCTTATTCTTCAACTCATTTAGTTGTGTCTGTGCCGCCTGCATATTTTGCTGAAACTGCTGCATGCCGTTAGGGCCGGCAGCAGCTATCTGTTGTTGTATCAAATTATTTACAGATGCCCTTGTTTGCAAACCTGCAAAGCTTGCCTGTGCAGAAGGGTCATTGGGATCGCCCGGCACCCTGAATAAGGAAGCAAGTATTGAATTTCGTTTTATAAATGCATCAAACCCGGGAATCTTTTTCAAGACGTTCATAGCAAACTCCTCTGTTTTATGAGTGTCTGAGAATGTCTCCCTGAAATTTTTTAAGGATTCTACGAAGTAAAAATTTTCCTTCGCTATCTTTTGCAGGTACCTGCTCTTGCCAAGGTATTGTAAGGCCTGGCCCATCAATTGTTTTTTCCTTTCTTTGATAAACTGCTGCACTGCTTCCGTATTTTTTAACTGCTCATTCAGTTTGGCTGTGCTTCCTTTTGCACGCTGCAATGGTTTCAGCACATTACTGTCAAGCAGGTTCTTTTTTTCTTCAAGGTATTTTACCGTAGTGGTCACCTTGTCCCTGTACTCGTTGTATTGCCCCCTGTATCCATCGGCCGCCGCCTTCCCTTCTTTATACTGTTGCAGCAAACCGGCGAATGTAAGCTGTCCGTTTCCAAACAACCGCTGCGCTGTTTCCGGACTTGTCTTTTCCAAAATGGTTTTGATCTTGCCTTCCCATTTGGATAGCTTCTCTAATGTCTTCTCTGTTTTAGAAGTTATGTTTGAGTAATATTTGTCTGCTTTGGAAGAAACGGTTTCTAAATAACGGGCGGGTAAGCCCCCTCCCAAACTTCGTTCCTTCCCTTCGCTTTGCTTGGGAACCCTCAAGGGGGAGAGCATACTGTCTGAGGGGGTCGGAAAAGCGGCAGGCTGTTGTGCCTCCATGCTTTCACAAGCAAGAACTAATAATAGTATTACAGTTGCTCTCAGGAACATGGTACTGGTTGTGGTTTACTTATTATTTTTAAGACAAACAATCTTATCTTTTGCTGCTTTCAAATTGTTAAGATGCCTTTATCGTTATTTTTCACAAATAGGTTCAATTGTTCTTTCCCGTACAAAAAAATTCGATGAACCGGTCTTTTAGCAGTACCGGTTACAGGGTTATGACTGTGAACCACCATTTCAATTACCATCCTTACCCTGCTTCTATATTTTATTTCACATATAAACCTCTGTTTTTTTATTCATATAAAATAGCAGATTGGAATAACTGTGTCATTTTCGGGTATAACTGCGCAGAATACGGTATAACTGTGTCAACTGCCAGTCAAAATTTGAATAGTTTTTAAAAATAATTTCTACATCGATATAAAAATGATTCAATAAAATAATCCTGCCTGCTGATAAAGTATTAACCCCTTACAGAATTCCAACTGCAAACTTTCATTTCTTCATTTTCAATTCAAATATTATAAGGACATCTCTAAAAACCTTCCTCTCTTTTAACCCCTGAGGCTGCCTCAAAACTGTTTAAAATTAATTTTCACGCAAAGACACAAAGTCGCAATGCTTTATTTTCAGTTGTCTTATTCTTTGCGCCGTAGCGTCTTTGCGTGATTTTCTGACTTTTGAGACAGCCTCCTTTTAAAGAGGCCCTTAATAACAAAACAGGTCTCCTGCCAGTAAACAGCTATAAAATGTTTATTGGTGTTATTACAGGTGATGTTACCGGTTAATACTCTTTTAATTCCGTGGTGTGTATATGGCTATTATATGGAGTGTGTATGGTCAGCCTTCTTATTAAAAACAAATAAAGACTTATTTTCTGATTTTAAAATACCATGTTTATGGTATTTTTTAAGTGCAAACTTTTAGTATATGCACAGTGTTTACCCCTCTTGCAAGCTGTGGGCAGGAAAAACGGTTTGACTATTGATCATACAGCCATTCCCTTTCTGCCTAAAATGAACAATCAGTACATTATCAGCAGGTTGTGGCAAATAAGGCTCAAAACAACCTCACTTTTTTTTAATTGAACCTAACAATATGATAAGGTTTAGCTGTCAAGTCGTCAGCCCGGGTTAATTGAAGCTTTAAGTATAGCTAAGAAATTCTTAACCTTACTTATCAGTACTGTTAGCTCCAGCTGTTAAATTGTCAGCTCGGGTTAATTGAAGCTTTAAGTACAGTTAAGAAATTCTTAACCTAACCTAAGAAATAGTGAGGTGATTTTATGGGTAAGGCACTAAAAAAGGTGTACTCATAAAGTACACCTTGGTAAAAACAGCCATCCTTTTTTAAGAAACCGGCGTTACAACAGCAGGCTCTTCCACTGAGGCCTTGCCTGCAAAACGCCTGTTGTACTCATCCACCTGGTCCAATGCCATATCCAGGCTGTTGTTTCCGGTACGGGCCACCTGCAGGTATCCTGTATACCTGTCAGACATGCCCATAATGTCGCCGCCCAGTGCAACCAGGGTATCGTCTAACATTTCATGATACAAGGCCACTTTCTGCAGCAATCCGGCCAGCCTGTCGTAATACGCAAGGGCTTTTTCCATTTCCTCCGGATTTTCACTCTGGGGAAGGTAATTCCGGTGCGTCAGCGATATCCGGCATACTGTTCTTACTAAACCCTCCCGGCCTTCTGCCATAGTACGGAAGCCCACCCGCTGACTGTCATTAAGGCTGGTACAAAAGGATTTTAGAAAACTGGTCCGCTGATCAAGCTCAGCGTGAGCTAGGTCAAAGTCCGGTCCGGCAAGGAACCGATTTACATGATTTTCCATAAGGAAAAAATTTAAAAGTTAAAAAATAAAAAATTACAATGCAAAGTAGAATGGTCTTTTACGCCTCTTTATAGAAAAATACACTTACGTTTAGTAGAAGTTTTTTTACTCGTAATAGAAATAGTTAGCGTTAGTAAGAGTATCCCTTTATTGTATTCGACAAAAAAAACAAATGCATATACAAGCAGTACCCGGTTTTATGATATTCAGCAAAATTATCTGACCACGCAATTGGGCCCTGCCTGGTATGCAAATGATTTTCAACGTACCGGGTTGAACCGCCATTGCAAACTACTATTGCTCACATTTGCATTTGAAAAATGGGGATTGGAAAGAGTGGAATTTCGGGCCCATACCAAAAATGCCCGCAGCATTGCTGCCATAAAAGCCATTGGCTGCACCGAAGAAGGCATCCTCCGCAACCATATACCTCTCGCCGGTGGCGGAAGAAAGGACAGCATCGTTTTAAGTATATTGAAAACGGAATGGGAAAACGGAGTGAAGAGGTTCATTTCAAGTTTTCGCAGCAAGGGTATTATAGGTTTTCAAATAAGCAGGCTCTTCGTCCCCTCCAACGGAGGGGCGGAGGAGTTTTCGTATTAGATACTTTTCGAAAGGGGTGGGTCAGAGAAAGCGAAAATTTGAAATGCACCCGAGTAAAGGGATTGATACAAAAAAATTTATATTAACTACCATCTTCTCTGCCTGCTGTAAATACTCAAACCCATCAACCCCGTTGTTGACAGGTTTAAGAAGTGCCCATTTTTTTTACAACCCATTTAATGCTTTACCATTGTAAAGATGAACCTGTCTCCCGTCTCAATTGTATTATCGAGATAAAAAACAAGTGTTTTACAATCATAACTCCTGATGGTGCCGTTCAATATACCATCACTGATAACCTCTCCGTTTGTAACTGACCAGTTGCCGGTTTCCGTACCGCTTGGTGTGCAACTTGTTCCTGCATCCTGGTAATCATAGATCCCGTTTGCATTCAGCGTAAGCACATCATCCTTTTCGCAGGCATCCAGGAAAATAAAATAATCCTGCTCAGCCGCATGGCTGTTTGCCCGGTACTTCAGAGCGGTAAGCCGGTATGAACCTGCCAGGCCCTGCATTGTAGTGGGACAAGGCTTTACTTCTTCCTTTGTGGCTTCTTTTTGACAGGAGAATAAACTGCTGCTTAACAATAAAGCGGCAAAAATAAATTGAACTGTTGTCTTTTTCATGTTGGTATTTTTTGATTAATGAACTGAAAAATCGGATTGTTTGAATGCCCTTCACCGGTAATACCCCGGCAAATGCCAACTGGTTGGGTGGATCGAAAAAAATTTATTGCCGCCCTTTAAAAAAATAATACCGGGGAAAATTTCTCAAACCCATCAATTTATCCACTGACAGGTTTGAGAAAGGAAACCATTTACTTCTTTTCAAACGTAATGATGTAACGATCCCCCGGCACAAAAATATTATCCAGGTAAATGACCAGTGTTTTACAATCATAACTGCCAATGGTACCGTTTATTAAACCATCGGCGATAATGGTATTGCCCGATAATGACCAGGTACCGCTGTCGCTATTGCTGGGTGAACAAATGATGCCCATATCCTGGCTTTCACTGGTTCCGTTTGCATTTAGCTTTACTATATCATCCTTCTCACAGTCATCCAGGGCAAATAAAAAATCCTGTTCCGGAGCGGTGGCGCTCATTTTATACTTAAATGCCTTGAGTCCATACGTGCCTGCCAGGCCTTGCATACTGATGGAACACGGCTCCTCTTTCACATCTTCTTTTTTACAGGAGAATAATACACTGCTCATCATCAGAGCGGCTGCCATAAATCTTACTGTTACTGATTTCATATTGGTGTTTTTTGATTAATGAATTGAAAAACGGGCTTTTTGGGTGCCCTTCAACAGTAATACCCCCAACAAACGCCAATTGGTTGGGTAACTGATAAAAGAAATAATTATGATCCCTACCCAACCTTTTACAAAAAACAGGGGTATTGGTTACAGCATGCCCGTTGCAGCCAGGCCGCTTATCAAACAATTAGTTCACCCTTAAATAAAAAATATATGAAACACAAAATGCTGAAAGTAATATTACCCGTCATCATAGCGTTTGCCATTACCGGTTGCTTCAAAGACCCTTCCGGTAATGGTGGCGGTAACACGGGCGATTTTTTAAAATACAGCAAGGCCCATGTATACGTAACCAATAAGCAGGGGACAAAAGATACGGTGCTTGTGCAATCGAATCTGCACTGGCAGTTATCACTGGAAGCGCCTGTACCCGATTGGGTATCGCTTGATAAATCGTCGGGCAGCAACAATCAATCGCTGGTAGTAACCGCCACACGGGATAATCCCACAAGCGGCTACCGGTTTGCCACGGTCATTGCCACACCCCGCAACGTTACATCTGTATTGCCGGTACGGTTAACGGTGGTGCAATATGATTCTTCATTCAAAGGGAAATGAGTATTTTACAAAGCCGGATCATACTATTCTAATAAAAAAACATGAAGACGAACATTTTTATTATAGCCATATTGCTGCTGCTTGGTTCCTGCAAAACGACGTTGAAACTTTCCGTGCCGCAGGTATTTAAAGAACAGGCTACTCAGCAGCATGTAGACGGGGCCCGCAAACGGCTAATGACGTTTGAAAACTTTGCCACCACCAAAATAAAAAGGGGGGTGCATGTAAGCTATCCCGGATGGAACCGTGGTTTCTTTCTGGAAAATATTCTCCTGAACAGCATCGGGCTGCAAAAAAATGAGCATGTGATAAAAGAAAAGGATAAATTCCGGTACACCATCGCCGATGGAAAAAATAAAATGGAAGTTTTTGGAAAAGAACGGAAGCTTACTAAAAGCATCGAATATAAATTACTGGAGGGCACCGGCATCTTCAACAGCTTCAGCCTGCTCCAGGAATCCCGCTATATCTTTTCTGCGCTGCTTGTTCCGGATTCTGCAAAAGATGCAAAAAGCTGGGAACTGCTGATGTCGAATATTTATGAAAGAAGGAATGATCCGGAAAAAAGATTGTTTCCCATTATTCGGCCGGATGATGATGGATTGGCCACCAATGGTACTGACACCATTTATATCAAACCAATATCGGTAAAAGAATCAGAAGGCCCCAATGGAAAAAAAGGGAGGCTGCTCATCAAAATGCTGTCGGGCTATGAACTGAGCACAAAGGATGGTGTAGTGGCAATCATAGATCTTGTTGCCAGGGACATTTGGTTTTATAATGAACTGGAACAAACAGATAAACTGATCATTGCTGCTATTACAACCGCTATTTTTGCCCGGAGGGTGAATGACAATAAGTGGTGATAAAATAAAACGGAATCAACAGCTTACTGGAACAGGAATTACATATCCTTATCAGCGATTGCCAGGCGGGCAAGCGGAAAGCGCAGGAACAATTGTACCGGCAGCTATACGGTTTTGCCATGGCCATTGCCATGCGCTATGCCCGTGATGAACACGATGCGGCCGACATCATGAGCCATGCATTTGTAAAAATGTTCCGCAGTCTTTCTTCTTTTGATGCGGCAAAAGGTTCGCTGCATGCCTGGGTAAAGAAGATCATCATCAATGAAGCGCTGGACCATATCAAACAACGCAGCCGCTTCAGCCACCAGGAACTTACAGAAGCGGAGGAACCGTATATCAATAATGAAGTAATTGAAAAGACAGATGCCGTTGAAATACTCCAGCTGATAAAACAATTGCCGCCCGCCACGCATGCCGTATTTGTATTGTATGCTATAGACGGGTATGCCCATAAGGAAATAGCGGCGCAACTGAAGATCAGTGAAGGAACCAGCAAGTGGCATTTGAGCGAAGCAAGAAAACTACTGCAACAAAAATTAATACTGATAAAAGAATAGTGAATAACGTAACACCATACGAAATTTTAATAGCCAAAAAAGTGGAACAGGTGCCTTTGCCGGATATGGCAGACAGTATCTGGGCCACTATCGAACAGCAACTGGATGCAGGTACACCTGATAGCGGAGAAAACTCCACTTCATCTACTCCACCAGGTAAAGGATTACCAGGTGCCAGTAAACTATTGTATGTATTAGTACCTGCCGCCATCATTGTTGCAACCTTTTATTTTACGGGCAATAAAAAAACACAGCCGGATAAAACAGAACAGGTGGCGCCTGTTCTTCCTGCTGAAACAGCTATTACTCCGCAAGACAGCGGCCAGCAAGAAAGTACGCCACTTGAAAAAAGCAATTCTCCCTTATTCCTGCAACCGGATACTAAAACACTCAATAATACAGGTACTCCCTTTATTGTATCAGGCAACGGGGTTGATTCATTCCAAAATATTGGTTTGCCCGCTGCACAAGCGGATACAACCACCGTTAAAAATAATAACCCTGCAATTATTCTCCCTGATACAGCCACCATATCGCCACCACAAAAAAAGCCGAAGGGTGTACAAGGCATAAAGAACAGTGATTATAAGATCATAGCTTCGGATAAGGATTCGGGGAAGAAAAAAAATTAGGTCGTTTTATCTGTGAATGCAGGACTATCCCCGTCAGCTACCTCTGTATCTTTTCTTTTTGGGGGAAACGAAGTGAATGAGATGGCAAAAACCCAGTAATGCCAGGTAATACATCGTTCTCATACTTTTATTTGTTTTTATTGTTTACAAGTGCCCTTACTTACCATCCGAACTACCGCAGCGTGTCCACCGCCATGGTGGAAAGGGCAAATATGCCATACCCATTTTTCACATTGCTATATATATTTACCGGCTCTGCAAAAGGATTGTCCCCTGCATTATTATAGGCATTATTCGATTTGATGAATTTGAATTCATCTTCAGTAATGCGAAATACCTTTATATAAGGCCTGTAAGTTTTATGTGTGCCATTATCAATATAGTCTGTCAGTTCTGATGACCCAACAAATAATTTCAACTGCTTCTGTACCCCGTTAAAATTGTTGTCCCGCATCAGCAGGGCTCCGCCATCATAACAATTGTCTGCGCTCAGCGGATCGGCATTGTCCCCAATCCGTTCAAGATCCTTATCGCTGGTGCTTACACAATAAATTTTATTTCCTGGCTGGCCTCCAAATGCAGCACTCCATACCTGTACCAGGTAGAAATTCTTTTCACCTGCCGGATCATTTAATTTTATAGTGATTTCATCCTGTTGCTCCCCATATGCATTGGTACGGCTGTTTTTCACCCTTCGTAATTCTGCAATAATGCTCTGAGAAGGCAACCCTGAATTTGCTTCTGCTGTTTTAAATCCGGATGCATTTACCCTTATAGTATAATTATAACCATCCCTTACCCTTTTGTTCCGGATGGTTTTATACATAAAATTAGCTGGTTGGTATACCAGCGTGTCAATAGCAATATTATTTTCAAAAATTACCGGTATAGCAGTTTTCACCGTGTATTGCTCTGCCAGCGATACCTGGTTATTGCCCGGATCCAGTACGCCACGGCTCTTGCCAATACGTACTGCAAAAAGATTATCCTTTACCAGCAGCCCGTTAATAACAAGGCTGGGATCTTTTTTCGGGATATCAATTTTTACCGGCTTTTCGCAGGCCGCCAGCAGCCACAGTGATACGATTAATAGTATTTGTTTCATATAATTTATCTTACTGATTAAAATTTGAATTGATAACTCACAGAAGGTATGACAGGAAATAAAGAGACCTGCTTAAACACCGGCTTACCATTCAGGTAATCATAGTCCCTGAAAATAAAGAAAGGATTTTGACGGCTATATGCATTGTACACGCCTATTACCCAGGCCCTCTCTCCCCATTTTTTCTTTTTGGTGAATTTGGCGCTGAAGTCAAAGCGGTGATAGCTTTTCATACGAAAGCCATTCCTGCCGTCAAATACTTCTACCTCCTGCTGATCATTACCAAGGTATACTTCAGTAGGTAATGTAATAGCCTGTCCCGTTCCATATACCCAGTCTGCGCTTACTTCAAATCTGTCACTCACCTTATGCACAATTGCTGCTTTCAGGTCATGTCTTCTGTCATACTTATAAGGAAACAGTTTCCCGTTATTCAGGTTATCAAATTTCCTGTTTGTCCAGCTTAACGTGTAACCCAGCATACCTGTTGTTTTTCCTTTTTTCTTCTGAACAAAAAACTCTGCTCCATAGCTCCATCCTTTTCCAATTTCCACTTTATCTTCCCAATTGCTGGTGGCGTTGAGATAGGAGGCACCTTCTGCATATTCAATTACATTCTTCATGCTTTTGTAATAACCTTCCACACTTATTTCATATCCGTTTTTATAATTATAGGCCACCCCTGTTGCAAACTGATGGGCAATTTGAGGAGGAATTTTTGTTGTTACAGGCACCCACAGATCAGTGGGCAGGCCAATACCACTATTGGTCAGCAGGTGTACATACTGGTTCATTTGCACATAAGAAGCTTTGATGCTCAGGTCCGGAGTGATAAGATAGCGGATTGATGCACGGGGCTGAACAGAAGTAAAAAGTTTGCTGCTTACCGAAAAGCCTGTAAAGTGTATGCCTATATTGGTTTTCAATTTGGGAGAGATTCGTATATCATCTTCAATATAGGCTTCCAGTTCTTTTGCGTTTATGAACTGGTATTTTATCAGTGTATCTTCATTAAAATCGTCTGATTTTATTTTACTCTGCACGGCACCAGGTTTATAAAAGTGTGCAATCCCGCTGATACCTGCTTTTATAAAATGATTGGGGTTGGGAAGAAAATCCACATCATACCTGGCACTCCAGTCGCGGATACCGCTAAGGTATTTAAGAAAATACCGTTCATTGCTGGTGGGGCTTTCAGATTTTTCCTCTGCAAACACATCAAAATTATAGCGGCTGAAATAGAACGTAAGATTGCCAAACAGTTTACGGCTAAACTCATGGTTCCACCTGCCCACTGCCGTAGCATTGCCCCATTTTAATCCCGAATTGAATGTGTTCACCTCATTTCCATTCGCGCCATTATTGTTGTACTTATCCTTGGCATAAAATTTATCATCCCCAAAATACCCGCTGAAATACAAGTGATCTTTTTTACCGAGGTTGAAATTTATCTTCCCATTCAGGTCATAGAAATAATACCCGGCATCCACTTCACCATCTGTCTGGGATTTTATAATAGGCTTTGCCAGCAGGTCGATATACGTTCTCCGCCCGCTGATCATAAAGGAAGTATTCTTTTTTTTACCGATTGGTCCTTCCAGCATTAGCCTTGATGCCACAATACCAGCGCCTCCTTCGCCGTGAAATTCTTTTTTATTTCCTTCCTTCATCCGTATATCTATTACAGACGACAGGCGGCCTCCATAGCGGGCCGGAAAACCTCCCTTCATTACTTCCACACTGTTCAACGCATCAGCATTGAACACACTGAAGAAGCCAAATAGATGGCTGACATTATAAACAGGTACACCATCAAGTAATATTAAATTCTGATCAGGGCTTCCTCCTCTTATATACAAACCCGATGAACCTTCCGATCCGGCCTGCACACCGGGCAATAACTGGATGGCTTTCATTACATCCACTTCTCCAAGAAAAGCCGGTAACGATTTGATGGTACTAACCGGCAGATCAATACTGCTCATCTGTGTACGATTTTGTATCGCCGTTTTAGAAACAGAAGTGACAGTGACACCCGCAAGGTCTTTCACCAGCTCCAGTTCCATGCTCAGGGTAATATCCCTGTTGAGCAATATTTTTTGTGAGAACGTGATATAGCCCGCATAAGAAACTTTCAGTTCAAGCGAATCGGTTTCTGCCGGCAGGGTAACAGAATAAAATCCAAACGAATTGGAAGTGGTGCCTGTATTTTTTGTTTCGAAAAAAACAGATGCGCCAAGCAGTCTTTCACCGCTTTTTTTATCCGTTACATATCCGTTTACAGTAAATTTTTGGCCGAAGCTGGTGCAAAAAAAGAAGAGGAATGAAATCGGCAGTGCAGATTTAACAATTTTCATGGCATATTTTTTTATCAGGAATGGCCGGTTATTCCGGCCCTCACAGATAAAACGCCAAAAAAACGAATACCCCTATTCGGTTTGGAAAAAAATATGGGAGACCCAAGGAAGAAGATGCTATCTCAAAACAGACTCCCGCAAAGGACAGTAAACGGTTATTTATCAGATTCAAAACTGTCCTTTGCCCGCTTTGTGACCTTTATGGGCAGCTTTTAAAAGTCCTTTGACCGCCTCATTCCATTACCGCAGCGTATCTGTTACAGTTGAAAATACTGTAAACAGCCCATACCCTTTTTTTACGTTGGTATATGTAGAAACCGGTTGGGAAAAGGGGTCTTCATTTATACCATTGATACCAATAACTGTTTTGATATACCTGTATAATTCTTCAGAAATAGAATATCTTTTCAAAAAAGGCCTGTAGAGAGCCCCGCTAAACGGATCTGTTATCTCTGTCATTCCATATTGGCTGCTGCTGATGGTTATTTCTTTGCTTATTCCGTTAAAAGATTTATCTGAAAACAGAATCTCATTGTTGACAATGCAATTACCACTTTCAAAGGGGTTGAGGGCTGGTTGAAAGTTTTCCACTGCCGGGTCATACGTGTATACACAAAAGGAAGAGGAGTAGGGCGCAGCCCTGTTGATTTCTGCGAGATAATAATTACTTTCTGCCATAGGATCATAGAATCGGAAGATGATATCATTGAGCAGGATACCGCTCTGGTCAGTCCTTGCATTTTTGATATAGCTTACCGCCAATGTATTGACGGGAAAAGGTGCTGCAGTTGTTGCTTCCGCTGTTTCATAGCCCGGTGCTGCCACCGTGATACGATAGGTTTTGCCGGCAATTGCGTGTGTACTTATAGAAACATATCGCTTCTGTGCCGCATCATACGAAAGAGTTTCTTTTAACAGCCCATTTTCATACAATGCTACGATGGCAGTAGAAACATAAGTATCCACCGGAGGCAATAATACATCTGCCGCAAATGTTTTACCCACAGCGATCTTAAATACACTGCCCGTTTCCACATATCCATGCACCACCAGCCTGGAGGTATGCGCCGGTAATTTCAATGTAGTATCCTGCTCACAAGAGCTGAAAGTGCCAGCAAAAAAAACGGGCAGCAGTAATTGTACAATAGCCTTCCAATTTTTCATATTCTAAAATTTAAACTGGTAAGTGACAGAAGGTAACACGGGAAACAATGTTACTTTCCGGAATTTTACCCTGTTATTGAGATAATCATTCGACTTATAAAGGAAGAATGTGTTTTGCTGATTGTAAGCGTTAAAAACACTCAGCGTCCAGGTGCGCAGGAATTTTTTTCGCTGCTTCATCCATTTTATCGCTATATCCATTCTGTGATAGGCCGGCATCCTGAAATCATTCCGGCCTTCATATATGTCAATATAAGTAGCAGTAACAGGATTGTAATACTGCCCCTTTGGAAGGGAAATGGCATTGCCGCTGGCAAAAAACCAATCGGCGCTTATTTCGAGATTATGCCGCGGTTGCCATACTATGGCCGTTTTTATTTCATGCCTTCTGTCAAATTTATACGGAAAAGGTTTACCTGCATTGATTTTATCAAACTGTCGTTTACTCCAGCTCAGCGTGTAGGATAATAAACCTGTTAGTTTCCCTTTTTTCTTTTGTATCATCCATTCCATACCATAAGCTTTTCCTTTTCCCAGTTGCAGCAGGTCTTCCCAATTGGTAAATGAATTAGTAAACCCGGTTCCTTCTGCGTATTCGATTACGTTCTTCAATTTCTTATAGTATACTTCGGCTGAAGCTTCCATTGATTTATCATAACTGTATGAAACGGCGCCGGCAACCTGGTAAGAAACCTGGGGAGGCACTCTTTTTGTAACAGGCAGCCAAAGATCGGTGGGCAGGCCGAGGTTGCCGTTGGTAAGTAAATGTATATACTGGTTCATTTTGACGGCCGACCCTTTAAGGCTCCATTTATTATTGAGCCGGTACAGCCAGTTGAGCCGTGGCTGAACTGAAGTAAAAAATTTATTCGCAACGGAAAACCCGCTAAACCGCAGCCCGGCATTTATTTTTAGCCTATCCGACAGGCGGATATCATCTTCCGCATACAAATCATATTCCCCGGTAAACAGGGAATTATTATCAATCTTTATATTGGTTCTTTCTATCGTGTCTTTCTGGTAATATTCGCTTACGCCGGGTCGGTAATGGTGTAAAGTAACGTTACTGCCAAACTTTATAAAATGGGTTGGTACGGGTAAATAATCAATATCATATTTAATACTGATATCCCTGATAGATGAAAAGTATTTTTGCCGGAGCGTACTTGTAAAATTTCGGGAAGTATTTTTTGATTCACTTTTTGTAAATACATCAAAAAGAAAACGGGTGTAGTTACAGGTAAGGTTTGAAAACATTTTTTTGCTGAAAACATGGTTCCATCTTCCCATAGCGGTGTTGTTGCCCCAGAAGAATCCGTAGTTCGTTACTGTTTTGAGGGTGCTGTCTGCCAGACCTGGAAAATAAAAAGATGTTTCTTCGGACTGGGTCGAGTATTTATCAACGCCTGTATAAAAACTGAAATAAAGATGGTCCTTTTTCCCAATTGTAAAATTTGTCTTCAGGTTTATATCCGACATTACAGAACGGAGGTCAAAATTTGCCCCTTCTGATGCTTTCAGAATTGGGCGTAAGATCAGGTCAATATAGGTTCTGCGAGCGGAAATCAAAAAAGAAGATTTCCCTTTTTTGAGAGGGCCTTCCAGGGTGAGTTTGGAAAAAATCAATCCTACCCCCCCTTCTCCGTGAAACCTGTTTTTATCTCCTTCTTTAAATTGTACATCAATCACCGATGAAAGACGACCGCCATAGCTGGCCGGAAACCCGCTTTTCATCACTTCTACATTATGCACTGCATCGGCATTAAAAATACTAAACAGGCCAAATGCATGAGTGGCATTGTATACCGGAACACCGTCCAAGAGAATAAGATTTTGATCGGCGCTGCCGCCTCTTACATTCAATCCGGCCGTGCCTTCATTGCCTGCCTGTATGCCAGGCAGCAACTGAAGTGATTTAAGCACATCCGCCTCACCCAGCAGGGCGGGCAGTGATTTGATCATCGTGGCGGGCATATTTATTTTTCCCGGCAATGTACGGTTCTGAGAATTTTTCCGTCCCTCCGAATTCACCACTACAATTTCATTCACGATAATATTTGGTTCCAACTTCAGTTCCAGCACTATATCTTCCGCAAGCAGCATATCTTCTGCCTGCATAAAATAACCTGCATGGCTTATCACCAGCCGGGTGCTGTCACGATCAAGTGTAAGGGAAAAAAAACCATAGCTATTACTGGTGGTTCCCTGGTTTTTATTCACCGCATATATAGATGCACCAATAAGGCGTTCACCGCTTTTTTTATCCACGATGTACCCGCTGATGGTTATTTTTTTTTTATACGGTGATCTTTCATCGAAGACAATAAAAACTTTGCCATCCTTTTCCATATATTTTACAGGCTGGTTCTTCAACACAGATTTCAGATAGTCTTCCACTACTGTTTCTTTGCCTGACAGTTCCACTCTTTTTGCCATACTTATTACACCCGAGCTGTAACTGAGTGAAACGCCATCAATACTGCTTAATGCGGCGAGTAATTCGCCCACTGTTCCCCTTTGCTGTGGCAGGCGGACCTGCTTACTCAATATCGTTTGCCCGTAACCATACCGGGACAGGCACAGCAGAAAGAATATGATTACCTGTTTCCCGGTTCTCATTGGCTGCTTATTTCATACGCAGTGTCTGTCACTTTTCTGATATGAAATGCTGTTATTAATTCCAGCTCTTTCACTACGGCATCCAGCGGTTGGTTTGTGAATGTGGTGGTTACCAGGGAAGCAGCTATTTTGTTCTCTTCGCCCTTCTTTATTACAAACATGACTTTGTAGTGGTTGCTCAGTGTATTCATCACTTCCTGAATAGGTGTACTTCTGAATACCATTTTACCGCTTTGCCAGGAATTAAAGTTATCATCTGCATTTTTTTGCTTTATGATCCGGTTATTTTCAAATACAGCCCGGTCTCCTGCTTCCAGGCTGGCACCAGCCGCTGTATCATGCAGCACTGAAAACCTCACAAGGCCTGTTTTTACGACCACTTCCACCTTACTATTATTTGTATTAACAGAAAAACTGGTACCGAGTATAGTTACAGCAGTTGCTGAAGCTGTTATTTCAAATGGTTTTGCCGGGTTTTTTGCAATTTCAAAAAAGGCTTCCCCGGTCAGCACCACGTCCCGTTTATTTTTGTTAAACTGCCTGCGATATTTCAAACTGGCACCATTGCGTAAATAAACGTGACTGCCGTCATCCAGCGTAATTTCTTTTACTGCAATATCTGCAGTTATTGTTTCATAGCCATTGCGATTTTGATTTAGCCACCAATTATCTGCAATAAATAGTAAGACAGCAGCAGCCACTGCAGCAGCTATTTTCCAGTTCAGCAGCTTTATAATCCCGCCTTTTCGCTTTTCCAAAGGCTGTTCAATAGCTGCCTTTACTTTGTGCCAGGCCGCCTCCGTGTTATATTCAAGTGTTTCGCTTTGGCCGGTCTGTTCCCAGATTTTTTGAGCTTCTTCAAAGTCCTTCCTGTTATTCTCATTTGCTGCTGCCCAGTTGTTTACAGTTAACTCCTCCTCAGCAGTAGCATGCCCCGAGAAATACCCCGCTAACAGGCTGTACATTTCATCATTCATAACTGTAATTTTTCTTTATGCAAGATATTAAATCTCCTTAACGAAACAGGTATAAGTCTAATACGGTCCGGTCATCGGCTGCTGTATTCACTGAATCAGAATGGAGACGGAACTTATTTGCTGTCAGCTCTTTGATCTGAAATTTTTCACCGGCTATTATCATACTGGTGGTGTTAAAATGAATAATAAAAACTTCATGGCTATACTTTTTATTTATAATTCATGACCAATCCCTGCACTTATAAAACGCAGTATAGCCGCCATACCCCTATGCGGGAGTTAAAATAAATATCACCCCGGTCCCAGGATGACACTGAAATATTGAAATAATACGAACAGGAATACTGACAATGGTATGTTGTGCTTACGGGCATACTCACGCATTAATCTGATCGCTTTACCCATCTGGTTTTCTATTGTTTTTACAGAAAGATTCAGCTCTGTTGCTATCTGGCTGTAGGTTAGTTTGGCCAGCCGGCTCATTTTAAAAATGGCCTGGCACTGCGGGGGCAACAAGGTCAGCGCTTCTTTTACCAAAGCTGCGTAATCAGCAGGATTTCCGATAACTGTCTCCTGTGCAGGCAATTGGTGCAATTCCTTTTCAAGTTCATCAGTAAACGATATCGAAGATTGCTTACGGAAAAAAGATATACAGGTGTTTTTTGTGGCTGTGAGCAGGTAAAATTTTATTCCTTCATTTTCCATAAGTTCCGGCTTTTTTTGCCAGATTTTTATGAATACATCCTGTACCGCATCTTCCGCGTCCTGTTTATTTTTTAATATGGAAAAAGCATAATCAGATAACCGGTTGTAATTATCCCTGAACAGGACCTCAAATTTTTTGTATAGTTCTGGTTCAACCGGCAACATCTTTGTTTTAGTGATGGTTATCTGCAAATAAATATAAAATTAGACAGAAACAGGGGTCTGCCAGATGTTTTTTGCACTCTTTTATGACTTGGAGAATGAAATAAGCCTGCAGCCATTATATTATTATTTTTTCCAGTTTATGCCGCTGTGGCTGATATGAATACCGAAGTAATACAACTGAATACTGTAAACACAGCATAAAGAAAATATAGCAATGGACCCACACAGTATATCAATACTGGTTCTTAGTATACGTACTGGAAATTTCAAAAAAATTATTTCCCGTAACGGCAAATTCGTTACTAATAAAAGTTCGAACATGAACAATGCAGCAGCATTACGGGTATATATGTTTTCACCAGCAATGGAAAATCCTCTTAATAAAAAATACTATTTGTATTCATAGGTATTTACCCTTAATGTTATAAAATTGTTTCGCTTTTCCAGTCTCTCCGGTCTGCTTTCTTTAATTATAATCTTATTTTTAACGACCGCCACACCAACGCCATAACCTAACCACTGCCCATGCCGAGCCAACCATTCACTGTTGCAGACTATCTGTTAACAAGATTGAAGCAACTCAACGTAACCGAAGTATTCCAGGTACCAGGTGATTATGTAAAACATTTTACACAGGCACTTGAATATTTTGATGGGGTGAAAGCCATCGGTGCAATCAATGAATTAGACGCTGCCTATGCAGCCGATGCCTACGGACGCACCCGCGGACTGGGTGCCGTATCATTACAATTTGGCGTAAGCACCTTTAGCGCATTGAATGCTATTGCAGGTGCATACGTGGAGCGCAGTCCCGTAGTAGTCATCAGTGCCTGCCCGGGAGCAGATGCCAGGCAGATAACCAATATGTATGATGTACTATTCCATCACTCTACCGGAAATTTAAAAGCAGACCAACAGGTATATGAACAAGTAACTGTGGCCGCTGAAACACTCAGCACCAATGTGGGTGCTGCGGAAAAAATTGATGCACTGCTGATAGCTGCTATCTCACATAAACGTCCTGTGTATATAGCCTGCTACAAAGAAGTATGGGGCGAACCCTGCCCCAGGCCTTCTGCCAAACCCCTGCAGCCTATTATACCAAAAAGCGAACCGGCCGCATTGGCTAATGCTGTAGAACAGGCATGGACACAAATTACCGCTGCAAAAAATCCCATGATCCTTGCAGGCGTGGAAGTATTGCGATTTGGGTTATCCGCATTGCTGCAGCAACTCATCAATGCAAGCGGATGTTTATATACCACCACGAGTCTGGGTAAAACAGTACTGGATGAAAAGGGCGATAAATTCATTGGCACTTATTCCGATGCAGCATCTATTCCTTCCGTTATTGCCACTGTGCAGGCGGCCGATTGTTTTATTACCCTCGGCACTATCATCACCGATGATTATCTCTGGTTTATTGAAAATAAATATGCGGACATGGTGCTGTCCACCACCGATGCCACCCGGGTAGGCTACTTTACATATAGGGGAGTAACAATGAAAGATTTTATGGAAGCCCTTCTGCTCCGGTTCAAAGAGAGCAAAGCTTATCCATTAAAAGTAAAAGCGCCGCCTCAACCAGCATATCCCGAACCATGGGTATCCAATTCAGATCCCAAGTATAACGACAAACCGGAACTGATTACCTACAACCGTTTCTTCCAGCATTCCATGAAATTTTTGCAGGAAAATGATATGCTGAAAGAAATTGTGATGATACTTGGTGTGAGTTCATCCTTATACGTGGCCACTAATGCTTATGGATTATCACAAAATAGTTTTCTCGGTTCTGCTGCCTGGCAATGCATCGGCTTTGAAACTGGTGCGGCAAGTGGCACACAACTGGGCAGTGGCAAACGGGCCTGGACCATTGCTGGTGATGGTGGTTTTATGATGGTCTGTCAATCCCTTTCCACCCTTGCCCGGAATAATTTGGATGCCGTGATTTTTATAATCAGCAATGGCGTGTATGCTATTGAACAGGTCTATGTGGACATCACTTCTTTTGAAGCCGGGCCGCAACATAAATTCGATGCCTTCGACATTCTGCCTAAGTGGGATTATATGGCATTGGCACAGGCTTTTGGTGCAAAAGGTTATCGTGCCACTACTATCAAAGAACTGAAGACAGTATTACGGCAGTTGAAAAAACGAAGCACCAAACCGGCCTTAGTGGAGATCGTCATTCCGCAAAAAGATTTACCGGGGCAAATGAAGAGATTAGGACTGGAGTAAAGCAATTGTTAGCCGGTAAGGCGGAAAGCCGGTAAGTTATAATGTTTAGTTCTTCCGAACAGTGTCCTGCGGATATCCTTCCCTTCTTTAAGGCAAAAAAATAAAAATATCATCATGGCTAATAAAACATACTCAATCTTCGGTGCCGGTGCAGCGGGACTCTATACCGCCTGGCGTTTACTGGATGGCAAACTGAAAAATGTAAAAGACAAACACAAACAACTAACCAGCGGTGATACACTGGAACTGTATGACTGGGGCAGGTATGATTTTTCAAAAGAGCATCCCGGAACCCGTGAAGCCGGTGCAAGGATATGCACCTGGCATTATAAAGACAACAAAGAAAATTCTTATGTGGAGCTGGGCGGCATGCGCTACTCCGACTGGAATATGAAAGATAACGGACCGCTGGCCGGCGGACACAGGGTGGTAACCAAAGTGATCAATCAATTGGGGCTGGATAAATATGCTGTGCCATTCAATGAATCTACCAACCCGCTGTTTTATTTGCGTTCAAAGAATATGTACCTCAATGATTTTTCTTCCAGTAATCCGGCGCCTTATAATGCAGATGGATACGGGGCTGCCGATTCTCCCGATACCGGTTTTAATACAGTGGAAGCATTAGCAGGTAACCCGGTAAAAGCGCCGAAGCTGCCGCAAACACGCACGCAATGGTGTGAGTTTTATAAAACAGGAAAGATTGTAAAGGAATTGCCTGAATCATCCATCTATCAAAAAGGTGACCTGCTGAAAGATATCGGCTACTGGAACCTGATGTTTGACCAGTTGGGATCGGAAGGATATAATTATACGGCTGATGGTAACGGGTATACATCCAATGTTATCAACTGGAATGCGGCTGTAGCCCTGCAGGCCAATAATGAATTTACACCCGGTACAGAATATAAAACACTCACACTGGGATATTCCTGTATGTTCAATGCGTTG
The DNA here is from genome assembly GCA_031441485.1 of Chitinophagaceae bacterium. Classification (GTDB taxonomy): domain Bacteria; phylum Bacteroidota; class Bacteroidia; order Chitinophagales; family Chitinophagaceae; genus JJ008. The sequence goes on from JANOEQ010000093.1 coordinate 28,142, forward strand.
TTTGAAGCAATTGTACAATTGGCCAAAGCAAAGGGGGTGCATTTTGCCTATTACCCCAATACGAGACTGCATTCAATATTGCAGATCAATAAAGTGATCCATTACACTACCGCTACCAGGGCAAAGCCGAATAAAAAATCGGGCGAAAAAACTACCCAGGCTGCCTGGCTGGCCATGCCGCGGCATTCCATAGAGCTGGTGGCACAAGCCACCCGTTATATAGACCATAAAGGCGTGGATGTACTGAACCATGAAAAAGTACAATTGTATTTGGAGTCTGCTATCATGCAGCCATCGTATAAGGTGGGTATGTTTTTTAAAGAACCCTGGTGGACCAACCAGGCTGCCACGCCACCGCCTTATCCTGCACATCTGACGAGTTATGAAATAACCCTTCAAGTGATAAAGGCACTTATTGCCATTGGTTTTCCCGCTAATTATCTGGCGGCTATCAAACATGACGATGCCATATTAGAAATACCTTTTGCCACTGCCGATAGTTTTACCAAAGCCATTGAGCAATGTATTCAGGCACGGTTATCTTTAAAACAGGAAGCACAAATACTGAACGCTGCTGAACGTAATACCATTGGCCCGAGTGTAACAGATTTACCCGCACGACAGGTGGTGTACTTTGGTAATAATGCATTGGATCAAAATAGTGAGAAAGAAAAAGTATATGGTTTACTGGCCAGTTATGATGATGAGATGTACACCAGTTTTTGGCAGGAGCTGGAACTGGGCCCCAATGCCCAACGGAAGGTTCCCATCTCCGGCAACACGCAACCATTAGACGGCCCCCGCAAAGCACCGCCTATTATGATAAAGATGCTGCGCAAACAATTAGCAGCTGTTCATTTTGGCCCGGCCTCCGATTACAGTATGGTGCCCGAACCATTGGAAACAAAATATGTTGACTGGTCTTTACCACCTTTTAATGCCGGCTATCATGCTTATGCCGCCCATTATGATGTGGCCGATGTGCAGCGCAAGATCCGCAAGCCCTCACAATTGATTGCCGGTGCCGATGCCAATATATTTATTGTGGGTGAAGCCTACTCTAATGACCAGGCCTGGGTGGAAGGCGCTTACTGCACTGCTGAATCGGTACTGAATGATTTCTTTGGTATAGCACCAATTATTGATGATAAGTATTACCCTTTTATTTGTGGGGTGTGAGGGGGACAGTTTTTAGTGGTGGTGGAATCTAACAAATTTAAAAAAATGTAAATAATAAATTGAGGCTAGCACAATATGGAAATGGATTAAGATATGGTAAAATTACAATGGTGATGGTAATTTCAAACTACTATTCTAATACACTAACTAATTGATAACACTGAATCGGGTGTTTTATTCAGAAAGTGCTCAGCAATTGGCATGCATTTTAGGATCGGCGGAAAATGGAAATTCCAGAGCAAATTTTTAAAAAAATAAAAAGTATTATTGAAAATAGCCAGTCCTTGATTTTTGTTTTTCCAGCGATGACTGTTTCAGATTTAAGCATGCTCCGAATCAGTTCTTCTACTATTGAAATTGGGTTTGCCCTGGGACTTCGTAAAAACATTGTCATTCTATACGAGAAAAGTGAAAAAGAAAAATTGCCCAAAAATCTTGTTGCACTAAATAAAAGTAGAATTTTTCCATTTGAGGCAACAAATAAAACCCCAATAAAGACATTGTTTAATTCGTTTGAGAATGAAACCGATATTAAAAACTTACTGAAATTAAAATGAAGCAATTTGAAATGCACTCAACGTAAAAGTAAAAGCGGGGTTTTGCCTGGGTTTTCGTAGATTTGTTCTGACAAAAAGTAAAGAAATGGAAGCGATTAAGATTAGTGTCAACAAACAGATGGACGGCTATACCTTTAGTATCACCCCTTCAATCAGAAAGCTGATTAAAAGTTTGTTCCCAGACTCACACCCGGCAAATAATATTTTTGTTTCGTACGATACTAAAAGTGATTTCGAAGTTTATTACGGTAAACTGGAAAGCTATATCTATCCGGCTTTACTTGGTGTTGACAACCAAACAGACCTTAACAAAAAAGTTGGCGAAATTTTATTCGTTGACACTCAAACAGGCAATGTGCTGCATACTCATAAAGTATCTGCGTGAAGAAAAACTATCCTCTTTATTTAGGCAAAGCCGGACATCTTACTGTTATGTCAGAATTTTTAACCCGCGGCTGGAATGTTGCCATTCCTGAAGTTGATATTGGCGATGATATTTTTGTTGTTCAGGACGATAATGGCACTTTAAGGCGGGTACAGGTGAAAACTTCTGCATCCACTATACGGCAAAGCAGCTTTAGCGGGCAATTCAATGTGCCATTGCCTCAGTTGAAAAATATCACCAATATCCCGGTGCATTATGTATTTATTGTCAGGCATAATTCCGGATGGACAAAGCCGGTTATAATTCGTCAAGACTATTTGCTGGACCATTGGCAGACAGATAAAATCGGTTCTGTGCATGAAAACAGTTTGAACTTATATTTTTCCTACTCAACAGATACAGTAGAATGCTCAGGATTTGATTTTAGCAAATACGTTTCTGATTTTTCAGACTATCCTTTAATTGAAGAATAGTGCAGCAACTAATAATCAACTTGGTGTAGATTAAAGAAATACATGTAGTCAAGGCCTTTGTTAAAAAAAATCAGACCGGCTTCCCGGCCTCAGCAAAATGGTTGATTGAAGAATCAGTACATTCACTTCCTCATCATCAACACGCATGACACCCAACGCAATACTCATCATTAACTTTGAAGAAACAAGAAGGCGCAGCATCAATGTATGGAACGGTATCCCACCCGCCTTTTATACCTGGCGCCCAGATAAAGATGCCATGTGCTGCCTGGAAATGGTGCGGCATGTGCTGGAAGGGGAACACCTGTTTCACCAGATTGTAAACAACAGGGGCAATCTCGGCGATTATCCTTCGCCCTGGAATGAGCTGCCTTATTCTGATGTAACTGCAGAACTGACTTTTGCCCAACCTTACCGGCAACAATTTATACAAACCGTACAATCCTTTTCTGTACAAGACCTGGCCGGGATAGATATTATACGTACAGAAGCCGGACAAAAAAGAAAGCTGGGCGATTACCTATTACGCATTGCCTATCATGAAAGTGTACATACAGGCCAGTTGCTTTCTTATTTAAGAACATTGCAGGTAAATAGGCCAAAAGTGTGGGATTAAGAAAAAATAGAGTGGCCCCAATTGCTTCTTTTTTTATATTTACATACAGAACAACTCCAGAACAGCAGTTGTCAACTTTTATCATCCCGCCATACATACTTTCCCCAAAAAGACCGTAGCGATCATCAACCGTACTTCCGGAAATACCGGCAGCACTGTCTGTATATAAACAGAACAGAATTATTTTAATACTAAATTTGAAATGTATGAGCGACATTAAATTATTTGAGAGTAAGCAAATCCGCAGCCAATGGGATGCCGAGGCAGAAAAATGGTACTTCAGTGTCATCGATGTGATTGAAGTATTGACAGAAAGCCCCCGGTCCAGAAAATATTGGAATGCTTTAAAAACAAAGTTAAAGGCAGAGGGCAGCGAGTTGTCCCAAAATCTGGGACAACTGAAAATGCAATCGGAAGACGGGAAATTTTACACTACCGATGTAGCTGATACAGAACAACTTTTCAGGCTCATCCAATCCATACCATCACCAAAAGCAGAACCATTTAAACAATGGCTGGCCAAAACCGGTTACGAACGCATAGAAGAATCGCAGGACCCTGAAAAAAGTATTGACCGGGCCATGGAAAACTATGTAAAGCTTGGTTATAGCCGGGAATGGATCACCCAACGCCTCAAAAGCATTGAAGTAAGAAAAGAGCTTACAGACGAGTGGGAAAAGCGGAGTGTAAAACAGGGACAGGAATTTGCCACCCTTACTGATATTATCACACAAGGATGGAGCGGCAAAACAGTAAAGGAATATAAGCAGCACAAAAAACTGAAAAAAGAAAATCTACGGGATAATATGACCAATACTGAGCTCATTTTAAATATGCTTGCCGAAGCTTCCACCAAAGAGATTTCGCAAGCCGTAAATCCTGAAACTTTTGAGGATAGCAGGAAAGTAGCACAGCAAGGCGGCAATGTAGCCAACGTGGCCCGGAAGGAATTGGAAGCAAAAACAGGCAAAAAAGTGGTTACTGCTTTAAATGCCAGATCAGCGCTGCTTGAAAATAAAGCCATAAAAAAAATAAAGCCGAAGAAATAAAACTAAATCATATCATAAACAACCGCCCATGAACAAACTTACCGCCCTGCTCAACGAACTGGAAACTAAAATCCCTCATCACGAAAAAGTAAACCCCTCCGTTTCTGCTTCTTCTGTTGGGTGGCATATTGAACATTCGCTACTGGTATGTAATCAAATAATTGCTGCCGTAGAAAAATCAAACCCGCAAGACTATGCCTGGAAATTTGATTTCAAAAGAACCATCGTTTTTGCACTGAATAAAATCCCAAGAGGTAAAGGAAAAGCACCTGCTTCGGTGCTTCCTGCCGGTGCCGCTTCACCGGAAAAATTGACAACAGACTTACAGATTTTGAAAGAAACAATAAAGAAGTTAACCACTCTGCCACCCAATCATTATTTCAAACATCCGCTATTTGGCCTGCTGAATGTAAAAGCCACTATCAGGATGCTGAAGATCCATACGAAGCATCATTTGGCGATTATTGATGACATTCGAAAAGTATGACCGAAAAAAAGGCTTCCTGCAATCGGTAACAATTTATTATTGCAGATGCAGTGGACTATATAAACTGGATAAACAAATAATTATAATTCCCACCTATATTCCAGGCTGGCCTCTTGCAAATAATGGTTTTTCAAAAAATGCCGTCATTCGGGAAAATCCATCATCATCCTATGCTAATTTTCTGCATCTTTGACCTTTTTATAACCGCTAATAATTTTTTCTTGAAAAATCTTCTGATAATAGACGGCCCTTCGGCAGTGGGAAAGACCACTATTGTAAACCTGCTGCTGGAAAAAAATAAAAACTTCGAAGTGGCCAAACGGGTTACAACACGACCAAAAAGAGAATCGGAAGAAGATATTCTCTCTTACGATTTCATCGACCTGGAAAGTTTCAACCGTATGATTACTAACGGGGAGCTGATTGAGTTTAAACATTACCTGTTTGGCATGAGCTATGGCCTTCCTAAAAAAAATGTACTGGATTGCTTTGCCCGGGATAAACACACTATTGGAATTATCAATTTGGGAAACCTGGTAATGGTGAAAGAAACCTTTCCCCATGCCTTTGGTGTGTTTTTAGACACTTCGCTTGAGACGATAAAAAGAAGGCTGGAAGCCCGTGGCATACATACGAAAGAACAAATAGAAGAAAGATTGATGAATGCCCAAAAAGGCTTTGCCTTCAAAAAAGACTATGACCTGGTCATTAAAAATGAAGACCGTTCTGCCGCTGATGTTGTAGATGAAATATTGGAAACTTTCTATACATTCAATGAGAAAATAGCGCTGCCATGAAGTTTTATCCCAACGAACTATCCACTAAAGAATCGTTACTGGCTTTATACCAGTCTGTACAAAACGACATCGCTTTTTACAGAAACTGGGAATGGAGCATTACCGTTTACTATGCTGTATTAAGTACGGGTATTATCGGGCTGGTAACTAATGATACCATTCATAAATTAATAAATTGCACTGCACAGATCGGTCTTACCATTGTACAGGCGGTTGCCATTTTTTACAGTATCTACCACCTGCACAAAGCACATCACTACCTGTCTGAGAACAGGGCTTTGAGAAATAAAATTGAAAACCTGCTGGGCTTTTTTGAAAAAGATGTATATATAGAAAAAGATTCCATACTCCCTCAAAAATTTAATATTATTTCAAAATATTACCGCTTTGAATTGAAAGAATTTATATTTCCCTTCCTGTTATTCCTTGTTATATACGAGCTTGTAACCATTTATATTATATGGAAAGTATAAGGGATGCCAGGCTTCCGGTTTTAAATCACCATTATTCAGCATGGAGAGATAAAAATATTTTCCAGCGTCAAATACTTCTGGCAATTCAACCCCTCTTTGGCGACAGCTATGGCCTTCTTATGAATTTACAAAAGTCAGGCCTGGAAATTTTCTCCGTTATCGGGCTCGATTATTCTTCCCGCCCGGAAATAAAAGAAAGGTTGCTGAAAAATAATATCCGGTGTGCCATCGTCAGCATAGAAACCATTAATACTATAGTAAAAGATCAGCTTACCGAAGCCTTTGCTGTGTGTGAGGCAACAGGCAAACGGCTGCTGATCCTGGAAAACGGTGGATATGCAGTCCCCATTATCCATGAACATTTTGCCCACAAAACCCATCTATGCACCGGAGCTGTGGAAGAAACAAAACAGGGCCTTTGGAAAGATCAGAAAATAGGCCTCCTGTTATTCCCTATTATACAAACCGCAGATACTCCCATTAAAAAAATTGAATCTGCACATATTGGAGAACCCGTAGTGATAGCATTATCCACCATCTTAAAAAAAGCAGGACTCGGTATACAGGGCAAAAAAATAGGGGTACTGGGATATGGATGGATCGGCTCCTCCGTGGCCAGGGTTTTAAAAATGCGGTCATCACATGTACTGGTATATGATAAAGACCCCATCAAGAATATAGAAGCCTATTATCAGGGCTGTGTACATGGCAACCGGGATACTGTATTGGAAGAAAGCGATATTATTATCGGCGCTACCGGCCAAACGTCCATTGAAGGAGAAGATTTTAAAAAACTGAAATCAGGAGTTTTTCTGGCCAGCGCCTCTTCCAAACGAATAGAATTTGATATAAATTACCTGGAACAAAACAGTTACAATATAGCAGAAGCAGAAATACATATTAAAGAATATCATCTTGCAAAATCAAAAAAGATAGTACACCTGCTTGCAAACGGTGAACCCATAAACTTTCTTGTGGAAAGCCTGCCACACGAAATAATGGACTTAATGATGGCAGATATGTACTTATGCCTGGTGTCCCTTTGCACCACCTCTTTACCACACATCCTGCAACCTTCCGGCAGTGAAACAGAACTGGCTATAGCAAAAACATGGCTAATCGAAAAAAAGATTTTTTGATACTATCTTTAACCTATGAATATTCCCTGGAATACCATTTTCTTTTCAATTCTCACCCTTCTGCTGATGGGCTTCTTTGCCGGTATTGAAATGGCCTATTACAGCGCCAACCGGCTGAGCATTGAGATAAAAAAGAAACAGGGCAATACTACATCCAATATCCTGTCCACTTTTATTGATTCACCCGCCAAATTTCTCGGCAGCACCCTTATTGGCTTTAATTTATTGCTGGTTTTTCTTGGGCTTCAGATAAACACCGTGATGAGGAATACTCTTTGGCGCTACCTGAATGTAAAGACCAACATCGTTCATATAATTGTGGAAATTATCCTCGCCACTTTTATTGTATTGCTCTTTGCCGAATTTATTCCCCGTGCCTTCTTCAGGGCCAAAAGCAATACCATTTTAGGACGGCTGGCCTATATCACCGATTTCTTTTACCAGTTGTTTTCTCCCATTGCCACAGCATTTATTGATATGTCTGAATGGATCCTTAAATATGTATTCAATATCCGGCTGGATAAAAACAATAAGGAAGCATTCAACCGAAGCGACCTGAAAAATCTTTTTCACCAAAAAGCTAATGACGACCGGCAGGAACGCAATTCCCAGTTGATGGAAAATGCACAAGAACTGCCCAAAGTAAAGATCCGGCAATGCCTGGTTCCCCGGAAAGAGATCGTTGGCATCGAAAGCCGGGCCGGTATAGATGAGCTGAAGAGTAAATTCATTGAAACCAAGCTCAGTAAACTGTTGGTCTACAACAACAATATCGACCACATCATCGGATATGTACACCAACTGGATCTTTTCAAAAGGCCTGACAGCATACAATCCGTGCTGCTGCCCATACCTGCTGTACCCGAAAGTATGAGTGCCTCAGACCTGATCAGCAAATTTACCCGGGAAAGAAAAAGCATCGCCTGGGTGGTAGATGAGTTTGGTGGCACCGCCGGCATCATTACCATGGAAGATGTGCTGGAAGAACTGTTTGGCGAAATACAGGATGAATACGATACCGAAGATTTTGTGGAAGAACAATTGTCTGAAAATGAATATATGTTTTCCGGCCGCCTGGAGCTTGATTACCTCGAAGAAAAATACGGTTTTGAATTTGGTCAGGAAGATGCCGAAACATTATCCGGTTATATCATCAACTACCACGAAACAATCCCCCGTCAGAAAGAACGCATCATTATTGACGATTATGAATTCGACATCATGCATGTGAGCGATACAAGGATAGAGATGGTGAAGATGAAGAAACTCAAATAGTTAATTGGTTTATTAGTTAATTAGTTTATCGGGAGATGATCGAGAGGTTGAAGTAATTGCAAAATTGGGGAAACCCTGATTACCCAAAAACTTTATAATCGTATACTGTCGTCCACAATAAAGTAAATAGCAGACTTAAAGCCTAATTAACCAATAACCAAATTAACCAATTAACTAATCACCTAATTACCCAATCTCCTACCTTTGCCATTCCCTAAAACCAATCAATGGCGCTGTTAGATTTTTTTAGCAAAAGAAATAAAGACCTGAAAGGTGAAATGTCTTTTATAGACCACCTGGAAGACCTGCGCTGGCACCTTATCCGTTCGGTGATAGCCATTGTAATTGGCTCCGTTGTTGTATTGTTTTTTTCAAAAGACATTGTAGATGGTATACTGATGGCACCTACACGGGGCAATTTTATTTCCTCCCGGTGGCTCTGCAGCCTCGGTCATAAAATAGGTATTGGCAATACCCTCTGTTTTCCCCCGGTGGATGCCAAATTTCTTGAAAATACAATGACCGGGCAGTTTATCTCTTATTTCACCCTTGGTTTCATCGGCGGGTTCATCCTGGCCTTTCCGTACATTTTTTGGGAGTTTTGGCGCTTTATAAAACCAGCCCTTTCAGAAAAAGAGCTGAAAAAAACAAAAGGTGTCATCTTCTGGGTTTCCTTATTATTCTTTACAGGTGTAGCCTTTGGGTATTTTGTCCTAACGCCTTTCATGGTCAATTTTTACTTTAATTTCAAACTGAGTGAACAAATCGTCATTATGCCTTCTTTTTCAGATTATCTGGAAAATCTTATCTATACCACAGTGGGCATCGGTGTGTTGTTTCAAATGCCATTGCTGATAATGGTATTGGCAAGAATTGGTGTGGTAACAGGCAAATTTCTGAAAAAATACCGCCGCCATGCCCTTGTGATCATCGTAATAGCAGCGGCTATCATTACCCCCTCCACCGATCCGTTCAGTCTTACTATCGTTACTATTCCGCTCTACCTCTTATTCGAAGCCAGCGTGGTCATTGCGTCCCGTATCAACAGACGTCAGGATAAAGAAAGGGAAGAATGGAGCTAACAAAAGTTAAGGGATATGAGTTATGAGTCACGAGTTCTGTAACTTTGAAATGTGTTTCTCGTAACTCATAGCTATTAACGCATAACAATTAAAATATGCATTCACCATTCAACCTTAGCAAACCCATTGCCATTGGCAGTGACCATGCAGGATATGATTATAAAGAACAACTGATCTCCTTCCTGGAAGGAAAGGGACTGCCTTTTACCGATTTTGGTACAGACAATAAAGATTCGGTGGATTATCCCGATTTTGCACACCCCGTGTCATCGGCTGTAGAAGCAGGTACCGCTTCATTCGGTATTTTGCTTTGCGGCAGTGCCAATGGTGTAGCCATTACAGCCAATAAACATCAGGGCGTAAGGGCTGCCATCTGCTGGGGAGAAGAACTGGCACAATTGGCCCGTGCACATAATAATGCCAATGTAATTTGTATTCCTGCCCGCTTTGTACGGGAAGGTGATGCAGAAAAAATGGTGGCCACATTTATTACTACCGATTTTGAAGGAGGCCGGCATGCTAACCGGGTGAATAAAATTGCCTGCGTGTGATCATTACCAGTCATCCTTATTTTTTCCTCCGCATACCGGAAGGATTTAAATTTACTGTTATCTAAAATGCTGCTGTTAATTGACAGTATACGTTAGCTTTATCACTATTACACTACATCAAACAAAAAGCATGTTACAAAAATTCATTGCCTGCTTCTTACTAAGCCTGCCATTATTATTGATGGCACAAAAGAAAGATAAGAATGCTTCGAAAGCCGCTGCCACCATCACTGTGGAAGACCTGAAAAAACATTTGTACATCATTGCCTCCAAAGAAATGGAAGGCCGTGACACCCCCTCGCCAGGACTGGAAAAAGCTGCCAGTTATATTGAACAACATTTCAGATCATTGGGCCTTACTCCCGGTAACAATGGAAGCTACCGCCAAATTTATCCTTTATACCGCGACTCACTTACTGGTTCATCGTTAAAAATAAACGGGGCAGCCCTTGAACTGAACAAAGAATTTCAGCCACAACCCAATAACTATGCTGCCAGTATGCGTTTTAGTGAAATAGTGTTTGCCGGGTATGGCATCAGTGATGGTGATAAACGGGATGATTATAAAGATCTGAAAGTGGCGGGTAAACTGGTATTAATTGCTGATGGTGTGCCGGCAGATTACAAACCATCACAAACAGGTTTTTCTTCTCCTGCCAGTGCTTTTGGAAAGATGAATGCCGCTATGAATAAAGGCGCTGCCGGCATATTGATCGTGTACAGCAATTATCCCCGTAAAACAATGAACACAAACAGCAACTGGAGTATGAACGGATATAAAGCCTCACAACTTCCCTTCACCTTTACCATTGCACCAGATGTGGCAGCTAAAATAATGGGAGAAGATGGGAAAAATCTAATCGACAAATTAAAAGCGGGTTCTCTTTCTCCAAAAACATACACAGCAGAAATTGATATGGAATTTTCAAAAGCCCCAAAAACAGCTTCTGCCCCCAATGTAATTGGCGTACTGGAAGGAACTGATCTGAAAGATGAATATGTGTTTATTACCAGCCACATGGATCATTTGGGAAAAAGGGGAGATTCTGTTATTTACTATGGCGCTGATGATGATGGTTCGGGTACCACCGGCGTATTGGAAATAGCAGAGGCATTTGTAAAAGCTAAACAGGCAGGCAACGGCCCCCGGCGTACCATGGTATTTATGACAGTGAGTGGCGAAGAAAAAGGATTATGGGGATCTGAGTACTATACCAATCATCCAGTATTTCCATTAGAAAAAACCACCGTTGACCTGAATATTGATATGATTGGCCGCAGTGATGCCAGCCGCAAGCAGGGCGACTCCACCAACTACGTGTACGTGGTGGGCGATGATAAAATAAGCAGCGACCTAAAAGTGATCAGTGAAGCCATGAATAAAAACTACACTAAGCTGGAACTGGATTATAAGTTCAACGATCCTAAAGACCCCAACCGTATCTATTTCAGGAGCGACCATTACAATTTTGCAGAAAAAGGTGTTCCCATTATTTTTTACTATGACGGAATGCTGGGAGCAGATTATCACCGGCCTACAGACACGCCTGACAAAATAAATTATACGATGATGGCCAAAAGGACACAATTAATTTTTTATACCGCCTGGGAAATGGCCAACCGGAATGATATGCTGAAAAGAGATATAAAACTGGAAAAGCCAAAAGGGTTTTAGGGATATGGCATATAAGATTTTTTGCCTCGCACTGAGAAAATAGAGAAAAGATACATTCCGTGTATTCCTCTTTTTCTCTTTCTCCTCCGGGCGAACTGTATTTCCGTATTCCTCTTTTTCTCCTTCTCCTCCGGGCGAACTGTATTTCTCTTATTTTAAAAGAAAATTATTACCTTAACAAAAAAAATGTCAGACAACCAACCCGCCAACAACCAACAAACCGAAAACCTGGAAGAAAAGAAGGAAGATGTCATTTCAGAATATTATGAAGGAGTGAAAAAACTCGAAATACAAGGCTACGAAACCGGCATTAAAAGTGCAAGAAATGCCTTGTTTGTAACTGCTGGCTTAGTGCTGCTCGGTGAAATAATTACGGCCAGTGTAACCGGCATTGAGTTTACACCGCTTATAATAGGTGTCATCCTTATTGAAGTTGGTGTGTTTGTTGCATTGGGCTTCTGGACAAAAACAAAACCTTTTACTGCTATTGTTACCGGCCTCATCCTCTTTATTGTCATGTGGATATTTGCCATTGTGGTAAATGGCATAGAAGCGGCATATAGTGGAATAATCGTGAAAATAATTATTATCAGTTACCTGGCCAGCGCCATAAAGAAAGCCAAAGCCTGGGAAGAGGCAAAGAAGAGTTAACTTATTTACCTAAAACTTAAGAGGATGACTACTATAAAGCGGTCATCCTTTTTATATATACCCGTATAAAAATTGATTTACCAACCCAGCACCCAGGCAAAGATCAATGGCGCCACTATCGTAGCATCACTTTCCACAATAAACTTCGGTGTATTGATATCCAGTTTACCCCATGTTATTTTTTCATTGGGCACTGCCCCTGAATAAGAACCATAAGAAGTGGTGGAATCACTGATCTGGCAGAAATAGCTCCAGAAAGGCACATCATGCCATTCCAGGTCCTGGTACATCATTGGCACCACGCAAATCGGGAAGTCGCCGGCAATACCACCACCTATCTGGAAGAAACCCACTCCTTTTCCGGATGAATTATTACGGTACCATTCGGTAAGCCATACCATGTACTCAATTCCACTTTTTACTGTGCCGGCCTGCAATTCTCCTTTTACCACATAGCTGGCAAAAATATTTCCGGTAGTACTGTCTTCCCATCCCGGCACTACGATTGGGATATTTTGCTCGGCCGCAGCCACTATCCAGCTATCCTTCGGGTCTATTTCATAATACTGTTTCAGCTCGCCGCTCAAGACTGTTTTATATAAAAATTCATGGGGGAAATAACGTTCCCCTTTTGCTTCCGCATCTTTCCATTGTTTAACCAAATGCTTTTGCAGACGGCGAAAAGCTTCTTCTTCCGGAATACAGGTATCCGTTACCCGGTTGTAATGATTTTCAAGCAGGTCCCATTCCTCCTGCGGTGTAAGATCGCGGTAGTTGGGAATCCTTTTGTAATGCGAATGGGCCACCAGGTTCATCACATCTTCTTCCAGGTTAGCACCGGTACAGCTGATGATATCCACTTTTCCCTGGCGTATCATTTCTGCCAGTGATATGCCCAGTTCCCCGGTACTCATTGCGCCGGCCAGGGTAATCATCATTTTACCACCTTCCAGCAAATGCTTTTCGTACCCTTTAGCAGCATCTACCAGTGCTGCCGCATTGAAGTGGCGGTAATGATGTTCAATAAATTGTGAAACAGGACCTTTGTTCATGCTATAAAAAATTTATGGTCCGCCTTCAGATCACAAAAGGGTGAGACAATGCGGCTGTGCCCGTTCAATGCAACAGACAAGAACGCAAAAGTACATTTTTGTACAAATAAAATAAGGGGGATTTCAAAAACCAAAAAAGGCTGTCAGTCATACTTGCTTTCATGACCAACAACCCTTTTACAGGCAATACTCTTAACACTTACGCAATCTGTATCACAGTTTAAGTGTTTCTGTGCCTCAGTGGCAAAACCTCAGTTTCTCAGTTTTTCCACTTCGTCAATATTACCAGATGCATCCACTTTGATCTTGTATTTTTTATTATTCAGTTCCAGTTTGAGCCGGTAGCTGGTACCTGTGGCATTGGTAACTTCTCTTACTTCGTAATACTCTGCATTGATAAACCGTTTGTCAACGGCGGTCATTACAGCCAGCGGCAACTGGTTAAAGAAAAGGTCTCTTACACTTCCTTCCAGTTGTCCGGCAGCATTAAAATAAGCAATAGCCCTGCTGCCTGCCAGCATAAAAATAGCCTTGTCATACTCGTCCTGTTTTTCCCAGGTTACATTTTGTGCGGAGGTAAATTCTTTTTTAAACAAATCCAATACCTGCTGATCGGGTTGAGGATCTTCACTTGCAAATACGGCTGACAGTCCTGCTGTCAGAAACATCGAAATGGAAAAAATAATCTTTTTCATGGCTTAAGGTTTAATAATTAATGATTTTAAATCTTCAACTCAAAAGTACACCCGTGCAATACGGTTGACAAGCCAATTATGATTTGTGGTAATGGTTGTTAATGATATTAACGGGAAATAATTTTAATTAACGTGGTCCGCATTTTATGAATAATGTGCCGGTATCTTTTCTGTATTGGTAATACCTGTGTATGTAACAGTCGCATATAAGTTGTGTAACGGTATTATTATAAAGGGTATATTTTATTAATTAAACAACAGTACCGCTATTAATCACAAAACCCCGTCTTCAGGAATGAAGAACGGGGTTTGTTTTACCACACACCAAAACTTAGCTCACTGACTTTGCTTTATGCAATGTCAAAATAGAGTCATGACTTTTTAACTTTTTTATACTGGTTCCATCCATTACCTCCGGCCGCTTTTAATACAACTTTTGCATCTGCATTCTCCAGTGTGATGTAATAAATTGTTTCTTCATCCTTGGCCACTTCCATCAGATCACTCACCCAGTAGCCAGCATATTCCCTTTTAAGGTTGGTTTGCAAACTAAGGGGCAGGTCAGCTGTGGTGATATTGCGGCTAAGACCCAGTAAATCACCTTCCTGGTTGTAGTAGGCAAAAACATATTTTTCGTTGTACTGGAATTTAGCCATGCAGTAATCACTGCCCACAGTCCATTGTACATCTTTAGCCGTGCTGAATTCTGTACTGAAAGCATTCAGTACTTTTTCTGAAACATTTGTTTCCCCGGCAAAAGCACCCAGGGTGCTAACAGCTATTGCCAGTGTAATCATCATCTTTTTCATTGTTAAGGTTTTTTTGGTTAGGCCTGCCTCAAAGCAAACCCGGTTTACTCTTTTTATTTGGTTGGTATGACGGATCAAAAGTAGATTAGGTTACACGGGTGCACAAGCCAATTGTGATTAGTGGAAAGCACTGTTAACGAGTGTTAACAGATATGTGACAATGTAAACCGCCTGACCGTTTTAAAGACCAGTTATCCAGTTTACCAAGCGATGCTGTTACTTATTATATTTCAACAATCAGTACTTTTATCAATAAAGAAAATCAAATAAATAGTACCTTGTTCCACTGATGCATAAATTAATATCCGTCATCATAAATTTTATCAGCTTTTAAAGAAATCAATCCTGAATTATCTGGCCCACGCATATTTATCGTTCAATCACCCCGAAATACTGGTGGGAAATATGATCAGTGATTTTGTAAAAGGCAAAAAGAAATTTGATTACCCTGATAATATCAAGCATGGCATTACGCTTCACCGCCTCATTGATGCCTATACAGATGAACATGAAGCTACCAGGGAAGCCAAACAGGTTTTTCGTCCGGCCTATCGTTTATACAGCGGCGCTTTTGTGGATGTGGTGTATGATCATTTTTTAGCCACCGACAGTTCCGAATTTTCTGAACCAGGTTTATTGTCTTTTTCCGAAGGGGTATACCGAACCCTTGGCAATCACACCCACTGGATGCCCGAACGTTTTGCCAGTATGCTTCCCCACATGACCAATCAAAACTGGCTGTATAATTACCGTACCCGGCCCGGTACCGGCAAAAGCCTGGGTGGTGTAGTAAGCCGCTCCGTCCATTTAACTGAAAGTGAAACCGCTTTTCAACTATTTGAACAGCACTACCAACTTTTGCAGGACTGTTACCGTCATTTCTGGGCCGAAGCCAAACCTTATATCCATCTTAGATTTGAGGAATTAAGAATTAACGGAGAAATCAACACGTAAAAGGTAACTCCTGAACAACGAAATCGTTTTACATTTGTAAATAGTCAATTTTATGAGAAAAATTATTGCCCTTTTGACCGCATTCCAATTATTCTTTATTTGTTTGCTGGCTCAAACTTCCACCCTTCCACCGGTAGATAAATCACCGATGGATATGAGCTACTATCCGGCCAATTATCCCGTACTCAAAATCCAGGATAAGGTCACCGAACCATTAGCCGCCAGGGTTATTTACAGTCGTCCGCAAAAAGCCGGAAGGTCTATTTTTGGGGGCCTGGTAAAGCATGGAGAAGTATGGAGAATGGGTGCCAATGAAGCTACCGAAATTGAATTTTATAAAACGGTTCGTATTGGTGGAAAAAAAATAAGTAAAGGCCGCTATACCCTCTATGCGATTGTAAGTGAAAATTTCTGGACAATAATAATTAATAAGGATACCGACATCTGGGGAGCATTTAAATACGATGCAAAAAAAGACGTGATAAGGGCTGCTGCTGCTGTTCAAAAAACAGATGCTGCCGTGGAATCACTATCCATGGTTTTTGAAAAAACTACCGGTGGTTATAATTTGATTATTGCCTGGGATATGATGAAAGCCGTATTGCCTGTTAACCTCCAATAATTCCTGTATGAAAATTTATATGTACTGTTTACTGACTGCTCTTTTTTTATCCGGTTGTACAGGGACTGATGAAAAAAAACCGGGGCCTGCCAAAAACAACAACCGGGCAGACAGTATAACTCCTGTAAAACCAGAATTGCCCACCGGAAATCTTTATTCCAATCTGGATGTATCGCCGATGGATATGAGCTATTACCCGGTTGATTATCCAAAGCTGAAGATGGCCAAAAAAATCACCACACCGCCGTTGGCCAGGGTTGTGTACAGCCGCCCGCATTTACAGGGCCGCCATATTTTTCATGAAGTATTGAAATATGAAGAACCCTGGAGACTGGGTGCCAATGAAGCAACTGAACTTGACCTCTTCACTGATGTTACCATACAGAATAAAAAAATAAAAGCAGGCCGCTATATCATTTACAGTATACCGTACAAGGATAACTGGACGATAGTTCTCAACTCCAATATAGACAGCTGGGGGCTGGAACCTGACCCTGCAAAGGATATTGCAAAATTTATGGTGCCTGTATTGAAAACAAACAATTCCCTTGAATTTTTTACTATCGTTTTTGAGAAAAAAGAAACGTCCGTGGAATTGATAATGGCATGGGATGATACAGAGGTAAGGCTGCCTATATCTTTCTAATAATTCTACCATACCTGTATTTCTATATTAGCTCAGTTCTCTCCTGTGTTTGTCTTTCTTTGAACCACAGGGGAGGTGGCAATCATAAGGGCTACAGCATGGGTCCAATTATCAAAAAACAACTATCCACTCATTAGGCGGAACAAGTTTTGGTTCAATAATAAAATTAATCCGCCACCGGAAAATATAAGCACTGGTTTTAAAATTTATTAGTTGGATATTTACACCCTATGTGTGGAATCGCCGGAATCATACAAGTAAATCCTTCTACTTACACCAAAGAACACCTGCAAAAAATGACAGATGCGCTGGCCCACCGCGGACCGGATGGAGAAGGCTTGTGGCAAAATGAAGCAGGTAATATATTATTCGGGCACCGGCGCCTTTCCATTATAGATCTTTCAGCAGCAGGCCATCAACCCCTTCACCTCAATCCCTGCCCTTCTTCACAGGGTGGAGAAGGGGGGCGTTACCGTTATACGATTATTCACAACGGTGAAATTTATAATTACATTGAACTGAAGGAAGAATTACAGAAAAAAGGGTATTCATTCCATTCGCAAACAGATACTGAAGTAATAGCAGCTGCTTATGATTGCTGGAAAGATCATTGCGTGGACCATTTCGATGGCATGTTTGCCTTTGCCATCTGGGATGAAAAAGAGAAAGAACTATTTGCCGCCAGGGACCGGTTCGGAGAAAAACCTTTTTTTTATTTTTACGACGGTCAGCATTTTTTGTTTGCTTCCGAAATGAAAGCGCTATGGGCTGCCGGTGTGGAAAAAACACCGAACCAGAAAATGTTGTTCAATTTTATTACTATCGGGTATGTTGATAATCCCGCCCGCCCTGAGGAAACATTTTATGAGAATATTTATAAACTCCCCCCGGCCTCGCTGCTGAAATTTTCCAGTATCTATTTTCAGTATTCAGTACAGCAGTACTGGGATATTGACCTGTCTGTACAGCAGAAAAACATAACTGCTCCCGCTGCATTGGAACAGTTCGGCCATTTATTCAATACTTCCATAAAAAGAAGATTAAGAAGTGATGTAGGTATTGGCAGTTCCTTAAGCGGAGGCCTCGACAGTTCATCCATTACGGCTATTGCACATGAGCTTCAGGCTGACAGTAACAGTCACACCTGTTTTACTGCTGTTTTCCCGGGTTTTGAAAAAGATGAACTTGCTTTTTCCAAACAAATTGCAGGTAAGTTTGACTTACTGCATTACACTGTTGATGTGACTGGTAAAGAAATGCTCAGCGATTGGGAAAAACTCTGTTACCACCAGGAAGAACCTTTTGGATCAGCCAGTATTTATGCACAATACAAAGTATTTGAACTGGCAAAACAACATTCTATAAAAGTATTGCTCGACGGGCAGGGTGCCGATGAAACGCTGGCGGGTTATCATAAATACTACAAATGGTACTGGCAGGAATTATTCCGCAACAGGAAATTATATAAAAGCAAAGAGCTGAAGGCTGCAAAACAAATTGGTATAACTGAATCTTTTACTTATAAAAATATGATTGCTGCTTATTTCCCGGCATTTGCCAGTGTGGTAATGGAAAGACATTATTTATTAAAAGCCATCCGCCAGGAAGATTTGAATAAAGATTTTGTACAGCAGCAAAGCAAAGAGGCCTATTATACCCCTCCTGAACATTTCGACCTGAATGGCGTTTTGTATTTCAATACCTGCACACACGGGTTGCAGGAATTGCTCCGCTATTCCGACAGAAACTCCATGGCACATGGAAGGGAAGTTCGGTTGCCCTTTTTATCCCATGAATTAGTGGAATTTATTTTCTCTCTTCCTGCTGATTTTAAAATCAGGCAGGGCTGGACCAAATGGCTGCTGAGAGAAAGCATGAAAAGTAAATTACCGGAATCTATTACCTGGCGAAGGGATAAAGTGGGTTTTGAACCACCACAAAAGACCTGGATGGAAAATGATACTTTAAAAGATGCCATTCAGGAAGCAAAAAAGAAACTGGTAGCTGAAAAAATACTAAGGCCGGAAGCGTTGCAAAAATCCATTATATCCCAATCGGCCCATGAAGTCGGCAGTTTCGATTGGCGGTATTTTTCTGCGGCATCACTGTTCAAGTAATCTTATTTCGGCATCTTTGCAATTCATTACTCATTTAATAAAACATCGTATGAAACCCGCTACTAAATACATTCACGCCGGCATGAGTCCTGATCCTTCCACGGGGGCCATAATGACTCCTATCTATCAAACAAGCACTTATGTACAGGAGTCTCCGGCCGTAAACAAAGGATATGAATATGCCCGAAGCCAAAACCCTACCCGCAAAGCGCTGGAAGATGCTTTTGCCCTCATTGAAAATGCACAATATGCCCTGGCATTCAGCAGCGGTGTAGCAGCAACGGATGCGGTTATAAAATTATTGGCCCCCGGCGATGAAGTGATCTGCGGTAATGATCTCTATGGAGGTTCTTACCGCTTATTCACCAAAGTATTTGAAAAATTCGGAATCAGGTTTATTTATGTGGATACCACCAATACTGCCAATATAAAAAATGCAGTAACTCCCAGCACCAAACTCATCTGGATTGAAACGCCCACCAATCCCCTGATGAATATTACAGACATATCCGCAGTAGCTGCCACAGCAAAATCCGGAAATATTTTATTGGCGGTAGACAACACTTTTGCTTCACCGGCTTTACAAAATCCATTAGACCTTGGCGCTGATGTAGTCATGCATTCTGCCACAAAGTACCTGGGCGGGCACAGTGATGTGATACAGGGCGCATTGATGATGAATGATACAGCCCTTCGTGAAAAATTATACTTCCTGCAAAAAAGTTGCGGTGCCGTACCCGGTCCCATGGATTGTTTTTTAGTATTGCGTGGCATCAAAACACTGGGGATACGTATGAAAGCACATTGTGAAAATGGAAAGATCATTGCCAATTGGCTCCGCAATCATCCTAAAGTGTCTAAAGTATACTGGCCGGGTTTTGAAGATCATCCCGGCTATGCTGTGGCAAAAAAACAAATGCGTGACTTTGGCGGCATGATCTCCTTTGAACTGAAAAATGACAGTGTGGAAGAAGCCAAACGTGTATTATCATCCACTCATTTGTTTTCATTGGCAGAAAGTTTGGGCGGTGTGGAATCACTGATCAACCATCCTGCTTCTATGACACATGCTTCTATTCCAAAAGAAGAACGGATTAAAAACGGGCTTAGCGATTCATTAATAAGATTAAGTGTGGGCATAGAAGATGCAGAAGACCTGGTGGAAGATTTAAAAAAAGCTATTGGCTGATCCGGCAATGAAAGAAAAAGATTTAAAAGCATTCTTAGACAAGAAGGTTGATTTATACAATCAGCCTTCTTTCATTAAAAACGATCCCATTATTGTTCCGCATAGTTTTTCAAAAAAACAGGATATAGAAATAGCCGGCTTCTTTGCAGCCGTTTTTGCCTGGGGCAACCGTACCACTATTGTCAATAAAGCAAAAGAACTGATGCAGTTGATGGATAATAAGCCCTACGAGTTTTGTTTGCATCATAATTCCGCAGATTTAAAACGGCTGTCTGATTTCAAACACCGCACTTTTAATTATACTGATCTCCTGTATTTTATTTCTTTTTTTAAACAGCATTACAGCCGGCATAAAAGCCTCGAGCAGGCCTTTTCAACCCATGGCAAAACCGCCGAAGAAATGCTGGCCGGTTTTCATGGTTATTTTTTTTCACTGGAGCATGTACCCGCCAGATCAAAAAAACATATTGCCACCCCGGAAAGAAAATCCAGTTGCAAACGGTTGAATATGTTTTTACGCTGGATGGTGCGCCAGGATGACAAAGGGGTTGACTTTGGTATCTGGAAAAGCATTTCCCCGGCACAGCTCATTTGTCCTATCGACCTGCATGTGGCCCGGGTAGCAAAAAAACTATCCATACTTGAAAGAAAGCAAACAGACTGGCAGGCTGCATTGGAACTCACCAATTATCTGCGAACTTTGGATAAGAACGATCCGGTGAAATACGATTTTGCCTTATTCGGATTGGGGGTTATGGAAAAATTTTAGTCGTCAATTTACCCAGATGCAAACCAATTTGATCTCAGCTATTAACCAGTCACTGGAGATAAGCCTGCCCGGCACTATATCCTCAGATGAGTTAAGGCAAAACCTTGCTCAGCATATCAATCATCTCATCAACCATGATTTTGAAAAATTAGTTTATTATCTCTACCGCATAGATGTGGACGAAAATAAAATGCGGACCCTGCTGGAGCAAAAAGAAGGAGAAGGGGCTGCACAGCTTATTGCTGATTTAATTATTGAAAGGCAACTGCAAAAGATAAAAAGTAGAAAACAAACGAAGGACAGCAATGACATTCCGGATGATGAAAGATGGTAATCCACTACTTTCCTTCAGGGGTTGGGCATAAGTTCATACACCCTTCAGCTTTTACACTTTTCTCAAACCATTAATACAATCGGAGTATAAAGCCCCTGTAGGGTAATGTCATTTAGGAGGTGGGGGTCTTCTTCTCAAACATCAGCTCCTTTACCTTTTCCTTGTCTTCCTTTTCCTTCTTCAGATCGAACATGGTGCCAAATACATGGTCCCAGATGGTGGAACTTACCCCATACCCGTTATGTTCGTTTTTATAATGATGCAGGTGATGATTTCTCCACAAGCCTTTCATCCATTTAAAGGGAGGGTTCCAGGCATGAATAGCATAGTGCATGGTGCCATACATTAAATAACCAAGGAGAAAGCCCGGAAAAAACATAAAGGTTTTTTCCCGTAAAGCCAGGTACATCAACCCAAAAATAGCGGATGCAAGTATCAGGCTGGGTACAGGTGGCATAAACAGGCGCTGCTTATCTCTTGGGTAATGATGGTGATTGCCGTGCAAAGTATAAATGAATTTTTTGGCCCTTCCGCTATTGGCTATCATGTGAAATAAAAACCGGTGTGCAATGTATTCAAAGAAACTCCAGAAAAACATACCCCCGATAAATGTAAGTGCAATTCTTCCCGCAGTAAAACCAATACCGGTATTGCTGTAATAAAGCATATAAACAATCACCGGTGTATACATCCCCCAGATAACCAGCGGATGTGTTTTGGTGAGCATCTCCAGGTAAGGGTTTTTAAACAACTGGGCCTGCCCCTTATTATTTATCTTTTCGAATTGCATGGCGCAAAGATAAGGAAAGGCCGGTGGACAAAAATGAGCCCCGACGGCCGTTTTAACCTGATTTTAATCAACCCGTCTTTTGCTGTCAACTGCTTGACTATGACCATTTTCTTATCAACATTATGCAGGTAAAATAACTACCTTAGCGGCACATAATTATACACAATGAAATTAGTTACTTATTTAAAAGATGAACATGAACAACTTGGTGTGCTTATAAACAACATCATTTATGATATGGAAGTGCTGCATCCCGAGCTGCCCGGCAGTATGAGTATGTTTTTAAATTACTGGGAAGACAGCTTTCCCATTGCACAGGCCGGGGAACTGCTCCTGAAAGAAGGTACCCGTACCAGTAATAAAGGAATTCCTTTGCAGGAAATACAATTACTGGCACCCATTCCCTTTCCCACCAGCTGCCGTGATGGCTATGCTTTTCGCCAGCATGTGGCAGCAGCCCGCAGAAACCGTAAAGTGGAAATGATCCCTGAGTTTGACCAGTATCCTATTTTTTATTTTACCAATCACCATAGCATACAGGGCCCCGGTGAGATATTGTGCATGCCTGATCATTTTGAAAAACTGGATTTTGAACTGGAAGCCGCTATCGTTATTTGCAAACCCGGAAGAAATATTAAAGCCGCTGAAGCAGATGAATATATCGGTGGACTGATGATCATGAATGATATGAGTGCAAGGCGCTTACAAATGGAAGAAATGCTGCTGAACCTGGGCCCGGCCAAAGGAAAAGATTTTTCCACCGTAATAGGCCCCTGGCTGGTTACAATGGATGAACTGCAGCCATTTGAAATACCTGCAAAAGAAAATCATACCGGCAAAAACTGGAACCTGCACATGCAATGCCGGGTAAATGGAAAACAGGTAAGCGATGGTAATGTGGGTGATATGGACTGGACCTTTGCTGAAATAATTGAACGGGCTTCGTATGGTGTAAATCTTTATCCGGGTGATGTCATTGGCAGCGGCACCGTGGGTACCGGTTGCTTTCTGGAATTGAACGGAACCGGCAAATTGAATGACCCAAATTATACAGAACAATGGCTGCAACCAAATGATGTGGTGGAAATGGAAATTGATGGATTGGGTGTGCTAAACAATACTATTATGGCCGAAGAAACTGAATGGAGTATTTTGCAACAGAAGAAGATGTAAATGTTGTTTGCCTGGCGGCAAATTGAATACAATTTAACCGGGGAAACCGGGAAGTATAAAATATATATTTTCTCTGCGCCTTCACGCCTCTGCGGTAAAACATTTTTTATGACTATTGACCTGAAAGACCTGAAACCGGCAGAAAAGCAATACTACCTGCAGCATGTTATTGCTCCCAGACCTATTTGCTTTGCATCCACTATTGATAAAGCGGGTAATGTAAACCTGAGCCCTTTCAGTTTTTTTAACCTGTTTTCTTCCAATCCGCCTATCGTGGTTTTTTCTCCGGCCAGAAGGGTGAGGGACAATACCACCAAACATACCTTGCAGAATGTACTGGAAGTGCCGGAAGTGGTTATCAATATTGTTACCTATGATATGGTGCAGCAAACATCTTTGGCCAGTTGCGAGTTTCCCCAAAAAGTAAATGAATTTGTAAAAGCCGGATTTACTCCCCAAGCCGCCACCCTTGTAAAGCCACCAATGGTAAAGGAAAGTAAAGTGAAAATGGAATGCAAAGTGGTGGAAGTAAAACCACTGGGTACAGAAGGCGGCGCCGGCAACCTGGTTATTTGTGAAGTATTGCGGATGCATATTGATGATTCATTACTGGA
This sequence comes from Chitinophagaceae bacterium, assembly GCA_031441485.1. Lineage (GTDB taxonomy): Bacteria > Bacteroidota > Bacteroidia > Chitinophagales > Chitinophagaceae > JJ008. The sequence goes on from JANOEQ010000093.1 coordinate 52,295, forward strand.
CGATAATAAAAAAATTGACCAGCGTAAAATAAATCATGTGGCAAGGCTGGGAGGTGACTGGTATTGTGTAGTGAATGAAACGAATCTCTTCCAGGTAGAAAAACCAAACACTCAACCCGGTATTGGCATTGATGCATTACCTGCTGCCATACGGCTCAGCAAAACACTTTCCGGCAATGACCTGGGACAACTGGCCAATGTGAATGACATGCCCCTGATAGACCCCTCCTTTCAAGACGACCACCTGAAACAAATAATTCAATACTATAGTGTGAACCCTGATGATATGGAAAAAGAGCTGCATACCTATGCTCAAAAATTACTGCTCGCCGGAAAAGTAAAAGAAGCCTGGCAGATATTGCTTGCCAATGCTTAGCATACTTATACCGCATTGGTAAAGGAAACGCCTGTTTTCCTGCCACTGTATTATATTTTCCTTTATAGCCGCCTTTTCAGCAATAAACTCAGGGCAAACGCATTAAAATCTTCTCATGGAATGTTTAAAATGGCAAATAGGAACACTGATTACGCTGATTAAACGGGTCTTATTTCTTTGTATTCTCAGTGTTTCTGTGTTTCAGTGGCAATTTGTATTCTCTGCGCCTCTGCGGTTAAATTGTATTTCTGCCGAAGGCAGGTTAATTTTAATGCATTTGCCCTGGCAATAAACTTCGTGAAAAGAGAATAGTTTTTTATCTTTAATAAGGCCAGTAAAAAACTTGTCTTATGTCCAAATTCCCAACCATCTGTATTCTGCCGGCACTTGTAATTACCGTTTTATTATTTTCCTGTGTGCCCCAGCAAAAAGCCACTTCGCATAAACAGCAATTAAGCACATTGGACAGTCAGCTTGCACAGCACAGCAGAATGCTGAAAGAACTGGATGCAAAACGGCAGCACAAACAGGACCAGAATGAGATAGACGATACGGCGAGCAACCGTATTCAAAAATATATTGGGGTAGCCTCCGCAGAAATAGACAAGCTGATAGCACAAAATTCGATTTTGATCGGCAATACTGTGGTGGAAAAAGACGACTGGAACAAGCTTAAAAAAGCACTTACGCTTTCACGGCAGACTTCTAAAATGATAACTGATAAAGTAAATTTTATTAATGACCTTATTAACCGGAACATGGTTGTAAAACTGGACCAGGACGTGTTGTTTGAACCGGGTAAGTACACCGTTGCAACCGCTGTTGCTGAAGCTATCGGTAAGTTTTTTGAACCCGCAGCTAAAGAGATTGATTTGTTTACACAAAAATATCCCGACTTCCCACTGTCATTGGTTATTACTGCAAAAGGCTATGCCGATGGCACTTCCATTACAGAAGGCACCCCGCTGTACAAAGCACTGGCTGAAGACCTGAAACTGAATGGGACCCCGCCCGACAACAAAGAATTGAACAAACAATTATCCCGGAAAAGGGCAGATGCGGTGATTGAATTGTTTAAAAAATACACCAAGGACAGGTCTACCATGGGCGGCAGTGTAAAAAACATTATGTTCCTTACCGAAGGAAAAGGAGATGGGTTGCCCAGTATAAAAATCACTGATTACTCCCTTAATGACCCCCGCAGAAGGGTGGTATTACTTTTCTGGAGTGTATTCCCGGAATAGCAGAATAAAATTGCTCAAAAAAACTAACTTCTGCAGGGTCAATAAAAAAACCTTTATGTGCTTAGTGCCTTTTGCGGGACATTATTTACTACCAAACACCTTCTTCAAAATATCAGATGTACGGGCCAATGGATTAGCCCTGATATTGGCTTCTTCTTTTGCCACCTGGTCAAATAAGGCATCCACTGCTTTATCTACTACATACGAGGTAAGATCGGGGTTCACCTTTTTAAAAGTAGTTGGGATTTTATTGTAGGTGTTTACAATGTCTGCATAGTATTTAGTAGCGTCCACTCTATCCAGTGAAGATTTTACAGAAGGAGTAAATGCAGTAATCAATTTCAACTTCGTCTTTTCCTTAAAATAATTGGTAGCCGCATCTTTTGATCCTTTAAGAATATTCAGCGCATCGGTCAGCGTCATTTCTTTGATGGCATCTATAAAAATTGGTTTGGCAAAAGCCACCGCATCTTCGGCACCACGGTTGATAGACAGGATAGCTTTATCTACCTGTGGGCCCATTCCAATATTACGCAATGTTTTCTCTGCTTTTACAGCATCCGGCGGCAACAGCATCTTATAAAACTCACTGCCAAAAAAGCCATCCGTTTTATTCAGGTTGAGCACTGCTTTTGTTACCCCCTGCAGCAGTGCATCTTTAATACCCAGCCCGGCCTCATTTTCGGTAACACCACCACCGGAGGCTGTTTTTTTACTAAGTATGGAAGGTATTTTTATCTGGGAAAAAGCAGGTACAGCGCTAAGGCAAAGGCAACTGAGCAATACAAATGGAAGTCGTTTCATAAAGTGGTTTTATTTTAACAGCGGTATAAAGTAACAGCCTTTTACAATATGCAAAAAGGCTGCCACTTATTTTGACGTTATTTTATAAGTTTAGTTGCGCCGGCATTGCTTATTTAATTAAGCCGCCAAATACCTTACGCAACAAATCTGTGGTGCGGGCAACAAAATTTTGTCGAATATTCAATTCTTCCTTAGCCACCATGTCAAATAAAGCATCTGTGGCTTTGCCTGTTACAAAAGAGGGCAGATCAGGGTTTATTTTCTTTATAGTCGTTGGAAAACTATTGTAGGTATTTATCACATCGGCGTAAAGTTTAGTAGCCTCCAGTTTATCCAGCGAGTTTTTGATAACGGGAAGAAAAGCCGCAATCAGCTTATCCGTAGTTTTTACCCTGAAAAAATGAGTGGCGCTGGTATCTCCATTTCTCACAAGCCCGATAGCATCACTCAGGGTCATACTCTTAATAGCGTCCACAAAAATCGGTTTAGCAAAACCGGCCGCATCTTCAGCGGCCCTGTTGATTTGAAGGATGGCTTTGTCCACCATTTTGTTCATTCCCAGGTCACGGAGGGTATTTTCTATTTTCTTTGCATCTGGTGGCAACAGTACTTTGTATAAAGCATCTTTAAAGAAACCATCTGTTTGGTTTAGTTTCAGCACGGCTTTTACTAATCCCTGGCCAAGTGCCTCTTTAATGCCTTCCCCGGCCTCGAATTCCGATACACCGCCAGACCCGGTTCCGGTGGGAAGTTTGGACAACATATCACAACTGCAAAGCATAACTGACAGGGTCACAATAGAAAGTAGTTTTTTCATTAGAATAGTTTTAGAATTAAAGCCATCTGTAAAATTATAAATATGTAACTGTTTTGAGACGAATATTATATGTCAACGGTTTGCTGTTGGTGGATTTTATTCCGGAGCTATTTGGCTACAAAGAAAGTGCAATTTTTTCTGTAAGAAACCGGTTTTTTTTGTTTGTACGGCTGCCTTTGAACCAGTACCTTTGCCCCGGCTGAAAAGACCCTGATTTTGAAAAGTTGATCCATTTAAGTAAGTTGCCCAACGATTTATCAGCAGGGAGGGAGAAAACCGGAAAATCCCATAAAAAAAGAGAGTACGGCGCAGAAACCGAAAAGCGAAAAGAGTAGGTAACCAAAAACTACTGATTATGAAAAAAATATTGTTCTTACTGGCTGTGGCCGTATTATTCCTGCAGGCTTCAGGTTTTTCACAAAAAACAAGAGTGGGTATTACTGCCGGTATTACAACTGCCAATATGAACGGCACAGTGAATAATGTAAAATTGGATACCAAAAATTCCTTAACAGGATACTCCGTAGGACTGCTGCTGGAAACCCCTATCGGGAAAAGCCATTTCAGTTTTCAACCCGCTATAAACTATGTACAAAAAGGAAGACTGTTATCAGAAGAGGAGAAAGTAAAATCATGGCTGGCCATGCGGTATGCAGATGTGCACCTGAACTTTTTATACAATTCAAAAGGCAAAACAACTTTCTTTATCGGAGGAGGTCCTTCATTGGGATTGGATCTGCCCTCCACGAGGATTGTAAGAACAGATAACAGTACAGCTGCTAACAGCAATCCTGATCCCAAATACTCCCGTTCTGAAACCAAAATAAAATTTGGAAAAGAAAACCTGGATGATTTTAAAGGGTTAGACTATGGTGTAAATATTTTAACGGGTTTCAGGATTAAAAAAGGATTATCCTTTGCGCTGAATTACACTTTTGGTCTTAGAAATATTGCTTCAAACGGAGCGCCTGCTGATAATATAAAAAATGGTTGTTTCGGAGCAAGATTGGGATGGTTGTTTAAGAATAAATAATCCCGGATAACAAATATTGCTAAAAGCCCCCGGCAATAACCGGGGGCTTTCTCTTTGCACCCTTACCCGTTAAACAGTACCTTTGCCCCACAAAAAATCATGAGGCGGCTGCAAAAGGCAAATAAATCATGCAATGATGCTACGGCGCAAAAAATAAATTAACTATGAACTATGAATCAATCGCTGCAGCTTCGTTTCGTGAAATTCATTAATAAATACTTTTAAGACAGCTTCTTTCAATAATCATACAATTTCAATGAGCATACAACATTTGTCAGAACAGGAACTGCTACGCCGGGAAAAATTAGCTGAGCTTATTATAATGGGAATAGAACCTTACCCGGCTCCTACATTCCCCATCAACAGTAATTCGGCTTATATAAAAGAACATTACACTGCAGACACTAAAGAATTATTTGCAGATGTATGCGTAGCCGGCCGCCTCATGAGTGTTCGTGATATGGGCAAAGCCAACTTCGCCGTATTACAGGATTCATACGGACGCATACAGTTATACCTTAAAAGAGACGATATCTGCACCGGTGAAGACAAAACATTATACGATATCGTCTGGAAAAAAATGACTGACCTCGGAGATATCATTGGCATCCGTGGTTATGTTTTTATTACCAAAACCGGTGAGACTTCTATCCATGTAAAAGAACTCACCATGCTGGCCAAATCGTTGAAGCCATTACCAGTGGTGCGGGAAGCAGAAGGACAAACATTTGATGCCGTAACGGACCCGGAGTTTAAATACCGTCAGCGCTATGCCGACCTTATCATCAACCCCACCGTAAAAGAAACATTTATCAAACGCACCAAACTGATCAATTCCATTCGTGAATTTTTAAATAATCACGGTGCATTGGAAGTAGACACCCCGGTATTGCAAAGCATTCCGGGCGGTGCATTAGCCAGGCCCTTTATCACCCATCACAATGCACTGGATATTCCTTTGTACCTGCGTATTGCCAATGAGCTATACCTGAAAAGATTGATAGTTGGCGGTTTTGACTGGGTGTATGAATTTAGCCGCAACTTCCGCAATGAAGGAATGGACCGTACCCATAACCCCGAGTTTACTATCCTTGAATTCTATACGGCCTACAAAGATTATTTCTGGATGATGGAAACAACAGAGCAGCTATTAGAAAAAGCGGCGTTGGATGTATGTGGCACAACCGATGTAACGCTTGGCACAGCCACGATTTCATTCAAAGCGCCATTTAAACGCATCAGCATATTTGATGCAATAAACGAACATACCGGTTTTGATGTAAGCCGTATGAATGAGGACCAGCTTCGCTCTGTGTGCAGGCAATTGCATATAGCCGCCGATGCTACCATGGGAAAAGGTAAATTAATTGATGCCATTTTCGGGGATAAATGCGAGAAGAATTATGTACAACCCGCTTTTATTATTGATTACCCGGTGGAAATGAGCCCGCTTACAAAGAAGCACCGTGATAAGCAGGGGTTAGTAGAAAGGTTTGAATTAATAATCAATGGAAAAGAAATTGCCAATGCCTACAGCGAACTGAATGACCCGATAGATCAGCGGGAACGGTTTGAAGAACAGGTAAAGCTATCTGAACGGGGCGATGATGAAGCTATGTTCATTGACTACGATTTCTTACGGGCATTGGAATATGGTATGCCGCCCACTGCAGGTATCGGCTTCGGCGTGGACAGGCTTTGTATGCTGCTCACCAATAATACATCTATCCAGGATGTGTTGCTGTTTCCGCAAATGCGTCCGGAGAAGGATATGGATGGTGCATCAGCGCTTACAGAGTAATTATTACAATGATAAAACAGTAAAAGCCATTCCGCAAAATGCAGAATGGCTTTTTTATACTTTGAATCGTAGCGTCTTTGCTGGTTTTCTGACTTTTGAGACAGCCTCTTTTCTATTAAGGATATACGGTAACCATTACAATCTTTCAGCTACTTTAGTCCAGTTCACCACATGCCAGAATGCTGCGAGGTAATCAGCTCTTTTGTTCTGGTATTTTAAATAGTAGGCATGCTCCCATACATCAGCCCCTAAAATGGGGGTACCTTTTACGTCAGCCACATCCATCAGGGGGTTATCCTGGTTGGGGGTGGAAGAAACCTCAAGCTTACCGTCTTTTGAAATCAGCCAGGCCCAGCCGCTTCCGAAGCGTGTCATACCGGCATTTGCAAATTTTTCTTTGAATGTATCAAAAGACCCGAATGCTTCATTGATGGCATCAGCCAGTTTACCCGAAGGGGCATTTATCACATCCAAAAGCCCCGGGCTTCTTAAACTTTCCCAGAAGAAAGTATGGTTCCAGTGTCCGCCGCCATTATTTCTTACAGCAGGTGAAATAGTGCCGGCTGCGGCTACCAGTTCTTCTAATGATTTGTTTTCATTAGAAGTGCCTGCTGTTGCTTTATTCAGGTTGTCAACATAGGCCTGGTGGTGCTTATCGTGATGGATCTGCATAGTGAGTGTATCAATGTACGGTTCCAGCGCATCGTATGCATAAGGAAGAGGAGCTAATGTAAATGCCATAGTAAATTATTTTAGGGTTTAAATTTTTGATTTCTTTATATCCAGATAACAAAAGTAATGATAGTGGGTTAAAAATGAGGTGGTATAGTATCAATTGTTTCTTATCTCGAAAATTGAAATGATTTTTTTATTCCCCCCGGGGATAGGGATAACCGGTTCAGTTTTTTACCCTTTTCGGTAAAAGTTTCCACAAGCCCTCTTGTTTCAAGGTCCAACCGTATGGAAATGGTGTACCAGGGAATTGATTTTTTGAAACCGGGTATTTTTTTATGAATAATGATGGCAACACCAGCAGCCAGTTCAGTAAAGGTTTTGCCTTTGCTGCCTTTCAGGCTTTGAAGAATAGCCGCTTTGAAGGGTTCATAAATGACAGGATCAATGTTCAGCACTGTACCCGTTCTTGGGTGCGTGGTGGTAATCTTCTTAACCCCGGTAATTTTTGCCATGGCTATCTTTTATTTTTAAAAAAAGCTTTCATCAGTTGGGCACACTCTTCTTTTAATACGTTTCTGACCAGTTCCGTTTTTGGATGAAACGGCCAGGCAGAAGCGATGGTCTTTCTGTAACCATTTTTCTCATCATCGGCACCGTATACTATCTTATGGATCTTACTCCAGTAAATGGCTCCGGCGCACATCAGACAGGGTTCCACGGTTATATACAAAGTAGCATCAGGCAGGTATTTACTGCCCAATGTATTGAAGGCCGAAGTTAGTGCAATCATTTCTGCATGGGCAGTGGGATCGTTTAGCCGCTCCGTCATATTATGCCCCCGGGCAATGATCTTTTCATTGACCACCACCACAGCCCCGATGGGTATTTCATCGTCTTCAAAAGCCTTTTTGGCTTCTTTGAGGGCCTGCATCATGTAGTATTCGTCGGTCATTGAGCAAGAAGTTTTGGTTAACTTGTCATAAAATTAACCTTAATGGCAGACATTACGAGCCTGGAAAAAATGCGCCGGTACTTCAGCACCGGTATTACGAAGCCATTTATTTTCCGCAAGGAACAATTAAAAAAGCTGAAAGCATCTATTCTCGGTCACGAGCAGGATTTATATGATGCCCTGCATGCCGACCTGAAAAAAAGCCCCGAAGAAACATGGGTTACAGAAACGGGTATGGTAATAGCCGAGCTGAATGCGGCCATTAAACACCTGCATCACTGGATGGAACCGGAAAGAGTAAGCACCAACCTGCTGAATATACCCTCTGGCAGCCGGATACTGCGTGAACCGCTGGGAGTCGTACTCATCATCGGCCCCTGGAATTATCCTTTTCAATTACTGATCAATCCGCTGACAGGGGCCATTGCTGCCGGCAACTGTGTGGTGCTTAAACCAAGTGAGTTAGCACCAGCCACCGATGCGGTGATGAAAAAAATAATCGAAGAAATATTTCCACCGGAATATATTTTATATGTGCAGGGAGATGGTGCCTCCGTTATTCCTGACATGATGAATAATTTCTCTTTTGATCATGTGTTTTATACAGGCAGCACAGCGGTAGGAAAAATAATTTATAAAATGGCGGCTGAAAGATTGGTGCCGGTAACACTGGAACTGGGCGGCAAAAGCCCCTGCGTGGTGGAAAGTGATGCGAATATAAAAGTGGCAGCCCGACGCATTGCCATGACCAAATTCTCCAATGCCGGTCAAATGTGTGTGGCGCCGGATTACCTGCTGGTGCATACATCCATAAAAGAGGAACTGGTAAAGGCAATGAAAGAAACCATTAAGCAATTTTTTACCAACAAGCCGGAGGAAAGTTATAACTACGGAAAGATCATTAATGAAAAACAGTATACCCGGATATCCGGTTATTTGCAACAGGGAACCATTGCATTTGGTGGCAGAACAGATAAGGACAAGTTATTCATTGAACCAACCCTTTTAACAGATGTGTCAGTAGATGCAGGGGTAATGCAAGAAGAGATATTCGGGCCCATTCTCCCCATCATACCTTTTACCACCCTGGAGGAAGCAAAGAATATAATTGCCAATCATCCCAACCCGCTTGCCTTTTATATTTATACTTCCAGCAGTAAAAAAGAAAAAGAATGGCTGGAAGCAGTACCTGCCGGAGGTTGTTGTGTTAATAATTCAAGCTGGCATCTGACCAATCATAATTTACCCTTTGGCGGCAGGGGATTCAGCGGCACGGGCAGCTATCATGGCAAATATTCATTTGATACATTTAGTCATAAAAAAGCGGTGATGAAGACCCCCACCTGGTTTGACCCAAGTATAAAATATCCGCCATTTAAAGGGAAGCTGAAACTCTTTAAATGGGTAATACGCTAATGGCCGCTAAAACGAAATACCATAAACTAAAGCGAATATTGATTGTTCTGTTAGTATTCATCGCAGCATTTGCAGTATATGTTGAAATAGCAAACCGTAATATGAAGAACATGACCTACCGACAAAAAGTATTGAAAGCGGTGTATCCGGCCTTTATGTGGTTTACCAAACTTACCGGTAAGAACTCCAAAAAATTATCGAACATGGATAAAGCACCGGCCTTCTCATTTTATTCTTTAAAAGGAACGCTTAATAATGGTGATACGATGGACTTTTCTTCTTTCAAGGGTAAAAAGGTATTGCTGGTCAACACGGCCAGCGATTGCGGGTATACCAACCAGTATAGCGACCTGCAGGCGCTTTCTGAAAAGTATAAAGAAAAACTGGTAGTAATCGGTTTTCCAGCCAATGATTTTAAAGAACAGGAAAAAGGAACAGATGCGGACATTGCAACATTTTGTAAAGCAAATTTTGACATTAGTTTTCCATTGATGCAGAAAAGTGTGGTCATAAAATCTGCTGAGCAAAACCCTGTGTTTCAATGGTTGACTGATTCTGCAAAAAACGGGTGGAATAATAAATTCCCTTCCTGGAATTTTTCCAAATATTTAGTGAATGAAAAAGGGATATTGACAAATTATTTTGGTCCTTCTGTATCGCCGATGAATGAAGATGTGAAGAAAGGGATAGAAGAATAAAAGGCTTGCAGGTTAATGCCGGCATTCAATCATCCAAATGCAGGATATGATTATTTTTAGCCCGGTGTTGCAACTGTTTTTATCGCTGATGGGGTATGATACACCTGGCAGGGGTACGGCGCATCCGTCCGTTATTTAATCAAATATATTTTACAACCTAATGCAGTATCTTACTTAAAATATGTAAGCCATGTTTTCAAAAACAGATATTGAAAAATATTTTATGGCCGAAAAACAGGAGAGCCTCTTATTTGTACTGATCGGGGTAACAGGAATTGTAACTGCCATTGTCTTTTTCTTTTTCCTGAAAACTAATTTTTATAAAGGAGCTGCTGTACCGTTTATGCTGATTGGCCTTTTGCTGGGAGTGGCAGGCTATACAGTGTACAAACGTAGTGACAGTGATCGCCGGCGAAACGTATATGCGTATGATATGAACCCATCTGAGTTAAAGGAAAAAGAACTGCCCCGTATGAAATCGGTGATGAAGAATTTTGTGAAATACCGTTATGCTGAAATATTCCTATTGCTACTGGGGGCTGCTTTATATGTTTATTTTATCAGGGATTTTTCACATGATTTCTGGAGAGGTTTTGGCCTGGCACTGGCTGTAATGGCATTACTGGCCTTAACGGCTGATTTTTTTGCGGAGCAAAGAGGAAAAGTATATATCCGCGGTATTGAATCATTTATACTGGATAAAGGATGAGCTATACAGATATTATCGGTACCGCAGGAGTGGGGTTAATATTGCTGGCTTATTTCTGCCAGATATTTAACTGGATAAATAGTAAGGGCAATTTATTTTTCTTTTTGAATATTGCAGGAGCAGGACTGGCCTGTTATGCTTCCTTACTTATCAATTACTGGCCTTTTGTAATACTGGAAGGAACATGGTTCCTGGTTTCTGTAATTGGTTTAATCAAAACATATAAAAAATAGTATGAACATTGTTTTACAACCGGTGGCATTTGTAAAGAATACCCGCACTGATCTTTCAGATGATTTTTGGGGAAGTGTTATAAGTGAAATTGAACTGGCCCCGCATATACCCGATAAAGCCTTTAATGGCATTGAAGAATTTTCCCATCTTGAAATAGTTTTCTATTTTAATAAAGCCGATAAATCAAAAGCAGTATTCTTTGCTTACCCACGGGGCAATAAAAACTGGCCGGAAGTGGGCATCTTTGCGCAGCGAAAAAGGGACAGGCCCAATTCCATTGGAATTACCATTACTGAATTAGTAAAGCGGGAAGGGAGCAGGATTTGGGTAAAATACCTGGATGCAATTGATGGCACACCCATTATTGACATTAAACCTGTAATGAAAGAATTTTTACCAGCGGGTGAAGTACGCCAACCCCAATGGTCGAATGAATTAATGAAGGAATACTGGTTGTAACATCTGCTGCTAACGATCTTATTGCTGCAACATCAATCATTAAAATAATTATGGCCGGAGAAACAAGTCTTGATGTATTGCTGAAAAACCTGGAACCTTCATTGCAGGAGGGTGATTATGTTTTTTGCACTGTTCAGAATATAAATCAACTGGATCCCGGAGAACTGCTCCTTATATTTAAAGAAAAAGAAGGAATAACCATTATTGTGAAAAGGGATTTCGCTGACTGCAATGCATTAACCTATTCTTCCATAATGGCGTGGATAACACTCATGGTGCATTCTTCACTGGATGCAGTGGGATTAACGGCTGCATTTGCTGCTGCATTAACCAAGGAAGGCATCAGCTGTAATGTGATGGCTGGTTTTTATCACGACCATATTTTTGTAGCCAAAGGGGATGCTGAAAAAGCAATGCAGGCACTTCTGAGGCTGGCGAAAGAAGCGGAGTAGTTATTCAACCGGACATTTTTCATGGTAGTTGATCAGCTCAATTGGTGTTTTTTCAAATTCATAACCGCCGTATGTACGGGCAATATCATTGAACACTTCATTGATCTCTTCTTCGGTAGTTAAGGTCACCAGTTTATTGCGGAATTCCTTGATGTTAGGAAGGCCCTTTAAATAATTCGCATAGTGACGGCGCATTTCATTAATGCCCACTACGGGGTTTTTCCATTCAATGGATTTGTGTAAATGTTTACGGCAAACGAATAAACGGTCTTCAATAGTGGGGGCCGGTAAATGTTCACCTGTTTTTACAAAGTATTTAATTTCATTAAATATCCAGGGATAACCAATAGCGGCACGGCCGATCATAATACCATCCACCCCATAGCGGTTTTTATATTCCACGGCTTTTTCCGGTGAGTCAATATCTCCATTTCCAAATATAGGGATGGTGATGCGGGGATTATTTTTCACTTTACCAATCAATGTCCAGTCCGCTTCTCCTTTGTACATTTGTGTGCGGGTACGGCCGTGAATGGCCAATGCCTGAATGCCCGTATCCTGCAGGCGTTCCGCCACTTCTTCAATATTGCGGGTCTTATCATCCCATCCCAGTCTTGTTTTTACTGTTACGGGAAGTGAAGTGGCTTTTACAACGGCGGAGGTTAACCGCACCATCAGGTCCACATCTTTTAATACGCCGGCACCAGCTCCTTTCAGGGCTACTTTTTTTACGGGGCAGCCAAAGTTGATGTCCAGTAAATCAGGGTTAGTGACCTCAACAATTTTTGCGGCCATGGCCAGGCTGTCTTCATCACCACCAAAAATCTGAATACCTACCGGCCGTTCATAATCGAAGATGTCGAGTTTTTTACGGCTTTTAATTGCATCCCGGATCAGCCCTTCGCTGGAAATAAATTCGGTGTACATCAGGTCTGCACCATTGTCTTTGCACACGGCCCTGAAGGGCGGGTCGCTTACATCTTCCATGGGCGCCAGCAGCAGCGGGAAGTTGGGTAGTTGTATGTTGCCTATCTTTACCATTTTTTATAATATGCTCCATAGCTTTAGCGAAGGAGTAAAATATGCTCCATAGCTTTAGCGAAGGAGTACAAACGGCAAATTTACAACCTAAAAAGGGAGTTTTCTAATGCGTGGATTATTAAAAATGAAACCAGCCTGGAGCCAGTTTTTACTACTCATCAGTGTGGCATTAGTCAGCCTGATTATTATTGGACTGTTGGGCACGGCAATACTGGCCAGGCTATCGGGTAAGGGGCTTACAGAATTGGGTGATCTTTCCAAATGGGATTACAGCAAACCCGAAACTATCTCTTTACTAAGGGGCTTGCAAGCGGTGCAGTTTGTAAGTTTATTTCTTATACCTACTTTTTTATGTACCTGGTTATTTAGCACGAATACCAAAAAATATCTGGGCCTGAAAGCACCTTCAAATGCAGGCTATTTACTGGCGGGTGTTGGCATTATGATTATATCCATTCCATTGATCAACCTGTTGGGCGAATGGAACAGGCAGGTACAGTTTCCTTCAGGAATAGAAAAGTGGATGAAGGATAGTGAAAAGGATGCGGCTAAAAGTGTGGAAGCATTACTCTCCAGACATACTATCAAAGATCTGCTGCTCAATATAATTTGTATAGCCGGGTTGGCAGCTGTGGGCGAAGAATTGCTTTTTCGGGGGGTGGGGCAACGGTTGCTTATAAAAATGTTTAAAAGCCCATGGGCAGGTATTATCGTAACAGCTATTTTATTTTCGGCTATGCACGTACAGTTTTACGGGTTTCTGCCCCGTTTCATGCTGGGCATTTTTTTAGGCGCGGTGTATTGGTACAGCGGCAGTTTATGGGTGGCTATTCTTGGGCATTTTGTGTATGATGCCCTGCTGATAGTACTGGTTTATTTTTATCCGGAGATGATCAAGGATGAACAAACAGTTAAACTATCTGCCATGGCATTGGGTGCTGCCATAAGCGCAGTGTTGGTGATAATGGCAATAATCTGGATGAGAAAAGCATCAACCGCAACGTACAGCAAAGTGTATGCAGAGGATAACAATTCTACAAAAGATCATCCTTTTGATTTTGAATAATTATGGCATTTAACCGGCAAACATTTAAAACAAGGACATTAACGGCCATCATCTTTGCAGCGGTGATGCTGACAGGCTTATTGTGGAATCGCTGGAGTTTCCTGGTATTATTCTCCATTATTCATTTTGGCTGCTGGTGGGAATATTTAAAACTGGCAGAGAAAATTCACAATACTGTATTTCATCCCTATACAAAACTTGGTTGGATGGTGATGGGCTACGGGTTACTGTTGTGGTTTTGCAACGCTTCATATCATATTGGCGGGTATGGATTGAAAGAAAATATCTCGCTGCCGGTATCAGCAGCAGGGCTCGCTCTATTGGTAATGGGCATCTTTCAGAAAAATGCAGTGAATATAAAAGCATTTGGAATGGCGGCATTGGGGCTGGTGTATATTTCGCTGTGCTGGGGATTGATGATGGATATCAATAACTATTCAGTAAAAATTATTTATTCAACCAATCTGCCTGCTCTTCCTTATGGTGGCTTTTATCCGGAAGGACTTGCATATAAATGGTCATTGCCAATTTTCATAATAGCGGCAATATGGATTAATGATACGATGGCTTACATTGTTGGCTCTTTTATAGGGAAGACTCCGTTATCTAAGATTTCTCCAAAAAAAACATGGGAAGGCACTATGGGAGGGGTCATTCTTTCTGTTGCTGTAGCGGGTACTGTTGCGTGGGCGGCCAAACTTAGTATTGTGTATTTTATTGTTACTGCTGCCATCGTATCTATCTCTGGCACATTTGGCGACCTCCTCGAATCCAAATTAAAAAGAATGGCTGATGTAAAAGACAGCGGTTCACTAATGCCCGGTCATGGCGGTTTTTTAGACCGGTTCGATTCTCTGCTGTTGGCTACACCCTTCGTGTGGCTGTACATTGAGTTTTTTATGAAATAGTTCCTGCAAAACCCTTTATTAGTGGCGTTTCAAATTTTCGCTTTTGGCTCCGGCCCCGAAAAGAATTACTATCCTGTTTGTGTGTTATCCAATACATTCTCAGTAAGTACAGAGGGATAGCGAATGTGAAAATTAGAAACGCCCCCTTTTATTGGCAATGTCTCAGTTTGAAAAAAATGAACCACAGTATGTCATAGAACAGATAGAAATACACAGATATGCATTTCTATGTGTGTATTTCTATGATAACTTCTTTTCTATGTGGTTCAAGCGTATTTTAGAGGCAACCAATTTTCAAACTGAGACACGCTCTTTTACTTCATCTGCTGTCTTCCACTACCCATTTCCTTTTAAAAAAAATGAACCACAGTATGGCATAGAACAGATAGAAATACACAGATATGCATTTCTATGTGTGTATTTCTATGATAACTTCTTTTCTATGTGGTTCAAGCGTATTTTAGAAGCAACCAATTTTCAAACTGAGACACTGCCCTTTTATTTCATCTGCTGTCTTCCACTACCCATTTCCTTATATTTGCTGTCTAACAAAGGCTCAATGACCATCCACAAAGAAGGCTACAAAACAATTGCACTGAGTACCATTATTTTTGGTATCGTTAATGTCATATCATTTTATTTTCTCAGCTCCCCGTTGCCATTGCTCAGCCTGGTACTTTTTGCAAGTACCCTGGGGCTGTTGATTTTCCTCATCTCTTTTTTCCGGATACCCAACAGGCAGCTTACTATACAGGACAATGCCATTATAGCCCCGGCAGATGGAAAAGTGGTGGTGATAGAAGAAGTGCAGGCCGATGAGTATTTTACTGACAGACGAATGCAGGTCTCTATATTTATGAGCCCGCTGAATGTGCATGTAAACCGCAACCCGGTAAGCGGCGAAGTGTTGACCAGCGTATACCATAAAGGAAAATACCTGGTGGCATGGCATCCCAAATCTTCCACGGAGAATGAACGGCATTCTGTGGTGTACAGAAGCAATGGTAAAGAAATACTGGTAAAACAAATTGCCGGTGCTGTGGCCAAACGAATTTGCAATTATTTGCAACCCGGCCAGCAGGTAAAACAAACGGATGAAATGGGCTTTATCAAATTTGGTTCCCGGGTAGACCTTCTATTACCGCTGGATGCAAAGATACTGGTGAATATTGGTGATAAACCGAAAGGTGGGGTGACGGTGATTGCAACATGGTGACCCTTTTTTCTTTTAAGTTTAAGATGTAACTTTAAGCAAAGAAATTGTATATGAGTAATGCTGAAATGCGCAAAAAAGTCAAAAAATATATTGACGAAGCTGACGACCATGTTGTAAAAATGGTATACTCAATGCTGGAAGCTGACAGGGAAGATGATTGGTGGGATGATTTGCCTCCTGTAGTGCAAAAAGGAATTTTAAAAGCGGAAAAACAGTTAAAAGAAGGCAAAGGAATCCCTCATGAAGTTGTGATGAAAAAGTATAGCCAATGGCTTACAAAGTAACCTGGTCTCCGGAGGCACTTGTAACTTTTGATGAAATCGTGAATTATTTAAAGCACAATTTTACAGATGTTGAAGTGGCAAAATTTGTTGGGCTTGTAAACAGGAGAATTTTGCTGCTACAACGTATTCCGCAGTCATTTAGAACTACTGCAAAAACGTCAGAAAGAAGAAGAACTGTTTTACACAAACGTGCTGTTCTTTTTTATAAGATAAGAGAAAGGAAGAAAGAAGTTGAATTATTGTACTTTTCTGATACCAGGAAAAGCCCGGGTAAGCTGAAACGTTAAAAAATATTCTCTAATTCCTTCAGCGAATACACCGTATACGTTGGCATTTTATTATCTATAACAGGTACGGGTTCTTTAGTAAGATGATTCACATGTACCTGGTCAATGCCGGCATTCAATGCACCCAGTATATCCACATCAATCGTATCGCCGATCATAATGCTTTCGGCAGGGGCGGCACCTGTTTTTTTGAAGGCATAATCAAATATTTCCTTTTTTGGTTTCAGGCTGTTACTGCCTTCCGATGTTATTACTTCAATAAAATAGTTGGACAGCCCTGAGTTTTGCAGTTTGCTGTGCTGTGTTTTTTCAAAGCCATTGGTGATCAGATGCAGCTTGTATTTTTTTTCAGTTAAATAACCCAGTATTTCAAATGTATAAGGGAAGAGCAGTTTGCGGGTGGGCAGGAGGTCTAAAAAGAGCGTACCCATTTCCCTGGCCAGCGGCTCGTTGGCAATTTTAAAATCCAGCAGTGTGAGCCACATCCTTTTCCAGCGCAATTCATCCACTTTGATGTAACCGTTGCGGTAGCGTTCCCAGAGCTTATCGTTATGGGCAAGGTAGTTTTTATGAAAGAGATCAAAATCATGTATGCCTTTGGCTTCCAGTTGCAGGGTTTCGTGCAGTTCGTGCAGGGTTTGCCGGCTGTTGGCTTCAAAATCCCATAGGGTATGGTCAAGATCAAAGAAAAGATGTTTGTACTTCATGCAGGTGTATACTTGAAGATGCAAAGGAAAGGGAAAAAGCTATACGGATTTCAGCTGTTCCATTACTTCTTCTTTTCTTCTCCGGGAAATTTCCACTTTTGAATGATCAGCCAGGGTCAGCATCCCGTCTGATGAATAGTTGACAACATGAAGCTTGTTGATGATATGCGATTTATGTACCCTGATGAAACCATGGCCCAGCAGGATTTCTTCGTATTCTTTCAGGGTTTTGGAAGTAAGCAGTCTTTTCTTGCCGGTAAAATGAAACAGCGTGTAATTGCTTTCACCTTCCAGTCGGATGATCTCTTCGGGGCTGTAAAAGAAGGTGCCCTGGGTGGTGGGCAGCGCCAGTTTAAATTCTTTTTTATCCGTTACACTCAGGTTGTGCAGGAAATTATTGTACAATAACTGGTTACTGCCGCTTGTTTGTTTTTGAATAAAACGATCGAATGAATTGCGTAGTTCATCTGCATCAATCGGTTTTAACAGGTAATCGAGTGCACTGAAGCGAATGGCTTCAATGGCGTATTCGTCATGAGCGGTCGTAAATATGATATTAAAACCCACTTGCGGCACCTGTTTCAGCAGGTTGAACCCACTCATCAGGGGCATTTGAATATCAATGAACAATAAATGCGGCTGAAAGGTTTTTAGCAGAAACAAGCCTTCATGAGGATCAGTGGTTGTCTTCAATTCATTTATTTCAGGTATATAATGCCGGATCATCAGCGATAAGGTCTTTATCGCTGACGGCTCATCGTCTATTATCAATGCTTTTATTGTATTCATAATTACTAATTGCCAATGAATATTTTGAGCGCTACCTGTGTACCTTGTATAAGGCCATCTTTGTCAGTAATATCCGATACTGCCACTTCAAAGGGCTTGTCGTACTGCTGCTGCAGCAACTGGAGACGCTGGTGTATCATCTGCATTCCTTTCGATTCATGCTGCAATAATGACTTGCCATTGTTTAGTTTCAGCTTAGCCGATGCTTCCCTGCCAATACCATTGTCAGTGATCGTGGCCAGCAGGGTATCATCAGCAAAAAGGGAAAAGCGAAGGATTAATTTTTTTTCTCCCTGCTTTGGCATCAGTCCATGCCAAATAGCATTTTCTGCAAAAGGCTGCAGCATCATAGGGGGAATTTTTATCTCAGCGGGATCAATTTCTTCAGTCGTATAAATTTCATAAGTAAATCCTTCACCAAAACGAAGTTGCTCCAGTTCCAGGTATGAGTGCAGCAGTTCAATTTCCTTTTCCAGCGAAATAAAATTATGATTACTGTAGTGCAGTATCTCCCGCTGCAGTTTGGAAAATTTTGACAGGTATTTGTTGGCCTCCACTACATTGCCCTGCAGGATGTATTGCTGCACGCTATTGAGCGCATTGAAAATGAAATGCGGGTTCATCTGTGTGCGTAAAACTGTAAGTTTGGAAGCGGCCAGGTCATGATTAAGTTTGATCACTTCCAACTCTTTTTCTTTTGCCTGCAGGTTCAATGCGGCTGCCTTGCTTTTTCTTTTGAATAAATAAAGAACGGCGCCTGTTACCAGGAGGGCCAGTGCACTAATAAACCACCAGCGCAACCAGAATGGCGGGGTAACGGTAAAAGTATATACAGCATCTGCTGTGCTCCATCTGCCTTTGCTGTTCAGCGCTTTTACACGGAAAGTGTAATGGCCGGGTGACAGGTTTTCAAAACTGATACTGCGCAAACTGCCAGCGTTCTTCCAGTTGGAATCGAGTCCGTCTAATTTATAATAATAGCGGATATTCTCCTGGTTGGCATAATCCAATGCGGTAAAATTAAAATTAAAAGAATTGTCTGAGTAGCTAAACGTTGAAGTTGGCGGATACTCGTAAAAGGCTGCGGAGGCTATCAGTTCATTTTGCTTCAAAGGCCTCACCCCGGTAATATACACCAGTGGGGCAGCATCCCCCCCGATCAGTTGTTGTGGTTTAAATGAAATAAAACCCAGCGAGGAAGCAGCCCAGATACTACTGTCGGTATGCTGGTATAAGCTGATATAGCTGTAGCCTGATTTTATAAATCCGTCAGGCTCATCAAAATTCAACACCCGGCCGCTGAACAGTCCCTGTCGCCCTATTACACTAATGCCCTGAGAGCTGCCGGCCCAGATATTATTTTCATTGTCAGCCAGCAGGGTAAGGTAGTGCAGGGTATTAAGCCCATCTTTCTCAGTATACTCCTTTGTGATCTCCGGTTCATTTTTATTATTGAACCTGCATTGCAATATCCCCTCGCCTGCTGTGGCGATCCACATATCACCGGCCTTATCTTTCAGCATATGGTTTATTGCCAGCTGCTTTCCATTGAAATTAAACCGCTTCAATGTATCATGATGAAGGTATAAGAGGCCTTCCTCCCCGCCTGTCCAGACAGTACCATCCGGCGCTTCAATGCAGGAGTAGAACTTTGCATACTGTGTGATATTGGGTTCGAATAAAAACTTTCTGAACGAGACAGTATTATTCTTATCAACGATTATTTCGCTAAGGCCCTGGTCGCCGCACACATACAGGCGGCCATCCCTTGTTTTCAAAAACTGGTAAAGGGAATTATCATGCAGACCGTTTTCAATGGTATAGCGTTCAGATTTTCCATTCCTGATCAATACCAATCCCTGGTAGCCGCTTCCAATCCATAGCCATCCCTGCTCATCTTCGTATATACATTTTAGTTCCGCAGATGGCACAAGCCCGGTTTTGATCAATCCAAATGAGCCTGCCTTTTGTTCAAAGAGCATGCCCCTGTTGGCCCCCATCAGCAGCTTTCCATTTTTTAAACCTGTCACTGAATAGTAATCATTGTAGGTGGACGCAGTACTAATCGGGCTGACGGTAAAAATAGCGGGCTTTAATTTTATCAGGCCATCTGTGGAAGCCACCCATAAAAAATCGTTGTCGTTCAGGATCGCCTTAGCCCATACCATGTATTTATCTGAAAAGCTAATAGCGGTGGAGATCGTTCCCGTTTCCGGATGAAAACAAAAAGCACCCCGGGTACCTACATACCAGATACCGGGCTGAGTATACGGTAGCCCCGGTTTGAGTAATGCCGTGGGTGCGTAACTGTTAAGGATACCATTTTCCAGTTTATTCATTTCGGTGGAAACCCTGTCAAAATAAATGGCTGATGCAGACAACGGAAATAAGGAAAGAATCTTATCGCGGGAATTTTCGGCAGAATGAACCAGTTCAAGCCTGTTATTCCAGAACCGGAAAAGGTCTTGGTACTGTGTAATGTAGACAGCACCATCGGGTGCTTCACAGATCAGGTTAGTGCGGCGTTTATCGATCACTTCATTTTTCAATGACCATTCTGAAAGCAGGTGATCAGCTATGGTAATTTTTTTCTTTCCGGTCAGATCCAACGATATAGTATCAAATCGTGCCGCTCCATTTTCGGTAGCCAGCCATATCTTTCCATTTTTTGCCAGTAAAATATCATTGATACCCTGTGGCAGGGTGGATGTTGCACTTATTTTTCTTATCTCATTATTAATACAGCAAAACAGCCCTGCACCAGATCCGATCCAGATCCGGTTACCGGCATCTGGTTTTATCACATTTACATGGCCTATCAGTTCATTTTCTTTTGCGTAAGGATAATTGTGAAAAGTATACCCATCATACATGCTAAGGCCGGCAGCTGTACCGATCCATAAAAATCCTTTATTGTCTTTTGCCAGGCAACTTATATATGAAGAAGGTAAGCCATGCGAGGTATTATAATATTGATAAGAATAGGAGTCTGGTTGTTGTGCAAAAATGGGTACACCGCAACAAAACAGTGTATTCAGACAGATGATTGATTTATATCTGTGAAATAGCTTTCTCAATATACTAATATAAGAATTTATATGGCCGCTGCAGCAAAAAGCCCCGGGGAGCCTGTTTATAGCAGGGCCGTGTTATTGTTTTACGCTGTTATCAGTGATGAGTCTGTTTACCAACACTTTTAATTCATCTATTTGTTTTTGTTGGATAATGGTTTGCTGTATTTCGTTTTTAACTGCTTCAAGCTGCTTTTGCAGATTTTCTATCATCTTTTGCTGTTCCTGTACAGCTTTTACCAGCGAGGGTATAAAATCGCTGTAAACAATGCTGTAATGGTCTTTATCATTTTGTGGTTTTATTACACCACTAAAATTATAGGATGCTGCCTCAGCAGCTTTTTCAACCTGCTGTGCCTCAAAGCCGCTGTACACTGTTTTCTCTTTTGCCGTTATAGATTTTTCAGCAAAGTCTATGTCGCTTTGTGTTGTATATTTTTGACCGATAAAATTATTGAGCTTATGTATGTCCAGCGTGTAAGTAACGGGTTGCAGTTTCATGATAAAGCCAAGCCCGCCCACATTGGGTTGAATATTTTTTTTAAACCGGCTGTCACTCAGGTTACTCCAACCAGTATACCCGCCAATAACGGATACAATAGTGTTACCTATAACAACCCGATTGCTGTTAGTGACGGTGGCATTGTAACCTATCACCGTGGCATTGTTCAGGCTAACGAGTGCCATATCGGCTCCTCTGCCGATAGCAGTATTATTAAATCCGGTGGTATTGGCCAGCATAGATTCCATTCCTATAGATGTATTTCCTGTTCCGGTGGTATTGGCTCCAAGGCTATTATAGCCGCTGGCAGTATTATAAACTCCACCATCATTCTCGGCTAATGACCTGTAGCCGCTGGCGGTGTTGTAATTCCCACTACCGTTATCAGTCAATGCCTCTACACCGATAGCTGTATTAAAGTTTCCATCTGTATTGAAGCCTAAAGCAAAGCGGCCGAAAGCGGTATTTGATGAGCCAGTTACATTAAGGTTTAGAGTATATGTACCCGCAGCAGTGTTATAATTTCCCGATGTGTTGTTAGACAGGACTTCATTTCCAATGGCAGTATTGTGTGCACCATTACTGCTATTTAATGCATTGTAGCCAATGGCTGTACTGCCACTTGCAGTAGTGGCGCCAGCCAGTGTGCCATAGCCAACGGCAGTGTTTCTGTCGCCTGTTGTTAAGGAACCTAATACACTGGCACCAACAGCCGTATTCAAGGAACCTGATGTATTTGAATATAGAGCATTCCAACCGACAGATGTATTATACAAACCATCGGTATTTGAATACAATGCATTTTTGCCAAATGCAGAGTTGGCATTTCCTGTTGTGTTAAAATAAAGAGCATCGCTGCCCAGGGCGGCGTTGAAAATCCCGGTTGTATTTAGTTTTCCTGCAAATTTTCCAATGAAAGTATTGCCTGTTCCGGTACTGTTGGTAAGGCCTGCATCTTTTCCAACAAAAACATTATCTGTACCGGTGGTATTTAAAGTGCCTGCCTTATGGCCAATAAAGGTATTATTTGCTGCTGTGTTAGTATTGCCTGCATCTTTACCAATCATGGTATTGCCGGTAGCAGTAGTGTTAGCATATCCTGCATTACTTCCTACAAAAGTATTTTCTGATGCTGTAGTATTTGAATATCCTGCCTGCGAACCGATAAATGTGTTGCTACCGATGCCAATGCCAAAATGTGAGAAGCCTGCATGGTCGCCAATAAATGTATTGTTTGTTGTTTCAAGTCCACCACCTGCAAGGTCGCCAAGGAAAACATTATTCTTCCCGGCATCCAATCTTCCTATGCCAATATTATTTTGCCGGAAGCTGAGTGGTACGTTGGTAGTGGTGCCGATAAAACTTGTACCATCAACGGCGCCGCTATTACCGGTAAGCGTCCATCCGGTATTGCTGCTGGTAAGAAGTTCCGTCCAGGCAGCACCGCTATAAAACCAAAAGCTGTTGCCGGTATTATCAAAAACCAGTAAGCCGGCAGCCGGGGAGGTGATAGCTGTTCTTTGAGCAGTTGTCATTCGTGGTACCAGCATTCCTTTGGTGGTGCTGCTTACATCCAATTGTGCCGATGCATTGGGTATGGTGGTGCCAATACCCACATTTTGTGCCGTCAGCCATTGATGGATTGTAAGTACTGCTAATAAAAGGGTTATTTTTTTCATGATAAGAACTTTTATTTTAAAAATTACGCACCGCACGTACAAATAATGTTTGATTTTTATTCGCTCCTCCATTTTGGCCAGTAATAAAATACACATGAAAAGCACCATTGTTAGGAGGGGTGAGGCTAACACCCTCTGAAGAACTCCAGTAGGTACTGTTAGCCGGATCAGTAGAAAAACCACCTATAACAACCTTGTTTTCATACAGTTTGTTTAACTCTTCCCTGCTGGGTAAATACCAATCGCTGTAGCCATCCAATACCAGATCAGCACCTAATTTTGCTGCATAGCTGCCTGCTCCCTGGCTGGCAACTATCGTGTTGGTATTAGCATTACCTGTGCCTACTGCCTGTGCCGTAGCGCCTGTTGTTGTAAAAGTTCCATTGTACCAGGCTATGCCGGTGCTTTGGCCGCCTGGTGCAGCTATTAAACCGTGTTGCACATTGGCATCATAACCCGGGTTGCCGGGTTGTAAAATATAAGCTACTTTACCGCCCTGGTAGCTATCTCCTATTGTTTTAGGACTGCTGGTGTTGCTATTGTCTTTTTTACAGGAAAAAAGTATCACCAGGCTGAACATAAAAGGAAATGCAGTTTTCATAAATGAAAAGGTTTAATGGTTAATGAGGATTTGTATAGTTTTGAATTGTTTGTTTCCGGAAGAAATAAAATAGGTGCCCGCCGGAACAGGTTGCAAATCCCAGTTAAACCGGTTGCTGCCTTTTATTACCGTAAATTGCTTTGACCCTGTAATTTTTCCATCTGCGCCATGAAGATTCAATACAATAGTTTCATTTTTTACCGCTCTGATATCAAGCTGCAAAAAATCAACAACCGGGTTTGGAAATACTGCAAGTGAAAATGAGCGGATAGCGACAACTACTTTAATTACGGGGGAATAAGTAAACCTGCCGTCCATATCCCTCATTTTAAGCCGGTAGTAGTTATTGCCATCAACAGGTATTTTATGTAAGTAACTGTATGATATGTCCTGGGTGCTGTTGCCGGCTGCACCAAACACGGCTATTTTAGTAAAAGACTGGCCGTCAGCAGACCATTCCACTTCAAAGTCCTTTGTATTTATTTCTCCTGCGGTTTTCCAGTGCAGGCGTACTTCCTGTTTAGCATCAGCATACCCGGTAAAATGTAATAATGTTAATGGTAGTGTGGCTCCAATGGTACCTGCCCCGGCAGCATCGGTCTGGTTGTTGATAATGGTGGGTGAAGTGGTGTAAGCAAATGTCACAGGATTTACGGCCCCGTCTAACTTAATGGTATTACCTATAGTTGCTGCGGCGCCAGTATTAACGGAAATAATAAAGTACCCTGTTGCACCAGTTCCGATATTTATGTTTCCGGTAAATCCAAAACTGGTATTATACGCATGGGGTGCTGCAAAAGTGGCTGGTACATTAGTAAGCAGCGTTGCACCAGTCAGGGATGGGGCTGTAGCATTATAATGCACATTTAAAGTGGCCAGGTCATCATTATCATGTGTACCGGTCAGGGTAAATTGTATGCTGCTGACAGCTACCGGGAGTGCGGTCACATCCATTTTCGCTATATACACTATGTTATTATTTGTGCCCGGCACCACAATGGAGGCAGATGTCGGTGAAGTGGTAAGGGTGATACCGGCAGCCAGGATAGTTTTTATTCCGGCAGCGTCGGTCTGGTTATTTGTAACAGGCGGACTGGTGGTATAACCAAACGTTACCGGGTTTGCCAGGCCGTCAATCTTAACGGTATTGCCGCTGGTGGCTGCTGCATTAGTATTTACGGTTACAATAAAATATCCTGTTGCCCCGGCTGCAATAACTATCGGGCCCAGAAAACTATTGGAAACATTATAGGCATGCGGCGCGGCAAAAGTGGCTGCAACGCTATTGAGCAGCGATGCGCCTGTGAGTGAGGGGGCCGAAGCATTATAATAAAACCCAAGGACGGTTAAATCGTTGGCATCATGTGTGCC
>JANOEQ010000094.1:0-6586 GCA_031441485.1 Chitinophagaceae bacterium
TGATCCTGCCATGGGCGCTATATATGGCAAACTCTACAACTGGTATGCAGTAAACGATGCCCGTGGCTTAGCTCCGGCAGGCTGGCATATACCCATCGATTTTGAATGGACAATATTAACTAAATGTCTTGGAGGTGAGGCCGTAGCTGGAGCAGCCATGAAAGAATCGGGCACTGCACATTGGCTACCTATCAATACAGGAGCTACTAACAGCAGCGGATTTACAGCTTTACCGGGTGGCTATCGTAACATAGGAGGTACATACTATAGAATAGGCGCAGGAGGGCTCTTTTGGAGTGCCACACTTACAGAAACCCGCCCCGGATTTTCATGGTTCCGTGCACTTAGTTTCGACAATAAGATTGCATTAAAGACTAACAACAATATGCAAGATGGTTATTCTGTTCGTTGCGTAAAGGATTGATGATTGGGTATTGTTCTGCCCGAACCTGCTGCTAGAAAAAGAATCGCATACTTATGCCCTGAATTTAAAGTAGTTTTATTATATGGGATACGGTCGTCTGATTATATTATTTGTATCTATTTTTATAAGTTGCCGTTCCGCTGCACAGCCATTTGTAAATGGGTTCAAAAGGTTCGGCCAGGCCGAAGGAGTACCTAATGCCGGCATCAATAAAATTTTTGAATCATCCGATCATTTTTTGTGGCTCTCTACCGAATCGGGATTGTTCCGGTTTGATGGATACCAGTTCACCCCTTTTTTTTCGAAAAGAAATGACAGCACAACTCTTTCCTCGAGTGTAATTGGAGATATTGAAGAAGACAGGCATGGTAATTTATGGGTGAGCACATTTGGCCGCGGAGTAAATAAACTCAATAGAAAAACGGGTAAGTGGAAACAATATCCGCATCCAACCCCTGATGAACATTGGCACTACTGGGTTTTTGATTTGTTTAAAGATAGCCAGGGGCGTTTATGGTTGGGTACCAATGGACGGGGCCTGCTGCTGTATGATGAAAAAATAGATAGCTTTCACCAGTATCTTCCGGATAACCCAAAAAATAAAAAAGCAGGCTTCCTTGATGGCAATCAACTAAGAAGTATAGCTGCCGATGCCGCCAATCCGGATGTTTTATGGCTGGCAGGCATAAATAGTTTTTATCGTTTTGATACTAAAAGCAAAATTTTTATTGGCTATAAGAATATAAAGAATAGTAAAGCAGAATGGATCAATAATAGTTTTCATACTATTATTGTACAAGATGCTTCCAATATTTGGCTGGGTGCCTGGGCTGGTGGATTAATTCATTTTAATATACTGACTGAGCAATTCACCAACTACCCGCCCAGCCCGCTGGAATATTCCAAAAAGAATTATTCAAGAAATATTATCACCAATATTAACAGGTGTACAGATACTTCTTTGTATGTAAGTACTATGGAAGGGTTGTTTGAATTCAACCTGCATCAAAAAAAGTTTTTACTGCTCAGTAGTACGCAAACCCAAAATAAGAAAAATACTGCACAGCTATTTAATGGCATTACACATACTTCCGATGGCAGTACCTGGATTTGTTCACCAGGAAATATTTTTCAAAAAAACCCGGTTTATGAACGGATGGGTAAATTTCAATCTTTTTACCAGCCTGCCGGAAAGTTTGTTTACAAACCCTATTTGGTTTCAGTGCTATACCGAAAGGATACTAAGCAATGCTGGATGAGTTGCAATGCCGGTTATGGTATTTATATATACGACAGCAGTTTTCGTTATATCCGGTCTGTTGCGATTGAAGGTAATGCGGTGGACAGGCAATTAAGAGATATTGTTGAAGATGCCTTGGGTAATATCTGGCTTCGTTCCCGGGATGCCCCTTTCCTGTATTACTATGATAAAGTAAAAGACCGGTTTTTAAATGCAGCATCCAAATTTAAAGACGCTGCGTTTATCAATTCCGGTTTACTTAAAATAGCCACTGACAATAAAGGAAATCTATGGTTCGTCAATAACCAGCAATTGATAAAATGGGAACCTGCAAAAAACAAGTTTAGCGTTATTCGTACCAACTATTATGGCAGTAATAAAATTATTGACAATTGGAAAACGGTTAAGTTAGTTTTTGATACCGGCGACAACCCCTGGCTGACAACTTCCAATGGCATGCATCATTACAATCAGCAAAATGGAAAATGGCAGCATTTCTATCCGGAAGAAAACAACAACCAATCATTGGCCAGTACAGAGGTGCAGGGTATCGCATTCGATGCTGCCGGCAATTGCTGGATTACTCCCAGGGATGAGGGTCTGCAGGTGTATAACCCCGGCAGCAAAACATTTATCAAACACTATACCCAATCCAACGGGTTTTTTGCACAAAGGGCCTTTGATGTGGTAAGGGACAGCAAAGATGATATTTGGGTGGTTACCGTAAGCGGGGTGGCCCGGTATAATATAAAGGAGGACAAATGGACTGTATTCAATAAAGAAGATGGCTTAGCTACAGACAACTTTTATGAATCCCTTTTTACCCTGGCAGATGGAACGATGATTTTAGCGGCACCGGAGGGCTTCATTCACTGGAACATTTATTCCTTACCAATCAATAATCAAAAGCCCGTTGTATATTTTAATCGCTTCGTATCCGGCGGAAAAGAGGTGGCCGTTGAAAACAACAATATCAGATTGCCATATTCTGCCAAAGAAATAATTGTGGATTTCAGTGCCATAGCTACAGTAATGGGTGACCGCACAAAATTTTATTATAAGCTTCTTCCCCGGCAAAAAGAGTGGATTGCCACTGCACAGAGAACGATATCACTGGCAGCCATTACTTCAGGCAAATTTACATTATTCATAAAAGCCATAAACTCAGATGGAACAGCAAGTGAGGAAAAGCAAATAACGATAAGTGTGGCATACCCATTTTGGAAAACAGGGTGGTTTAAACTGCTGTGTTTTCTTTTAATTGCAGGCCTGGTGTATGCTATTGCAAAATGGCGGATTGCCAGTATACGCAGGGAAGAAAAAACTAAAGCTTTTTTTAAAAGCCAGATGGCCGAGATGGAAATGAAAGCCCTTCGCAGCCAGATGAACCCGCATTTTATATTTAACTGTATCAACAGCATTGATGGCCTGATACAGAGTAATGACAGGTATAATGCAACTGTCTATTTAAATAAATTTGCCAGGCTGCTGCGGAATATTTTAGATATCAGCAAACAAAACACTGTATTATTCAGTAAAGATGCAGAAACACTTAAGCTATATATTGAACTGGAAGAACTGCGCAATGAAAATAAGTTTAAAACGGAATATATAGTGGATACTGAACTGCTAAACAGTGATTATAAAGTGCCGCCGCTTATAGTACAACCCTATGTGGAAAATGCTATTTTACATGGACTGAGAAATAAAGCGGGAAATGAAGGCATTCTCACTATTGATATTAAAAAAGTAAATGACAAAATACAATATACTATTACTGACAATGGTATTGGAAGGGAAGCTGCCGGGAAAATAATGCAAAACAAAGAATCACATTATGGCATGGAAATGAGCCACGACAGGATAAAACTTTTTAATAAAGAAGAAACTGCTTCAGTGCAGGTAAAAGATTTGTTTAATAACAATATCCCTGCCGGCACCGAGGTAAAAGTAAATTTAAACATTATTTAAAATGCTGACCGTACTAATAATTGATGATGAAGCAAAAGGCAGGATAGCACTGCGGGAAAAATTACTGGCCTACTGTCCGCAGGTAAAAATCCTTGCAGAAGCGGCCAGCGGGCAGGAGGCATTGACGCTGATACAACTTTACCAGCCGCAATTGATTTTTTTAGATATTGAAATGCCCCGGATGAACGGCTTTGAAATGCTGAACGAACTGCCTGAAAAGAACTTTCATATCATCTTTACCACTGCGTATGACCAGTACGCCATTAAAGCCATTAAATATGCCGCTTTTGATTACCTGCTGAAGCCAATTGATATTGAAGAACTGAAAACAGCTATTGAAAAAATTGATACAAAAGAAAATACCCAAACAAAAAAACAGGTGGAGCTGCTGCAGCAAAATATGCTCCAGCCTAAAAATAAATTGCACAAGTTAGCCATTCCTACACTGGAGGGTTTGCTATTTTATAATATCAGCGACATCGTATACTTAGAGGCCAACAGTAATTACACCAATATCTATTTTACCAATAAGTCAAAAATAACCGCCTCCAAAACACTCAAAGAATTTGAAGAGCTGCTGCCGGAGGATATTTTTTTCCGCACCCATCACTCTTATCTTATTAACCTCAATTATATAAAACGGTATATAAAAGGAGATGGCGGGCAGATAGAAATGACAAATGGAATGTTTGCAGATGTAGCCAGGAGAAAAAAAGAAGAGTTTCTTAAAGCCATCGGCTATTAGTATTTTTGCCGCATGGAAAAATTCCTCAAAGATTTATTTGCCAACCAGTCATACCATGCTGATAATTTCTTTTTAATGGCCGGGCCCTGTGTAGTGGAAAATGAAGAATTGCTGCAGGAAGTGGCAGAAAAGGTTTCATGCATCTGTAAAAACCTGGGCATCCCTTATGTTTTTAAATCGTCTTACCGCAAAGCCAACCGTACCAGCGGCAGTTCCTTTACCGGGCTTGGTGATGACTTGGCTATGCAGATGCTGCAGCGCACAGGTAAAAAATATTCTTTGCCAATAGTTACCGATATACATTCCCCCGAAGAAGCGGCAAAGGCTGCACAGTTCGTAGATATATTACAAATACCGGCCTTCCTTTGCCGGCAAACAGATTTATTAATTGCAGCCGCACAAACCGGGAAAATAGTAAATGTAAAAAAAGGACAGTTCGTAAGCGGTGAAGCCATGAAATTTGCTGTAGATAAAATAAAGAAAGCCGGCAATGACAAAATAATGCTTACCGAAAGAGGAACCACTTTTGGCTACCAGGACCTGGTGGTGGATTACCGTAATATTCCCGCTATGCAGGCGCATGGAGCGCCAGTGATTATGGATGTAACACATGCATTGCAGCAACCTAATCAAACAAGTGGTGTAACCGGCGGCAACCCGCAACTGATCGGCACCATTGCAAAAGCGGCCATTGCAGCAGGGGCCGACGGATTATTTATTGAAACACATCCCAACCCGTCCAAAGCATTGAGTGATGGGGCAAATATGCTGCAACTGGATTTGCTGGCACCGTTGCTGGAGAAACTCGTGAAATTGAGAAAGGCAGTATAACCCCCGCCAATTGTCCTTTATGCTAATGTTCCTATTCCCCGCCAGCCGGCGGGGAGATTTGGAATTTTCCTCCCGGTAATACCCGCAGTACAGACAGGGCATGTGTTCCAGCACGGCACGGCGTTTCGCAGTTTTTCGTCGTTATGCAGTTCGTTTCAATGTTGCGCAGTTCGTTTTGACGTTACGCAGTTACTTTTCGACAGTTTACGTTTTATACAAACCTGGTGTCGCAAGTAAATAAAAAATAGATGCAGGCGCTGAATACGCTGGCTGCTTTACACTCCCGGATGGTTACTTTACACTTCCGGATGATTACGATACACGGATTGTTGAATACTGTGCAGTAGTTTTTGGATGCTGTGCAGTGGTTTTCGATTGCTGTGCAATTCCGGATGACTTCTTTACACTCCCGGATGGTTACTGTGTACTCCCTGATGATTGCTTTACACTTCCGGATGACTGCGATGCACTGATTGTTGAATACTGTGCAGTAATTTTTGGATGCTGTGCAGCAGTTTTCGAATGCTGTGCAACAGTTTTCGGACTCAGTGCAGTGATTGACGCATACTGTGCAACAGTTTTCGGACTCAGTGCAGTGATTGACACATACTGTGCAACAGTTTTCGGACTCAGTGCAGTGATTGACGCATACTTTGCAACAGTTTTCGGGCCCTGTGCAATGATTGACGCATGCTGTGCAGCAGTTTTCGGACTCAGTGCAGTGATTGACGCATACAGTGAACCAGTTTTCGGGCTCAGTGGAGTGATTGACGCATACAGTGAACCAGTTTTCGGACTCAGTGCAGTGATTGACGCATACTGTGCAACAGTTTTCGGACTCAGTGGAGTGATTGACGCATACAGTGAACCAGTTTTCGGGCCCTGTGCAATGATTGACGCATGCTGTGCAGCAGTTTTTGGACTCAGTGCAGTGATTGACGCATACTGTGCAACAGTTTTCGGGCTCTGTGTAGTGATTGACGGACCCTGTACATTGCCGGATGAATGCTGTGCACAGATTGAATGACACCCTGCAACCCTTTCCAGATAACAATTGATTAGCAACGAGTTACCCGTGATTAGCATCGAATAACAAGGGTGCAGCAATGAATTAGCCGTGAATAAATAGTGAATAGTTGCTGAAAGGACAATTATTAATTATTAATTCTTAATTAATAATTATTTAAATGTTCATCAAATTAGAATAGAACATAAAGTGCTTTTCCAACCGGTAAAAAGCTTCTTTAAAATCCTTGTCCATTTCGGAGAAGCGGATAAGGCTGAAAACGGCTTCGCCGGTAGCAATTAGTTCATCCAGGGCAAAAAGTTGTTCATCGTTGGGCAGCAGGGCCTTTTTGATTTGGTCCGGGTTGGG
>JANOEQ010000095.1:0-16143 GCA_031441485.1 Chitinophagaceae bacterium
TCGAATATTGTTAAGATCAAGAGGAAATCAATGAATCCTAAATGCTGCGAAGCAGCATAAATCCGTATTTATCCTTTGAATTTCAGCCGTATTACAAAGTATTGACAGCTTTTTATAAATAATCTATGTTAATCCGTCCAACCCGTGTTATCCGTGTGCTAAAAAAGGTTCTGCTAAAAGATGTGTCCACACGATAGGTATGGCCGGAACAAGTTGTGGTGCAAAAAGCGGTCTGAATATTTTAACTACACCTCTCTCAGTTTCAGCTGCACCACATTTTCTATATGGTGTGTATGCGGAAACATATCCACCGGCTGCACTTTTGTTACCACATATTTTTCATCCAGCAACAGCAGGTCGCGGGCCTGTGTGGCGGGATTGCAACTTACATACACTACGACAGGCGCTGCTATGTCCAGAATTTTTTGCACCAGCTTATCATGCATACCGGCACGGGGAGGATCGGTAATGATCACATCCGGTTTTCCGTGCATGGCAAAAAAATCATCATTGCAAATATCAATTACATCCCCGGCAAAAAAGGCAGTGGATGACAAATTATTCAGCGCTGCATTCTCTTTCGCATCAGCAATAGCCTCGGCAATCATCTCCACTCCAATGATCTTTTTCGCTTTTTCGCTTACAAAAATGCCGATACTGCCGGTACCACAATATAGATCATACACTGTTTCATTACCGGTCAACTCCGCAAAATCCCTTGTTATGCTGTACAGCCGCTCCGCCTGTTTTGTATTGGTTTGAAAAAAAGATTTAGGGCCAATTTTAAATTGGTATCCTTCTCCACCTGGTTTATTGGAAAGCCTTTCAATCACATATCCTTTGCCATGATAAACTACCGGCTCCAGATCGTGCATACTGTCATTCCATTTTGTATTGACTGTATACAATAAAGTGGTAATAGCCGGAAACTGCTGCTGCACAAAATCCATCAGCTGATTGATCTTAGCAGTATCATTTTCGCCCACTACAATATTTACCATCAATTCACCAGTGGTGCAAAGCCGCACCTGCATGGTGCGCAAAAAACCCAGGTGGTTTCTTATGTCATAAAAAGACCAGTTATTATCAATCGCCATTTTTTTAACGGCAAGCCGGATAGCATTGGTGGGTTCTGCCTGCAGGTGACAGGTTTCTATATCCACTATTTTATCGAAGAAGCCTTTGGCGTGAAAGCCGACCCCCCTGAATCCTCTGAAGGCCTCTCCTGAACTGAGTTCCCGACCTTCGCCGGGCTTGGTTGCCTCCAAAGGAAGGGCTTCAGGCCCCGCTAATTCCGAACCTCCGATTATGTCGGGGTTTCCGGCAAGCTGGCCTTTTGTTGCGGCTTGCCTACCGTTCGGAGAGGTTGGAGGGGCTGGTTTCTCTCTCGTAAACTCCTTCGTTCCAAATGTATATTCGATCTTATTTCTGTAATACGTTGTTTCCGGCGCTCCCAGTATCGGTAAAAATTCAGGCAATACTACTTTTCCAATCCGCTTAAGCGTTTCCTCGACCTGCCGGTGTTTGTATTGCAATTGTTTATCATAAGGCAGCATTTGCCATTTGCACCCTCCACAAACACCAAAATGGGAACAAAATGGCTCTACCCTGTCGGCCGAATACGTATGGATAAATATGGCCATACCCTCCGCCCAATCTTTCTTGCTTTTAAGCAGCCGCACATCCACTACATCTCCGGGTACTACATTTTCAATAAATATCACTTTGCCATCCACCCGGGCCAGGCTTTTACCCTCTGCAGCATAGTCAGTTACCAGTACTTTTTCCAGTACAATATTTTTCTTCTTTTTTCTCACGCCGCAAATATACCGCTAAGCCTCAAAGGGTAATAATACCATTTGCCAGGAGAGCTTAACCATACCACTAGTGTTATGTTATCCATAAACTGGCGCATATCCCACAAAGACCACAAAGCCTTTCCCCTGTCTGCTCAATGAGTCCTGCGGACCGAACAGGCAGGTTTGTGGGATATTTTTTTGCGACATATCAAACTTAACTTAGCACTAGGATCACCTACCAAAAAAGCCAGGTAGACTTAACCAAAAGTCAGGGGAGCCTAAAAAGGGGGGGGTAATTTCAAAAAAGAATAAATTATCCTCGCTTTCTATATATTACGCAACGAATTGTTTTTACGCCCCCTCTTTAACCAGTTTTTAGCCGCTTTCCGGTGGACTGACATTTTTAAATATCTTTACGGCATTCATTCTGACTTATGAAACGAATTATAGTATTACTGAGTTTTTTATCGGTTTTTACCGCCGGTGCACAGACAGGTTATTCCATCAAAATAACCTTTAAGCCATTTAAGAATCAATACATCTACCTCGGCCATTATTTTGGCAAAAGCTATCCCATTATTGATTCTGCCATGCTGAATGATAAAAGCGAAGCGGTATTTAAAGGGA
This sequence comes from Chitinophagaceae bacterium, assembly GCA_031441485.1. GTDB lineage: Bacteria > Bacteroidota > Bacteroidia > Chitinophagales > Chitinophagaceae > JJ008. The sequence goes on from JANOEQ010000095.1 coordinate 2,427, forward strand.
CCAAGCCTTTGAATCATGGCATTTACCTGGTTGGCTACCCTAATAAATCCGGCTTTTTTGAGATACTGGTAGACAGGCAGCAGCAATTTTCGGTACTGGCAGACAGTGCCACTATTGCAAAGGGGGTGAAATTTGAAAATTCCCCGGATAATGACATGTTTGTAAAGTATCAGCAGTATATGTCCGCCAAAGGCAAAGACATCAATGCCCTGCAACAGCAACTGAAATCATCAGCCGGTAAAGCTGATTCCACCCGTGTATCAGCAGAACTCATGAAACTGGATAAAACCGTGACCGATTACCGGCAGGATGTTATTTCTAAAAATCCCGGTACCATTCTTACGGCTTTGCTGATGTGTATGCGGGAACCGCAACTTACAGGAAAACTAAAAAATCCGGCTACCAAAGAAGACTCGCTGGCAGCCTATACTTATTACAAAAGCCATTACTGGGATGGCGTTAGCTTCTGGGATGGCCGTTTGGCCTATACCCCCTTTTTTGAGGATAAGCTGGATAAATATTTCAATCAATTAGTAACACCACAACCCGATTCAATTATTAAAGAGATAGACGGTATGCTGAGCTATGCCAGCATCAATGAAGAGATGACCCGGTTTTTACTGATAAAGTTTATAAACCGGTACCTGAATCAGAAGTATATGTGGGAAGATGCCATTTTTGTACATCTTTTTGAAAAATATTTTTCCAATAAGACCTATAGCTGGCTGAATGATAAGGGCCGTAAAACAATTACCGACAGGGCTTACAGCCTGATGGCAAATATTATGGGTACCCCCGCAGCCGATGTGGAGCTGCCCGACTCTACCGGTACCATCACATCCTTATACGGCATACAGGCTAATTATACTATTGTCGCCTTCTGGGACCCTACCTGCGGACATTGTAAAGAAGTACTGCCAAAACTGGACTCTTTTTATATTGCCAAATGGAAAGCACCGGGCCTGAAATTATTTGCCATTGCCAAAGAAACCGATGGCACTAAAAAAGACTGGTTACAGTTTATTACTGAAAAAAAATTACAGGAATGGACCCATGTATATTATTCTAAAGCCGACGATAAGGCACGGATAGAGGCAAGCATTCCAGGCTACTCACAGTTGTATGATGTGCAGACATTCCCCACCTTATATTTGCTGGATAAAGATAAAAGGATCATTGCCAAAAAACTGACGTACCAACAGATTGATGAAGTGCTGCAGATGAAACTGAAAGGACAATAGGAAACTGGTTGCCGGTTATCAGTAACTGCTAATCCATACATTAGAAACAACTTTACAACCAATAAGCAACCACCAATAATAAACCACTACCCAATAAACTAATTAACCGATTAACTAGTTAACCAATTATATGAAAAAATCTTTCTTCGCTGCCATCATTGCCTGTTTCGGAGTGATGACCGCCTCTTCTCAAACGCTGTTTACCTATGGCAACAATACGGTGGATGCCAGGGAATTTATAAAGGCGTATAATAAAAACAATACGATGCCGGTTGTAAATAAGGCAAAATCTATCAGTGATTATCTTGACCTGTATATCAAATCCCGGTTAAAGATCCGCCAGGCCTATGAAAGGCAATACGATACACTGCAACACCTGAAACTGGAAGTAGCCAATCTCCGCACCCAGATAGCGGATAATTATATGACCGATCCGGATATGATGACAAGGATGACGAATGAAGCATTTTTGCGAAGCCAGAAAGATATACGGATGGCCCATATCTTTATTGCTTTTAAAAGTGGCACCGGTTTTCCCGATACACTCGCCGCACAGCAAAAAAGAGACAATATTTTACAACGCTTACAAAAAGGAGAAGCTTTTTTACAAATAGCACAGCAGGATTCTGATGATCCCGCTGCAAAAGCCAATAAAGGCGACCTTGGATACCTGACGGTTTTTTCCCTCCCCTACGAATTTGAAAATGCGATTTATAATACCCCCATTGGAAAATATTCGACCCCCGTTCGATCAAAGATTGGTTATCATATTTTCAAACCCCTGGCCGCAAGAAAAGCTGTGGGTAAAATAAAAGCTCAACAAATTCTGCTGGCCATTCCTCCCGGTGCCGATGATGCAGGTAAAAAACAAATTGCAGGTCTGGCAGACTCTATTTATAAACGGCTGCTGGCAGGTGACAATTTTAATTTTCTGGCCAATGCATTCAGCAACGATTACATTACTGCCGCCAGCAATGGCATCATGCCTGATATAGGCGTGGGACAATATGAGCCTGCTTTTGAAAACGCTTTGTGGGCACTGGCAAAAGATGGAGCTGTCAGCAAACCTTTCCTCACTTCGCACGGCTGGCATATTGTAAAACGCATTTCGCTGAAACCTGTGGTTACAGATGCAAAGGATAAAACAAACCTGCAGGACCTGCAGCAAAAAATAATGGCAGACGGCAGATGGAAAACTTCCCGTGATTTTATTTATAAAAAAGTGAAGGATAAGGCCGGTTTTAAGATATACCCTTACAACGATGCCGCTGTTTGGGCCATGTCGGACAGTGTACTGGACCTGAAACCCATGACCGATCTGGGCCGCACTATTATTGCCACCACTCCTATGTTCAGTATTGGTGATTCAATCTACAATGCCACACATTGGGTAAACTATGCCAATACTTACCGGTATAAGCAGGATGGCACAGGTGCAAAATCCTATAGCCAGGTAAGAGAAGAGTGGATCCAATTTTCCTTACTCAACTATTATAAAGATCACCTGGAAGATTTTAGTGAAGAGTTTCGCAGCCAGATGATAGAATTTAAAGATGGTAATCTCTTCTTTGAGATCATGCAGCAGGAGGTATGGAATAAAGCACAAAGCGACAGCGCTGTTTTACTTGTTTTATATGAAAAAAATAAAAAAAACTATACCTGGAAACAAAGTGCTGATGCGGTTCTCTTCTTCTGTTCCGACCAGAATACAGCAAAAGCGCTGTATGAAAAAATAAAAGCAAAGCCTGCCGACTGGAGAATCAGTGCCGATTTATTTGCAGAGAAAGTAGTTGCCGATTCTTCAAAGTATGAATGGAATCAAATTCCGAATCTTAATAAAACAGTACCCAAACAGGGCATGGTAACGATGCCGCTGGTAAACAGCAATGATAACACCGCCTCCTTTGCCTATATTGTAAATGCTTACCCGCAACCCATGCAGCGCAGCTTTGCCGAAGCAAAAGGATTAGTGATCAACGATTATCAAACTGTATTGGAAAAAAACTGGGAAGAAGCCCTGCAGAAAAAGTATCCGGTGGCAATTGACAAGAAGGTGCTGGGGGAGATTTCGAAGTAATTGTACCCCCCTGCGAATTGCTTCTTAACCGGAATGTTATTATTCCCTGAAGGGAGCTATGAAACCCTGTTATTGTAAGATAGAAACATTGCAACAAATCCTGCTCCAGCAAAACAGCAATGTTACATTCCCCCCTTCAGGGAATAAAGAAACTTACACTATTAGAAAACTTACAGGGGTATCTCTGCAAAACAGCAATGTCATCATCACCCTTCAGGGAGTAATGACATTTACACTTTCAGAAAAGTTACAGGGGTGGGTATCCGTCGCCAATATTTTCAAATAACTCAAACATCTTCTCAATCTCTTAGCCTGCAACTCCCTCACCACATGCGCTTACTCCAAAATACAATATTGGAGGAAAATCAGGAACTAACTCTTTTCCTCCTTTTACTCTTTCAATCTCTTAGCCTACAATTCCCTCACCACATTCGCTATTACATGCGGCTTACCCAATGTATAATAATGAAGAACGGGTACACCGTTCTTCTTCAGGTCTTTTGATTGCATCAATAACCATTCCTGCCCCACTTTCTCCACTTCCTCATCTGTTTTGCATTTCAATATTTCGTTTGACAGACTTGCAGGTAAATCTATATGAAAGGTTTTGGGAAGTATTGTAAGTTGCTTTTTGCTATACACAGGTTTTAATCCGGGAATAATAGGCACATTGATACCAATGGCCCTGCAGGCATCTGCAAAAGCATAAAATTTTGCATTGTCGAAAAACATCTGGGTAATGATGTAGTCTGCACCGGCATCCACTTTTGCTTTCAGGTATTGCAGGTCCGTATCCATATTGGGCGCTTCGAAGTGTTTTTCCGGATAGCCCGCCACCCCAATACAAAATTCTGTTTTCTGTGTTCCTTTTAAATCGTCTTCCAGGTAAATGCCGGCATTAAGATTGGCCACCTGTGCCAGCAAATCACTGGCATATTTGTGTCCGCCCGGCTCCGGTTCAAACGCTGTTTCATTCTTTGCTGCATCGCCCCTTAGTACCAGCACATTGTCTATACCTAGGTAGCGCAGGTTGATAAGGGCATCTTCCGTTTCATTTACACTAAAGCCCCCGCATATAAGATGGGGTACGGTGTCCACATTATACTTGTTCATGATAGCAGCACAAATACTTTCAGTACCCGGCCTTTTGCGGATCACCACTTTTTCAAAACTGCCATCTGCCCTTTTCTTAAATACATGCTCACTGCGGTGGTAGGTAACATTAATAAACGAAGGCTTGAACTCCATCAGGGGGTCAAGGTGTTTATACAAAGCTTCAATGCCTTTTCCTTTTAACGGTGGCAAAACCTCAAAAGAGATCAGCGTGCCTTTTGCCTGTGTGATGTGGTCAGTTACTTTCATTGGGAGGCAAAATTAATGCACAAAGGGGTAACAGAAACGAAATCATAAAAATCATTTGAATAGGCGTAATCAGTGGTGCAAGCCTTATTTTTGCCCTGCATGTCAATTACAATTCAAACAAAAGGCCTGGTAAAGAAATATGGCAGCCGCACGGTGGTAAACAATGTTTCCTTTAATGTAAAACAGGGAGAGATCGTAGGCCTGCTGGGCCCCAATGGTGCCGGCAAAACCACTTCTTTCTACCAGGTGGTGGGACTTGTGAGGCCCGATGAAGGAAAGGTTTTTTTGAACGACCAGGATATTACCAGCCTGCCCATGTACAAAAGGGCCCAAATGGGCATCGGCTATTTGCCGCAGGAAGCATCTGTATTCCGCAAGCTGAGTGTGGAAGACAATATTGCCGCTATCCTCGAAATGACAAAGCTTACCAAACAGCAGCAGCGTGACAAACTGGAATCCCTGCTGAATGAATTTCGGCTACAGCATGTACGTAAAAGTAATGGCGATGTGCTGAGCGGTGGTGAAAGAAGAAGGACAGAAATTGCCCGTGCCTTATCCGTTGACCCCAAATTTATATTATTGGATGAACCCTTTGCCGGTATTGACCCCATTGCTGTAGAAGATATACAGGCGATTGTAGCCAAACTGAAATATAAGAACATCGGCATCCTTATCACCGATCACAACGTAACTGAAACCCTCTCAATCTGCGACAGGGCTTACTTACTGATTGAAGGTAAAATATACAAACACGGCACCGCCGAAGAACTGGCCAATGATGATGAAGTAAAAAGACTTTACCTCGGAAGAAATTTTGAATTGAAAAGGAAGGATTATCTGCACGAGGAAGCAAAAAAAAATGAAGACCTTCATTAAAACTTATACGATAAACAGTGTGCAAGTATAAAAAAAATTGTAAATTACAGTATGCTAACAGTCAGAGATGAAATAAAAAAGCTCAGTCCTGAAGAAAAACTCATACTGATAGACGAATTACTTGAGTCTATTGATGATGGTATTATTGATGAATACCTGAGCAGCACACGGGAACAAAATATTCTCCATGAGAGAATAGAAAAATACCAATCCGGGAAAATGCAGTTTGACTCCTGGGAAAATGTTCAAAAAAGGCTACTCGAAAAAAGACAGAAGAGAAGCAAAGATGGTTTATAAAATTGAGTTCTCCCTGGACGCCGAAATTGATTCAGATGAAACCTGCGAATACTATGAAAACAAGGCGCCCGGACTCAGTTTTCGCTTTCTGGATGACCCGAATGCTGCAATATCATTAATTAAGAACAACCCCTTTTCATTTCATGTAAGTGATTTTACTGTAAATATCAGGCGCTGTAACCTTACTGTTTTTCCTATGCTGCCTACTACATAATTTTGGAAAGCAATGTGATTATTTTGGCCATTATTGGTCAAGGGAGGTCTAAATCATATATCAGAAGGAGATTAAAATAAAAATCCATGTCCCTCAAAGTAATTGCCTTCGATGCCGATGACACCCTTTGGGTAAATGAGCCTTATTTCCAGGAAACAGAACAAAAGTTTTGCGGCCTGCTGGAAGATTATGTACCCCATCATACAGCCGCACAAGAATTATTCAAAACAGAAATACAAAACCTGGCCCTGTATGGTTACGGAGTAAAGGGTTTTATGCTTTCCATGGTGGAAACAGCCCTTCGGGTTTCTAATAATACAGCCCCGCTCAGCATTATTGAAAAAGCCATCTCCTATGGTAAAGACCTGCTGGAAAAACCTATCGAGCTTTTGGATGGTATGGAGGAAGCCCTTCATTTGCTGAAAAAACAGCAGTACAGGCTGGTGGTGGCCACCAAAGGCGACCTGCTGGACCAGGAGCGGAAATTAAAGAAATCGGGGCTGGAGCATTATTTCCATCATATAGAAATAATGAGTGATAAACAGGAGGCCGATTATAATAAACTGATCAAGCACCTGGACATTGAACCCGGAGAATTTTTAATGGTTGGCAACTCCCTCAAATCAGATGTGCTGCCGGTACTGGCTATTGGCGGTAATGCCGTTCATATCCCCTATCATACCACCTGGGCACATGAAAAAGTGGAACATACTATTGAACATCCGCATTTCCGGCAGGTAAATTCTATAAAAGAATTGCTGCCTTCTTTACTTTCCTGATTTTTTACGGTTAATTTGCTTTTTACTTTCTGAATCACAAGTATGGATTATCATCAGTTGCCAAAAATAGAATTACATCTTCATCTCGACTGCAGCCTCAGTTATAAAGTGGTGCAGCAGATAAACCCTGCCATTACATTTGATGAGTATCGGGAATCTTTCATTGCCCCTGCCAAATGCACCGACCTGGCAGATTATATTGCCAGGGCTGTGAAGGGATATGAACTGATGCAAACGAAAGAACAGTTGAGACTGGTAACGCTGGATCTATTTGAGCAACTGAAAGCAGACAATGTTATTTATGCAGAAATGCGTTTTGCGCCACTGCTGCATATTGCGGGGGGAATGACACCGGCTGAAGTGGTGGAAGCCGTAAATGAAGCTGTAACAGAAGGAATAAAAATCACTGGAGTGCAGGCAGGTGTTATACTATGCACCCTTCGCCACCATACAGAGCAGCAAAGTATGGAGACCGTATTACTGGTTGACCAGTTTAAAGGAACACATGTGCTTGGTTTTGATATTGCCGGCGATGAAGCCGGATATCCTGTAGCCAATCATATCGGAGCGTTTGAATATGCCCATGCACATTCCATTTTCTGCACCGCCCACGCCGGAGAAGCGAAGGGAGCTGATAGTGTTTGGGAAACATTGCAACATTTTCATCCCTCCCGAATTGGGCATGGTGTAAGAAGTGCTGAGGATTCAACACTGCTTGCTTTTCTGAAAAAAGAAAATATTCACCTCGAAGTTTGCCCCACCAGCAATATCCAGGTAAATGTGTTTGATATCATTGAAAACCATCCTGCTGATAAAATTTATTCAGCCGGCGTTTCAATGAACATCAATACGGACTGCCGCACCATATCAAATGTAACTTTATCCCGAGAATACCAGTTAATGGCCACCGTTTTTAACTGGACAAAAGAGCATTTCCTGCAATGTAACCTGGCTGCCATCAATCATTCCTTTATAAATGAAGTGGTGAAACAGGAATTAAGAGAAAAAATAAGGGCTGCCTGCGAAAGTATATAAGAATATCTCACGCTGCGACGCAAAGAGTATGTTAGCTATAAATAAGACGTTGCGGCTTCGCAGCATTATGGGGAAAAAAAATAGAGCCATATAATATTGTTGCTGGCAAGTTTTTAAGAAGCTATTGCTTCAAATTCCCTATTTTGCCCTTATCAATGAGATTACTTTCCCCTGCCATATCATCCCTGGCCCGTATGCGGCTCTGGCGTATAGATGCCTGGAAAAAAAATCCGGTGGATGCCCAGCGGGAAGTATTGCAGGACCTGGTTACTTCTGCCCAATACACAGAGTTTGGCAGGAAGTATAATTTCTCCAACCTCTTTAATGTTCGTGATTTCAAAGAAGCCATTCCGATACATGAATATGATGACCTGAAACCTTATATCGAACGCATCATGAAGGGAGAACAGAATGTGTTGTGGAATACTCCCATTTATTGGTTTGCCAAAAGCAGTGGCACTACCAGCGATAAAAGTAAATTCATTCCCATTAGTGATGAAAGCCTTGAAGATGGCCATTTTAAAGCATCGAAAGATGTGCTGTCCATGTATTACCAGTTCAAGCCCGATTCAGAATTACTGACCGGCAAAGGCTTGCTTATCGGAGGCAGCCACAGCATCAATCCAATGAATGCCGATGCACAATATGGAGATCTGAGTGCAATATTATTTCAAACATCTCCTTTCTGGGCCCACTGGCTGCGTACACCAGACCTTAGTATTGCACTGATGGATGAATGGGAAAGTAAGATTGAAAAAATTGCGGAAGCCACTATCAAAGAAAATGTAACTTCTGTTTCAGGTGTTCCCACCTGGACGTTGGTGCTGTTTAAACGCATACTCGAAATTACCGGCAAAAAAACGATGAGCGAAGTTTGGCCTTCCCTGGAATTATATATGCATGGCGGTGTTTCATTTACCCCTTATAAAGAACAGTTTCAAAAATTGATAGGCCGCGACATTAACTACCTTGACATGTATAACGCCAGTGAAGGTTTTTTTGCTGCCCAGGAAAAACCTGGCGATGATGGCATGCTATTATTCACCGACCACGGTATTTTTTATGAGTTTATGCCGGTAAGTGAATATGGAAAAAAAGAACCGAAGACGGTTGGCCTGCCCGATGTGGAACCTGGCCGAAACTATGCCCCCATTATCAGCACCAATGGCGGGTTATGGAGATACCTGCCCGGCGATACTATTCAGTTTACTTCACTAAAACCTTTCCGCATAAAGGTATCCGGCAGGCTCAAACATTATATGAATGCCTTTGGTGAAGAAGTAATAGTGGATAATACCGACAAAGCCATTGCCATAGCTTGTGAAAAAACAGGGGCCGTGGCAAATGACTATACCGCCGCACCCGTTTATTTTTCCGACAGCGCAAACGGCGCACATGAATGGCTGATTGAATTTGAGAACGAGCCGGTCAACCTGGATGAGTTTACCAAAGAGCTTGACACTGCCTTGAAAAGCATCAACAGCGATTACGAAGCTAAGCGGCATAAAAGCATTGCCCTGGGGATGCCGGTGATTCATTCAATAAAAAAAGGGGTCTTCAATGAATGGCTGCGCAGCAAAGGCAAATTGGGTGGCCAGCATAAAGTACCGAGGCTGAGTAATGAGCGAAAATTGATAGAAGAAATTCTTATACTGACTCATTAATTGTAATGAAAACTGAAATCACGATATGCAAAAATTGTGGCACCGGGTTTTCGGGGAACTACTGCAATCAATGCGGTGAAAAAGTTTTTACCGATGACGATAAAACAGTACACCATTTTATTCATGAAGCCATTCACTTTATTACTCATTTTGATGGCAAGTTCATTTCTTCCCTCCGCCTAATCTTCTTTAAACCTGGTTTACTGGCTTTTGATTATTGTGCAGGTATACGTAAAAAATACTTTAGTCCTTTATCCATTTTTCTGCTGGGTGTTGTAATTTATTTGCTGGTACCATCTTTTTCCGGCCTTAATGTTCCTCTTCATCAACATAAAAACCAGAGCTACTACCCTATTATAAAGCCGCTAATAGAAAAAAAACTGGAAAATAAAAAAATCAGTTTCGGGCAGCTCGCTGAAAAATATGATCACACATCACCAAAGTTTGCCAAAATTCTTTTACTTATTCTCATCCCATTGAGTGGCTTGGCAATCGGCATGCTTTTTTTTAAGCACAAAAAGCATTTCTTTGACCACCTTGTATTATCTGCTGAATTAAATACTTTTTTCCTCTACTTTGGTTTTTTATTAGCCCCCCTTGTCTATTTTACAGCTGGACAAATTCTTAAAAGGGTTTTTGCCTTCAACCTGCTATATAACGACTTTTTCATGACGGCATTACATTTCATTGCCTTAGGTCTTGCATCAGCAATTGCCTTCCGAAGGTTTTATGCCGAAAAATGGTGGCTGACGATTGTTAAAGTCATATTATTCCTGATATTACATGCCTTTATATTTATTTTTATTTATCGCCTTGTTCTTGCCCTAACAGTCCTTTTATTTATATAATATTTGTACTTGTATGCAAATAAAAAAACTGCACCTTCTTTTTCTGTTACTGGTGCATTATACTTCTTTTTCGCAAAAAAATTTCCAACTTGAAGAGAGGTCTGTTCAGTTGAAAAATAAGCTCAGTTTCACTCTTAAAGTACCGGCTGGTTATAAAATAAGTGTAGCTGCAGAAGGATTGAATCGGCCCCGTTTCTTTTCCAAAAGCCCCGATGGAAGGTTATTTATTACAGATATGTATGACCGGTCTGATAATAAAAAAGGAAAAGTGGTAATACTGGACAACTGGAATGAAACAACAAAGCAGTTTGAAAAACAAACCACTTATTTAGACGACCTGCATAATCCTAACCAGGTGGCTTTTTACAACACAAACGGGCAATACTACCTGTATTTGGCGGAGACCGGCAAGCTCAGTTATTTTAGTTACAAAACAGGAGACAATAAAACATCTTCGCCAGCCACGGTCATTGCCACATTTCCCGATTATGGATTGAGTTATAAATACGGTGGCTGGCACCTTACCCGCAGCATCGCTTTTCATAATAACAAAATATATGTAAGTGTGGGCAGCAGTTGCGATGCCTGTATTGAAAAAGAAGAGATAAGGGCCACAATCGTGGAAATGGACAAGGATGGACGGAATCAAAAAATTTATGCACGGGGATTGCGAAATGCAGTAGGCATAAAATGGATCAATAATGAACTGTGGGCTACCAATATGGGGCGGGATAACAGGGGACCTGATAAGCCGGAGGAGCAATTGATGAAAATAACGTTCGGTTCATTTTATGGATGGCCTTATTACTATCAGTATAAAAAAAAAATCATTGCCGATCCGGATTTTAAAGACTCCGTACACCCGGCCTGGGTAAAGCGGCCACCTATCAGCAAATGGGCCATTAAAGCCCATTCGGCCCCATTGGGCTTTGCCTATTTTACCAATTTCAAGGACAGTGCACTCAACAATTCATTCATTACCGCCCTGCATGGCAGCACCAGTGTATGGCGGCAGCGTGGCAATACCGTGGTGCAAATGCTGCCCAATGGCACCTACCGGGAAATTGTGACCGGTTTTTTGCAGGGAAAAACAGAAGACAAACGTTTTGGCCGCCCCTGCGATGTGATGCAGTGGGACAGCCGTTCTTTTTTTATCAGTGATGATAAGAATGGCGTGATTTATTATGTGTGGAGGGAGAAGTAATTTCTAATACGGCGTAGAATACAGCTCGCACAGAGGGAAAGAGAGAAAGAGAAAATACATTACTGCAAGCCACCTCAAAAGCCGCTTTTAGTCTTTCCCGGATAGCCAGAACAATTTGTGGAGACACTTTTGAGATACGTTCTAATTATTTTAAGTGCTGTATTTAGATATTGATTTTACGCATAATTTTCTTTCTTTTGTTAAAATATTAAAATTGAATTTATGAAACTATTAGAAGGAAAAGTAGCCATTGTAACAGGTGCAGCCCGTGGTATTGGCGAAGGCATTGCTTTAAAATTTGCCGAACAGGGTGCAAATGTGGCTTTTACATATATAAGTGACAGCAGTGCAGAAAAAGCCGCGGCCCTTACAGAACGGCTGACTGGCTTTGGCATTAATGCCAGGGCCTATAAAAGCAATGCCGGTGATTTTGCCCAGTGTGAAGCATTTGTAACTGATGTGCTCAAAGAATTTGGCAAAGTGGATATTTGTGTAAACAATGCAGGTATATCGAAAGACAATTTATTACTCCGCATGACACCGGAACAATGGAATGATGTGATACAGGTAAACCTGAACAGTGTATTCTATATGACCAAGCAGGTAATCCGCCCGATGATGAAAGCCAAATCCGGTTCCATTATTAATATGAGCTCCATCATTGGCGAAATTGGCAATGCAGGCCAAAGCAGTTATGCAGCCAGCAAAGCCGGTATCATTGGTTTTACTAAAAGTGTGGCCAAAGAACTGGGCAGCCGCAATATCCGTTGCAATGCCATAGCACCGGGTTTTGTGGAAACAGATATGACCAGTTATTTAAAAGAAGGGGAAGCGGCTGATAAATACAAAGCAGGTATTCCGTTGGGAAGATTTGCTACGCCGGAAGATATTGCGAATGCCACTTTATTTCTCGCCTCTGATCTGTCATCCTATATTACAGGGCAAACGATTAGTGTGTGCGGGGGATTGAATATGTAGGCTAAGAGAATAAAGAGTGAAAGGAGACAAGGAGTTAATTCGACGATTTCTTTGCCGATTTGATTTGATTTTTATATAACCCTTACCTTATGATTATTGATAAACTCACGGCCATTGTCGTTGATGTATGTATTAAAATACACCGGAAAATAGGTCCTGGATGCTTTGAAAAAGTATATGAAGAAATCCTGTATTATGAATTGACTAAATTGGGCATCAAAGTACGTAGACAGCTTTTACTTCCTATCCAGTATGAAGGCTTGTATATAAAAGATGCTTACAAGATTGATTTACTTATAGAAGACATGCTGATAATAGAGCTGAAGTCAGTACATCCGCTACCATTGGTTTTTTTTAATCAAATTCATACACACCTTTCTTTACTCAATTTAAAGAACGGAATGTTAATCAACTTTAAAGTACCTCTTATGAAACATGGTATACACAGAGTTTTCCATAATAAAGGCAAACCAGAACTCTAAACCGTAATCCTCTTTGCCTCTTTTCACTCTTTAATCTCTTAGCTTAATTCCCCCATTTTTAATATAGGACAATAATGCAATTATACATATCCCGAAACAAGCAGTATAAATACGCAACCCTCTTTGCCTCCTTTCACTCTTTAATCTCTTAGCTTAATTCCCCCATTTTTAATATAGGACAATAATGCAATTATACATATCCCGAAACAAGCAGTATAAACACGCAACCCTCTTTGCCTCTTTTCACTCTTTAATCTCTTAGCTTAATCCCTCTTTTTATAATATACGCATGCCACAATATCATCGCCGCAATAGTCCTGTACGGCCGCCAGGGTTCGGCAATTTTCAGCATTTCATCCTTGCTGATATCTTTTGGTAATTGTTTTGTTTCTTTCAGGCTGTTCACCAAAGCAATATCTCCCAACGGAAAAAGATCTGTTCGTTGAAGAGAATGCATCAGGTACACATCAATTGTCCAGTTGCCGATCCCTTTTAGTTGAATGAGAATAGCCCTCACTTCTTCGTCCTGAAGCAGCGATAGTTTTTTTAGTGTAACCCGTTTTGTTTTGATGGCAGTGGCCAGCTCCCTCGCATATACTATTTTTTGCCTGGTAAAATAGCAGGCCCTCATTTCTTCATCCGTCATCGCCAGGATTTTTG
>JANOEQ010000096.1:0-26714 GCA_031441485.1 Chitinophagaceae bacterium
CACATGAATCACAGTTTTGACTGCGAATAAAAAGTCTGGACTGTGATTTATTTGATTTCCATGATTTGAATGAGTTGTGCTGTAATTGTTGTGATTTGAGGGAGTTAAGTGAATTGTTTCATGACCATCACATGAATCACAAAAATCACAGTTTAAGATGTTTTCTAGTTATATTGTAATTAATGACTAAAACCCTGTTTATGAAAAAATACTATATCCCGTTGCTGTTGTCTATAATTGTTAGCAGCGCTGCCAACAGCCAAATAAGCCTTATTGCTTATGGATCTTCCTGGAAATACCTGGATAACGGAACCAACCAGGGAACTGCCTGGAGAGCAACTGCTTTTAATGACGCAAGCTGGGTAAGTGGAAATGCCCAGTTAGGGTATGGCGATGGCGATGAAGCTACCATTGTTGGTTATGGTCCTGATGCAGGTAATAAATATGTTACTACCTATTTTCGAAAAACAATTATAGTGGCAAATGCTTCTGCCTTTACAAGTTTTACATTAAATGTAAAAAGAGACGATGGCGCCGTTGTATATATAAACGGCACGCAAAGATTCAGGACCAACATGCCCGCCGGTACTATTTCTTATACTACCAAGGCCTCCACCGATGCTGCCGATGATGGTAATACACCGCAAACAATTTCACTGCCCGCCGGTACATTGGTAAATGGTACCAATGTAATAGCAGTAGAAATTCATCAACGTACTGTAACCAGCTCTGACATTTCTTTTGACCTGCAGTTAACAGGAAATGATCTTACACCGCCAACTGTCACTAATTTTAATCCTGCTGATAATACAACCAATATTGCTGTCAGCAGTAATCTTGTTTTAACCTTCAGCGAGCCAGTTCAAAAAGGAACAGGTAATATTTTAATAAAAGAAGGAGGCCTCATTACACAAACCATTGATGTAAATGCGGCTTCAGTAACGGTGGCCGGTAATGCAGTAACAATTGATCCGGCCAACTTTGGCAACGGTGCAGCAGTAAACATTGAGATAACAGCCGGCGCTTTCAAAGATTTGTCAAATAATAATTATGCAGGTATAACCAATACCACCACCTGGAACTTTGGTGTGCTGCTCACCGATATTATTCCGCCAACAGTAATCAATTATTCCCCTGCCGATGAGGCTGTAAATGTTTCTGTAAGTACCAATCTTGTATTAACCTTCAGTGAAACTGTTCAAAAAGGAACAGGAAATATAGTAGTAAAAGAAGGGGGTATCATTACACAAACAATTGATGTAACAACTGCTTCTGTTACCGTTGCCGGTAATACCATAACTATTGACCCGGCCAATTTTACAAATAGCGCTGCTATCAATATTGAAGTTACAACAGGCGCTTTTAAAGACCTTGCCAATAATAATTATTCCGGGATTGCTGATATCACTACCTGGAATTTTACAATTGCCGGTGCTGATATTACGGCGCCAACTGTTATAAACTATTCTCCCCTGGATAATGCCACCAATGTGACTGTCAGCAGCAACCTGACGCTTACGTTCAGCGAGGCAGTTCAAAAGGGAACAGGAAATATATTGATCAAAGAAGGAGGCATTACCATCCAAACGATTGATGTTTCATCGGCATCCGTTACAGTGGCCGGTAATGTTGTTACTATTAACCCTGCTGATTTCGGTTATACCGCAGCAGTAAATATTGAAATGGCCGCCGGTGCTTTTATAGATTTAGCTAATAATAATTATGCCGGTATAAATGATGCCGCCACCTGGAATTTTAATACAGAAGACCTGGTTACCGGCCCGCAAACATTTATTGCTTATGGCGCTTCATGGAAATATCTTGATAATGGCACTAACCAGGGAACAGCCTGGACCGGCACTTCATTCAATGATGCTTCATGGGTAAGTGGTAATGCACAATTGGGCTATGGTGATGGCGATGAAGCAACGATTGTGAGTTTTGGGCCTAACTCAAGTGCAAAATATATTACCACCTATTTCCGAAAAACAATTTCAATCAGTAACCCGTTAGCCTTCTCTTCATTTACAGGTAATGTAAAAAGAGATGATGGGGTGGTTATCTATGTAAATGGAACAGAGGTATACCGGAATAATATGCCTGCCGGCTCTATAACTTATGCCACATTGGCATCCTCTGCGGCAAGTGATGATGGTAATACAGCACAGGTATTTACAATCAGTTCATCAGCCTTTGTCGGCGGTAATAATATTATAGCGGTTGAAATGCACCAGAATGCCGGTACCAGCAGCGATTTGAGCTTTGATTTACAGTTAACAGGTAATGTTCCGGGAGCAGCTTTATTAACAAGAGGGCCTTATATGAACAGCGCTTTGCAAAATGGAATTGTTATCCGTTGGAGAAGCGATGTGGCCACCGGCAGCAAAGTAAACTATGGAACAACTGCGGGAAATTTAACGCAGTCCGTTACAGATAATACACTGACTACTGAACATGTGGTTACACTAATCGGTTTAACCGCCAATACGCTTTACTATTATAGCATCGGCTCTCCCACACAAACATTGCAGGGCGATGCCAATAATTATTTTAAGACCATGCCCATTGTTGGCAGCACACAAAAAATAAGAGTCATGGCCATGGGTGATATGGGTAACAACTCCACTAACCAGGTAAATGTGAGGAACGCCTGGCAAACATTTAATGGCAGCAACTATACCGATGCCTGGATATTGTTGGGAGATAATGCGTACAATAGCGGGTTTGACGCTGAATATCAAAGCAATTTCTTTAATATTTACCAGGGTGGTTTAACAAAGAATCATGTATTATGGCCCGCACCGGGCAATCACGATTATGCCCAAAGTTCTGCCCGTCAGGCCGACCATTTAATTCCTTACTATGATATGTTCACGTTGCCAAAGAATGGCGAAGCTGGTGGAATAGCTTCCAGCACAGAAGCGTTTTATTCTTACAATTATGCGAATGTACATTTTGTAGCATTGGATTCTTATGGTTGGGAGACCGGCAGCACCAGGCTATATGATACATTGGGCCCACAAGCTGTTTGGTTAAAACAAGATCTGGCTGCTAACACCCAGCCATGGACGGTAGTGTATTTTCATCATCCTCCATACACAAAAGGATCGCATAATAGTGATACAGAAACAGAGTTAATAAATATGCGGCAGAATATTGTACCCATTTTAGAACGGTATAAAGTTGATCTTGTATTAAATGGGCACAGCCATAGTTATGAAAGAAGTTATTTACTGAATGGCCATTACGGATTGGAAAACACTTTTAGTTTAGCCGGCCATGCTTTAAGTTCTTCCAGCGCAAAATATGATGGAACAGCAAACTCCTGTACCTACATAAAAAATGCAGCTGATGTTCGTAACGGTATTGTTTATGCATTAGTAGGTTCAGCCGGACAGTTAGGCGGAAGCACAGCCGGGTATCCGCATGATGCCATGTATTATTCAAATGTAACCAATGGCGGCACACTTTATTTTGAAGTGGAGAATAACCGGTTAGCTGCAAAATGGATTGGTTCAGATGGTGTGATTCGGGATAATTTCACTATCATGAAAAATGTAAACCAAACCAGCACTATCAGTATTACTTCAGGTAACAGCACTACTCTCACTGCTTCATGGATTGGTAATTATAGTTGGTCAACAGGTGCTGCCACACAATCAATTATTGTTAGCCCCATAGTAAATACCACCTATACTGTTACTGATGGTGCAGGCTGTATTACTGACGTATTTAATGTTGAGGTACTGCCGGCATTGAAAACCTCGCCTGTTACTGAAGTAAAAGCTGTGAATTCCCTGAAATTATATCCAACAATATTACGAAGCGGACAAATACTTTATTTCCAATCAGCTGGTATAGAAAATGCTGAATTTACTATTACAGACGTAAATGGAAGGATAATGAAAAGAACCGGGTTTGCAGGTGGCAGACAAATTCAAACCGGTAATTTATTACCGGGAGTTTATTTTTTAAAATGGGAAAGTAATAATAAAATTGAAGTTAGAAAATTTGTTATAATAAACTAATTCAGGCCTGTAACAAAAAGCCGTTTAAGGATTTTAATACAACGGCTTTTTGTCAATGCTTTTCTCTTTATTTATTCCCGTTCATTGCCTGTTCAAGGAAGTAAATTTTCTTTGAATGATCAACTACTTTCTTTTGCGCAGCATGTAGAGATACAAGCTTTCCACCTTTTTTCTGGCCCAGCCTGTTTTTCGCAGAAACGTCAGGCTGGATTTTATACTGGGATTACTTTTAAAACAATTGATATTGATTTGCCTGGCCAGTTCTTCCCAACCATAATAAGTTGACAGTTCTGTTAAGATGGCTTCCAGTGTTTTGCCGTGCAGCGGGTCTTTTGATGGTATCATGTGTTAATAATTTACAGGCCTTGCAGCAGTTAACAAGGGCCGGAAGGTACAGCTTCTCCAAAACTGTTATTACTTTGCATCTATTTTCCCAATCTCATGTGGTACTCCTTCCTCAATATCTTCTTCTTCATCTTCCATACGGTATTCACAGTATTTAATATAGTGGGCTGGATATCTCCAAAAACACGAAAGCTGCATTTGATCACCATGCTGCTCACGGCTTTTTCCTGGTTTTTATTGGGCATCTGGTATGGCTGGGGCTACTGTGCCTGTACGGACTGGCACTGGCAGGCAAGAGAAGCACTGGGTTATCATGACCGATCAAATTCTTATATCCATTTTTTGATTCTGAAACTAACAGGGAAAGATCTTGATCAGGAATTGGTGGAGAATGGTACGTTGTGGGTTTTCCTGGTGTGTTTTCTATTGAGTGTGTGGTTGAATGCGAGAGACTGGCGGTGGAAAGAAAGGGAGAGTGATTATTCTTAGCCTAATGGATTTCTCCAGGCCGGGCTACAGACAAAGTAGCTAAAAACTATGTCTGAAGGCAGGAGAGATAGATATTTACCCACACTTTGTTACAAATAATGCTAATATTTACCCATACTTTGCTACAAAAAATTTACTTTTTTACCCTATCTTTATTACATGTTTACCCGATTAATTATTAAAGAGCTAGAAAAATGGGCTCTTCAACCTGTTCGTAAGCCATTGGTTATTAGAGGCGCAAGGCAGGTAGGTAAGACTACAATCGTTAATCAGTTTGCCGGACAATTTCAACAATACATCTATCTTAATCTTGAACTGAATGAAGATAGAGCTCCTTTTGAAACATTTACTACTATTGAGACACTTGTACAGTCTTTGTTTTTTATAAAAAATAAAAAACTAGACATAAAGAATAAAACCCTGTTGTTTATTGATGAAATACAGGAAGTGCCAAAGGCTTTAAACATGCTGCGTTATTTTTATGAATCAGAACCCGGAATCGCTGTCATTGCGGCAGGCAGCATGCTGGAAACGTTGTTTAATAAAGACATAAGTTTTCCTGTAGGCCGGGTGGAGTATAAAATAATGAGACCTGTTTCTTTTCCCGAATTTTTAGCAGCAATGGGGGAAACAACTGCACTGGAACAACTTTTACACATACCTGTAGTACCATTTGCCCAAAGTAAATTGCTACAGTTTTTTCATACCTATGCCCTTATTGGTGGTATGCCTGAAGTAGTAAACCATTATGTACAACATAAAGATATAACTGCATTGGCTCCCATCTTCGATTCGCTAATTACATCCTATCTGGATGATGTAGAAAAATATGCAGGCAACGCATCACAGATTTTGCATATAAGGCATGTCATCCGCAGCTCCTTTTCACAAGCAGGCAGAAGAATTAAATTTGAAGGCTTTGGAAATTCGTCTTATCCCTCCCGTGAAATGGGAGAAGCATTGCGAACTGTAGAAAAAGCATTACTGCTGCAGTTGGTTTATCCAAATACAGGGGCTACGTTGCCGCTGATGCCAGATATAAAAAAATCACCCCGCCTGCATGTACTGGATACAGGGATGCTTAACTATTTTGCGGGCATACAAAAAGAAATATTGGGTACAGCAGATTTAAACAGTATTTATCAAGGTACCATGGTGGAGCATCTGGCAGGACAGGAAATACTGGCTTTTCAATTCCTGTCCATGAGCAGCCTGTATTTTTGGGTAAGGGAGAAAAAGGAATCATCAGCAGAAGTAGATTACTTATTTCCTTTTGATGGGAAATTAATTCCGGTAGAAGTAAAATCAGGAACAGAAGGAAAACTAAAGTCGCTGCATATTTTTATGGATATGGCACCACATACAATGGCGGTTAGATTTTATGCAGGGGAAATGAGTATTACCCAGGCAACATCTGTTACCGGAAAAAAATACCAATTATTAAACCTGCCTTACTATCTCGTCTCGCAACTGGAAAATTATTTGATATGGTTTCAACAGCAAATTGAAAAACCGGAAATGACAATACAACAAATACCTCTCGCATAATAAGTAAAGTGCAGGCCTTTTGTAACCCCAGAGCTGATAAAGTAATCAACCTTAGAACTCTTGAGTGTCCTGATGATTATGGCCACTCAAGCTGTAATAATTATTCTCCTCATCTTCTTTTCCTGTTTCTTCATCAATATCGTTCAGGTTAGATCCGGATATATCCCTCCAGTGTCAATGTCCCTAAAATTTCCCATATCTTTTTAAGTAGTATCTTCCCTCTACCAACCCCTTTATCCATGGACAATACAAAAGACCTCCGCTTTGCCGTGCTGATTGATGCCGATAATATTCCGCACCGTCTTATCGGTGGCATACTCGAAGAAATAGCCAAGTATGGCGTTCCAACCTTTAAGCGTATTTATGCGGATTGGACTAAGCCCCATGTGTCTGGCTGGAAATCTGTACTGCTCGATCATGCCATTACGCCCATACAACAATACAGTTATACCACCGGAAAAAATTCGTCGGACTCTGCCCTTATCATAGATGCTATGGATATCCTGTACACCGGCCGGGTAGATGGGTTTTGTGTGGTCAGCAGCGACAGCGATTTTACCCGCCTGGCCACCCGCCTGCGGGAAGCCGGTATGAAAGTATTTGGCATGGGCGAACAAAAAACACCTTCGGCCTTTCGGGCCGCCTGCGATAAATTTATTTATATCGAAATATTAGAACAACCCGAAGCAGGCACTAAATCCATCAAACTGTCGGAACTGCGAAGCAAAGAAAAAGTAATCAGTAAAGTGGACAAAAACCTGCAAACCCTTATCACTTCCAGTATCAATGATATTACTGATGAAGATGGCTGGGCATTTCTGGGAGAATTGGGTAATCTGCTGCTGAAGAAACGCCCTGATTTTGACCCAAGGAATTATGGATTTGAAAAATTACTTCCCCTTATCAAAAGCCTCGGGCATTTTGAAATAGATGAACGGGAATCAGGCAGAAAAAATGTAAAGCTGGTGTATATACGGGTGAAGTAATCTGCCGACAGTATTACGGCCTCTTAAAAAATAAATTTCAACAGGCATCCATCCATAAATACCCCTTTTTGGGTATTGACTTTAAGTATTTATTTATCTACTTTTATTAATAGTCCTGTTACCTGCAGTATTTCAATAATCAAAAGGCTAAATTTATACAGGCATATTGTCGGACAAAATATTTAACTGGGTAAATGATGTAAGAAATTAAGCAAGTCCCTCGCCAGCATGATCTGAAACAAATTTAATTACCTTCAAAAAAACCCCATGCCTTCAATAATACCAAAAGAGGATCCCCGCCTTATCTCCTTCAATACACTGCGCAAATCTGTTGGCTGGTTCGGTATCCTGTTACCGGCTGCTATGCTGTTGGCAAATTTTGCCTTCGGGAGTTGTCATGCCATACAGGATTCCAACAGCCATTATTATTACACCATTTCCGGCAACCTGCTTATTGGTATACTGGGTTCAGTGGCTATTTTCCTTCTTTCTTACAAAGGTTATCCTGATGATAAGATGGATAACATCCTTACTACACTGGCAGGTATCTGCGCATTTGGGATTGCATTTTTCCCCACCAATGATAACAGTGCTGATAGCTGCGCCATTATTCATTTGCCACTCAGCTCCGCCCGGAATTCTGCCCACTATATATTTTCTGCCCTCTTTTTTATTTTACTGGCCGGCATTTCTTTTTTCAAATTTACCAAAAGTAAAGGCACCAAAACAGACCGTAAGCTAATGCGCAATAAGATATACCGTGCCTGCGGTATCCTTATTATTTTTTTTATTGGATTGATTGCCCTGTACGGCATTTTTGGGAAGCACTTACACTGGGTGGATAAATACAAACCTGTGTTCTGGCTGGAATGGCTGGCATTTTTCGCTTTCGGATTTTCATGGCTGGTAAAAGGGGAAATGGTGTTGAGAGATAAACCGGAGGACAAGGTGGCGGGATAATTTTTTTTTTCATTACTCGCATAACTGCAATGTCTCTGTACCTTTTGTACTCATCTGCAGTTTGTTGGTCTTGCCGGCTTTGTTATAATATACTATCAATGTACCATAGGCCGTCTGGTATGCATCCCAGCTCACATCCTTTATTTTTGGATGTCCCAGCCATTTGAATAAGCTGTTGCGGGCAGCGCCCATCAGCGGGACTGTCATTGTCCCTTTAAACTTTTCTTTGATCTCCACATAATCCCTGCCAGAGTAGATATAAATATCCCTGTCTTTATAAAACACACCACCTCCACATTTAGAAGTGGCGGTTTCATCTTCTGCACTGGTGTAGCAGGGGAATGTTTTTTTAAATTCCGCCAATGAAGAATTTATATACAGGTCATTTATTTTTCCATCCAGGATATCTACTTTAAAAACCGGGCAAACAGGCGTGGTCTTTAGCTGTCCACTGACAGTTTGGATACAATATATGCCTGCAATAACTAACAGAAGTTTTTTCATATACACTGAATTAAGAGTAGTGATTTACTGCGGCAGGGAAGATGGCATTACATGTATAGCAAATTCCGGGCTAAACTTAACCAGGAGTATTAATCAGTGCAGGTTGCCTTTTACATTCCCACCGGCCCCTGTACTGTAAGGTCAATGACCGGATGAATTTCCCAGGCAGATTTTGGCCTTGCAGCTTTTGGCCCTACACCGCCGCCCGAATGCTGGGAATCCCAGAAAAGACTGCCCTTGATATTTTTCAACACAATCGGGGTCTTCAATAATTTTATTGGGGAAGGTTTGCAGGGAATATCTTTGAAGTAAGAAACGGTTTCAATGCGGCTCCTCGGAATTTTAAATTTAGCTTTTATAGCCGCATTGGCCGATCGGGGTAACCCTGATATTTCAATATTCATCAGCACAGCCGTTTTTAAATTGGGGGTGCTGCCCACTATCATGTGATAATCGTTATCATCTTCTTTATAAATAGCAAATAGATAAGCTG
This sequence comes from Chitinophagaceae bacterium, assembly GCA_031441485.1. GTDB lineage: Bacteria > Bacteroidota > Bacteroidia > Chitinophagales > Chitinophagaceae > JJ008. Next base: position 9,354 of record JANOEQ010000096.1, read on the forward strand.
TTTCCACCAACACATTCCTGTTTTCTTCCACATCCCTTCCACCTGTTTCTAATGAAGAGATGCCTTTCGATTTCATGGATGCTTTATTAGGCAAAACCGCCTGTAACTCTTTGACTGTTTTGAAATGTGTTGCACTCTTGCTGAGCATAGTTGTCTTTACATTGCCCCGGATACATCCCTGGAAAATATTGCTTGCGCATTTCAGGGCATCATTCACTGTCGGGCATTGAATGCCGGTCAGTTCAAAGCCATTATCATCATCCCCGTCATACACTACTTCAGTATCATTGTACACCACAATGTATTTACCCGGTTCAATTTCCAGCAAAGCGCTGTCGCCGGTGAATGGCTGGTATAAAAATTTAATAGTATCCCTTATTTGCGCTGTACCAGCAAGTGAAAAACTTAGGGCAAGGAAGAAAGGAAATAGTATGCGTTTCATATACTGAAAGTTTAGTTGTTCACTACTAAGCTACTACTAACATCTTATACTTACCCGGGTTTATTAATGGTATTTAAAAGCCCGGTTTTTGACGAACGGCTAGTGATAACTCAATCACGTTTTGTCGGATACCTCTCAACGAATACAAAAGCTATCCCACAAAGGCCACGAAGCACACAAAGCATTTTCTTTGTGTCTTTGTGGGATAATTGTTTGCGTCATATCAGACTTGCCACGACACTAGGTAAAAAAAACGGGCCTTTTGTTCAGTGTGTAACAATTTATATGCTGTACTTTCGTTTTACTCTTTTACATGCCATCACAAAGCCACCCGATAAAGATTGTTTGCTGGATATTGTTTACCTTTTTCCTGCTGCTGCTGACAAAGAATATCCTGTTTAAAAAAAGTATAACGCATTACAAAAATTATTTCCGGCGTGAATACCGGCAGTATACTGTAAAAGAAGGCTGGAAGCAGGGCAATACCACTCCTTTTTCCACTATTAAATTGTTTTATAACAGCCGCAACATGAATGCAGAATATAAAGCCAATAACCTGTTGGGCAACCTTGTTGGTTTTATGCCGCTTGGTTTACTGCTGCCCTTCCTGCTGCCCTGGTTCAGACATGGTGTTAGAATACTGTTCGCAGGGTTTCTGCTGAGCCTTGGGTATGAACTGGCACAATTAATTTTCGGCCTCGGTATTTTTGATGTGGATGATCTGCTGCTCAATACGGCAGGCAGTTTTTTGGGGTATTGTATTTTTTTTATAGCTGCTTTATTATTGGGGGCTAAGAAAAAAGGAGATGTACTGCACTCCGCCAGGCATAGTTAATTAATAGGTTCCCGTTGCACACCCGGTATCTCCAGCACCAGGTCTTCACCATATACACGGGCAGGTGTTTGATAACCTGTGATAAAATTTCCGGTTAATATTTTTTGTACAATGAGTAATGCGCTATGCATGGTTAAACTATATCCTTCCGGCCCGCTCATACGAACAATAGCCATATAACCTGCTGCATTGGTGGCGCGGCCCCATACAAGGCTGGTGGCTTTACTCCGCTGCTCATCCGAAGGGCCCGCCGGTCGCTGTTTGATTTTCTTTTTAATAAAATTGCGGATCCAATTGGTGCGCAGCAGCCAGTTGAAGAGGGCTTGTGCTTTTAAAAGGGTATACGTTTTTTTAGCAATGCCCGTATAGCTGGTAATGTTGGGAATACCCGTAGTGGTATAGGCCGTGGAAATATCGCCCCACGGAATACTCATCACAAATAACTTTTTTATACCTCGGTCAGAACCAGTGAAAAAATCCACCCACATCCCTTTTTTTCCGAGAGGGACACGAATGATCTTTCCATCCTTTCGCATGGCACCTCCTTCTCCCAGTTTGGTAGCCATAGTAATGGCTGTACCATGTGAAAGGCCACCTCCCAACGTGGCAAAGGCCAGTTCCAGTTCAACGGCATCCGGTAATATTTTTTTTAATTGAAGGGCCGTACAATCAGTAGGCACCACATCAAAGCCAGCTCCTGGCAATAGCATGATGCCGGATTTTTTGGCTGCTTCATCATAGCGTTTTATCATTTCAAATACAGCGATATCACCATTAATATCCAGGTAATGAGTGCCGGTTTGTAAACAGGCTTCTATCATTTGCTTTGCAGTAAATTGAAAAGGGCCTGCTGCATGTATCACCGCTTTTACTTCTTTCAATGCGGCGAGCAGGGCCGTTGTATCATCCAGGCTAAAGATCCGGAAAGGGAGCTGAAGTTTTTGCGCAAGCGGTTCTATACTTTCTTTGCTTCTGCCTGCCAAAATGGGTTGCAGGTTGTAATCATGGGCATAGCGGGCTATCAATTCGCCGGTATAGCCATTGGCGCCATACAGCAGGAAACTATTGTTTTGCATACGGTAATATACAATCATTCTGTCAAACAGGTATGGGTAAGAACTCCCTTTTCAGCAGCAATACCGGAATCATTAGCCCTGCCCTTTTGTTTGACACGGAAACACTGAAATTAATACACCGCCCGGCCTTGGTAATTACCCGTCATTATCCTCATCATTGTCTTCCGTAAAAAGCAGTTCTTCCAGTTGTTCAACGGTTACTGACAACCATGGTACCCATTGTTTGCCGCTGCTGATATATACTTCAGTAGCTTCTTTGTCCGGAAAGAGCTTGTAATCAAACTTAGAAATGGCTGTGCTGATATATCCCGGGTAGTAATATTGTCTTTGATGGGTAAGCGCATGGTCAATTTTCAACAGCATCAGGTATTTGCCCAGGCTCCTGTTTTTATGATCCGGATGGTAGATATTGAGGATGCCGGCTATGCTGTTATCTCCCTCGTCAAAATAGCCTGCAGCAATTAATTGCCCATCTTTCCTGATTTCAAAACACCGGGTGTTATATATGCTGGATATGGACTCACCGGCCAAGTAGCTTTGTATGGTATCTGATACTTCAAAATCGACGGATGATTTGTACAATTGATATAGCGCCTCCGCCTCTTCGGTAATAACACCGCTGGTCAATGTAATTTGACAGTCTTTATTTACCTGCATGATTTTCCGGACCGATTTAGCAGCGGTATATTTTTTCAATACCAGCCGCAGCCAAAAAACAGGAATTACCAGGTCATTTTTTATTATAATGTCCGTGGTAAAAATGGTCTGCTGCATTCGGTACCAGCCTTTGGCCAGGTATTCATCCAGCAGGTCGCCGGGCATGGCTATAGGGTAGTGTACGTGGTAATAGATCATGTATTGCGGCAGCAATATAAAACATGGAAAGCGTAAAATGGCAAACTGCGGGAAAGAATGTTTTAACTCGTATTTTTTAATAGTGTTCTTTATGGCAGTATACATTATTTCTTTATCTATCTTTCGGGTGAATAGCAGCCATCTATGCTTAGCCCACAACAGTTAATTCAACAATATTCATTGCAGCCACATCCCGAAGGAGGTTGGTATATGCAAACATATAAAAGTAATGAGATGATAGCTGCCGGGGCATTACCTGACAGGTTTGCCGGCAGCCGGCCTTTTTCAACTGCCATTTACTTTTTACTGGAGCAAGAGAATTTTTCCGCTTTTCACTGTATCAAAAGTGACGAATGCTGGCATTTTTATGCAGGTGATCCGTTGCATATATATGTATTGCAACAAAATGGGATGCTTGTAACAGTTACGCTTGGAAATGAAATTGAAAAGGGGCAGTTATTTCAATATGTGGTACCTGCCAATTGCTGGTTTGCCAGCCGCCCCGCAACGGGCAGTACTTTTTCATTTGCGGGGTGTACCGTGGCACCCGGTTTTGATTTTGATGATTTTGAAATGGCAGATGCAAATGCATTGGTAAAATTGTATCCGCAGCATCAAATAATTATCCGGCAGTTGTGCAGATAAGGCATATCAATCTCCCGCACAGCATTTTTCATTTTATAGAAATTGGCGGCAAATAAATTAACTGGCTTCTCAATATCCTGGTAACCGGCATCGTCAATCACTTTCTTCCAGGTGAAAATGCTGGTGATGGGCGCCGGCTGCTATGTGCAATGCAAAACCCATAATGGCCGAATCTTTCAGGATATTGATAAGGGCCAACTGGCGCATATCCGGGTTGCCTGCATTTCTATAATTGGGCAGGTGAATGGTCAGGATAAAAATAATCAGCATGATCACTAACAGGTAGCTGGTAAATTTTACATACTGGTTGGTTAGAAATGAAAGCCCTACGAGGATAAAAGTGCCGCCCACAATATATGCCCAGGTAATTCCTCCCACCAGCGATAAAGGCACATATACCAGCAGGTCTCTTGGATACATAAAATGGAAAATGCCAAAGAATATGAGCACAACCGATAGCAGGTAGATCGCAATTCTTGAAATGACATGGTAACGTTTCATAACAAAAATATTTGGTTATGTAAAAGGTAAGGTTTTAGCGCTAATAAAACTATGACTGCAGTCTTTTAGTCATATTAAAAGACTTTAACGGAGAAGTTGCGGGGGTAACGGAATGTTTCCCGTTGGTTCCTCAATAGTAGTGTACAGGACCAGCACAAGATTTAACAGGGGGTGACTACCGGAAGCTTACACATCGAGCCGGTAAAAAAAATCGGATTCTTTTTGCCAGCCCTGTTTTTGATACAGGCGTTGTGCCGAAATATTTTCCTGGCCGGTTTGCAGCAGGAGCCATTTTGCACCGGTGCACCGTGCATGTTCTTTAGCTGCATCAAGCAGGGCGCCGGCTATCCCTTTTCCCCGGTATTCTTTAATAACAAACAGATCATTCAGCAGCCATGCACGCCGCATACTTACTGACGAAAAGATAGGATACAGTTGTGTAAAGCCAACAGGTCTGTTATTTTCTTCTGCTACTAAAATAACGGATTCGTTTTTTTCTATTCTCTCTTTCAGAAACAGGGCAGCATTTTTTATATCTGTTGCCTGCTGATAAAAAACCCTGTATTGATCAAAGAGGAAAGCAATAGCATCAAGATCTGTTATAGTTGCGTAGCGGATATTCATTGATGGCATTACAGTGTAAAAAAATAGTATAGCACCCAAAGGTATTTTTTAACAGCAACAACCGGAATCCCGGCTTGTTGTTCAATAAAAAAAGGGCATCTACAGACGCCCTTTCATTGGGGGAATGCGGTCTCTTATTTCAGATGCTTTGCGAGGTGCTTCGCCATGTCAAACATAGACACCTGTGCTTTGCCACTGAAAACTGCTTTCAGTTTGGCATCCGCATTGATCATACGTCTGTTCTTTGCATCCTGCAGTTTGTTAGCTTTGATGTACACCCATATTTTCTTAACTACTTCAGTACGGGGTACAGCTTTGCTTCCAACCACTGCTGCTAATTCAGCACTTGGAGTAAGCGGCTTCATGAATGCTGCATTTGGTTTGCGGGCAGTTTTCTTTTTAGCAACTTTCTTAGCTGCTTTTTTAGGAGCTGCTTTTTTAGGAGCTGCTTTTTTTACTACTTTCTTTACAGCTTTTTTTGCTGCTTTTTTCTTTGTTGCCATGTTGTTTTAAATTTAGAATGTTAACAGGTCTTCAGTAATTACCAGTGTCAAATATAGATTATTTTGTCAGTGGTAAAAATTCTATACTGACAATTTCTTCACAATGGCACCGGGAGGGGCTACTCCTGTAGTGGGATTTGACCGGTCAAACGGCCCTTTTTTCATTGGGGAAATAAAAAACGGGCACCTTCCGATGCCCGTTTTCCCAATGAAAATACTGGTTAGTCAATCACTATTTCCTTCTTCCCCGCCTCTTTTCCGGCAATGACAGGCAGGCTTACCTGCAGCACACCATCTGCATATTTAGCAGTGATGTTCTTTGTGTCAATGCTTTCATCAAGGGTAAAAACCCTTCTGAAACCGCCGCGGCTGTATTCCCGCAGCACCCATTCCGGACGGGGAAAACCTTCTGGTGGGGAGTAAGAGATGGTAAGTTCATTTCCATTTACATCCAAATGAAAATGCTCTTTGATGCGGCCGGGAGCAAACACCAGCATTTCAAGGCTGTTGTCTGTTTTGTAAATGTTTACAGCTGCCCGTTGCATGGATCGGATAAACTGGGGTCTGCCTGCCTTGCCGGCAGACAGGTTTCCGTAAGCGTTGCCTTTTGCGGCACATGACTGATTGTAGTACATGTTTATAAAATTTAAAATTAAACAATAGCGTACTGCTGACTTTTGCGTTATGCAATACACTGTATCATGTAGACAGGCCTAAAAATGGTGCCGGATAGTTTTCTATTCAATTCTGTCATATAAACTCCCGGAGTGGATTCAGGAAATTGTCAATGCCCCATCATTCGAAACTGGGAAAGCCGGCACTCCTGTTACAATTTTAATGGCGTGAATGATGCCTGCTATGCTGTGGTTATTTAATTTTATTTCTCCTTAAAAAACCACCGCCTTTGGCGGTGGTGATGTCCTGAAGGCTTAGCCTTATTTTCGCATTCATGGGAACAAGTCGATATAAAAAGCTGTCACATGTTGTGTATAAATGCGATTATCATATAGTATGGACACCAAAATATCGGTTTCGGGTATTATTTGTGAGGTTAAGATTTTAGTAGAAAATGATAGTAGGATGTTGTGTGAGTGGAAAAGGGCAGAGCTTATAGAATTGAATGTGCAAATGGATCATGTTCATATCGTGTGTTCAATATCACCGAAAGTCTCAGTATCAGAATTAATGGGTATATTGAAAGGAAAACTGGCCATTAAATTGTTTAAGACATACTCAAAATTGAAGCAAAAACCATGTATTTGATAATCAATTAAAAACTGTACAACAAAATTCGTCAAGCGGCGTGTTAGGGGCATCTCTATGACGGCAATGCTGAAACTAACATCCGGACATTTAAATAAAGTAAAATGAAATTGACAATAATGACATTAAACATAATTTTACTTTTTAGTATTTCGACTGCGCTTACTTCGTGCCACGGACAAAATACAACCAAGATTGAGAACAGTACTTTAAAAACAACAATTGCAATAGGTGACACTGTGCAAAAGCTTGGAGATAGTTTATGGTATGTTTATCAAGACAAAAAAAATAACTATTGGTTTGGAAGTAACGGTGAAGGTGTGTATCGCTATGATGGGAAAACCATCCTGAATTTCACAACTAAAAATGGGTTGTGCAACGATAGTATCAGACAAATCCAAGAGGATAAATTAGGAAACATGTACTTCTCTACAATGAGTGGCATTAATAAATTTGATGGAAAAAAAATTACAACTTTACAACCAATAGAAAGTAAGGAATGGAAGTTGGAGGCGGATGATTTGTGGTTTCACATATTGGGCAAAAAGGGAGAACACGGTCCTTATCGTTATGACGGGAAAACGTTATATCATTTGGAATTTCCAAAACACTTTCTCCATGATGAATTTTATGAAAGGGGGATAAATCCATTTTTTAGTCCTTATGAAGTTTATACAATTTATAAAGACCGCAAAAGCACTCTTTGGTTTGGCACTTCAATTTTTGGTGCTTGCCGTTTTGATGGAAAATCATTAAGCTGGATATATGAAAAGGATTTGACCGAAACTCCAACTGGTGGCAGTTTTGGTATTCGTTCTATTTTTGAAGACAAAGAAGGTGGTTTTTGGTTCTGCAATACCTGGCATCGTTTCCTTATAAGTCCAATCGATTCAGTAGAAAGTGGCAAAATAAGATACAAAAAAATAGAAGGGATTGGGAAGGCAAAAACCTTTAGTGAAGATGAATACATTTACTATTTATACATTTTAGAAGACAAGAAAGGAAATATATGGTTGACAACTTGGGACAAAGGTGTATTTAAATATGATGGGAAAAACATAACACATTACTCTGTTCAAACTGGTTCAAAAGACATCAATCTGGTCTCCATGCATAAAGACAACCAAGGCGACTTATGGCTTGGTACCCCTGAAAACGGAGCGTATAAATTCAACGGCAATACATTTGAAAAGTTTAGACCATGACGACAAAAGGAACAGCAGCCACTACCATTGTTTTTACAAGGTGTGGCTTGACAAACAAACATCAGCCAATTGTACCTCATACTGAAATAGTTTGACCACAAAAACTTACGTCTTTTCACTCAACTTATCTTTCATATAATTCCCACCACCACTATTTCCTTCTTTAAAATATCCATTAGATACCCCGGCATCAGCCATGCTGCTGTTTATTTTATTATAGCCACTGCCCAACTAAGCTTTGCTATTGAATTGCAACAAATGCCCATCATAAAATTCCGCAATTGATTGAAAGTGATAAGGTAAAGGGTTGGAAATGTGAGAAAAATAAATTTCTTATAATGTTGATTATCAACGTATAATTTGATTTTTTTGCATGAATTATAAATGAAAAAACTTACATTTTCTGAAAAATAAGTATACTTTTGTTTTGAAAAATAAAAGTAATGAACCAATTAAATCAATTGAAACGGCATTTAGTAAAGGGACAGGTTTACCGCAGAACTGAATTAGCCAACTGGTCTAAGTCGGTTGACCGGCACCTGAATGAATTAGTGCAGGAAGGGACGTTGCAAAAACTATCCCAGGGGCTATACTATTTTCCTAACGAAAGTGTTTTTGGAAAAACACCGCCAGATGAAAATGTACTGGTGCAAAATTTTTTGAAAGACCATCGCTTTTTATTGACTTCACCCAATGCTTACAATAGCCTGGGCGTAGGCACTACTCAATTGTACAATGTAAGAACAGTGTACAATCATAAACGCCACGGTGAGTTTAAATTGGGTAACCAAACATTTCAGTTTCGTATAAAGGCGCACTTTCCTAAAAAAGTAACAGATGATTTTTTATTGGTTGATTTAGTGAATAATCTTGAAGAGCTTGCAGAAGACAAAGTGGAAGTATTAAAAAAAGTATCAGCGAAGGTTCAGTTAATGGATAGAAAAAAAATGAAGAATTTTGTTACTGAATATGGCAGCGTAAAAACAAAGAAATTCTTTACCCCTTTATTACAATTACATACACTTTAACATGGCAGATAGCTATTTGCATAATCATAAAGACTTCCCTGCTTTATTAAGCATATTGGCAGCCGAAGAGAATATTTTATCCGGGCTTATTGAAAAAGATTACTGGATAATGCATATTTTGCATGGGCTTAAAAAGCAGGGGTTTAATTTTGAACTGAAAGGTGGTACTTCTTTGTCGAAAGGGTATAAAATAATATACCGTTTTTCTGAAGACATAGATATTCATATTACACCACCTGCTGATTTAGAGGTTGAAGAAAATCCGGGTAAGACGAAAGACAAACACATAGCATCAAGAAAAAAATTCTATGACTGGCTGGCATCTGAAATAAAGATTGATGGTATTGTTTCAGTAACAAGAGATACAGCTTTTGATGATGAAGACTATTACCGAAGTGGTGGCATCAGGCTTTTGTATCAAAGTAAAATAACTGCTGTTGATGGTGTGAAAGAAGGTATTTTATTAGAAGCAGGATTTGATACTGTTACTCCGAACAAGAATCTCACAATAAGTTCCTGGGCATTTGATAAAGCCGCAAAAAATGCTGCGATAAATATTTTAGATAACCGGGCAGTTGATATTACCTGCTATCATCCGGGCTATACTTTTGTGGAGAAACTACAAACAATAGCCACCAAATTCCGGCAGGAACAAATGGATGGAAAAGAAAGACCAAACTATTTACGGCAATATTATGATGTGGCCTGCTTGCTGGGTAATAATGATGTACAACAGTTTATTGGTACCGAAGAATATCAAACACATAAGAAGGCAAGGTTTCCCAAGAGAGATTTTGAAATTTCTATAGCAACAAACGAAGCCTTTTTATTATCGGATGCAGCTTTGAGGCAATCATTTAAAAGCCGGTATGAAAAAACAATCAAATTATACTATAAAGGCCAGCCGCCATTTGAGGAAATATTAAATACAATCCACCAAAATATTGACAAGCTGTAAAGAAGTTTACCTACGTCTTTCCACTCAACTTATCTTTCATATAATTCCCACCACCACTATTTCCTTCTTTAAAATATCCATTAGATACCCCCGGCATCAGCCATGCTGCTGTTTATTTTATTATAGCCACTGCCCAACTAAGCTTTAGTGTTTAATTGAAACATAACAAAGTTGTAATAACCGCGAAAAAGATTATTTCTTGCATATCCCTCAATTTTTATTCGTCACTATAGGCATTGTTGCTGCAAAAGGCTTCCCGGTTTTTATGAATTGAGGGTAAGAGAGGCAGGGCTACCACAAAAATACCTGCACCCAAAATGAACTGCGCATAAACTTCCACCTAACAATCCCATACAATTGCCTCACTTATTCTCTATTACCTAACTCTCTTGTCCTTTGAATGCTGAGCATACGGTTTTGTATGTTGAATCCACTAAGGTCGGTGAACTGGTGCTCATAATTATCAGAACCTGTAATACTGATTTTAAATTGTTTGGCATCACTCAATTTCGTAACAGGTGCAAAATATCGTCATAGCGTATAGTCTTTAATAGTTTTTAAGAAACTACCCTTATAAGTTGCACTTATGGGTATGCAGGTGCCGCCGGTGTAAAGTTGGGTTGTTTCAACCTTAGTAACATAGTTAAGGTTTACAATGTAAGAATGATGTACCCTTATAAAGTTGCCGGGCAGTAATTCGGTCAGTTCCTTCATACGGCAGTAATACATATATTTTCCGGTTGCTGTATGCAGGAGTGCATATTCTTTTGACGCTTCAATATACTGCACAGATGTAAAATCAATTTTCACCAGTTCCTGACCCATTTTAAGAAAAAAAGATTGTGTGGGTTTAACAGCAACATTATCGTCTGGTCTTTTTTTATGCAGAAAATCTTCAACTTTTTCTACCGCTGTTATAAAACGTTTCAGGCTTATTGGTTTTAGCAAATAATCAATGGCATTATAGTCATAGCTGATAACTGCATATTCCGAATAAGCAGTTGTAAAAATAATACCCAGTTTTTTAGAAACCAACGCTGCCAAATCAATGCCTGACATACCGGGCATATTAATATCGAGAAAAATAAGTTGTGGCGAAACCTGTTCAATAACATTTAATGCTTCAGCAGCATTGAAACAGGTTGCTTTTACTTCCAATTGGGGTATGCCCGCTGCGTATTCACTCAATAGCTTTACTGCATTCGGCTCATCATCTACTATAATGCAGGTTATTTTCATTCAACAGGGATTTTTAAAACTGTTATATAAAAATCATCAACGATACTATTTGCTAAACTGTAATTATCGGCGTAAAGCAAAGTCAACCTTTCCCGTAAGTTAGTTAAGCCGGTGTTAGTTTCATTTGGCTTAATATGCCTGGGATAATGATTGTTTTTAGTTTCAAATACAATAAGTCTGTCTTCAATTGTTAATGATATTTTTACAGGATTAGAGGACTGCATTTTGTCAACTCCATGTTTAAACACATTTTCAACCAGTGGAACCAGTAGCATGGGCGGTAACACAATATCACCTGGGTATGCTTCATTAAAATGAACCTGCAGATTATTATCAAAACGTATCTGCTCCAGTGCAATATAATTTTTAATAAAGCCGGCCTCTTCCTTCAATGCTATTTTTTCACCTGATGTTATCTGTAAAAAAAAACGCATCATCTCCGATAATTTTTCAATCAGCAAAGCACCCTTTGGGCTTTCTTTATATACTTCATAATAGATATTATTGAGTGAGTTAAAAAGAAAATGCGGTTGAAGCTGTGCTTTTAGCAATTTCATTTCTGTAAGCAGTTGCCGCTTTTCCAATTCTGCCTGCTTTAGTTTTAGTGATAATGTTTCCCGTACACCTCTCAGCAGTATGCCTACAAGTAATGCCAGGCAGTTGGTAGTAATAACATATGCCAAATGCGAACGTCCTGCTGTAAAAAATGGAGCTTTGCTGTAAAGCCTGCTGAAGTAAGCCAGTTCTGTATACACCCTTATAAATGATATACCCAAAAGAAAGAGTAACATAACAAGTGCAAATACAATCTTCTTTTCTTTTTTATAAACCTTGGGGTAAAAAAAAACTGAATAGCAATATATAATGACTGCAAAAAAAACAAAAGCACTGGTGGAAATACTGGCAGCATAAGAAAGGCTTGAAAGGCGCTGGTTTAAATAAAAAGTAAACAGCAGGTAAGCCAGCAGCCAGATAAATAATTCAGTAAATAAGCCTATGCGTTTCAAATAAGTTGTTTACTGTGCAATTTAACCATTCCTTGCTTTCAAAAACTGTTTTAAAACCATCTGTTTCTGATAATAATAGAATGGCTTGTGCTGCATGTTGAGTTATTGAAAAATCAGGGTGAGTTATTGAAATCAATCTTATTTTTTTTAGCAGCAATGTAGCTTACAGCGGATTGTTGCAATATAACTGAACTAATAAAACAGCCTGCTCACTGAAAAGTGCCATAAGGGTATTATTAGCCGTGCGTTTATACGAGTACCAAATTTTAAAAAATGAAAAGAATAACGCTGATTTTATTCCTGGTATTGGGCTTTCAAAACCTTTTTGCACAAACAGAAACCGAATTGATTACCCTGACTCTTAATGACTATATTGAGGGCACTGCAAACGGACAACCCCAAAGATTGAGAAAGGCTTTTCACCCAAACTTCAATTTATACTTTGTTGGAAATGATAGCTTGAGAACATGGAGTGGAAAAGATTACATAGGCAATATTAAGGAAGGAGCAAAAAATGACCGCATTGGAAAAATTATTTCTATAGATTTTGAAAAGGATGCTGCAAATGCTAAAATTGAAATTGATATTCCCGGCAGAAAAAGAATTTATACAGACTACCTGCTGCTTTTAAAATATGAAGGCAACTGGAAAATCATTCACAAATCTTTTACGTTTAGGGAATATCCCAATCAAAACGAAAATAAAAAAAAACTGGATGAAATACTTTCGGCATATCATCAAAATGATTTGTTTAATGGAAGTGTATTAGTCGCCAAAAATGGAAAGGAGATATTTAAAAAGAGTTATGGCAAAGCCAACTTCGCATGGAATTTCAATCATACATCAGAAACTAAATTCAGCATTGGGTCATTAACCAAGCAGTTTACTGCCTTGTTGATACTGCAACTAAAGCAAGAAGGGAAATTGAAATTGGATGATAAAATAATTGACCATCTTCCCTGGTATTTTAAGAACACCGGTAATAAAATTACCATTCACCATTTGCTAAGTATGACATCGGGCTTGCAGAACTATACCGATGATGCGAATCCGGTAATGGAAAGAGAAGAGTTGGCACCTAAGGATTTTGCTATCAAATATTTTAAAGACACCGTTAGGTTTGAACCCGGGAAAAATATTCAGTATTGTAATACGGGTTATTATATTTTAGGGATGATAATAGAGGCTATTACTAAAAAGCCGTATGAAACTTTTTTGCAGGAAAGGGTTTTTGATGTGCTGAGAATGAAGAATTCTGGAATACAAATACCCAACCAGCTAATACCCTATTTAGCAGAAGGCTATTCACTTTATATGGGTGAATACATTATACCACATAGCATCAATACGAAAACCATGACGTACTCTGCCGGTGCCATTTACAGCACAGTAGAGGATTTGTTTTTATGGGATAAGTCATTTTATACAGACACATTACTAAATGCAGAAAATAAGAAATTGATGTGTACTAAGTATTTACCTAATTATGGATATGGTGTTGCAGTAAACAGCATGAAGAATTACCTGGGGATGAATAAAGATATTACTTTAATAAGCCACGATGGTGGCATTGGTGGTTTTTCAAGTTATATGGCAAGAATACCCGAGGATAGTATTTTTATTGTTTTGCTTGACAATACCCGTGCAGGAATGAGAGGAGGTGATTTGGCAGCTATTTCAGATAATCTAATACCTGTTTTATACAATTTAAAAACGGAATTTCCTAAGCCTGTGGCATCTATTGAACTTTCCAAAATAATTAAATCAAAATCTATTGATAAGGGTATTGAACATTTCGAAAACGTAATTAGGGCTAACAGAACAGTTTACAATTTTGCCGATTTTGAACGCAATCTGAATATTATTGGCTATGCTTATTTGACAAAATGGGATTTGAATGCTGCAATTAAAATATTAAGATTGAATACAGAAGAATTTCCAAACTCAGCAAATGCACACGACAGCCTCGGCGAAGCCTATTATACGAATAAACAGTATGACCTTGCTTTACACCATTATAAAAAATCAATTGAGTTAGACCCAAAGAATGATAATGCAAAAATGATGATTGAAAAGATAAGAAAAATGAAATAGAACCTAAAGGTAACATTACCTCTATTTGTTCTTTAATATTAAGGTTAACCATCTTAAAAAATCTAATACATTTTTTAAACCAACAAGTATGAAATCATATAAACTTTTGCTAACCGTATTAATCTTGATTACAGTATTAAATGCGAATGCCCAAACAAAAAATAGTAAAACAGAAACTGAGCTGATTACAGAAACCCTTTTGGACTATATAGAAGGAACAGCAAATGGCGAACCTGACAGATTAAGAAAGGCCTTTCATCCAGATTTTAAGTTATATACAATAACTGAAAGGGATAGCCTGAGAATTCGTTCAGGAGAACAATATATTTCTAATACAAGAAAAGATGAAAAATCAAATAGAGTTGGTCGAATATTATCAATCGATTTTGAAAAAGATGCCGCTACTGCAAAAGCAGAAATATTAATTCCCGGTTGGAGAATTTTTACCGACTATTTTCTTTTACTGAAATACGAAGGCTCATGGAAGATAGTACACAAGAGTTATACCTGGAGAGAAATACCTAAACAACAGGGTAAAATTTTATTCATCACATCCAACCAACACACTTATGGAAATACTAATATCAATTCATCAAATCACTTTTCAGAGATAGTATTAGCTTATGATGTTTTTATTAAAAATGGGTACACCGCTGACTTTGTAAGCCCAAATGGTGGAGCAATTCCAATTGGATATATTGAAACATCCGACACCACTCAAAAAAAGTATTTGTATAATAACGATTTTATGAACTTGCTAAAAACAACTCATAAACCTACAGAAATTAATGTAGCAGATTATAAAGCAGTTTATTACAGTGGTGGTGGGTCAGCAATGTTTGGCGTTGCAGAAAATGCAGAAATACAAAATATTGCGACAAAAATTTACGAAACAGGTGGTGTGGTTTCGAGTGTATGCCACGGAACAGCAGGAATTGTTAATTTGAAAGATAAAAAGGGTGTTTCAATTTATCAAAATAAGAAAATAACCGGGTTTCCAGATTTTTTTGAAAATAATAAAGCAGATTATTATAAATCTTTTCCATTTTCAATAGGCCAGACGATTATTAAAAATGGCGGGAATTTTATCTATTCAAAAAAAGAACGGAACAATTTTTATATAGTTGACGGTAGAATTATAACCGGACAAGATCCATCTGCTACTATTTCAGTTGCTCAAAAAGTGATTGAAACCATTCAGGACAAATAATGTAATACTTAATAAACCGGGCTGCTATGACGGGGCAGTAAAAACTGAATTTTAACTTTCCCAATAACGGTATTGCAGATATTCCCCTTCTTCTGCAATACACAAACCTTTGTAAAAAAGCACAATCTTACAATTCCATACAACCGCTTCACATATTCAATCTCTCCCTTCTCACTTGCCCGTTGAAGGTTTATCATTTTATTCTGATTGTTGAATTCCTTAAGGTCAACCAACGAGGACAAATCGGCTTTTTTGCCGATTTGTCCTTTTTCATACAATAAAATAGTTGAAAATTGGCCGCATTACTTCACATCAAAATCCACTACCACTATTTCCGTTTTCGGATGGCTTTGGCAGGTAAGTATATATCCCTTTTCCACTTCTTCTTCTTCTAATCCCCAATGTACATCCATCATCACTTCTCCTTCTGATAGTTTGGCTTTGCAGGTGCAGCACATACCGCCCTTGCAGGCATAGGGAAGATCGGCGCCTTGTTTTAAAGCAGCATCTAATATTGAGATATCACTGGCAAACGGCAGATCAAAATCAAAACTCCTCCCATCCAGCTTCACTGTAATATTGCTTTTGGCACCAGTGTCTTCAGTTTTTGATTTTTGGTTTTTGGTTTTTGACTTTGACTGGCCTGGTGAGTTGAAGAGTTCAAAATGAATTTTCTTTTTATCAATGCCTTTGCTTTCCAAATAGTCTTTTATGCAAAAAATCATTTCTTCCGGCCCACAAATAAAAAATTCATGGGCCGAAGAATAATCAATCAGCTTACGCAGATCGTTCAGTTTTTCTGTATTTATTCTTCCAAAATTTAATACAGTATCTGTTTTTTCCCGGCTTAATATATGGATAAGGCTAAACCGCTCCATGTATTTATTTTTCAATCCTTCCAGTTCTTCAAAGAAAATAACGGAACCCCGATTTTTATTTCCATACACTAATGTAAAAGTGCTTGCCGTTTCTGTGGCCAATGTGGTTTTTATCAAAGAAAGTACCGGGGTAATGCCGCTGCCTGCCGCAAAAGCCACATAATCCTTTTGCTGTGCCGGATGGAGCGCTGAATAAAATTTTCCAACGGGTTCCATCACTTCCAGCACATCGCCTGTTTTTAATTGACCGTTGGCAAAACCAGAGAATAATCCACCGTCCATTTTTTTAATAGCCACTTTTAATTTTTCTTCCAATGGAGAAGAACAAATGGAATAAGTGCGGCGAACTTCTTCCCCATTAATGATGGCCCGCATAGTAAGGCTCTGGCCCTGGCTGAACTGAAAATCATTTTTCAATTCTGCCGGCACTTCAAAAAGTACAGATACACAATCAGCAGTTTCTTTTTTTATTTCTTTTACAGTGAGGCGGTGAAAGTGAATGGACATAAATCAGGGATGTTTTCGTAAGCCATCAATCATAATCATTACCATATTATTTTCCAGCTCTTCCGCATTGATCTTGGCTTTGCTGCGGTGCCAGCTTTCTATACCACTGATGGCATGAAGGATAATGAGCACCGCTGTGGGAGCATCAATTTTCCGTATTTCATTTTTTGCAATGCCTTCTTCAATAATGGCTGCAAATTTTTTACGGTAGTTGCGGCGCTGTGTTTGAAAGTTGGAAAGGTAGGGTTCGTCCAGGTGTTTCCATTCCCGGTCACTTACATACACTTCTTCGTAGTTTTCAATCATCTGCCGGATATGAAAACGGAGGAGGTTATCAATTTTCGTAATTGATTTTTGGTTATCGGCCTCTATTGTTTCAATATTGGTATTGAAAATATTGGCCACATCAAAGCAGATCGCCTCGAGTATCTCATTTTTAGAACGGATATGATTATACAAGCTGGCGGCTTCTATGCCTACAGCTTCGGCCA
>JANOEQ010000097.1:0-52162 GCA_031441485.1 Chitinophagaceae bacterium
ACCTGATTGTGGAAGAGGTTATTGCAGCTGAATTAAAAGCGATTGAAGCCCTGACTGAAGATAATGAACACCAATTAATAAATTATCTGAAAGCAACAAACATTGAAGTGGGCCTACTATTAAATTTTGGCAAGAAGCCACAAGTAAAAAGAAAAATATTTGACAACGATAAAAAGAAAATGCTGAAATAAATACATTAGCACACGGATAACACGGGTTGGACGGATTTGCAGGATTTTTTTTATTGGATGAACACTGATTATCCGCCTTCGGCGGATTTAGGATAGCAAAGCAATCCCTTTTTTTCCGCCGAAGGCGGATAAAAAAATCTGTGTTCATCCGTCCAACCCGTGTCATCCGTGTGCTAATGTCGCATATCTCATGAAATTATTAGTATGTCTGCAAAAACAAAACACTATAGCCTGGCAGGCAATCGTTAACCGCCTCCCGTTTCTACGGGAGGCTCTTTTTTGAACAGATGAATAATGAACAAGGAATTTCGAATAATGAAATAAACCCCGATAAGCGGGGTATTCCTACTTCATCGTTCCTTGTTCATTATTCATCTGTTCATCTGTTCAAATGGGTTCCTGCTGGCTCAGGCAATGAAAACTTCCCAATCCCCAGATAATATCAGTAGAATCAATACCCACCGCTTCTCTTTCAGGAAAACATTCCTGTATTATCCGCATCGCCTTTTCATCTCGGTCTGACCGGAAGGTGGGAACGATCACTGATTTATTGGCAATGTAAAAATTAGCATAGGAACAGGGCAGCCGCTGGTCTTCAAATACCAGTTCTTCGGGCATTGGCAGTTCAACGATATTCAACTGTTTACCATTCAGCAGCCGCATGGCTTTTAATTGACGGAGATTGTGTTGCAGTAACTCATAATTCTCATCACTCCTATTCTCCTCTATAGCAGTAATCACCGTGTCTTCATTTACAAACCGGACCGTATCATCAATATGCCCGTCAGTATCATCACCCACAATACCTTCATCCACCCACAGCACCTGTTCCATTCCATAATAGTTACAGAGATATCCTTCAATCTGTTGCCGGTCCAGGTGCGGGTTACGGTTAGGATTTAATAAACAGGCTGTTGATGTCATTACCGTCCCTTTACCATTAAACTCCACGGAACCGCCTTCCATTACTATTCCCGGATGATACACAGGAATATTAAACTGTTTACCAATCAAAGTTGGCACCACATCATCCAAATCAAAAGGCGGATATTTATTGCCCCAGGCATTATATCCCCAGTCCACAATTACTTTCTTTTGAACAGCTGCCGGGTTTATCAAAAATGCAGGGCCATGGTCGCGGCACCATGCATCATTAGTAGGATGAAAATAAAACTCCACTTTAGACAGGTCAACATTCTCTTTTTGCAGATGGCTGATGGCAAAAGTTTTCATGCTTTCATCCGCCAGATTAATACGCACCAATTCCCCTTTTGTCAGTTCCTTCACAAACTTTGCATAAGAAGGAAAAATGGTATCAATCTTTCCAGGCCAGGAGGCTTCCTTATGTGGCCAGCTAAGCCAGGTAGCTACATGCGGAGCAAATTCAGCAGGGAAATAGTAGCCCAATTGTTTAGGGGTCATTAGTATTCGGGGTTTCTCAATAATTATTAATTATTAATTACTAATTATTAATTAGTAATTAGTGTTCTTCATCAATAAATCTCTTCGTTATAGGCTGGTACGAATCAATTCGCCTGTCTCTCATAAAAGGCCAGTGTGTTCTGTATTGATCTGTTTTAGCTAAATCTATTTCCAGCACTTTCACTTCCTCTTCTTCATGTGATGCTTTGTATAAAACCGTACCAAATGGGTTAGCCACAAAAGAGCCGCCCCAGAATTTCATCACTCCATTCTGTTCCAGGCCAACACGGTTTACACTTACCACATGCACCCCATTGGCAACCGCATGACTTCTTTGAATAGTTTCCCATGCGCCGTACTGTTCTGTATTTGTTACCTGGTCCTGTTCGGTGGCCCAGCCAATGGCGGTGGGATAGAATAGTATCTCTGCACCCATCAGCGACGTGATTCTTGCTGCTTCAGGATACCATTGATCCCAGCAGATCAGCACACCGATAGTGGCGAATTTTGTTTTCCAGACTTTATAGCCCAGGTCGCCCGGGGTAAAGTAAAATTTTTCATAGTAAGCAGGATCGTCCGGTATATGCATCTTCCGGTATTTACCAAGGTAACTTCCATCCGCATCAATGACAGCAGTAGTGTTATGATAAAGGCCCTGTGCTCTTTTTTCAAATAATGATGCAATGATAACCACCCCCAATTCGCCAGCTACTTTCTGCAATATTTCTGTACTCGGCCCGGGTACAGGTTCTGCCAGTTTAAAGTTTTCATAATCTTCCACATCGCAGAAATACAGCGACGTAAATAATTCCTGCAGGCAAATGATCTGGGCGCCCCCGGCAGCAGCTCTCTTTATCCCATCAATGGCTTTTGCCAGGTTTGCTTCCTTATTATTGGTACAGCTCATTTGTACCAGGCCTATATTTACTTTGTTCATATTACCGAATTAAAGTACAAAAATAATAGATTGAAAACTCTTACGCTTACACATTTACTACGCCGAATTCCTCCCGGCATTAATAATCCCAAACGAACAGCGCATTGCCAGTTTCTCATAAGTCTCTTTTACAGGTGCATGTGCCAACTGCTCATCCATCTCCCTTATTTTGGTTAAAGCATATTGCTGAATAGTGACCAGCGGCAATACTATCCGTTCCCGCATCTGGATTGACAATTGATCTACCGGGTACTCCGCCATCAATTCTGTTTCGCCTGTTATTTTGAAAAGGTATTGCTTTGTCAATTCATACTCATTATGTATCATCTGCCACAATTCCCCAAACTGTTTATGCTTAGAAAGATAAGCGGTCAGCGGAAAAAATGATTTCATCATCGCCATTTCACAATTATCCAGTAATGTGCGGAAAAATAATGACTGATGATAGAGCTTCTGCATTTGCAGTAGCCTGCCCTGCTTCTCTATTTGCTGCAAAGCAGATCCCACACCATAATAACCGGTTACATTTTGTTTCAACTGGCTCCATGATCCGGCAAATGGTATCGCCCGCAGGTCTTTTAACGATAACCCGGATGCAGCACCCCGCTTGGCAGGACGGCTGCCAATATTTGTCTCACTGTAAAAACGCAGCGGACTTACCTGCAATAAATAATCCGCCAGGTATGGATGGTCCTTCAGCTTTTTATACGCCTCCAAACTTATCTCCGCTAATTCTTCCAGCAGCACTTCTTCATCTTGGCTCAGTGTAATATTCCGGTTAGAAAAAAGGTCGTTGGATATACCGGCATTTAATAATTGTTCAATGTTGAATTGAGCGGCATCAATAGTACCAAAGCTGGTACTCACCGTTTGCCCCTGTATTGTCAGTTGTATCTCATTATTGGAAATATTATGGCCCATGGAGGCATAGAACTTATGCGTTTTGCCACCACCCCTGGAAGGAGGGCCGCCGCGTCCGTCAAAGAAAATAACATGGATGCCATGCTTACGGGAAATAGCGGTCAGTGCTTCTTTGGCTTTGTATATACTCCAGTTGGCCATCAGGTAGCCACCGTCTTTGGTGCCATCAGAAAAACCAAGCATGATCGTCTGGCGGTTGCCCCTGCGTGCAAGGTGCTCTTTATAGGCCGGGTTAGTATACAGTGTTTTCATTACTCCCGATGCATGCTGAAGATCATCTATGGTTTCAAAGAGCGGAACAATATCAATACTCATTTCTTCTTTTGTCCAGCCGCTCAGCAGAAACAATCCATACACTTCCATAGCGTTCAATGCGCTGTTACACTGGCTGATGATATAGCGGTTACATCCTTCTGCGCCATTGTATTGCTGAATGGTTTTGATGGCAGCTATAGTGTTTATTGTATCCTTATGTACAGCATCTTCTAATAAAGTGGCATCACAATTACCTGTAATTTCTGTCAGTATTCCTATTTTATCATCATTACTCATTGATGCGTATCCGGGTAATAAAGCGGGTTGCTTATCAGCAATGGCCTGCAACACCTGCCCGTGTACATTGCTCTCCTGCCGTATATCCAATGAAGCGAAATGCAACCCGAATACTTCAATTTTATTGATAAGGTTATTCACCGTGTGCAGAAACAGACCATTATGCTGATGGATAATAACTTCTTTAATCTGCAGCAATGGCTGCAATATTTCTTCTTTGCCAAGGTTCGTTCTGTACCCCGGAATAAATAAGTTATTATATAGTTTTGCTTCCAGTTCCTGCAGCAATGATTCCACTCCTTCAAATGTGAGCCTTCGCCGTAATTTGCGTACATCGAGGTAATAACATTTTATGATACTGCCGCGTAATGCATCAGCTACCTTTAAAGTAACGTCATTGGTTACAAAAGGATTGCCATCCCTGTCGCCACCAGGCCAGAAGCCCATCCGGATAATAGGGTTATGCGCTGGCATCGCATCTGGAAACTGACTTTTTAGTGTAGAAATGATTCTTCCTGCCGCTGCATAAAATACATTTTCCATATACCACACCAGGCTGATAGCTTCATCATAAGGTGTTGGCTTTTTCTTTTTGAAGAAAGGTGTTTTACCTAATTGCTGCAGATAGGTATTGATAAGATTGGTATTATTATCAACCAGCGCTTTGGCCATATCGTTGATAATGCCAAGCACAGATCCCGGATAAAACTGCGTGGGATGGGCCGTGAGTACCAGCCGGATCCCAAAATCTTTCAGCTTATCTGCCAGTTGCTGTTCTTTATTACCTTGCAGTATTTCAGACTCCAGGTGCTTCAGGGTTCCCACACCATTGAGATCATTCACGTTTTTAAAAGCCGCATCTTCCAGTGCATCAAACAGCACCACCTGCCGCTCTATATATTGTACAAACCGGAAAAGGAGATCATTGCGTTCCTCTGCTTTGGTGTAGGTGGTGTGCCGGGTAAAAAAATCTTCAATGATTTCCGCCGGGCTCAGCCTTTTCTTATATCCTTCCTCACAGTTATTTGACAACAACGATAAAAGGATACCTGTTTTTTCAATACGGTGGAAAGGCAGAGATGTAAAAAGACTGTTGTACAGCTGAAAGCGGATGCCCACCTCACTACGAAATTGCTGCAAAGCCCTGTTGGATGAATGATCCATTTGATTGATTTATACAATTGATAAATAATATAGCAAGCAGCGTTGGTGAAAATACTTCATTTTGGGGAATAATATTCCCCGGCATACCTATAAAAAAAGACCCTGCAATTTTGCAGGGTCTGTATAAATAGTTTGTCTTGTAAAGACTTATTCAGCAGCACTTGCTTCGTCAGCTTTCGCTTCAGTTGCTGTTTCAGCTGTGTCAGTTTTCTTCTTCGCACTACCTGCACGGCGGGTTTTCTTAGCGGCCGTTTTAGCCTCATCTTTACCTTTACCGTAAATTTCGTTGAAGTCAACCAGCTCAATCATCGCCATTTCAGCATTATCCCCTACACGGGCGCCCAATTTGATGATACGGGTATAGCCACCGGGACGGCCGGCCACTTTTGCTGCCACCGTATCAAACAATTCTTTTACAGCTTCCTTATCCTGCAGGTAACTGAATACCACCCTGCGCTGGTGCGTGGTGTTATCTTTTCCTTTGGTGATCAAAGGTTCTACATAAATGCGTAAAGCTTTTGCTTTAGCAGTAGAGGTTACAATTCTTTTGTGTTCGATCAACTGGCAGGCCAGGTTCATTAATAAAGCATCTCTGTGTGCTTTTTTCCGGCCCAGGTTTTTTACTTTGTCTCCGTGACGCATGACTGTTTAATTTGAAAATGTGAGGATGTGGAAATGTGAAAATGAAATATATTCAAAATAACACTTCTGTCATCCCGCATTTTGGTTTAAAAAAATTCGGTTGTACCGTGTCAGGAATTACAACCTACTTATATCAAAAGAACTTTAGCAGAGCTGCGAGGCCGGAAATTTACACATTTCCGCATCCTCACATTCCCACATTTGTATTAAAACTCGCTCGGGTCAATACCCAACTTAATAAGGTCCATTCCAAAATGCAGGCCTCTTTCAGTCAGCACCTGCTCAATTTCTGCCAGTGATTTTTGGCCAAAGTTGCGGAATTTCATCAGGTCTTCCTGTTCGTACTGTACCAGTTCACTCAGAGAGTTGATCTTGGCAGCTTTCAAACAGTTGAAGGCACGTACAGAAAGGTCCAGGTCTTCTAATGGGGTCTTCAATACTTTGCGTAATTGCAAAGTTTGTTCATCCACCATATCTTCTTTCTTCTCTTCTTTATTGTCGAAAGTGATATTCTCATCAGTGATGATCATCAGGTGCTGGATCAGGATCCTTGAAGCCTGCTTCACTGCCTCTTCCGGATGGATGGTACCATCGGTAGAAACTTCCATGATCAGTTTTTCAAAGTCTGTTCTTTGTTCCACACGGGTATTTTCAATGGTGTACTTTACATTCTTGATAGGAGTAAAGATTGAATCAATTGGAATATAACCCAGGGGTGCATCTTTTGGTTTATTGTCTTCTGCGGGCACATAACCACGGCCTTTGCCAATGGTCAGTTCGATATCCATGCGGGCAGAAGAGTCCAGTGTGCAGATCAGCAGATCGGGGTTCATGATCTGGAAAGTATGCGTACCTTCTCCGATCATGCCGGCCATAAATTCAGTTTTATTCCTGATAGACAAAATGATCTTCTCATTTGTCACTTCATGATCGGCTATTTTTTTAAACCGGACCTGTTTCAGGTTCAGGAAAATTTCCACCACATCTTCGCTAATGCCTTTCATAGTGGCAAACTCATGCTCAACACCTTCAATCTTCACACCTATAATTGCATAGCCTTCCAGTGAATTCAGCAATACACGGCGAAGTGCATTACCAATAGTTACACCATAACCTGGTTCCAACGGACGAAACTCAAACTGAGCTTCGAAATCAGTTGCCTTTTGCAGAATGATTTTATCGGGCTTCTGGAAATTTAAAATGGCCATAATTTAATTTTAGATTTACGATTTTAGATTTTAGATTCCTGTAAGTCGTGAACTCCTGTTCATCATTCACAATTGACTATTCACCATTCACCTTACTTACTGTACAATTCCACAATCAACTGCTCCTTGATATTTTCCGGAACGCTTTCCCTTTCAGGATAGGTGATGAAAGTACCTTTCATCTCTGTTTCATTCCAGTCGAGCCAGCTGAATTTTGGATTTTTACCACGTACCACACTGGTAATTGAAGTTCTTTCTTTGCTGCCTTCTTTGATAGTGATAACATCACCGGCTTTCATTTGATAAGAGGGAACGTTTAATACTTCACCATTTACTTCAATATGCTTGTGGCTAACTAACTGACGGGCAGCAGGGCGGCTTGGTGCAATACCCATGCGGAAAACGGTGTTGTCCAAACGGGCTTCACATAACTTTATCAGGTTTTCACCTGTTACACCCCTGCGGCGGGCTGCTTCTTCAAATGTTTTGCGGAATTGTTTTTCTAAAATGCCGTAAGTGTACTTCGCTTTTTGTTTTTCACGAAGCTGCAAAGCGTATTCACCTAAAGTTTTACGCTTTTTCTTATCGCCATGCATCCCGGGAGGGTTGCTGTTTTTGTCCAGCCATTTTCCGTTACCTAAGATTGGTTCACCGAAACGACGGGAAATCTTGGTCTTTGGACCAGTGTACCTTGCCATAGTTTTTATTCATTTACGCTTTTTTGTAACGGTGCTTTGATCAGTAAAAGCGTTAAAAAATCAATCAGGCACCCTTTGTTAAAATGAAAGCTCTTGGCTCTATATGTATTCCTTAGCCCCCTTTAGGGGGTTGGGGGTTAAACTCTTCTTTTCTTCGGAGGACGACAGCCATTGTGCGGCATGGGCGTCACATCTTTGATCATTACCACTTCTATTCCGCTTTGTGATAAAGAACGGATAGCGCCTTCACGACCTGCACCCGGACCTTTCACGAATACATCTACCCGTTTAAGACCGGCATCGAAAGCTGTTTTAGCGGCATCGGCTGCAGCCATTTGGGCGGCATACGGTGTGTTCTTTTTAGAACCTTTAAAACCCATTTTACCAGCGCTGCTCCAAGCAACGATCTGGCCGGATTTGTTGGTAAGGCTGATGATAATGTTGTTGAAAGTGGCAGATATATGTGCATCCCCGTAAGAATCCACTTTTACCACTCTTTTCTTAGCGGCTGCTTTTGCGCTTACCGCCTGTTGTACTTGTGCTTTTGCCATAATTTTTGTACCGAGGTAATCTTTTTATTTTTAAATCATCCCGGTTTCCCGAGACCCGAATCAACCCTCCCGCCGGCTTTTAGCGATTCGTGATTGATCCAGTATTTTACAAGCCTTTAAAAATATATTGGTCAGAAGATAACTGTCATCTATTAGTTATCTTCTTTTATCTGACTATTTCTTAGCTGCCTTCTTCTTACCGGCCACTGTCTTACGCTTACCTTTTCTTGTACGGCTGTTGGTTTTGGTACGCTGACCACGAACCGGCAGACCCTTACGGTGACGGAGACCACGATAACAGGCGATATCCAGCAAACGCTTGATACTCATCTGCACTTCTGAACGAAGCTGACCTTCCACTTTCAGTTCTTCCGTAATGGTATTACGGATAGAAGTGAGTTCCTCGTCATTCCATTCATTCACTTTTTTGTTGCGGTCAATATTGTGTTTGTCAAGAATGTACTTGGCAGTAGAGGGGCCGATACCATATATATAGGTAAGACCAATTTCGCCTCTTTTGTTTTTTGGTAAGTCAACACCGGCAATACGAGCCATATACTTAGTTAATTAGTTTATTAGTTAATTTGTTAACCGGGTGGCGGGTTTGTATTATTTACTCCGCTTATCCAATTATATTATCCCTGGCGCTGTTTAAAGCGGGGGTTCTTTTTGTTAATTACATACAGCTTGCCTTTACGACGGACGATTTTGCAATCAACGCTGCGCTTTTTAATAGATGCTCTTACTTTCATTTCTTTTGTTTTTTTAAAACAGGGCGTGCCCTGTTTCTACTTATACCTGAAATTGATCCTTCCCCTTGTTAAATCATAAGGCGACAACTCCACTCCTACTTTATCCCCCGGGAGTATGCGGATATAGTGCATCCTCATTTTTCCGGAGATGGTAGCCAGTATTTCATGCCCGTTTTCAAGCTTTACCCTGAACATAGCATTAGATAAGGCTTCTACGATTGTACCATCTTGCTTAATAAGGGGTTGTTTCGACATATTTTTTTTCGGAACGCAAAGGTAGGAGTATCGGGATGAAAAAAGAAAAAACCCCGGTTTATTTTCGGGGCTTGGTGGAAAAAGCAGCCTTGTTTTCAATAAATTTCTCCTGAAAGCCGGTTTTAAGCCTTGTCGAGGTGCACTTTTGTCATATCCAGGTGCAGATTCTGGAGTTCATGTACCCCAATCGGGAAGTTGAAATGGCGCCTGTCTTCCCTCCACCACATCTCAATATTGGAAAAATCGTCTTTTTTAGGGGTTACCAGCCGGAAGGAGTCTTTTTTGTATTTTACCGAGCCATTGGTCTCTTCGCGGGTAAATCCCAGTTTTATAAGATGTTCTTCACTCAGGGGTATGGAAAACATTTCCTCCTGGCTGAACCAAAACTCCTGTACCCCGTTATTCACCAGGGCCTGGTGTTCCTCATGGCTCACACTCACCACTGTGCCTTCCCGCATTACTCCTTCATCGTTGATACTGATAATGTCTCCTGATTTTAAATGTCCAATTTTTAGCATAGCAAATCGTTTTTTGTTGGCTAAATATAAAAAAGTTTGTACACAATGCGAAATGACTTTTATTAAAAAATAATAGGGTTAGGCAGAACGTTCGCAAAGCAGTAGGGAACCCGGGCCTCGGAAAAATGACGTTAAGAAAATTTTGAAATAAGCCGTAAAAAGCCGGCGTTGTTTGAGCCGGCAGTATCTGTAAAGTAAAAGAAGTTGGCGGCGAGTTCGCCGGGTTTAGGCTTATTTCAAAATTTTTAGTCATTTTTCCGAAGCCTTGACTTTTTTTGTTACTTTTTTGTGTCAAGAGGTAACTATATACCTGTTAGACCATGAGAGGGGGAATAATTAGTTTTGGCTATTTAATAAATTAAAAACACGGTCAATCTCTTTTTGGTAATTTTCTATTGGTAGGTTGGGGAAAACTATGTTGTGAAGTGCTGGCAATTGTGTTCGTGCAAGCTGATATGCTTCGTTCAGGCTTAGTGTAGTATCATTATAAAATTCATAAACATCCTCTCTACTTTTTATTACGTTGGATGGTATTTCATAATCGGATTGAACAGAGAGAACTTCATGCTCCGTATTTGTATTCATGTCGGTAAGGACATACTTCTTAGTTATTGTTAATACCACATTCATCTTATTCATATGCGGTTCTGATTGGTAAGAAACCGATGACTGCCCCAATCCCATTATAGGTGGGAAATCTACTGGTGTAAGGCTCAGATTTACTCTATAATTTCTTGCATTCATTACGCTTTCTTTTTTTTAGCTGCCTTTTTGGGCATAGGATTGCCTTTTACCGATGCATCCATAATACTGTGAAAGATGTTTGAAGCCTGTTTAGCTGACTTCTTTTTAATTGCTTTTGCCATAGTACAAATTTACTAACTTTACACAAAAGGGAAATCCCCGCAATAAAGCCCCTAATGGGAGGGCTAAACTGTACGGGGTTGGCGGCAGATATAGTGTTGCCGTTATTTCCTGTCGCTGTCACGACTATTTTAAAAGGGGGACAATCCCCTTTTTTATTCATCAAAAGGGAGTTCCTGGGCGGCACTTCCATCTTTACCGAATTTAGGGAATGTCCTTTTAACCAACCTATCCCAATTATTCCAATTATAATTAACACCTTTTGCAAATGCAGTTAATACCGCGAGGTGTTCCTTCAATTTCGGGTGCCCAAATTCAGGGTTTATCCATTGCGGGTACTTGCCTTTTCTATTTCCCTTTTCGTCTTTTGGGTTGCGCAATCTAAGTTCTTCTAAAATATTTGGAGCTAATCTCGAATAAACATAATTATTAATATAGTGCCCCACTACAGAAGGTTTCTTGGTTGTTGCCTGTTTCCATGTCCAGCCTTTCATTCTAAAAATAGCTTCAAAAATTTCAGGTTGGAATGTTCGTACCCATTTACCTTTTTCATCTTCTAAAAACTTTTGCAGGAAAAGTTGTAATGCGTCTTTCTCTTTTGCCTTTTCGTATCCAGTAACTTCGTCAACAAGAGCTATGATACCAACCTTTGCTACGGCTCTAATAATAATCTCCGCCTGTGCGGCATAAATCCTTTGGTTTTCCTTTAAAACGCCGGCTTTATTTAGGTCTAAAATAGCATCACAAAGGTCAATTAGTTTTGTAGCCTCATAACCATAAGTAATTGGTTGAGAACCA
The DNA here is from genome assembly GCA_031441485.1 of Chitinophagaceae bacterium. Lineage (GTDB taxonomy): Bacteria > Bacteroidota > Bacteroidia > Chitinophagales > Chitinophagaceae > JJ008. The sequence continues at coordinate 11,474 of JANOEQ010000097.1, forward strand.
CCTGCGTCAACACGCATAAACCGAATTGGTTCTGAAAGCCCGGCTACAATTTCTGGCTTAATTGCTGCGGAAATAGCCCGTGTATTCACGAATTTTTTAAGCCAATCACCGCTGCTTCCCTCGTAACCAATAGCTTTTTGTATTGCCCGGCCGGACAGAACCCTTGTTCCATCTTCAAGTACATAGCATGGGACTTCTGTTTCACCCAACTTTAATGGTGTTTTATCTGAACCATATTCAGCCTTTAGTATTACCTCTTTTGCCATAGTTAATTTTTAAGTGAATTAATTAATGATTTTAATTTTTCCTTTTCTGTTTCTTCTGCCATCTTTATTTTTTTAATCATAAGCCACGCTGTGTCTTTTGCAACCTGTATCTCTAATGCAATTTGTCTAATAGGGGGCCCTTCGGAAGCATTAAAATATATACCTATCAACATAAACCACTTTTGAAGATCGACCTTAGATTTATGAAAAACGGTATTAACCGTAACACTAAAGGTTGTTTTACAGCCATTACAATGGTAACGCCTTTCTTTTGGTAATGGGGATTGATTTTTTGATCTACAGTATGGGCATCTTGGAACATCATCCCAGTATATATTTTCTAATTTATCTATACAACTCTCAGCGGTTGGGAACATAGCATATAGCGCTTTTAATTTCATTTGTCATAAATAAAGGTAGTGTAAAGTTAAAAACAAATTTGGAACCTCCAAAAAATACACTACCTTTGTCTATGACAATAAGAAAATAATGAAAACATTCAAAAACATATTAGACTTCCAAAAGGAATTTAACACCGAAGAAAAGTGTAGGGAATTATTTAGAAGCACAACGCTGGAACGGTACACTCGCTTGCCCCTTTTGTGGTTCTTTGAACGTTTGCCGTTTCAGCAATGGCAAGATATTCAAGTGCCGGCAAAAGGGCTGCCGTAGCAAGTTCAGCGTAACCGTTGGGACGATCTACGAAAACACCAAAATCCCTCTTACTAAATGGTTTCTCGCTACCTACATTTTAGCAGTCCATAGTAAGGGGATAAGTAGTTTACAACTTGCCACATGGTTAGGTGTAACTCAAAAAACTGCATGGCACTTGAATCACCGAATAAGAGAAATGCTGACAGATAAAGCCCCTGAATTGCTTGAAGGCATCGTTAAGATAGATGAAACGTATGTTGGCGGCAAAGAAGATAATAAACACGCAAGCAAAAAAACCGTAAAGGGCGGCACTGGTAACAAGGCTATGGTATTGGGTGCAGTTGAACGCAATGGGAAAGTGAGAACAAAGGTTATCCCAAAAACCGATTCAGCAAACGTTGTTGAAACTGTTACTTCATTCGTACAGCCTGACAGCATTATGGTAACTGACGAGCATCATGCTTATAAAAAACTTGCTGCTGACTATACACACAAAACAGTTAACCATAGAGATAAGGAATATGTGAGAAATGAAAACGGTTTTAAGGTGCATACAAATAACATTGAAGGGTTTTGGAATATCCTGAAAAAACAGATTGTTGGCATCCACCATGTAGTTAGTGAAAAGCACTTGCAGCGTTATTGCAATGAATCTGCTTTCAGGTACAACAGCCGGGAGGTATTTCAAGATGAACGTTTCGCAAATGCGTTGGCTAACTGTAAGGGTTCATTAAAATACAAAGACTTAACTGCAAAAGAAACAGAATGAAAGACGGACAATTTTTAAAGGAAATGGGCGCAAAGATCAAAGCAGCCCGTAAATCCCAAAAGATAGGGTTAGAAAAAATGGCCGAACTGGCTGATACTGATATGTCTAACCTGTGGTTTCTGGAACAAGGCCAACGTAATGCTCATATATTAACCTTAAAAAGCATTGCCGATATTTTGGAAATGGATGTAAAGGATTTCATATCTTTAAAAGAATGAATTATAAAGTCAAAAAGAAGTGGTTGATAATATGGGGGCTAATAATATTATTCATTATTGGTAATCCATCAATCAGGAAATTCAAATCTTACCTTTATAATTCGGGAACTGATATTAGGCGTGAGTATAATTTTTTCCTATTTTCGATTTACACCGAAAAAAACAGTCCTTACAACAAAACTTATTACTTAGGCATCCTGTTTAATTTCATCAACTTGGGCACAAAAGATACTTATTGATAATCATGGTCTAACAGGTATAGTAGTTACATGTCAAGACAAAAAAGTAAAAATCCAGCACGGTACAGGTTTTGAGAATAAAATACATATTCCTATAAAATAATCACATTTCCTGTTTTTACAGGAAAATCGTATTTTCAGATATCATACAACTATAAACCAACCAACACATGAAAAAGAAACTATCCATTTCATTCGCAGTACTGTTCTGCCTGGCCCTTCTATCCTGCAGCAGTAAAAAGGAAACCGCCTCTTCCATAGCACAGGAATGGTGCGACCTGAATGCCAAAGTATATAAAGCAGCCGAAGGTCCGGCCAAAGAAGCTGCGCAAGCAGCCCAAGAAAAATTTGAAAAGAATATGGAAGAAAAATACAAAGACAAAAAAGAGTTTATAGATGAAGTGGGAAAAGAGGTGGAGAAATGTGAAGATAAGTCGGAAGGGAAGTGAGGTAGTAGTTACCAGTACAGAGATAACAAGATTTTCTTATCAAATAACTCAATAAAAGTGAGAAAAGCACCCTTACGAAAGGGTGTTTTTTGGGTATTAAAGAAACATAGGTAAAGATCATACTCTTTTCTTTACCTATGTTTTTTATGTTACTCCTTACCATACTTTACTACTGTTTGCCCATTCCAAATTATCTCATACCAAGGTAATTCCCTGTAATTACTCTTTAAAAAATACTCCTTCGCCTGATCAATTTGCCGATTGAGGAACAATACATATCCATAATAATAAAGCTCCTCATCACTTCCAGGGCTAATAGCAAATGCTTCTTCTGAAGCATAGGAGAACTGTTTCTCCAAAGTAAGTATTTTTAATAATGTTATATACTCAGCGAAAATCTTTAAGTTACTTATTTCTCTTTTAACAAGATATTCATAGTACAATAAAGACTGATAAAGGTTATTTATTTCAAAAAGCCATCTAGCCTTAGCAAGGTTTAGCTGATAATCTCCGGGGAATTGATCAAGTCCATTATTAATCCATTTTTCCCTGGCATTATTTAATTTTTCATTTTCGAATATATCAACTACCAACATGTAATAATCAGGCAAAAGCTGGTCTCTTAAATCATGATCATTCAGAATAGATTCAAACTCCCTGAAAGCATCTTGATACTTTTCAATCAAATACATTGTTGTAGCCCTGTTGATCCTTGATACAGTCATGTACTCAAGATTTTTTAGATTATTAAACCGGATTGACGGAGAAGTAGGCGTATCCTTTATCTTCAGCATTAACTCAATCGTTTTATCGTAAGCCGCCAAGGCATCCGGAAATTCCTTTAATTCAAAAAAGCTACTAGCAAGCACTCTCCAACCACGAGGATCATCAGGGTAATTATCCGTATAAGTAAGCAGGATTTTTTTTGATCTTGTATATTCTGCTGTCTTTGCCAACTCTATCGCTAATTGCAATTGAGGGGATGGGCAATCTAGTTGAAGAAATATACACTCATTCGCAAACATTTCAAGTCGTTCAAGTGTTCTTGGAAAACCATTTATGAGCCTATATTGAATCAATTCATATTCTCTAAATAGAATTGTCCTGTCTAAGTCTTTTATATTAAACTTTGATAACTCATCTTCAAAGTCCTTCTCAGTTGTATCAGGATAAGCAGACTGAAATGTAACTCCGAATATTTCACATAGCTCTGTAATAGCGAGCAAATAACTTCTGTCATTATCGAACAGTTGGCTGCATCTCGAAAAATCAATATATTTATTACCGTTATGCCCTTCAAAAAGTACTGGTTCACCTTGAGTTATCAATGCATCAGCTATCATGCAAATTACAATTCTTTTATCTCCACTCCTCCATTTCTCCTTACTACAAAGTTGCTTCCATTCTTCCTTTACATACTTCGAGTTTCGGCTGTTGGGGCTATCCAATAGCAATACTCCCTTGCATTCATCCAGTGCATTTGAAATTTCAGTTGTATATTCCTTTCCAACCACAGCTGAAAATTCATCTCTCCATACAGATATACCATTTCTTATGAGGTCCTGGTAAATCCTCATTGCAATGGGCATGTCCCTCCATGAATAACTAAAAAATATATCCTTACTCATTTAATAAATTGATCCGGTGTATTAATTCCATTTTTAAAGATTGGATCGTCCTTAGCTGGCAAGATAAACTTGCCTTTGAAATTGCTAATTTGAGACATAAAGTTTGACCAAGCTTCTGGATATTTAGTTTTCACATAGCGGAAGAAAGCAGCATACCGCATAGTTGTAATACAGGAACTGAAAACAACAGGATTAAAATCGAATATTTTATTATTGTATTCCTCAAACTCTTTGGATTCGCATAATAAAAGATCAATTTTGTATGATCCCGTGGGATATGTATCTGAATCTATATCAAGTTTTATCGGGTATTTCTCCTCGAGTTTATAAATAACTTCACGTATGGCATCTTTAGTCCAGGAAAAAATTCCGGTCTTAAGCAAGGTATCAAGAGAGTTAAAATCAGAATCAGCATTTAATTTCCCTTTCTTTAATACATCAAAAGAGTTCTTTAAACCATTTAATATTTTAATTGTATCTTCTTTGTTGTATACATAATTAAATTCATATCTTTTGTTTTTAAACCATTCATAGTAAGGTTCATCATAACTGTAAGAAAGCTCGGTAAGCTTTATACAAATTTTAGCAACATCTGCTTTATTTGTTTTGGGTTTTTCCAAAAGTTTTGAAAGTACAATGAAAGCAGAATCGTTCAAAAAAGGAGCAGAAAGTCTCATTGTTCTAAGTAAATCTTTTAAAACATAAACCCATTTGTTATTATTCTCAGACTTATTAGTGAATAAATAATATGGTTCTCCCGAAATGTAAAATTCATTTCCTATAATACCAAAATTTACTTCCTTACCCCAATCGGTAAGTATATAGGAGTCATATAATGGACATGACTCGGAAAGCTCTTCCTTTAGGTTCATATAATTCCAATAGGCTTCGGTAGTATCAAGTCTAATTTCTTTTTCATTCTCAGCAATGAGTAGCGAATGAGTTGCGCTATCCCTCGGCAGATAAGCTAAATCGCTCCCTCCATGTCTTGTGAATAAAAGATCAGCTTGAAACATACGAAGACCTAGCAGTTGATCCTTAAAAGCAGGGTGATATCTTATCGGCGTTTCGTTGCTAATATCAGAAACGTCTCCAGCTAAAGTAAAAATTGCATTGCTACTATCATTTGCATAATTAGCAATGGGAATCAATTGCCAGTCTGGAATATTAGAATAATAAACTGAATCATTCTTGTTGCCGAGTTTGATTTGAAGTCTATATCCGTCTGACTTTTCAGAATCATACATAAGCATTATGGCTTGTCCTTTAATGTTGTTCTCAGGAATGGCCGTCAATTCAAAAGAAATACCTCCAACATAAGCATGAAAATTGACCGTTCCGATAGCAGCTTTATATAAAAGCGGCTGACTAATTAATCCTGATTTCTTAAACTCCAGGCGTGACCCTAAAGTATAATTGGCTACCTGAGCATAACAATTTAATGTCTGCAACAAGTAGAACACAGGAAAAAGAAATGTTGAAATTTTTCTTTTCATAATAATGTATTTTAGATAAAAAACTAAATCCTTCTGTCCTTTACTAGCCTCCAATAATGATAGCCCAATGCCGTAAGTCTGCAGGATTTCGAATTCATTGCAGCCCAGTACATGTGTTCTTCATCTACCGGCACAACCAAGCCAACACTTTCGAATTTCTGGAGATGTTTGAATATGTTGATTTTTTCAGGTTTTGATTTTGAATATGTGTACTCATACTCAGGGTCTAACAGAAAGCTATGACTGGCTACAGGAAAGTATTCAATAATCTTTCTAAGAATATCTATTGTGACTTGTGGTGTGATAGAACGAAGCGAGGTAAACTTAGTCACATTAGTCTTAAACACGGGTCTTTGCCCCCATGGGCCAAGCGCCTGATCTATATAAGCATATACACTACCGGGTGTTATATGCCCTCTTAAATCTGCTGCGCCTCCTTTTAGTGCATCCAATAATAAGTTGGTAAATAATCCATGGCCATTAAACTCTAAAGCAATCTCTGTATCCTTACTTGCTGTAAGAATGGATACTCCTGGTACAATTTGTGTTGCTGCCGATCCTGATAGTTTAGGTGATCCCATTGCTCCAGAATGACAGCAATCAAGTATTACAATCTTATTTTTGACTTCTGAGTTGTTCGCAATTTTTAGTACATCATCCATTGACACCCCTTCTTCATTCTCCTTAGCATCTGGTGTTACAATATAACCCCCTAACTCATTTATAAAACCATGCCCCGAAAAATAGAACAGTGCAGTATCACAGTCTCCTTTGAATAGATCTTTCAGCAAGCCCAGCAATTTCCCTTTGGTAGATACATCATTTACCTGCTTTACATCAAAATTTGGAGCTCCATCGCCATTAGTTTCCATGATTTCGCCAAAAGCTGTAGCGTCATTAATGCATCCATGAAGCGGAGATGAGGGATAGTTATTAATCCCTATTACCAGTGCTTTTCTCATAACAAATCAATGTTTTTTATTTTATAATTTGGTTTTACTTGCCTTCTGACCCAATCACCTAGCCCTGAATACTCGTTTCCAGACTCCGTTATTAAAATTTCCTTTTTACTGTCAATTTCAGCCATCTTCACATATGGGTACAACAACAGGTACTCGGAACGTCTAAAAGTCTTTGGCGCCACCTTGTCCTGGGAAACGGGGAATATGGAACATTGATTCGTGTTGCCATCAATAAATCCTAATTCCCATGGCATCCATTTAGATATTTCCGCTTTATCAGAAATTGCAAACAAGAGTGACTTTGAAGATTTCATCCTCTTACGGATAAGCTCCGCAGTGGCTTTAGTTACATTTTTCCGATCAAGATGAGGATCAACAATCCAATCAACATAAACAGAATACCCTTTATTTCTTAATTCAATATAAATTCCTTCTACTTCTTCTTTATCCAGAAAACTATGCGAGAGGAATATATCGAACTCTGTCAGATGGGCTCTGCTTTCCGTAAATAGTTTAGTCTTTACAGAAAATGTTGTACTCGCTGAAAGTTGTTTCAAATAAGCACTCGTATATAATGACATAAAAAAATTATTTTAAAAATCTTTCTAACTTTTCCCAGTTCCACTCAATGATCCGCTTCCCCTCCAATTCCGGCGGTATTGCTCCTTTGTCATCTTTCTTAATATGCATGCCAATCAGCTTGATTCTTTCCTCCCTTGCACATCTTATCTCCCATCTTGTTCCCCCAGCATGCCATGTATTCTTACTTAACAGTACAATCATTGCATCACATTCACGAATTCTTTTGCGGCATTCACGTTTCCACACGTTATTACTCCATGGTTCTTTCACTGACATGTCCGTAAATTCAAAAGGGCTTTTTTCATTTTTTGCCTGGCTGACAAGAAAAACCTTGTATCTCTTGTCTTCTATTGCAAAACTGATAAAGACTTTAAGTTTTCGCTTTTCTCTTACGGCTGGTTCATCCGACCCAAATAGCCAGTTAAATAATTCATCTAATAAACTCATTCCTTATTTATTTTTCCCTTCTTTCATACACTGTTCCACCCAATCAGCTATCTTATCCCAATCCCAGGCGATAGTTCTGCTCCTGTAAAGACCATCCGGTAAACTTGCAGCAGAGCTGGCGCCGTCAACATACACTCCGAACACAGGGACATTGTTTGCCTTCGCAAACGATATTTCTTTTTCAACACCTGTTGCTGAGGAAGTTTTTTTACCCACCAGCACAATCAGTATGTTGCACTTGTTAATCTTTTCGTTTATTAATTTCTCCCATTCCCTTTGTGGTAAATGTGCTTTAGAAGACCAGTCCTCTATATTGAATGGTGTTCTTGAATTTTTCGCCTGCCCTGCGAATAAGTCTTTTTCAGTTTTATTATTATCAAAATCGAAACTGATGAATGCTCTTGGATCTGCCATAATTAATTATTTTATACCCAAAGCTTCATTAATCAGTAATCGGAAAAAACCTGTTTCATACCGGAAAAACCCCCTTTTCAAAAAACAGGTCTGCTGGTAATAATCTGTGAGGGGTAAATGCCGGATTACAGCAGGGGATTTTTCCTGTATCACCCTTCGCCTGTCTTTTGCAGTAATAATGCGCTTTAGCTTAGCAGATGAGATAAAACATTTTTTCTTCATTAAAGATTCTAAACGCAAAACAAACATCATGGACAATCAAAACACACCTAAACCGTTACCCTGGTTTTTTATCGGGGAACAGCTTACCAACGACAGAATAGAACTGTTTATGAATAATAAACATAATCTCCTTTCCCAGTCTTTAGGAAAACAGGATACACATAGTATTTGGTACACCCGGGACCATATCGCTATGTTGTTGGATGAAATAGATCATGCAGGCGGTGATGGGTTACGGGTTTATTTTGGCATGTATGAAGCAGGCCATTCAGATTTCCCGGGACAGACCTGCCTGCTGATGGCAATTACAAGGGCCGCACAAAGGGGAGATAAAACTATACATGAAAGAGTAAGCCTGGAGCATGAATCTGATTTCCCTCAACGTTCCTCATTGCCAAGAGATTTTAATCAGCCGACCGGCAGGGATTTTAATTTTGGTTCTCCCTGCCCTTCTCTATGTGATTAAGGATCACAGATCCGTACCCTTTATTTTTCTTATTTATTCAACATTAAATTACCACTCATGGAATTCAAAGTTGTCCCTTTCACCGCACAAATTACCAGAACAGACTCTGCCACCACCGTAGCCGCACAAATACAACCAATAATAAACGCACACCTTTCGTCGGGCTGGGAATACCAGCGAATGGAAACAGTACAGACATGGGTGGCAGGTACCAGCGGCTGCTTTGGCTTTGGCGCTCAACCAGGATTTACCACGGTATTCAATGTACTTATCTTTAGAAAAGCAGTATGAAATATCTGTTGCTAATCATAATCAGGATGTATTGGTTGCTGCCCAAAGGCCGGCGAAGAGAATGTTTATTTAAAGAATCCTGCTCTCACTACGTGTTTGCACTTATCAAAAGCAAAGGGCTAAAGAAAGGGTTCAAAGCATTGTTGCTCCGCCTTAAACAATGCAGGCCAGGTTATTACACCTTCAAAACAGAAGATGGAAAGGAATGGATACTCCTGAAAGACAAAAGCATAATTGAAAGAACAATCAGTAACGTATAAAAGCATTAAAATACTACACTATATTCTGCAAACCAGTACGTAAATTAGGTAATGCAAAAATTGTTAAGCGTCCATTATATATATCTAATCCCACTGCTTGCTGCTACCCTGGTCAGCCTCAGAAGCTTTTGGCACAATTGGCCCAGACCTTTCAGACAATTTTCTCTCTTTCTTTTTGTTACACTTTCAATAGAATGCCTGGCCATTTCATGGAAACTCTATTTACATAAAACTGCTTTCTGGAATTTTAAACCTTGGAATGTATGGATATATGATGCCTTCGTTATAATAAAACTACTATTCTTTATGTGGTTCTACTATCAGATACTCAGTTCTGCAAAAATTAAAAATATCATACGCAAGTCAATGATACCGGTTTTTCTGCTTGGCGTACTGGAATATATACTTATTAACGCCCCACATGATACTAATACCTATACTTTGGTTGGAGGGAACCTGATCATCGTATTTTTATGCCTGAGTTTCTTCCGACAACTACTAAATGATGTCACCGTAAAGACCCTTAAAAATAATCCCGCATTACTTATTTCGATAAGCACAATGATCTATCATTCCGCCACCACTCCATTTTTTATTTACATGAACCTCCTGAACAACAAAAGCCCTCAGCTTTTTGTTGATTTCTTTTCCATCAACCATGTATTTAACATCATCATGTACTCCTTATACTTAACCTCATTCTTATGCAAACCCTCATTTCAGAAATAAATACACTCACCATCCTTACTTCCACCCTGCTCATTTTCCTATTTGCATGTGCGGTCGTTTACTTCCTGTTCCTCTTTCAGAAAAAGCGATACCGACACCAGCAGGAAGTACTCGAACTCCGCGAAGCATTCAACCAAACCCTTCTCCAATCCAAACTGGAGATTCAGGAGCAAACCCTCGACCATATTGCCAAGGAACTGCACGCCAATTTCAGCCATTTGGTTTCCCTTATCAATATCAACCTCGCTGAAATACTTCCTCAAAGTTCCGGCGAAACAAAAGACAGTATAGCCGAAACCAAATCACTGGCCAAACAATTACTGTCCGAACTGAAAGCCCTTAGCGCCAGCCTCAATACAGACCATATTATGCATATCGGGTTTGTAAAAGCGCTGGAAAATGAACTGGCCCGGCTTGGTAAACTGAAAAAATGCGAAATTACATTTACTAAAACGGGGCAGGAATACAGGTTAAGACCTGAACATGAGATCATCCTTTTCAGGCTTTGCCAGGAAGTATTGAATAACATTATTAAATATGCAAAGGCAAAGTCTGTTACCACTGTAATTAATTACACTCCTGCCAATTTTGAAGTTGCTATTAAAGATGATGGTGTTGGGTTTGACACAGAACAGGCCGACCGGCAAAGTGCAGAGAAAGAAAGCACCGGGCTTTTAAACATTAAAAAAAGGGCCAGGTTAATAAATGCCGAGATTGTTATAATAAGTCAACCCGATAAAGGAACAGAAGTAAAAATTATTGTCCCAAATAAATCTGCTGAATAGAAATTATGGCCAACGATAATAAGAAAATAAAAATAGCTATTGTAGACGATCACAACCTTTTCCGAAAGGGTTTGATTAAACTGATAAACCTTGGTGACAAAGAAAATAAATACACTGTCCTGTTTGAAGCAGAAAATGGCGAAGACCTGAAAGAAAAACTCAACAACAGGGACTTACCGGATATAATTCTCATGGATATTGAAATGCCGGATATGGATGGATATGAAGCCGTGGCCTGGCTGCAAAAATATCATCCTGATATCAATATCCTTGTAGTCTCCATGTTTGAATCAGAAGAAACAGTAGTGAGAATGCTGAGACTGGGCATCAAAGGTTATCTGTCAAAAGATATTGAAGTGGAAGATATGCATGCCGCCCTTGAAGCTATTGCACAAAAAGGTTTTTATTACTCCGATTTTGTAGCCGGTATTATGGCGCATACTATACAGGAGAATACACTAACAGGGCATTCAAAAAAAGAACTACCTGATAATATGTCTGAAAACGAACGGGAATTCATTAAACTGGCCTGTACAGAATTAACCTACCAGCAAATCGCTGACAAAATGAATCTGAGTCCCAAAACAATTGATGGCTACCGGGAAACATTATTCCAGCGCTTCAATGTTAAAAACCGGGTAACCCTTGCCATGTATGCCGTCAAAAAAGGTATTGTAAAAATCTGACCGCCAAATTCCCTTACATCCGGTAAAATAATCACACAACCCTCCTACTTATCAACCACCTTCACCTTTGCCTTCACCCTCTCCACAACTACCCTCTCTCTCCTTTTTTCAGGTTCCATCATTTCAGGTTTTACTGCCAACTCCTCCAGCCAGGCCTGTTCCCTTTTATCAAAGCTGCCGGTATCCACTATTTGCATTGCTTGTGCCGGAAATGTTTTATCAGGACAGTTATTCACCCCAAATCGTAGCCGAATGCACAGTATCCAGTGTACGGCCCGATCGGGTTTTTCAAACGGAAATTCAAACTCCGGTTTATCATCAGTAATCCCTACCCAATCACTGTATTGTCGCTTACAGTCTGGAGGGTTATCTGTTCTGTCCCAGGTTACAAGCGATACTTCGAAACAATAACAATTCACGCCTCTCACACGACAAATCGGGTGTGTTAGTATCTCAAGGTTTACGCATAATTCATTTCGGTTAGTTATCAGCCGGATATCAGGCAGGCCATATCCGGCCATCGGATAGGTCGGGTGTGCATCCATGCCTTTCAATTTTCGCAATAACAGCAAACGGTTATTACTCGTTTCTTTTTTGAACCGGCTCAGCAACTGCACATAAAACCGGCTGCTCTTCAGATCATCTGCAAGTTCTTTCATCACAGCGTTAACCTCCGCCGCTAATCGGTTCAGCGATGCAGTGCGGGTGTACTGCTCCTTCAGGGCCTGTTCATCTTTCTTGGTCCCCGGCCTTACCACTTTACGAATATGGCTGCCATAACGGCCCCGCCTGGTAATGATACTGTCCCCTACTTTTCCGGTGATACCCACTAATCCGGGATTTATTTTTGCCATAAAATATACTTTTATATTGTTAGATAGAATTTTCCAAGAGTTGTACGGTTACTGGCCTCGAAAAAATGACGTTAAGAAAATTACGTAGTAAACCGATAAAAAGCCGGCGTTGTTTGAGCCAGCAGCATCTTCGAAATAAAGAAATCTGGCGGCGAGTTCGCCGGGTTTAGGTTTACGAAGTAATTTTTAGTCATTTTTTCGGAGCCTTGACTTTTTTTGTTACTTTTTTGTGTCAAGACAAAAAAGTAAAAAGTCAATATTGTAGTAAGTTTGAGAAAAAAATACTTACTCATATATTTTAAACCTTTGTAACTTTTGTTTGTCTATAAACGTCTTTACATTCTCACACATCTCCTTTACAGTTGCTGCAACCGGTACTTCCATAAAAAGCAGCTAAGAATTCTTACCACTCCAATTTTAATACCCTCTTATCTCCACTATCTCACCAGAATTTCACGGGAATCTCACAGGAATCCCACGGGAATTTCACGGGAACCAAATTCAATCCGGATTCGATACTGACTCAATTCTACCTTGATCCTACTGTCATCCCACAAAGAAGCAGTCTGCAGGCAATCCACATCCACCCTTCTGCAAGAAGCATGGTAAACTGCATATTTTAACCTTCCTTAAAACCTGTTCTTCCAGCCTTTTTAAAGAACATCACCATTGCTGAAAGCTGTGTACACAATATAATGCCAATTCAACTTGAAATTTATTACCCATGAAATGGTGCAATGCTGACAGACCGCAGATATAATGGGATCAATGCCTGGCCGGTATATACTTCCAAAGCCGCTTGCTGAATACATAAAAATAGAAATCACTCCAGAACAAAATGTAGAATACTGCCGAATGTTTTTGTAGAATAAGTTCTATGCCAAGCAGGTATTATTGGCTCTCTTTTATTTGATGGGGAGCAGGGCAAAAATGCAGGTTTAAACACGCTGCAGAAACAAATAGCCATCCTGTTGAGAGACTTTCTGCGGACTGTGATTGAATACCAGGTAAGTTAGCTGGTTATTTTCTTTGCTGACATGCCCCTTTCTTCCGGTATTCTAATGTCACCCTTTCAGGGTTACGCTCTTTTTTACCTATCGTACTATAGTAATTACAGCCTTTCAGGCTTAAAATTCCAACGGGATGATATTCATATAGAAAAAACCGGGCACACAAAATAACCAAACCCTGAAAGGGTGACATTAGATTGGCTACGCAAATGCATCCTCCTGAAAGCCCACTTTACCGGTTTATCCACCGAAGCATTGCGGAGGTGGGACGGGCAGGATTATATTATAGCGCCAGATTTTAGTCAAATAATACTTAGTTAGCCCCAATAAAAAAATCTGACCGTTTTAAACAGCGAAAGGCCCACCGTAGCGAGCCTTTCGTTTATTTGCCGGCCGGGATATTATTCCGCCCAACTCATTACATAATTACCATTCTCAATCTCCAACGCCTGTTTAGTAAGCATCAGCGGCCGAAAAGTATCCACCATCACGGCCAGTTCCTTTGTTTCCTTAGCGCCGATACTTTTTTGCACAGCACCCGGATGTGGCCCGTGCGGTATACCTGCGGGATGCAGCGTCATCATTCCCCTCGTTACATTTTTGCGGCTCATAAAATCACCGTCAACATAATACAGTAATTCATCGCTGTCTATATTGCTGTGATTATATGGTGCCGGAATGGCATCGGGGTGATAATCATAAAGCCGCGGCACAAAAGAGCACACCACAAATGCATTGGTCTCGAACGTTTGATGCACAGGAGGTGGCTGATGCACCCGCCCGGTAATAGGTTCAAAATCGTGGATGGAAAAAATATAAGGATAGCAACAGCCATCCCAGCCAATCACATCAAATGGATGAGTGCCATAATGCAGCCCATAAAGCATGCCTTTCTTTTTGGCTTTAATAAGATAATCCCCTTTTTCATCTATCGTCTGCAAATTTTGCGGCGGACGGATATCCCTTTCACAATAAGGAGAATGTTCCATCAACTGCCCAAACCGGCTCATATACCGTTTGGGGAAACGCATGGGAGAAAATGACTCCACAATAAATAAACGGTTGGATTCAGTCGCAAATTCAATTTGATAGATTGTGCCTCTTGGCAGCATGATATAATCGCCATAACTGAATGGCAGTTCGCCATACTGCGTTTTCACTTTACCGCTTCCTTCATGCACAAAGATCATTTCATCTGCATCTGTATTCTTGTAATAATAAGTTGTCATACTTTGCTGTGGTGATGCAAGCACAATATGACAATCACTGTTAACAAGAACCGGCACCCGGCTTTCTAAATAATCTTTTGCCGGTTTGATATTAAATCCTTCAAAGCAACGGTGTTGGAGCATTTTTTCTTCTGCCACCTGCGGACTTATATCTACTTGTGGCTCTGTTTTGATGATCTGTGTGGGCGGATGGCAATGATAAAGCAGGGAATAATCGTCACTGAACCCTTCGGTGGAAAATAATTGTTCGCTGTACAAACTGCCATCCGGCTTACGAAACTGGGTATGTCGTTTGTGCGGAATTGATCCGAGTGTATAATAATGAGGCATAGATACAAATTTGGGAACCTGCCAGCCGGCAGGCGGGTTAGAAAATGGGGAAACTGAATACAATAATGCACCGGGTCACTTATCCAGCTCCAATGCGACCATCAGGAAATAATACTTCCATTTTCTTTTGTCGATGTAATATGTAAAGTTTCTGTGGAAAGGCATAACCTGATTTTGGATTCCAGATTTTTGTTTTTAGATTGCCCTTCAAATTTACTATACTTTTCTGACTCGTATCGGTTTAATATCAGACACTCACGGTTATCTTGACGAAGCCGTATTCCATCATTTTGAAAAATGTGATGAAGTGTGGCATATCGGGGATTTTGGCAGTATTGAATTAGCCAACCGGCTAAGTAATCATTGGTCTGACCGTCCCGGTCTGACCAGTGAGTACGGGATTTCATCAGACCGGGACGGTCAGATGACTCACAAAGGCTCGTCAGACCGCGACGGTCAGACGAGGTTCAGAGGCGTATACGGTAATATCGACGGCGCTGATATCCGGTCCATTTATCCCGAACAACTCGTTTTTACCTGTGAAGAAGTAAAAGTAATGATCCGGCATATCGGGGGATCGCCACCCAAATACAATCCGGAAACGAGAAAAGCATTGAAGGAACATAAACCGCAATTATTCATCTGCGGGCATTCACACATACTAAAAGTAATGTATGATTCAGCCATTAACTGCCTGCACATGAACCCCGGCGCTGCGGGCAAACACGGATGGCATAAAGTAAGGACGCTTATCCGGTTTGTAATTGATGGTAAAGAAATGAAGGCTTGTGAAGTGATAGAATTGGGTAAAAGATAAGCGTGCAACTGAGTACGAAACAAAATTTTTTATAGTAAACCCCAAACCCTGTGATTAAAATCCGGCAGATACTATTATCTGTGTACTGGTTTTAAGAATATATTTTTCAAGCTCTTTTACCAGCTTCTGAAGTTCAGCGATCTGTACCTGCTGCTTTTCTATCATTGTCTGTTGCTCCTGCATTCCTTTTACCAGGGGCGCTACAAATTCAGCATACCGTAAACCATAAATGCCATCCGGATTCCGCGGCGCATCCACCCCGCTGAATACAAAGCCCATCTTTTTAGCTGCCTGTTCCACTTCCTGTGCTATAAGACCAGTGTACACATAGCTGTTATTTTTTTGTACGGAAGTGTGACCCGGCGTGGATTTCCCCGGGATATTATTTTTTGTACCATTTTTCCTTGACCATTTATCCAATCCATTTATATTAACAGTATAGGTAACTGGTTTTAACTGCATAATAAAATCAAGCCCATGAACATTATCCGTAACGTTTTCCTTAAAGCGGCCATCGCTGAAAGCCGTCCAGTTTACATGCCCCCCGATACTTGTTATATAACTATCTCCTATTACTACCTGGTTGGAATTATGTACTGCTGTTCTGGCGCCTATGGCTGTGCTGTTCCATAAATTATCAGCACCAAAAATATCCGCGCCCAAAAGTGTATTGTAGTATCCATTTTGCATAGTAGACCCGCTGTACCTGCCGATGGCTATATTTTCAAAACCCGCATTTTGGTACAGGGCAGCCCTGCCGATAGCAATATTACTTTGGGTTCCTGTGCTTAGTTCTAAAGCCTTCGGGCCAATGGCAATATTATTACCTTCATATCCGCTACCGGAATATAATGCCCGGTAACCGATCGCAATATCATTACCATCATGACCACTGCCTGAGTACATTGCTTTATTACCAATTGCAATATTATGAACTCCGAAAGAACTGCCGGAATATAAAGCCTCTTCACCAATTGCAATAGCACTGGGTGCCCTGAAGAATAAAGCCTGATTCCCAATTGCAATACCCCCTCCGCCCGAATATGAAGCCTTGTAGCCTACTGCAATAGAGCGGTATCCCCCGGAGAATAATGCTGAATCTCCTATGGCTACCGATTGTGAACCTGTAGTATTATTGAATAAGGCAGTATTGCCCATAGCGATATTACCTGATCCGCTGGTATTATTATACAGGGCATTAACCCCGCTTGCCACATTCCTCTCCCCGGTTGTATTATAATACAGTGCATTGGTTCCATTGGCGGTATTGCTTTCCCCGGTGGTATTGGAATACAAGGCGCTGGCCCCCGTTGCCGTATTATACCTGGCTGTTGTAGTAGAGTATAAGGCAAACACACCTGTCGCTGTATTATGCCTGCCGCTGCTGTTGAAATATCCTGATTGATAACCGGTAAAACTATTATAATTACCAGTGGTATTTGAATAACCCGAATGATAACCGGTAAAACTATTATAACTACCCGTAGTATTTGAATAACCCGAACGAAACCCGATAAAACTATTATACCCGCCGCTGGTAGTAAAAAAACCGGCTTTGGAGCCTATCCCTATATTGGGCGCAGCCGCCTCCACCCAATAAAGTGCGGAATCACCAATTGCCAACTGATAATTTGATGTATTGTTCTGATACAATGCATGTGATCCAATGGCAATATTCATTCTTCCGGAAAAATTGGCATACATAGCATAAAAACCCAGAGCGGTATTATTATTACCCGTTTGATTATTGTGAAAAGAGAGTGTCCCCACGGCAGTATTATTGGAACCATCTTTTGTTAGATAACCACTGCGAAAACCAAAATAACTATTACTGCTGCTCATACTATTGATATTATAGCCGGCTTTAGAACCAACGGCGGTATGCCGTCCGGCTATTCCGGAAAATACATAGGTGCTGTTAAACAATGCAGAGTCGCCAACCGCTACAAGGTTACTACCGCCATCATTGTTAAATAAAGCAGCAACACCAACGGCCACATTACTGTATCCCGCAGTTGTTTTTATTCCCGCCTGGTACCCTATAAACAGGTTCTTCTGCACGGGATCTATCTTTCCTGACTGAACATTATTTGTACGTATAATGAGAGGCTTATTATCGGGTGTGCCGATATAATGGACAGCCGGGTTAGTACCGGCATTGCCTGTGATATTCCAGCTTTGTGCGCCACAAATAAAACAAGAAAGGATAGCAATAGCAACAGCGAATATATTTTTCATAATATCTTATTTGAATAATTATCAGAATCATTTCTTTTTACCGCAACTGGCGCAAAAACTATATGCCAGCCCCAGTTGAACGCTTTTCATTTTATACGCCGGCACATCAAACCCAAACTCATCCTTCTTTTTATTGAGCCTTGAAAGACGATGGTCATATAGTAATTGTATGCCCCATTTTGAACGGTTGTTCCCCGCCGGTATTTCTAACTTAATCCCGGCCAATACATCAAGTCCGGCCTTATTCGAGTTTTTTGTAAGGATTTGTTTTTCACCGGTGCCGCTGCTGCCTCCATTTTTTACACTGGCTGAGACTAAGTAATTAACTTCCGGCCCTGCTACAAAGCTTACGTGTTTGCCCACCCTGTATTGCGCCAATATTGCCCCACCGAGGTAGTTGTAGGAATATTTATCTGTAAACTGCATACCGCCGCCACCGCCAGGTTCAGAATAGCCCAGTTCTTCGCTTGCATTTTTTTGTGTAACCCTCAGCGATGGGGCAATGGCCCAATGCTTGCTGAATGGAAGAACAGTACCCACGCCAACATGAAAACCCACACCGGGCTTATGATTTCCATAACCGCCCCCATACTCTTCGTTACTGCTTTTGAATGAAAGCAATGGCCCGGCTGTAATGGTGGTGGCAAAATATTCGCCGGGTTTTGGACCGTCAATTATGATGGGAGCTTTATTTTGCCGGATACTGTCTGTTTTATTTGTTTGAACGGTTGGCCCTGATGGAATAGAAGACCCAAACCTCATTTCATACAACATGCTAAAAATCTTAAAATCACACCGTTCAGCTTCCCGCCAGTCACTACCATTATCATTTGGTGGCCGGGTACTTACAATTGCATCGCCACAAGCGGCCGGGTTATTACAATACCATATCTTTTCACAACTACAGCTTTCCAAAAGAAAAGCAGCACATGCAATAATGATAAGATTTATTAATAGCGCCCTGCAGCCGGAGTAAGGCTTATTAGTTTTTAGTTTCATACAAAATAGTTTTTGATACACTAAAACTAATGCTGAACTTATTCGCTTTTTTCATTCAAAAGAAGGAAACCCGGCTCATACTTTAGGATGATATCCGCAGGTGGTATTAGTGCAGCAAATCATTTTCCATAACAAAGCGGACTAACGAGGCGGTATTTTTTACATCGCATTTGGCCAGTATGTTACTGCGGTGTGTTTTTACGGTGGGAATGCTTATATAAAGCTGGTCGGCGATTTCCTGATTGCTATGCCCTTTTATTATAAGTGTAAGGATCTCTTTTTCCCGTTGCGTCAAATCCTCCCGTACAGCTTTAATACGTTTGGCTTCAGCAGATTGATTAAAGCGGATCCCTTTGAGAAGTATATCGGAAATTTCTTTATTTATAAATACTTCCCCTACCTCTGCATACTCAAGCGCTTTCATCAATTCATCGGCGCCGGCATTTTTCAATACATAGCCATCAGCGCCGCTCTGCAGCATTTTATGCACCGAAGCATAATCATTTATCATGCTTACAGCTATCACTTGTATACCCGGATTCATAGCTTTTATTCTTTCTGCAGCATCTATACCGTTCATACCCGGCATATTAATATCTGTAATTACCACATCCACCGGCTGCTGCCTGATAAAATCCAAAATAGAATTACCGGTACCGCCAAAACCTGCTATTTCATAGCGGGGGTGTTGTGCAAAAATGAGGCGGAGGCCATCAATAAATAATTGATGGTCATCAGCAATAAATATTTTTTTCCTGGGTTCCGCAAACATACATACTGTTTCACAACGTTCTGCCAAATATACAATTGTAAAACACCCGTTGATTCATACTTAAGTATGATTATAGGGAATTATTATACTTACTTTTGCCGGCTTACCGATTTCAGCATCCCATTCAATTTTTCCACCGAGCAGGGCCACACGGGTGTGAATATTTTCAATACCATAACCGCCTGCCTGTCCCGCAGGGAGGTTAAAGCCCCTCCCATCATCAGCATACTGCAATTGTATAGTTCCATTTAATTTTTCAATATTCAATTGTATAGAACCTGCTCCTGCATGCTTTAATGTGTTGTTGATAAGCTCCTGCGTAATGCGGTAAAGCCCCGCCTCTGTATCAGGAGTCAACCGCTTTTCCATTCCTTTTTGCTTCAGTGATATATTGATAATATGAAGCTGGCTTAATTTATTCACAAGGTCTTCTACAGCCACAAGGTAACCATACTCATTCAGTGTTTTGGGGCTGAGGTTTATAAGCAGGTAGCGCACATCCTCCACCGACTCATCAATAGTGGTAATTGTTTTATCAAAAATTGCCTGTGCCTGTACATCCTCCTGTGGCATATATTTCCTGAGAGAAGTAACAAAATATTTTAATGCAGAAAGACGAACTCCCAAATCATCATGCAATTCAGATGAAATGCTTTTCTTTTCTTTTTCCTGTGTCGCTACGATCAGCCTCAGTTGTTCCTGCTGTCGCTTTTTGTATTGCCTTACACGGTTTTTTACAAAAAATAAAACAGCGCAGCCAATCAGTACAGCGGTAAGTATATAGAACCACCAGGTGTTCCAGAATGGCGGATAAATGATAACAGATACAGGGACAGGTTTACTATTCCACTTACCCACTTCATTCGTTACATTCAGCAGCAACGTATAATTTCCGGGAGGCACATTGGTAAAATTGGCAAACCCACTGTTATTGCTGTATATCCAATCTTCATTGAACCCTTCAAGTTTGTATTTGTATTGTACCGGTATATCAGGGCTTACCCGCAGCGACGAAAATTCAACTGTAAAGAAATTTTGCCGGTAAGATAACCTGACAGTCCCCTTATGCGCTATAGCTGGTTGTTCTTTGTCAAAAACCCTGATGCTGCTAATTAAAAGGGTGGCTTTCGGAGCTCCGTCGTTATACTGGCGTGGATGAACAGCCAAAATTTTATTATCCGCTGTATAAAAAAAAGTTCCGTCCTCCGCGATGACCAGGTTGCTGATATGGTCATTATTTACCTGCTGCATCGGTTCATTTACATGACGGATGTTTTTTGTTTGTACATCCATGATGTCAATACCATTCTCTGTTGAAATCCATAAATTTCCTTCGCTGTCTGTCCCGAGGGTATTGATATTTTCACCCGATAGCCCATCGCTCCGCTGATAATTTTGAAATTGATTCCGGTGCATGTTATAATGATACAGCCCACCGCCATATGTACCCAGCCATAAGTTTCCGGATTTATCTTTTATGATGGCATTGACCGAATTAAATTCATTAGCCGGTTTTTTTCCGGTTACGATAAGAAAATTTTCAATTTTCCGGGTTTGCAAATCTACCCTTGCAAACCCTTTGCTGCCGTTCATTCCCACCCAAAGCTCATTGGCCCCATCATACCAGCCGCATATAAGATACTTGTAAGCCAGCCCGTTCTTTTCGGTATAATGGTTAATTATCCTTCCCTTTCCATCCAGCTCGTAAAGTCCGTTATTCCAGGTCCCCACCCAAAAATGGTTTTGCTTATCTGCAATAGTAAAATAGGCGGAGCCCTCCAATAAAGTTTTTGAAATAATCTTTGCTGTTCTGAAGTCCGTTAACAGGATTTCATTTTCACGGGACAACCACAGCACGGTATCTCCGGCATTATATAAAACCCTTACCGGTTTGCCTTCAAAACCTGCAATGGTCAAAAGCTTTTGCTGTGTAAGATCATACTTACATAAACGGTGCCGTACCTGAAGCCATAGGTTATTTTTCTCTTTGGTGAATGAAAGAATAGTATTGGGAAAACCGGATAGACCGGTTCCCAGAAAAAAAGAATGCAGCAGGTTGGCATCATGCTTTATTACGTATAATCCATCTGCTGTACATAGCCATTTATTCTTTCTCCTGTCTTGATAAATCCTGCTGGTAACACCGGAAAATTTAATGTCAGAATTAATGCCTGGCCGGGGCAGTACTTCTGTTTTTTGCAGTTGCCGGTTATAAAGGATGGCAGGCGCTAATTCAAAACTAAACACCGGGTTATCGTTGCCATCCACAGAGAAATTACTGATGGCATTGGGAAAGAAAAGATGAACACCAGCAGGAGCCCGTGTGGCGGCAGAAAACCGGTGCAGCAACTTATCCTTTCTGTCATATACCCAAAAACAATCCTGTGCAACAGCAACGAAAGGCTTTTTATCTTTTAGCTGAAATACCGGCCATAGATGCGGGTTATGGCCATGATGAGAAAATTTTTCCGTTGCAAGGTCAAAAAAATTTATAGCAAAATCTGTCTGCATCCACAGGCCTTTATTCACCCTGTCAAAACTGATTTTTAAAACGGTAGAGGCATCTGAAAGAGATGACGAATCACTTTTATTATAAAAAAAACCTGTAACGCTGTCGGTTACCGGGTCTATTTTCCACAAACCATACGAGGCAGCCCAAATATTTCCCCTGTTGTCTTTTGTAAGCCCAAATATAGTATTCACCATATTATCATTGATTGAAGAATGGCGAAAGAAATAATTTTTGAATACACCCTTCTTTTTCTGATAGCGGCAAACACCCTGCAGGGTGGCCACCCATATATCGCCATCATCCCCTTCCAATAAACTGCTGCAGGTATTATGGGCCAGACTGCCTGTATCATTCCTGTTATAGCGGAACACTTTAAATGAACTGCCATCAAAACGGTTGAGTCCGTCTGCAGTTGCTATCCAGTAAAAACCCTGCCTGTCCTGGATAATATTAAATACCCGGTTGGAAGAAAGGCCATTTTTGACAGTGAGATGTTCCAATTGAAGATTTACAGGCTGCGCAAGTAGCAGGCCCTGTCCTTTTATACCTGCAATACCGAAGATGATACATGTAAAAAAAGCTTTTACTGTTAAAATTTGCATAGCACTTACCGTTTGCAGGATTGTAAGTTAAATTATTTGCCGGGAAAATATACGCTGCACCTGGCTATTGTTTTTCATACTTTAGTATGATACTATATACTTTCTTCCCGGCAACGGATGTACTCTGCTTATATGCATAAACCAGGCATACACATACTACGAAGCAATAAGTAATTTATAAAATAAGCGGGATTACCGTTCACTGGTACACAATTTACCCTGTCATCGCACAGGGCTTTATCCTTCTGAATAGAGATAACCGGCCCCTTTGGCAACCGGCTTTCCTTCAACTGATTTATTTGATGAAACCGCCGGGCAACCGTTCATCTATTTTTAGCTTTTGCCGCTGGACCTTCACCCTTATTTTCATAGCCTAAACAGCAAATATGAAAAATAAACTTAACACTTTACTGGTTGCTTTATTTGGCCTGATATTGCCTGCGCTTGTTCATGCACAAAATACCGACGAAGAAAAGGGAGTGAGAGAATGTCTCGAAAATTATATGAGCGGGGAAGGCACGAGGGTGGAAAAAGCTTTTCATCCTTCTGCCACCATGAAATATATTGATGGGCAGAGCGGTGAATTCAAAGATGTGCCTATAGCGGATTATATAACCCGGGTAAAAGCCAATACCAATAAAACAGAAAGAAAGATCGAAATCACTTCACTCAATATAGAAGGGAATGCAGCACATGCCAAAATAAAGATTGAAATGGAGAAAGTGATACTGTATGATTATATGAACCTGCTGAAAATAAATGGTGAATGGAAGATCGTCAGTAAGATTTTCAGCCGGCAGAATAAATAACCAACCTTTTCCCTCCAAAAATATCTTTCCCACAAAGCACACGAAGTACACAAAGGGATAACAATTATATTCAAGTTTTTCTTTGTGGCTTTGCGGGAAAAAAATGTATCAATTATTTAGCATCCCCTTTTTACATTCCGGGAAACCATGTCCTGCCTTCACCTACTGCTCTGAATGGCCAGGGTATCGCCACCAGTAAAAATATTAAAGCGATCAGCAATAACCAGCCCGTCGTTTTATAGTTCAGTACTTTGGCCTTTCCTCTTGCCACTGTTATTACACCTACGGCCAGCACCATCAGCAAAGGATGCTCTACCCAAAAAAACCGGTAGAAAGAATTTTTCATCAGCTCCACTCCCTCCGGCAGGCCCTTGGTAATGCCAAAACGGCCCCAAAACAATTGGTAAAGGCCAATCACCAGCATTATATGTGATGAGATCATCAGCCACAAACTTGTTTTTTTGATGCTTTCTTTTTTTGAAAATGCCTGAAAGAGTGATACCAATAATAATATTAATATAACCCAGCGCAGAAAGCTGTGCAAATGAAGCATACCTTTTTCCATAAACAGTGTTTGAACAAATCTAAATTCTAAAATCGGAATTCTAAAATCTTATTCCATCCAGTCGGCCACGAAAATATTGGTATCTCTTGTACCCCCATTATGCCTGTTGCTGCAGAAAACGATCCTCTTTCCATTGGGTGAAAACATGGGAAATGCATCAAAGCCCTTATCCCTGCTTATTTTCTGCAGATCAGTCCCATCTTCGTTAATCGTATAGAGATTGAAAGGGAATCCCCTTTTGTACTCGTGATTGGAGGCAAAAATGATGCGCTTGCTATCCGGCATAAATGCGGGTGCCCAGTTGGCCTGACCGTAAGAAGTTACCTGGTGCGCATTGCTGCCATCTGCATTGGCCACCCATACTTCCATATTAGTAGGGGCTACCAGGCCTTCGGCCAGCAGGTCTTTATATTCTTTTATTTCAGCCTCTGTTTTGGGGCGGGAAGCCCTCCATATTAATTTTTTCCCATCGGGACTAAACCAGGCACCGCCATCGTAACCGAGCATATTGGTCACCCGTTTTTCTTCCCCTGTTTTTAAATTCATGATGTACAAATCAATATCACCATCCTTATCGCTGGTGTACAGCATCTGCTCCCCATCAGGTGAAAGGGTGGCTTCTGCGTCATAGCCCTTTGCATGAGTAAGCTGTTTTACAATCTTGCCATCCAGGTCTGCCATAAAAATATCATAGCTGTCGTATAAAGGCCAGATATACTTATTGCCATACTTTGCCCTGTCGGGTGTGGGCGGACAGGCCTCATTGCCTAAATGTGTGGAAGCATAAATGATATGTTTGCCATCCCTTGTAAAGAAAGGACAGGTGGTACGGCCCTTACCCGTGCTTACCAATTTATAAGTAAATGGTTCGCCGGGTTTAGGGACTTTTCCAATAAATATCTGGTCACAATTAAGGCCCTCTTTGACATTGGTGCGCTGAAAAACAAGGTACTTGCCATCAAAACTCCAGTATGCCTCAGCATTATCCCCGCCAAAAGTCAGTTGCTGTACATTCTTAAAATGCGTTTCATCCGCATATTTCAGGGTGTCTGTATAGCCATTACCAGTATTACTGATTTTAGCACTGTTGCTGCAGGAAGCCAGTATCAATAAAATTACAGTGGAAATGAATACAAGTTTTTTCATGTTTGTTCGTTTTAGCAGTACTGTTGAAAACCGGCAGCAAAGGTATTTTTCAGCAATCCTGCATTTGTCAGATGATTGTCATACCTCACCGTTAAAAATAATTTAGTTTTGCCCTATGAATAGTAAGGCAGCAAAAGTAATACTCCCCATCATAGCAGGGCTGATAATTATCAGCAGTTGCAATGATAAAATGCCGGTTGCCAAATTTGATGAAATTCTTGGCCAGCCACCCTATACAGGTATCACTGACAGTATCAAACAGGAACCCAAAAATGATAACCTCTATTTCAGAAGGGCTGTATTATTAAATACTAATAATCAGCCGGAACCGGCCCTGCTGGATTTTGAAAAAGCCTGGGCATTAAAAAAAGACGAACGGTACGCCCTGGGTATCAGCCGGCTTTTGCTGGAGAAAAAAACAGATTCAGCCATTTTGTTTCTGAACAAGGCATTGGAAGAACTACCCAGGAGCCTGCTGCTGCAACTAAGCCTTGCCCGTGGGTATGATGCACAAAATAAACCGGATAATGCTTTAAAAATTTGCGATGCCATTTTGCAAAATAATCCCCAACAAGTGGATGTACTGAAAATGAAAGCTGATCTATTGGGCAAAAAAGGGAATGAAACAGAAGCCACGGCAGTACTGGAAAAAGCCTATCAACTCGCCTCTTTCGATGTGGAATTGAATTATATCCTGGCCCTGCAATATGCTGAAACAAAAAATGCACAGGTTCTTGTGCTTTGCGATTCACTGATTCGCTCCGACACTGAAGGTAATCATGCAGAACCCTATTATTACAAAGGCATTTATTATTCCAATATAAATGATAAGGCAAAAGCCCTTTCTTTATTTGATGCCGCCATAAAACATGATTATACATTCCTGGATGGGTACATAGAAAAAGGCAGCCTGCTGTACGATATGAAAAAATACCCCGAAGCATTGAAAGTATTCAACCTGGCACTTAACATTTCTCCGGATTTTGCAGATAATTTTTACTGGATCGGCAAATGCCAGGAAGCCATGGGGCAAAAGGAAGAAGCCAAACTTAACTATCTAAGGGCATTCGGACTGGATAAAAATTTCAGGGAAGCAAAAGAAGCAGCGGAGAGGGTGGGTAAATAGTTCATTGGTTAATTAGTTAATTGGTTTATTGGGGGAGTCTGGCTAATTATATTGTCCTGATGGATTTACAGGCCACATGCTATAGTAAGAAAATGTAACTTTACACGCACCCAATTAACCAATTAACTTGTATTACCGAAAATGTGACACTGCTACAGAAACTCCCAATAGCACGATCCTAATAAACTAATAAACCAATTAACTTGTCTTACCGAAAAATATGACACTGCTACAGAAACTCCCAATAGCACGATCCTAATAAACTAATTAACTAATGAACCAATTAACTTGTATTACCGAAAATATGACACTGCTACAAAAACTCCCAATAACACGATCCTAATAAACCAATTAACCAATGAACCAATTAACTAATTAACCAATTAACTAAATACCCCTTCATGCCAATCATTGCCCCTTCACTGCTTTCTGCAAATTATTTAAACCTTCAGTCCGATTGTGAAATGCTGAATACAAGTGAGGCCGACTGGTATCACCTGGATGTAATGGATGGCCGTTTTGTTCCCAATATCAGTTTTGGCCCCATGCTGGTGGAATTTTTCCGCAAAGCCACCACCAAAGTATGTGATGTGCACCTGATGATACTGGAGCCGGAAAAATTCGCTGAACAATTTAAAAATGCAGGGGCGGATATTCTTACCGTTCATATTGAAGCCTGTACCCATTTGCACCGCAATATCCAGCAGATAAAATCATTGGGTATGAAAGCAGGGGTGGCGCTAAATCCGCATACACCTGTTTCAGGATTAAGTGATATTCTTCATGATATAGATATGGTATGCCTGATGAGTGTGAATCCCGGTTTTGGCGGACAAAAATTTATTCAGCACACCCTTGAAAAGATAAAGCAGCTCCGGCAGATGAGCAACGAAAAAAGGCTGAATCTGCATATTGAAATAGATGGTGGTGTAACACTGGAAAATGCACCTTCTATTATTGCTGCCGGAGCGGATGTGCTTGTGGCAGGGAATACCGTTTTTAAATCAGCTGACCCGATATCAACTATATTAAGTTTAAAATCAATAGCTTAGTATTTGGCAATAAAATAATTGCAAAATAATTTGGCAATAAAATAATTGCAGTATATGTTTGCAAAAATTTTATCGCATGAAGACAATTACCGGGTCTCCAGCTAGAAAGGGGCAATTCTTCAAAAGGCCAGACATCCGCAAAAAGATACTAAAGGCAATAGGAGCAAATGAAAACCTATTGATTTCAGCCCCAAGAAGAGTGGGTAAATCTTCCATTTTACTTGACCTCGTGGATGCCCCTGACGAAAATTATTACGCTGTATTTGCAGACACAGAAGCTATCACTTCCGCTGAAGATTTTTTTAAAGTAATCCTGCAGGCAATCCTTGACGCTGATAAAATTGAATCATTTGGCTTCTTTAATCATGATATAAAAGATAAACTGAAAAAATGGACCAGCCGGGTCGCTTCCATTACTATAGGGAGATTAGGCGTGGAAATAACAAAGCAGGATAAGAAAGCATACTATGAAGAGTTTATCGAATTCCTGACTGATATTAAACTGGATGGGAAAAAAATACTTTTACTGATTGATGAATTTCCAATCACAGTGGAAAAAATACAAGATGCACATGGCACTGCACAAGCAGTTCATTTTCTGAGCCAGAACAGGGCATTACGTCAAAACCCTGCCTTTCAGGAGAAAATACAATTTGTTTATACTGGTTCTATTGGGCTATTTACCGCTGTAAAAAGAATACAAGCCACTGATAAAATAAACGACCTTCGGGAAATAAAGATCCCCGCACTTACACGGGAAGAAGCTATAGAATTGCTTACCAACCTGATGAAGGAAGAATGCCACCAAGAACCCTCTAAAGAGATCGCTGATTATATACTGACAAAACTGGACTGGTGGATACCCTTTTATTTTCAGTTAATAGTACGGGAATTGTCCGACTTTCTGCACAACAATACTATTACAAAAGAAACAGTTAATGCTGCTTTTGAAAAAGTAATTGAGAATGGAAACATCTATTTTGAACACTTTAAAGACCGGCTGCAAAAAGTCTTTAAATCACTTGATGCATTAAAGTTTGTAGACGAATTTTTGCTGACCGTGAAACTGAATGCAGATATTAATTACCCAAAAGCAATGAATCTTGCCGAAAAACACAATGTAAGAACTGAATTAGATAATATTCTTGAAGTGCTGAAACATGACGGCTATATCGTTGAACTCAATAACCATTATACATTTTACTCCCCAATTTTAAAAAGATGGTGGAAATAACCAGAAAAAAACGCTTCCTATTCAATCCCGATGAGGAAACAAAAGAAATGCTGATTGCAACATTTGCCATCCGGAAAGATATCTTTCAAAAGATATTCAAGATCATCAAATCATCTTCCCGGGATACAGCTCCCCAGCATTTTTTATTAGTGGGCCAGCGGGGTATGGGAAAAACAACCCTGTTGCTACGGCTTAAATATGAAATGGAAAATGATCCCGAGCTTAATCAATACCTGTTGCCGGTGCGATTCTCTGAGGAACAATACCAGATAGGTTGCCTGCCTGATCTCTGGGAAGAAACCGCCATTTATCTCGAAAGCCTCAATCCCCGGTTTGCTGGTTTAAAAGATGAAATGCTGCAACACGAAAAAGAAAATGACTATGAACGCATCTGCTTTGATATGCTCACCCAAAAAATAAAAGAAGCCAAAAAAAGAGTGGTGTTGCTTATCGATAATATAGGTGACCTCTTTAATAAATTCACAGAACAGGAAACACACCGCTTCCGGGAGATATTGATGACCTCACCCTATTTCTTATTGATCGGGGCTTCCTCACACATGCTGGAACATACCTTCAAATACGATAAACCTTTCTTTGAATTCTTCTACCAATTAAAACTGGAGCCATTAAAAAAAATCGAAGCCACAGATTTAATGAAAGCTCTCGCTGAAAATTATGATGTATATAACAAAATTGAGAAAATAATTGAAGAGCATCCGGAAAGAATTGAGGTATTACGACGGATAACAGGAGGTGTGCCCCGTACTTTAGTGCTGTTATTTGAAATACTGGTTGACTCTGACAATGGCAATACATTTGAGGATTTGGAAGAATTGACTGACAGGGTATCTCCTTTGTATAAGGAAAGAATGGATATGCTGAAACCACAGCAACAAAAAATCATGGACGCTTTGGCAAGAGCCTGGGAGCCTATTACAGCTAGCGAAATATTAGAAAAAAGTAAATTATATCGTGAAAAACTTGCAAGTAACCAGGTATCTGCCCAACTAAAACAGTTAGAAGATAATCAACTGGTTGAGACAATAGACTTAGGCAAGAGAAAAAAAGCCTACAGGATAAGGGAACGTTTTTTCAATATTTGGTACTTGATGCGGCATGGCAGAAAAAATACCAAAGAACAAGTATTATGGTTAATACGTTTTTTGGAAAGCTGGTGTACTATCGGGGAATTAAAGGAAATAGCAGCGAAACAAATTGAGTGCCTGAAAAACGCTGGATATTCTACAAAAGCAGCTTTTTATAAGGCTATAGCGCTTCATGCTATTAAAGATATTGAGCCTGAGATAAAAAAACAGTTACTGGATGATACAGAAAGCTTTTTATCCAGGACTCAAAAAAATGAATGGGCAAAAACAATTCATGAACTGGCAGAAGGGCTTAAAATAGACACTTTTTTTAAGAGATCATTTAATGCTTACAAAAAAGGCGATCTGAAAAAAGCAGAAAAGCTGTTATTAGACGGGATTAACAACCATGAAACTGGTGCAGAATATAGATTGGCTTTGTTTTATAATGATATCCTGAAAGACTTTGACAAGGCTGAACAGTTCTACCTCAAAGCCATTGAAAAAGGCCATGTAAATGCACTCTTTAACTTAGCAAATCTATATGCACAGGAAAGAAAAGATTTCGACAAGGCTGAGCAGTTCTACCTCAAAGCCATTGAAAAAGGGCATCTAAATGCACTCAATAATATCGCAAATCTCTATGAAGAGGAAAGAAAAGATTTCGATAAAGCTGAACAATTCTATCTCAAAGCCATTGAAAAAGGACATGTAAACGCACTCTTTAACTTAGCAAATCTTTATGTACAGGAAAGAAAAGATTTCGATAAAGCTGAACAGTTCTATCTCAAAGCCATTGAAAAAGGACATCTAAATGCACTCAATAATATCGCAAATCTCTATGCAGAGGAAAGAAAAGATTTCGATAAAGCTGAACAATTCTATCTCAAAGCCATTGAAAAAGGCCATGTAAATGCACTCTTTAACTTAGCAAATCTATATGCACAGGAAAGAAAAGATTTCGATAAAGCTGAACAGTTCTACCTTAAAGCCATCGAAAAAGGACATCTAAATGCACTCAATAACATAGCAAATCTATATGCACAGGAAAGGAAGGATTTCGACAAGGCTGAACAGTTCTATCTCAAAGCCATTGAAAAAGGACATCTAAATGCACTCAATAATTACATAGGCTTATTGCTTACAAAAAAAGAGCTTAATAATGCCTTAATCCGGACAAGCTTCCTTTTTGAAAATGAAGAATACTTTAAGTTATATACATATAGAGCCATGCAACTGATAATAGATTTAATCGCATATGAACAATATCATTTTTTGCAAAAAGCATTTCAAAAGGAAAACAGCTTTTTGATGAAATATCTCCAGCCATTATATTATGTATTAGCCTGGTTCATGAAAGACGAACTCCCCGGAGAATACGAAAAAGCAGGTGCAGAGATAAAGGAAACGGTGGATGAAATAATTAAAACCGTGGAAGAAGAAAAATCAGAATTAAATAAGTAATATTGTTAATAAATCCGCTGCTGTAATGAACCATTGTAAAATAGCCTTGTCCTGTTTATTGCTGTTAGTTTCCATCTTCGCTTTTTCCCAAAAAAAAGCCGCCTATGTTTCCGGTAAAGTGGTGGATGAAAATGAAAACACCTTATCAAATGTTTCCGTTGTTATATTAGGCCAGTCAAAAGGCATCACCACCAATGATTCCGGCTACTTCCGCATTAAAGTGGCTGCTGATAAAGCATTCGCCATTGTATTCAGCTATTCCGGCCGCAAAACAGAACAAAAAAACTTTCTGCTCAATGAAAGCGAGGAAGAAACCATCACCATCAAATTAGAAAAAGGAGAAAAGACACTGGAGAATGTGGTTATCACCGATCAGCGTGACAGACGGGAAGCTGGCTTAATAAAACCCAATCCTAAAACCATTCTCAATCTTCCTTCTGCCATTACCGGGGTGGAAAGCCTTATCAAAATATTTGTAGGCTCCAATAATGAGCTCACCTCCCAATATTCCGTGCGGGGTGGCAGCTATGATGAGAACCTCATCTATGTAAACGACTTTGAAGTATTCCGCCCTTATCTTGTAAGAAGCGGCCAGCAGGAAGGCCTTAGTTTTATCAATCCCGAAATGGTGCGTAATATCAATTTCTATAACGGCGGCTTCCAGGCAAAGTACGGGGATAAACTGAGCAGCGTACTCGATATTCAATATAAGAAACCAAGGCGCTTCGGCGGCTCAGCTTATGTGGGCGTACTGGAGCAGGGTTTGCAACTGGAAGGCGCCAGTCATAACGCTAAGTTTGGTTATCTTCTCGGCCTCAGAAACCGAAGCAACCGCAACCTCCTGAGCAGCCAGGAAACAAAAGGCAACTATGTTCCCTCTTCGGCAGATTTCCAGGCATTATTAAGTTACCAGTTCAGTGCGAAATGGTCGGCAGAATTACTAAGCAATATTTCGCAAACAAAATTTACCCTTGTTCCGCTGTCCAGTCAGTTGACCACTTCGGTTTTTTCGCCCATCTTCAGTGCTACTATTGGAGTAGATATTGCTTTTGAAGGAAGGGAAAAAGACCAGTATCAAACCAATATGCTTGGCTTCTCGCTCATCAACCAGGTAAGTAAAAAACTGAAACTGAAATGGATGGCTTCCCGTTTTGAAAACGATGAAGCTGAGAACGTGGACATCACCGGCGCTTATTTATTTGGTGAAAGGGATTTTGACAAACGTAATCCCACCTTCGGTTTAATCATCAATCCATTGGGGGCAGGTGTATATCAAAACTGGGCTCGCAATTCATTAAATATTGAAAACTGGAATGTGTCGCACAAAGGGAACTATGACCAGGGTAAACATTCCTTTCAATGGGGATTGGGGTATGATAAAACAAAGATCACAGACAAACTCAATGAATGGGAATTCCAGGATTCAGCCGGCTATGCTTTGCCTTACCAACCCAACCTCCTGCAGCTTAGTAAAGTGGTCAAATCAAATGCTGCATTAGACATTAATAAATTCTCAGGCTATGTACAGGATAATATTTTACTGGGAAAAGATTCCAGCCACTCTGCCACGTTAACGGCCGGTGTACGGTTCAATTATAATTCACTCAATAAAGAATTTCTTATTTCACCACGCCTGGGTGCCAGTTGGAAACCCAACTGGAAAAAGGATATTATTTTCCGGGTGGCTGCAGGTATATATAATCAACCTCCATTTTACCGGGAGCTTCGGCGGTATAACGGCACTGTAAATACAAATTTACAATCGCAGAAAAGCTGGCAGGCAGTAGCTGGCTTTGATTACAATTTTGTGGGCTTCGGTGGCCGCCCTATGCGGTGGGCCACAGAGGCCTACTATAAAAACATGACTGATGTGGTTCCCTACGATGTGGACAATGTACGCATCCGTTATTTCGGGGAAAACAATGCAAAAGCTTATGCAGCCGGAATAGAAATGCGCCTGCATGGTGAACTGGTGGAAGATGCTGAAAGCTGGATCAGCCTCGGCATTATGAAAACCAGTGAAGACATTACCGGCGATCATTATTACCGTTATAAAAATGCCGCGGGTGAGTTCATCACTTCCCGAAGTACTGACCAGGTGGTGGTGGACAGTGTAAATTTTGATGTAGGCTGGCTGCGCCGGCCGAATGACAGGCGCATCACTTTCGGTATGTATTTTTCTGATTATCTGCCTACTAATAAAAACTTTAAAGTATACCTGAACTTATTATACGGAAGCAACATGCCTTATAATATTCCCGGTGCAGTACGCTACCGAAATGCAGCTGTAATAGAACCGTATATCCGTTGCGATATCGGCTTCAGCGCCTTACTGATGGATGATGACCGCAGCAAACGCCGCAGCCACTCCCCTTTCCGCAATTTTGACAATATATGGGCCAGCCTTGAAGTGTTTAATATTATTGACAGGGCCAATACTATTTCTTATCTCTTTGTAAAAGACTTTTCCAATACGGTTTATTTATTGCCAAACCGGCTTACACCACGGCTGCTGAATTTTAAGGTTGTGGCGAGGTGGTAGGTACTTTACTGTTTTATTATATGCAAAAAATATTTCAATACCTGAGCTACATTATACGTTTTTATACGAATGACCATTTACCAATTCATGTCCATATCCAGCTTCAGGAAAGGGAAATGAAAGCAGAGTTTGAAATTTCCGGAGATACTGTAATTTTACTATTCAAGAGAGTAAAAGGCAAAATTCCACTTACAGAGTCTGAAGCAAATGAAGTGGCTGTATTTTTGAAAGCTTATTTTAAAGAAATTATTTCCAAATGGGAAGCAGTATTCATATATCACAAAAAAGTAAAGTGCGACGTCATAGCAAAAAAGCTGAACAGGAAATAACCCTGGTATCCGCTGAATATGCTCATGATTTTATTATTAAATTAACTTTCCTGTCCGGAGGTTTTAAATATACAAGTTACAGGGACTTCCTTCCACTATTCCAGGAATATGTAAAAGGTGATAATCTCAAATATTTTGCCCCTGCTAATTTTAAAAAATTCATTGTAAAAAATAGCAACATTTACTGGGGCAAAGATGAAGATGTGATATTCCCTTCAGGTTTGCTTTTTGACCTGAAAAAATCATCAGAAAACACGGAAGAGATTCTCTATATTATTTAAATAAATCAGGCCTGTTTCAAATTTCAGCTTAGCACCTCAAACATCTAGCACCATTTACAGCAACTGGTCACAAATTGTGACCAGTTAATTCAAAAATTTCCTTTCCCAGACCACCACTACATTTTTAAGTATTTCTAGACTCCATAGTCAAAAATTATTTTTCTAAGGTCACAAATTGTGACCTTAGAAAAACAGTTTTACAGTATTTTAGCCCAAACCCCGTACCATGGAGCTAACCCTTATCCAGCAAAAAATTTATGAAATACGAGGCCATAAGATTATGCTTGACTTTGACCTGGCAATACTTTACGCAGTGGAAACCAGGGTATTGAATCAGGCAGTTAAAAGAAATGCCGGCCGTTTTCCTTCTGATTTCATGATCAGATTAACCAGAAAAGAATGGGAGTTTCTAAGATCACAAATTGTGATCTTAGAACCGGGTAAAGGGAAATACCCAAAATATCTACCTAATGCCTTTACAGAACATGGCATTACTATGCTGGCATCCATACTAAAGAGTGAAAAAGCTGTAAAAATGAACATCGCTATTGTTAGGGCATTCATAGGGCTTCGTCAGTTTGCGCTTAACTACAAAGATCTTGCCTGCCAAATCAATGAAATAAGGCAGACCGTAACCAACCATAGTGAGCAGTTGAATCAAATCTATGATGCGATAGAAAATATGATGGATGAGAAACAGGATAAGGAAGAAGAAAAGAGGTTATGGAAACAAAGGGAACGTATTGGTTTTAAAAGTAAAAGAGACAATTAAATGCTAAAACCATTTGCCCTTCTTCCTGTCCCACGTAGTTATTCCGATCTTAAACTGCACAGGATTACGAAACTGGTTGGCCACTGATCCCACCACATACACTCCCAATTTAAATTTACCCAACTGATTAAATGGATATTTGAAAACCCGCTCCACTCCGGTAAATACTTCAGCATACCGGAGGTTCCGTTCCTTTGCCAGAAGAAAACCTGCACCAGCCACTTCCCGCAACCCAATCTTCTTAAAGAACGGGATTTTATTCAAAAAAGCCCCGTTGAACTCATGCAGGTAATGCCCCTCATAAAATCGCCGGAAAACAGGAAAGGTGGAATCTAATGATTGAAAAGCTTCATTCGGATTTAAAAACAACAGCGGGTCTCCGCGGCGCTGATATTTATAATCCACCAGGCGCAGGTCTTTCTGATTAAAGAAAGAACCTGTTCGTACGGTATAAGAAGATGTACCCATTACACCCAGCTTCACTGATTGTTGTATGCCAAATTCCAGGTAATCAAGATTGATCTTGCTTTGCAATATCCCGGGAATACCTTTTCTCCATTGCACATAAAAAGTGGGCCAGGCAGAACCCATTATTATTTTTTCCTTTGGCTCACGAATATACTTCTGCCGGGGGGTATACTCCAGCCGCAGTTTTGCATAAAATGCATTATAGGAAGGAAAATCCACGGCCTGGTTATCCACAAGATCATTACCAAACAGGCTGTCGATCCGGTCATTGGTTTTATAATCACTCACCGAGCGGCGAAAAGCTATGTCTACATTTGTAAATAAAAATAATCCATTAATCAACTCCATACTATGGCCGAGGCCAACCGCCTGGTGCAGGTAAATATTATTCCGCCTGATCATATTGATCCAGGCATCACCATTGAAAATGTATTCAAAATTCTTTTCCAAACTAACATGATAAAAACCACGCCGAAATGGATTATACATTCTGCTGAGCCGCAGGCTTCCATTGATGTCTTTATTCCGAAAGCCATAACTCACATCGGAGTAGATATTAATATTCTTGCGGGACTCATAGGTTTTTGTATATGTAAAATAGGGTTGCAGACGGGTTCCTCCAAACTGGAAAGGCTGGTAAAGGGTAAACAATGCCGGCAAATTCCAGTTCCTTCTTTTTTCATGATTATTAAAGACCTGGCCTTTGTATAAAATCTTCTGCCAGGTAATTTTGTTGACCACCCTGTCCATAGAATCAAGATAAGCCTTTGTATGAGTGGCCC
Organism: Chitinophagaceae bacterium; assembly: GCA_031441485.1. Lineage (GTDB taxonomy): Bacteria > Bacteroidota > Bacteroidia > Chitinophagales > Chitinophagaceae > JJ008. The sequence goes on from JANOEQ010000097.1 coordinate 48,058, forward strand.
GGTAAATACTGTCTTTGAAATGAATGAACCGGACTTCTTTTTCTGTCAGTGGTTCTGTACGGTTGGCCAGCCAGAAAGTACTGTCCCTTTCGTATGCCTGTTGGACTGCCATACTTACTTCAGTGCCAAAATATTTTTTCTCAAACTGTTTATTCAGTTCAAATTCTTTGTAAGTAACAACAGTACGGCCCGAAGATTTCTTTTTATCAGACAGCGCCTTATAGGTAAGTTGCTGGCGGCTTATCATCCACGCAGTCCCGTTTATCCGTTCATACTGCTGCTCCACTTCAAAGAAATCATATTCCGCCAGGTGATACTTCGGCAGGCGGAGTTTTGTATGCAGCAGCACCCAGGTGCTGTCTGCTATCGTCAATTCCCCTTCCACGGTCGCATTACTCAATTGTCTTGGCCTTACACTGATGGTATAGATTTTTTGTCCGTTTACGGTTTCCGTCTTTACTGTTTTAAAACGGTATGCCAGTAAGCCACTATAGCTGAGTGGGGAAAGAAAAGGTGTTTGTGAAATGGCGGGTATGCTTACAAGATTATTGTAAAAATTAAAATCGCCTTCTGTGGTAGAGAGGAAAAACAGGTTTTGCACATTGCCCTTTTTGGTAATCCCCAACCGCTCTTCTTTAACACGCCGGGATGATTCAAAGTCGAGACGGAGAACGATCTCTGCAAATGACATACGGTTCAGCTCCTCATTTGCCTGTTTTATTTTTAATAATGAATCATCCAATACCGGTTTTTTAGGTTTTTTCAAAGCCATCGAGTCTTCCTGTACTGCTTTGATATATACCCTGCAGGAATAAGCACCGGCCGCTGCCTGCACAGCATCTTTCCCTCTTATTACATTACGTATATACTCTTCCGCTTTGTCTTTTATTCTTCCTTTTACAGTTACAGATGAAAGAGTGGTAACATCTTCTGCTGCAAGTATTATATCTAAATGATACGCTTCTTTTTTTATGATTACCGTTACCATTTGCACTTTATATCCCAGCATACTTATTACCAGGTCATATTTACCTTCTTCCAGTTCCATTTCATAGCTACCATCTTCTTTGGTAACGCTGCCCAGGTTGTAACCCTTTACCTGCACACTTGCAAAGGCAAGGGGTTCCTGCCCGCTGTTCACTATTTTACCATACAGCCTGTGGGCCTGGCAAAAGACAGTAGCAGAAAAAACCATTGAAATAAATAAGAGGATTGATCTCATTTTGCAGTTTACAGGTATTCCCTTATAAAAATGCAATAAAGGTTTTGATGATTGTACCGGCAATATCTTTATTAAAGAAATATTAACGTATAGCCTGCCAAATTGAAAGGGAATAGCCGGAAATATTACTACTGGTCCTGCTGTGTATTTAAATGATAATTTTTGGAGTTTTCCTTCAGGGATTCCTTGATTATTAAGGGCTATTTCTTTACCCAAAACTCATCCTTCCAGTCTTCCCCGCATGCCACAGGGTGTTCTTCCAGTTGCTGGTACACTGTATTCAATTGTTCGGGTGTAAGCAGCTCTTCCATATAGCCAAACAGCTCTCTTTCTTCAAAACGGATATGATGCGTGACAAGGTCGCATAAAAGGAGCAAATGCCTTTTATCCACCTCTTCATCCAGTCCGATAATCAATTCACGAATATGGTCATGTTCATTTTTTAATCGTATGGCCATGGGGTGGCCTGCTGGCATATAAGGCATCAATATTTTTTCTTCCTGGAAAAAATGAGGCCGTATATGATGTTTCCAGTACCATAATGCATACTTGCCCATTTCTTCGGCTGGAGTCCTGTTTTCAAGTCCCTGCTTTATTTTCCAGGCAAACAAAAGGCCATCATGATGTTCCCGGCTCAGCGGGGCCAGTTGCGGGCTTCGTTTTATGGGTTTAGTGGCATCACTCATATTATAAAAGTACAATTTAATGGAAGAATGAAATTGAGTACCAACAGTGGACCAGGTGATTTCTATCAGGTACAACAAAAAAAGGGGGGTTACAGTTCACATTTGGCTCAATCTGCGAAAACGACCTGTTCAAAAAAAGAATAATTAGAGGCTGTCTCAAAACTGCTTAAAATTAATTTCCCCGCAAAGACGCAAAGTCACAACGCTTGATTTTCAGTTATTTTATACTTTGCGCCATAGCGTCTTTGCGTGATTTTCTGACTTTTGAGACAGCCTCTAGTGTTAAGTCAATCATGTTTTGTCGGATACCTCTCAACGAATACAAAAACTATCCCACAAAGCCTTTTCTTTGTGTCTTTGTGGGAAAATTGTTTACGTCATATCAGACTTGACATGACACTAGTAAGAAACAGATAATTATTCGCAACTAAAAATATTGCTCTTGGGGTTTTCCTTATAAATCGCCACTCCCTCCCTTCCATCACTGCATTTCATCCCCCTGTACATGCCATCACTGTTAAACACCATGGCTGCATGGCCATTTGCATCCACCCCTATCATTCCCCCTTCGCCGCCTATCTTCATCAGTTTATCGTGCACCACAATGTTCATGGCCTCTTCAAGGGAAAGGCCTTTGTATTCCATCAGGCAGCTCACATCATAGGCTGTTACAGCCCTTATAAAAGGCTCACCATGCCCGGTGCAGCTGATGGCGCAGGTATTATTATTGGCATAGGTGCCGGCGCCGATTACAGGACTATCCCCCACCCTGCCGTATTGTTTGTTCGTCATGCCGCCTGTGCTGGTGGCTGCGGCTATATTACCATGTATATCTAATGCTGCAGCACCTACAGTTCCAAATTTTTTATCTTCAAGTACTACATTATGATCCAATGCTGTTTCATTACCACCCTGCATTTGTTTCCATTGTTCATACCGGAAAGGCGAAAAGAAATAGTCATCCGTTTCAGTTTTCAAACCCTGTTGTATGGCAAAATCATAAGCCCCTTGCCCGTTCAGCATTACATGCGGGCTTTGGGTCATGATGGTATATGCCAGTTCTACCGGGTTTTTGATATGCCGTACTGCAGCTACAGCCCCGGCCATTAAATTGCTGCCATCCATGATGGATGCATCCATTTCCTGGCTGCCATCTTTGGCAAAGACAGATCCTTTTCCTGCATTGAACAAAATATTGTCTTCCAGTGAGCATACGGCTGCCCTTACTGCATCTACAGCCGTTTGGCCTTTTTCCAATAACAAATAACCAGCTTTCAGTGCTTCCTGTAAAGCCGTGCGGTAAGCCGTTTCCTTTTCTTCTGTCATATCCTTTTTGAGAATAGTACCGGCACCGCCATGAATAACTAAAGTAAATGCTGACATACGTGTTAGAGGGTATTAAATAACCATCGAAATTAGGTATTTTGGCAGTGAAATATTGATTTTCATGTTCCGTAAAAAATTATCCTTTGCAGACCTGCTGTTGATTGCCGCTAACCTCCTGCCGGTATACGGAGTATGGTTCCTGGGCTGGAGTGCCACAGAGGCATTTATTGTGTATGCGCTGGAAACATTAATTGTGGGTGTACTTACCATTCTTAAAATGGGAGTAATAACTGTGGTGCGGAAAAAAGATGAATGGTATGCAAATGGAGGAGTCACCCGGCAAAGCGGTTTGTTTTTCATCCTGTTTTTCATTATGCACTTTGGATTGTTTGCACTGGTACAAACCAGTATTTTTTCGGGGTCGGCCGGTATCAACCCACCTAACAGCAGCATGTTTCATTTCTTCTTTCACTGGTATGATTATATCAATGAGGTCATCGGGTATATGCTGGCCGGTTTTATTATCAGCTATATAGTCCGCGATTTTATTCCTTTTATACTGAATGGCGATTATAAAACAAAGCCGCTGATGCTGGTGATGTTTCAACCATATGGGCGCATATTTATTCAGCAGTTCACTGTTATACTGGGCAGTATGTTTCTCAGCTTGGGGTTGGGTAAAATTTTTATCCTGATATTTGCGGCAGCAAAAATTGGCTTTGAATTATTTATTAATTAGGGCCTGCTGTTTAAGTCGCCCCAAGGCTTCTATTTTTCCGGGGTAGTATTTTTAATATTATCCGGATATAATTTTCTAACCCTGACTGCTTTCTATATAATTTCACTAACAGGCAAAGGGATGCCTTCCCGA
>JANOEQ010000098.1:0-24943 GCA_031441485.1 Chitinophagaceae bacterium
ATTTTTGGTTATCGGCCTCTATTGTTTCAATATTGGTATTGAAAATATTGGCCACATCAAAGCAGATCGCCTCGAGTATCTCATTTTTAGAACGGATATGATTATACAAGCTGGCGGCTTCTATGCCTACAGCTTCGGCCAGGTCACGCATAGAAGTGGCGGCAAAGCCCTTTTCACGGAACATTGCGGATGCCTTGTACAGTATCAGTCCTTTCTTGGATGCTTTTTTTCTTACAGATTTTGCCATGCCCAAAGATAATAAACACAATAATAAAAGGGGCATAACAATTGTCAGGGGTGCATTTCAAATTGTCGCTTTGGCCCCAGCCCGAAGGGGGGTAAAGTCTTTTTATAAGACTATTCAGTATTTTTTCTACAAGCCCCGAAAGATTTAAGTTGCGACATTTTTAAATGCACCCATTGTCAGCGGTTTTTCCTCTTGCTGCCTGTAGTTGGTTTGGCAGGTGGGGGCGGTTGCTTTCGTTTAGTACCGGATGGAACAGCCATTGGCTCAATTTTTTCTTTCTTTGGAGGGATAATGATGGCTTTACTGATGTCCGGTTTGATATTCCTGGCGGCAGAGAGATCGCTTTGTGTGTCAAAAAATGTCCAGAACATACCGCCGTCCCAGGATTGGCCCAGCATGTAAGCCGTGTTTGTAATGCGATAGCCCTGCCATTCGATGATAGAATTGAGTTCTATCAGTGACTGTAGTTCGTTGGTGGTTTTAATGACCTGTAAAATTTTCCCTTGTTTGTACAGTTTCCAGGCTGTATCAGGAACTTTGGTAAAGGTTTGCGATATATATCGGATGAATTCATCTTTACCACCCAAAGTGCCGATCAGGGCTGGATTGGTATACCTGGTAAAAAGATTCCAGTTTCGTGTTTTAAACCCGTAAATCAGGCTGTCGGCGCAACGGTGGATCCCTGCTTTGGCAAATGCGGTATCAAACTGCGCCTGGCATATAAGTGTAAAAAGTAAAAAGGCGGGTAAAATTAAAATAAGAAGCCGTTTTGCCATATACCGGATAATTATTTCAAAGATACAGAAGACGGCCGGAACCGGTTCCGCATTTTGAACCACATAAGGACAAAGAGAGCAGAAGGAATACACATAGATTTTTTTTCACCAATCTATGTGTGTATTTCTATGATACCTATGGACTATGTGGTTCAGAATTATATGTAGCTCGCTGCTTCTGTTATCCGTATTCAAAATTGATCTGTAAGGGTGTATTTAAAATTGTCGCTTTTGGCCCCAGCCCGAAGGGCGGCAAAGTCTTTTTATATGACTATTCAGTACTTTGTCTGCAAACCCCGAAAGATTTAAGTTGCGACAATTTTAAATGCACCCATCTGTAAGGGGCCTGACGCATAAGCAAAAATTCATGTAGGTTTGCACGCCGAAAGGCAATCAGCGACCCCGGGCAGATAAAGGGGTCAATGATTTTAAATCTAGAAATTGACAACTTAAAATCTAAAATTAATATGTCTCTTATTACTGTCGGTACCATGGCCTTCGATGCTATTGAAACGCCTTTTGGAAAAGTGGATCAGATAACAGGTGGCTCTGCCCTCTATGTGGCCTATGCGGCCAGCAATTTTGTAAAACCTGTACTGCAAATTTCCATCGTGGGGGATGATTTTCCACAGGAAGAAATGGATGAACTGAAAAGCCGCGGGGTACAGCTGGAAGGAGTGGAAATTGTAAAAAATAAGAAATCATTTTTCTGGAGCGGCCGCTATCATGAAGATATGAACAGCCGTGATACATTGATCACTGACCTGAATGTTCTGGCCGATTTTAATCCCAGGGTTCCGGATAGTTATCAAGGGGCAGAATTTTTAATGCTTGGCAACCTTTCCCCCTATATTCAATTAAGTGTTATCAAACAACTGAAAAAAAGGCCAAAGCTTATTGTAATGGATACCATGAACTTTTGGATGGAAATCGCCCTTCCGGATCTGGAAGAAGTATTGAAGAATGTGGATATGCTGATGGTGAATGATGCGGAAGCCCGGCAGTTGTCCGGTCAGTTTTCGCTGGTAAAAGCCGCCAGGAGTATAATGGCAATGGGACCGAAGTACCTGATCATTAAAAAAGGGGAGCATGGCGCCCTGCTGTTTGATAACGACAGTGTGTTCTTTGCACCGGCCTTACCATTAGAAGAAGTATTTGACCCAACAGGGGCCGGTGATACATTTGCCGGTGGATTTATCGGTCATTTGGCAAAAACAGGCGATATCTCATTTGAAAATATGAAACGGGGAATAATTGTTGGTTCTGCCATGGCAAGTTTTTGCGTGGAAAAATTTGGTGCCACCCGGCTAAAGGAAGTGAATCGTGAGGATATCAGCAGCAGGATACAGATGTTTAAGGATTTGGTGAGTTTTGAAATAGAACTGGTATAAGCTGTAAGGTTTATGTTTACAAGATCCTTGCTCTGGGTTGGAGGAAAATTAGCTGCAAAAATCAAGAATTTACCAGCCATCCTTTTGGTTTCGGGATTTCACGGCCGAGCAGTTGAGCTGTTTCAAGCCATTCTGCAATAACCGTTTGAACTTTTTCAAGCGCTTCTGCATAACTTGATCCATCTGCCATACAGCCTGCCAGTTCCGGAACTACTGCCAAAAAGCAACTGTCATTATTGCTCCAGTAAATAATGATTTCGTATTTACTATCCATTTTTACCTGTAATTAATTTATATTTTATTAATATTTCCCTTACCTGCTTTACCTGTTAGGATTTTGCTTTGTTGCCAGCAGGCTGTATATTGATTATTTCTGATATCCCTTCCTTATAGTAAATATGATGACTACCTTTTATTCTGTTTTGAAGTCCAGGTATTTCCAAAATCCTGCACAAATCACTGAAATTAATATTCGTGTCAGCGCTCCCTGAAAGAACTTGTTTAGCAGACTTCTTGAGTTTACTCATTTTATAAACTCTTTCTGATTATTTTAGAAATCTTGCCAGTATAGCTGTAGGTTTAAAAAGATATTTCTTTCCAGCAAGATTAAATAGTTCTGAATAAAGTACATAAACCCCTGCTGGCAATTTGTTACCCTTATCATCCAACCCATCCCAGTTCCAATAACCCTTCAGCCCCAGGGTGCCGTTGCGAACAAGATTGCGAACGGGTCTCCCTGTTGCATCGAAAATGGTAATATTGGCAATGAAGCCGGGCTCTGTTACCCGGTACTGTATAGTGGCAATATCATCCCTTCCATCATTATCCGGAGAAAATACTTTTGGCGTTGCCTCAATAGAAGCATTAATGCTGTTCAGCAATTTATACTGCGAATTTTTATAGCTGGGTGTTCCGTATCCGGCTGTGGAAGCAGCGCTGTGCCAGTTAGCAGCATCCTGCGAAGGACTGGCAGGGTCAATTCTTTCCAGCGACACCCCTTCAGCATTCTCAATCAGTTTAAAATGCCAGTCGTCTTTATATTTTACTTCGTCCACCACATTGCCCTGAAAGTTTAATGCTACAACTGTTCCTTCATCGTCAGAATAAGATGGGGGGGAAGAGATGAGCAAAACATTATCAGGATTCTTAACCAGGTATTGCAGGGCAAGGCTGGCATCCTCTTCTGTTTCCACAATATATTCGCCGGGAAAAACATAAAAGGGAACGGTGCTTAGTGGTTTGATGGAACTGATAACACCGCTGCTGTTGCGGTTGGCGATATATAGTTTTGATGCATCAAATATTTTATTGCTGTTATTATAAAACTCTACATAGTCATAAGCGCCGGACCTTGGATTAAAAAGAATTTCATTAATGGTCCATTCACCGGTGGCGGCATCCACCGGCAATCCCACTTTTACTTTATTGCCAGTGGCGATGCTATTATTCTTACAATCTTTTACATTACCGGCAGTAATGTTATAAACAGTATTGGCCACTAAAGGGGTGCTTGTTTTTAACAGCACTTTGTTGAAAAGCGGGGCAATGGAGGTGGCGCTGACCAGGGTTGATCCACCATCAATAAAGTAATTAGCCAGGGTGGCGCCGGATAAACTGTCAACCGGCTCATCATATATCAGTATGATGGTTACATTGTCAATGGTATAAGCTCTTTTTAATTGCGGGGCAATGGCATCATGGTTTACTGCATCAATGGAATTTTTCTTTCCCGGAGTCCCCCCCGCGGTGCCTGCACTTGCTTTCCAGTTATTGCTGCCTGCACAGGGATTTTTGGTATCAGTCATTTCCAATGTCCATCCGCCATCTTTTTTTACTTCATTCTGATACCACCCCGAAGTATAACTTACCGCATGAATGGTTCGGCCATTGGCAGCCCGCAGGAATAACAGGTCGCCATCATTATCCAGCGAAGGAAAACTGGTAACGGAAATGGTGGTGCCAAAGGCCGACATGGCAGCAACAGCACTGCCGGTGCATACGATAACAAAACTATCGGGCTGTAAAATGAAATCGGGCATTGGCCCACTCTGGCCGGTGGCATCCCCGATCCTCCAATTTTGTAAATTGACAGGGATATTGGCTGTGTTCTTAAATTCCAGCCATTCATTGGAGGGTAATCCAGCCTGGGGAGCAGGATCGGCCATTATTTCGTCTATCACCACATCATACCTGTTTTGTGCTGTAAGAGTGGAGGATAAAAAGAGTACTGCGGACAGTAACAAATTTGAGAGTTTCATCAGGTAATATCTGGGTAAATTGTATAAAAATTATTTAGTGCAGCACATTCTTTTTTTTAAGTTGCTCTATCAGTAAGGAGTTTTGTTGTATAAGTTTTTGTATCAGTTTGTCTTTCAAATCCAGGGAGGCTTTAAGTTGGATGGTTGTAGCGGAAGGATCTTTGTGATAAATAATTTCATTATCAATTAATACAGAAGGCCTGATATTTAGCTTTTTAGTAATCTGCAATAAACGGTCAATATCAATTTTGGTTTTCCCTTTCTCGATCAGTGAATATGCGTTTTGGCTTATACAAAGATATTCTGCCATGGTTTCCTGGGTGAGGCCCAAATTTTCTCGCAGCTTTCTTATTTTACTATGAATCATAGTTGCTTCAGATTTGTGTACTGGAATGGGTGTTTTTTTTGTTACATCATTTCTCACTTACGCTTTCATAACTTTCAATAATGGTATATTTCTTTAAAAAATGTGGAAGCATAGCAAGTGAACATATAATAAAATTAAGGGTTACAAAATAGAAAAAAGACGAACAAAGGCCGATAGTTGTATAAAATAATTTCTACTCAGCAGCAAATTTTTTCTACAAGCAAAATATTACTTTATAGATAAAACGAGTAAGCCGGAAGGGATAAAAAAACTAATATTGTTTTTATAATTAAACCATATATTATGAAAGTAAAATTGTTAATTTTTGCCAGCATATTGTTTTTTGCCGGTTGCTCAAAAAGTAAAATAACGGATAAAACTAAGAGTGATGAATCTGCTATCCGGGTTAAGTCTGTGGCAGCCACATCAGAATTTCAATCAAGGACCCAAAAATTTAGTCTGCTAACACCGGCTGAAAAATTTCAATTGTGGCAAGGGCATATTCTAAATGCCAAGGCCCAGTTTTTGGAATCAGACGAAAGAAGGAAAGTAGCTTCCATTGATCAGTTATTGGCCAACCTGACAGTTGAGGTTTTTGACGAAAGTTCCACCGGCACTTCAGATATTTTTCTAAATTATTTTATGCCTGTATGGAGCAGTAGTGCTGCCAATATATTTACAGAACAGGAGATTTATGATATAACATTTAATCCTGCTGCTCAGGTCATAGGCAGGTTTGCCCCGGAAGATATTGGAGGAGGTTTACCAGGCGGTGGACCCAATTGTTTTTGTCATATCGGGGCTTCTGGTTTTTCCTGCAGACGCTTAACAATTAGTATACCCCCGTCTATTACTAACGGAATTTGTGAAAGAACAGCAGCAGATTGTGAGGGTTCATCCAGAGGCTGTGGATGGGTGTGGTTGCAATCATGTTATGGTAATCACTGCCAATTTTAATAAGCCTGCTTAACGGTACAAATGAGCCAGAGCTTAAAACAAAGTATCCTTCTCGGAACGTTCCATTTATTACTGTGTATTTTTTCCGGGGCACTTGGCTGGGATAAACAAACAATAATTGTTCCCGTAGTTAGTATTTTATCAATTGTACTGGCCTGTAAAGGAATTAAATTATCTCCCCTTGTAAGTCTGGCGATAGTAGCCCCCTTTTTTTTAGTATACCTGGGTGTTGCTTTGAATGTTGATATCGACTATGCCACTTATCCGATATGGATATTTGGGTTGTTAGCCTCTTTTCTTACTTTTCTTTTTTTAAAATACAAAGTAAAACCGGTATTCAGTATTTCATCGCTGGTTTTACTTGTTTTGTTTGATGGGCTGATTGCCTGGCCAAACACCTTCACCTATCTTACTACAGAAGATAACCCTTCTAAAAGAAACCTGCTGACTTCTAAAATCGTTGATATAAACAACAATGAAATACTAATGGAAGACCTTAAGGGTAAAGTACTGTTATTTGACATTTGGCATAGCGCCTGTTATCCCTGTATAAAAAAATTTCCGGAAGTACAGGCTTTGTATGAGGAGTATAAATCTGATTCATCAGTACAAATCATTTCACTGAATTTGCCGTTGGAAAAGGATAGGGGAGTAAGGCCGGCAAGATTTACTGACCCATATTCTTTTTCTAAAATGTACTTCCTCAATGAAGAAGAGTATAAAAAATTTTCGATTCAAAACGTACCACTTGTTTTGATACTGGATAAAAATATGAAATGCCGGTATGCAGGACAGCTAAATTCGGGCTGGAATATCTTTATCGGCAATGCCCGGCGAATCATTAACAGATTAAAGAATGAATAAATTTATGAAACTGTTTGCAGCTGTCTTTGCAGTAAGCTGCCAATCAGCAGAACAAAAAGCAAAACCCAAACTGCTTATCCCGGTGGCTGATGTCAACCTTTCAACCATCAAGTTTGATTCTTCTTACCGGATCACCTACCTGCTAATCAACACAGGTAATGGAGTACTGAAGATTGATACCGTAACTGCATCCTGCGGGTGTACTATTCCCGGCATTTCAGAAACAACAATCAATCCGGCAGACACAGGGCTGCTGGTAGTTGACTATAAACCTGTTGATACCGGCAACTTCAATAAAAAAGTGGTCATAAAGAGTAATATCGACAGCAGCTTTTCTGTCGTTTCTTTTTTTGGCAGGGCAAAAAAATAAAATTGGATGTAATCCCTTCACGTACTAGTTTTGCGCCAGCATGATAATAATGAAACATACAAAACGCACCAAGAAACATTCCTAAAGGAAGGTTTGCAGCGTTATGTATGTAGCAACATAAAAGTTTAGCAGGCCTTCCTTACGGAGGGCCTTTTTTGTCTGACGGTCCCCGTCTGACAAAAAATCGGTAGCAGAGCATCATTGTCAGACGGGGACCGTCGGACAATGAATACAGGCAGCTTGTATTGTCAGACGGGGACCGTCAGACAAGGAATACAGGCAGCTTATATTGTCAGACGGGGACCGTCAGACAAATAATAAAACAAATAATAAACAAATGAAAGTTGCAGTAGTGGGTGCCACAGGACTGGTTGGCACCAAAATGTTACAGGTACTGGCAGAAAGAAATTTTCCGGTGACTGAATTGATACCAGTGGCCTCTGAAAAATCAGTGGGTAAAGAAGTGGAGTACAGTGGAAAGAAATATAAAGTGGTGAGTATGGCAAATGCTATTGCCGCCAAACCAGCGGTGGCTATCTTTTCGGCTGGCGGCAGCACTTCCCTGGAATGGGCGCCCAAATTTGCCGAAGCCGGGATAACGGTAATTGACAATTCTTCTGCCTGGCGTATGGACCCCACCAAACCACTGGTGGTGCCGGAAATAAATGCTGATATTCTTACGGCCAATGATAAGATAATCGCTAATCCCAATTGTTCCACCATACAAATGGTGGTGGCATTGAATCCGCTGCATAAAAAATATGGTATCAAAAGAATTGTGGTGTCCACTTACCAGAGTGTTACCGGTACGGGAGTGAAAGCTGTTGAACAGCTTAGGGGCGAAAGGGAGAAGGAAGTAAATGGAGCTACTGTGGAATACGCTATGGCCTACAAATACCCGATTGATCTGAATGTAATTCCGCAGATTGATATCTTTCTCGATAATGGGTATACCAAAGAAGAAATGAAAATGGTGAAAGAGACCTGCAAGATAATGCGGGATGATACTATCCGTGTAACAGCCACTACGGTCCGTATACCGGTAATGGGCGGACATAGCGAAGCGGTGAATGTGGAATTTGAAAATGATTTTGACCTGGCAGACGTGAGATCTATTTTGCAATCGGCTCCGGGCATAGTGGTGGTGGATGATACAACCAACCAGCAATACCCTATGCCGATGGATGCTCATGAGAAAGATGATGTATTTGTGGGAAGACTTCGCCGGGATGAAAGCCAGGCAAATACATTAAATATGTGGGTGGTGAGTGATAATTTGAGAAAAGGAGCCGCTACTAATGCGGTTCAAATTGCAGAATACCTGCTTGCAAAAAATTTATTGGGCTAACTAAAAGAAGCCAGCAATAAGATCATCCCAATAAATTTTGAAGCAAACTATTGCCGGATTTATTCAGGGGCTCGCAAGGTTTCATTCACAAATTCAATCAGCGGTTGCAACGCCTCAAACGCAGCCACTGTTTTCTTTACCAGCTCTTTTGATCCCAGATCTGCATCCGGTATTTTCACCATGGCTACATAACTTTTCAGTTTCAGGTATTCAGCAGCAGGATTGTCCGGTTCATATCCTTTGGGTACCCGGCTCAGTGTATATTCACCACTCCGGTTCAGGTCACCATACACTGCTTTGAATTTCTTTGCGCCAATGATCTTTTTAAAATCAGAAAAGTTATAATCTATCTCCTGCCTTACTTTTTTCAGTTCATCCGGCATGGGCATCCAGATGCCACCCCCTGCGAAACTGTTGCCCGGCTCAAAATGAAAATAATAACCAGCCGTATGTTCTGCTTTTCTGCCGCCTTTATTGATACTGGCGCCAAAATTTGATTTGTAAGGCGACTTGTCTTTTGAAAAGCGAACATCCCGGTTGATCCGGAATAAACAATCCTTTGCCACCAGCGTTTTTATAGTGTTGTCTTTTTTACCATGCTGGTCAATTACCCGCTGTATAAAACCAGCAAAATCTGCTTTGGCAGTTTCATATATATTCCTGTTTTTATCAAACCAGGGTTTGTTATTGTTCTTCTTTAAGTCCTTCACGAATTTTATAGTAGAGGTCTGCAGCATAAACACAATTTTTTTTCAATATAAAAAAGATTTCATTGCCATCCGCCCATTTTCTATTAAAATATTGATCTCGGCAGCGGAAAGTTTCCTGATTCTTGGACCAATTTTCCCATCACTGATAGAAATGGTCCTTTGCCAGTCTTCCGGGGTTAACTGCTGACGGTTCAGGTTTTCAATAATGATGTTATAAAAGGCACTTATATATTGTTTCAGGTTATTCACTTCCAATGGAGCAATATTTTTTGCCGCCCGGTCATTTTTTATCTGCTCATCCCTGTCGATACGAAAGCCCAGTGTTGAAAAATTATAATTAGGTAAGGAATCAAATATCCTGATCGGGAAATTTCCGGTAAAGCCGCCATCCACCATTATATCCAACCCATCTTTTCGTTTGGGATGTTTCACCACTTTTCCTCCGGTATCAATAAACACGGCTTCAAAGTACAGAGGGATACTCATAGATATCCGTACGGCATCTTTTACTTTCATCCGGGGATAAGTTTCATGAGAAAGTATAACCAATTGCTGTTTATTGAGGCAGGTACCGGTAACGTATAGTTTTTTAAAACCCTGCTTATGCAGTTCCTCCAGTGTAATATCTGCATTTCCGGTTTTTTGGACGATAATTTTTTCTAACCATCTTTCAAAATTATTTCCCCGGTACCAGCCAAAATATTTATTGGTACGGTTGATACCTCCGGCAAATAAATAATGGCCATCATTGAATTTTTTAAAATTGGTGCCACCAATAATCTGTTCCAGTTCCTTACCAGTACAACCAAGAGAAACGAGCAGTGCAACAATGGCTCCAGCTGATGTTCCTCCCACTTTTTCAACTGACTTCATCATACCTTCTGCTTCCATTTCTCTGATAGCACCGCAATAAGCAATACCCCGTATACCCGCTCCTTCAAATACAAGGTTCTTTATTGGTGGTTTCCGCTGGGCAGATAAAGGGAATGCAAATAAGCCCCAGCAAAGTATGGAGAGAAGCGTTTTCATACAAAAAAATTATTGGACAATAAAGATATTGCCCCGCATGCAGAGTCAGGAATTAATACTGTTAAAACAGAAATACTGTTAGGCCCTGCCCCAATTTTCGCCACTCTTTATCCGGTACATGGTCATTTCACTTACACCATAGTTTTTGGCCATTTGTTTAATGGTGATGGTGCGGCTCTTACTGTTTAACTGGGCCTTAATTTTCTTGACTTGTGTAATAGTTAGTTTGAGCCCTTTAGTTTTATTAGCCTGTTTTTCTTTATAGGCCATCTTTGCGGGGCTGTTTTGCTGATGGTCAATCATCTGTTCCAGTGTGGCCCAGCGCAGGTTTTTAATGTTATTGTCCAGCTTGTTGTGATTGCGGTGAATAACATACTTGTGCGAAACAGATGATTTCTGTAAAAACAACTTTGCCAATTCCCTGTGCAGGTAAAGGGTACCCTTATTATTGGGCCGATGCAGGTTGAGGGTACGGTAGCCGGTGGTTAGTGAACCACTGAGTACTTTGCCATCTTTCAGAACATCTAGTTTGTAACTGGCTATGCGGCCCAAATTGGATACGGCATAGCGGTTGCGAAGCAGCTTCCATCCTGAAAATGCTAATTGCTTCCAGGTTTCGCCTGTAATTTTCTTTATCATAAAATAAGGTTTGTTTAGATAGGGTTCAGCTTGCTATTAATAACGGTGGTACGAAGCAGTTATTACAGCGGTTAGTATCGTAATAAAGATAAAATAAATAATATAACTATCAAGATTATTTTTTACCGGTCATTTGCAGAAATTCGGCTTCGGAAATGATCTTTACACTATTGATTTTTTTGGCTTTTTCGAGCTTACTTCCTGCATCTTCACCCACGACCAGGTAATTAAGTTTGGCGCTTACACCGCTTACAATCTGTCCGCCATTTTTTTCCGCCATTGCCTCTGCATCACTTCTTTTCAGAGTGGGTAATGTACCGGTAAACAGGAATGTCTGGCCATTGAGATTACCACCCCTGGTCAGTTGCTTCTTATCATTTTTTAAATGTAAACCCAGTCGCTCTAACTGTTCCAGCATTTCTATATTATTCTTATTGCTGAAAAAATGATGAATACTGCCAGCCACTTTTGGTCCCACATCTTCCAGGTTTTGCAATTGCTCCAGCGAAAACTTTTTAAAATCGAGCAGATGGGAAACAGCCTGCGCCAGTGTTTTGGCAGTCGTTTCTCCCACAAAGCGGATACCCAATGCATAGATCAGCCGGTGAAGGGGCTGTTGCCTTGACTGTTCAATGGCAGCTTTCAGGTTTTGTACGGATTTTTCCTTAAACCCTTCCTGCTTTGCAATTTCCGCAAAGTCCAATAGATACACACCGGGTATATCTTTCAGCAAATTCAGTTCATAAAATTTCCGCACATTGGCTTCGCCAAAGCCACGGATATCCATGGCATCCTTACTTACAAAATGAATAATGCGTTCCACTACTTGTGCCGGGCATTCGATATTGATACAGCGCCAAACGGCTTCTTCGGCCTCTTTAAACAGTTTACTGTTGCAAACAGGGCAGTGAGTGGGAAAAACGATTTTCTTTTCTTTACCGTTTCTTGCATCCGGCAGCGATTTTACAATTTGAGGGATCACATCACCAGCCCTCTCTATGAGCACGGCATCACCGATGCGTAAATCTTTTTCTTTGATGTATTCTTCATTATGCACAGAAATACTGCTGACGGTAACGCCTCCAACTCCCACCGGTTCCAGTTTGGCCACCGGTGTTACAGCACCTGTTCTGCCCACCTGAAATTCCACACTTAGCAGTTTGGTAGTCCCCTGCCTGGCTTTGAATTTATAGGCAATGGCCCAGCGGGGATGATGGGACGTCATTCCCATTTTATCCTGTAGCGCAATTTCATTCACTTTTATCACCATGCCATCTATTTCGTATGGCAGGTTATCTCTGCCGGCTTCAAATTCACTGCAATATTTTATAATACCTTCTATTCCTTTAAAAATCTTTCTCTCTTGCTGAGGACTTCTGAATCCTAATTCCCATAGCATGGCCAACGAACCGGAATGGGTTGTTAGTTCAACAGGTATTTTTTTCCCGGCAGCCAATGAAAAATAGCTGACATGATATACAAATGCTTCGAGGTTTCTTTTTGCTGCTTCCGCCGAATCTTTGATGCGCAGGGTGCCGGCAGCTGCATTGCGGGGATTGGCGAGCGGGGCCTGCCCCTGTTCAGTCAGTTGTTCATTATATTTTGCAAAATTGGATTTATTGATCAATACTTCGCCTCTTATCTCCACCTGCTGCAGGCCATATTCCGAAAATTTTGCCGATAAAGGAATGGAACGGATCTGTTTGATATTGGGGGTTACTTCATCACCTTCCACTCCATCACCACGGGTGGCACCGCGGGTAAATAAATCATTTTCATAAATAAGCGAAATGCTGCCGCCATCAAATTTTGGCTCCACACAATATTCAATTACGGAAAGCCCCGTCAGTTCCCTGGCTTTTCTGTCAAAATCAAGCAGGTCATCACTGTTGTAGGAATTATCCAGCGATAACATAGGCACAAGGTGCTGTACCGCGGGAAAATCTTTTGTCAGTCCTTTGGCTACCCGTTGTGTGGGAGAGTCGGTGGTAATGAGGGACGGGTTTTCTTTTTCAATTTTTTCTAATGCTTTAAAAAGATGGTCGTATTCAAAATCTGAAATCAGCGGGTCATTTAAAATATAATAGCGGTATTCATGAAACCGGAGTACCTGGCGTAAATGCCCCACCTCTTTTTTTTCAATAAGGCCGGCTGCTTGTTTTTTGATCAGTTCAGTGGTTAAACGCTGCAGCTCAGTTATATTTTCTTTTGAATACATTGGGATTATATCTGGGTGGGTAAAGATAATACCTCTGTGTAAAAAAAGCAGGAGATGCCGTGGAATTAAAATGGAGTAGCATATTGCCGGGATAAGTTTTTCTTCATAGCAAAGTCTTGACTGCGACAAGCTGATTCCGATCTGTCTATCTTTTTAAAAGCGGCAAGCCGGCAAGTATACGTACCCAATGCCTGCAGCAGATCATTACCAGGTTTGAAAGGGCTGGCGTTTTGAAGAATACGGCTTTCAAAAATTAATGTGTCGTAAGTACATATTTACTATCTTCGAAGAAGAATCTATAATTCCGGTACCAGGGGGTGCCGGTTAACGATTTATTAGTTGTAAAATTTGCCTGCTATGATGAAACGATTTGTAACGCTGTTTTTCAGCATTGTGATGACTGCGTTTGGTGCCCAAGCCCAATTACTTACCTGGGCAGCTGATTTCCCCAAAGACAATGATAACATATCCATTACAGTGGATGCCGCAAAAGGTAACCGGGGATTAAATAATTATACTCCTGTAACTGACGTATACATTCATACGGGGGTAATCACCAACCTCAGTACTTCTTCTTCCGACTGGCGGTATGTAAAGTTCAACCAAAATTTTAATGTACCCAACCCGCAGTTGCAGGCTGTGTCTTTAGGTGGCAATAAATGGAAATTTGATATTACCAATATACGCACCTACTATGGCGTACCGGCTAGTGAAACTATTTTAAAAATTTCCCTTCTTTTCCGCAGTGGCAATGGCAGTATCAAACAGGCCAATACAGATGGCAGTGATATGTACATACCGGTGTATGATAATACCGTTGCCACCCGGTTTACACTGCCTTTCTTTCAACCAACATTCAACCGTATACCTGAACCAATCATTAAACAGGTGGGTGATAATATAGCGCTGACAGCTATTGCCAACAATTCATCCACAATGAAATTGTTTTTGAATGGCACGGAGATACAATCGGCTACAGCCGCTGCAACCATTTCTGCCAACCCGGTACTTGTCAGTTCCGGCAATCAGACAATAAGAGTGGATGCAACAGAAGGTGCTGTTACAAAATCTGAATCATTCCAGTTTTTTGTTTCCACTGCACCTGTCATAGCGCCACTGCCTGCCGGGGTAAGAGATGGCATCAACTATGAAACAAGTACCACGGCTGCAACCCTTGTATTGTATGCACCTGGAAAAAACCGGGTATCTATTATTGGTGAATTTCCGGGAAGCAATTGGCAGGAACAATCCGCCTATGTAATGAATAAAACTCCGGATGGTAATTACTGGTGGCTGCGGCTTACCGGGTTAACGGCCGGAAATGAATATGCATTTCAATACCTGGTGGATGGCACATTGAAAGCAGGAGAACCGTATGCTGAAAAAATCCTGGACCCATTCAATGATGGAACCATACCGGCAGCTACCTATCCCGGGTTAAAGCCCTATCCAACAGGACTTGCTACAGGTAATGTAAGTATCCTTCAAACTAATGCACCGGTTTACAACTGGGCCGTCAATAGTTTTAACAGACCGGATAAAAGAAATCTTGTAGTGTATGAATTATTACCGAGGGATTTTATTGCCGCTCATGACTGGAAGACGCTGCGGGACACTATCAGCTATTTAAAAACATTGGGCATAAACGCCATCGAAGTAATGCCCTTTAATGAATACGATGGGAATGAAAGCTGGGGATATAATCCTTCTTACTTTCTTGCGCCGGATAAATATTACGGCCCTAAAAATTCATTGAAAGAATTTATTGACACCTGCCATAAGAATGGAATTGCAGTAATAATGGATATTGCCTTAAATCATACCACTGGCGCCAACCCGCTGGCGGCTTTATACTGGAACAGTTCCGGCAATCAGCCTGCTGCCAACAATCCCTGGTTAAATGTAACAGCCACCCATCCATATAATGTGTTCAATGATTTTAACCACGAAAGCTTGCCAACAAGATATTTTACCAGCCGGGTGGTGGAGCATTGGTTGCAGGAATATAAACTGGATGGTTTCCGTTTCGATCTGGCAAAAGGTTTTACACAAAACGTGCAATGTGGCGCCAGCCCTACAAATGAATCCTGCATTAGCGATTACCATGCAGACAGGGTGGCCATCTGGAAACGGTACTACGACAGTTGTCAGTTAAAGTCGCCGGGCAGTTATGTGATACTTGAACTTTTTGCAAACAATACAGAAGAAATTGAATTGTCCAATTACGGAATGATGCTCTGGGGAAATAATACATTTAATTTTCAGGAAGCTGCATTGGGCTTTACTGCCGGGTCTAATTCTAATTTTGAAGGTTATTTGCATACCGTAAGGGGCTGGACAAACCCTCATCTCATAAGCTATATGGAAAGCCATGATGAGGAAAGACTGATGTATAAAAACCTGCAGTTTGGTAATTCATCCGGCACGTATAACATAAAAGATTTAAACACCGCATTGAAGCGTATAGAATTATCAGGTGCTTTTTTTCTGTCCGCACCCGGTCCGAAAATGATATGGCAGTTTGGGGAATTGGGATATGATTTTTCCATTAACCGATGTCCCGACGGTAGCATCAACAACAATTGCCGCACCAGTAATAAACCTATTCAATGGGATTATAAGGCAGTGGTGCAGCGCAAAAGGGTGTACGATATTTTCAGCAGCCTGAATAAACTCCGTTTTCATCCCTGGTATAAGGATGCGTTTGTTGCCAATAATATTACTATAGAGCGGAACCTCGGGGGTGCATTCAAATGGTTGAAAATAAGAACTGCACTCGATACTTCCTGCATTGTGGTAGTGGGTAATTTTGATGTGACGGCCCAATCCGGATCAGTTACCTTCCCGGTGGCGGGTACATGGTATGATTATCTGAACAGCGGCACTTTCAGCGCAACGGGCGGTGTACAATCCATAACACTACAGCCCGGAGAATACAGGGTATACCTGAACAGAAACCTGGTGAACGCTGTAGTTACTTCCACAGGAGGGGCCAATGCCGGCAATAATGCACTGGCGGCCAAAGTGTCTCCAAACCCTGCCCGCCATACAGCGGTACTGGAACTGGATGTGCCGGAAACAGGAAAAGTGGAAGTAGTCCTGTTCAATGCAGTGGGTGAACAGGTTGCGGTTGTTTTTACAGATAAGCTGGTAAAGGGGAAACATCGTATAACACTAACCGGTAAACTTGCTAATTTGCAGGGAGGCTTATATTTGCTCAATATTAAAACCGCCAGCCGTACTGCAATAGTAAAGCTGGCTATTCAGTAACACACCAACGGACTTTCAATATGAATAAGGTACTACAACTGAAAACGGCTGAAATAGAGAAGATCAGCCACCTTGATTATTTTAATATTGCCGTTTCTGTGGACTGCGTGATATTCGGATATGATGATAAAGAGCTTAAAGTTCTCCTCATCAAATCTGACCTTGAAGAATTTGAGGGTTTGTATTCCCTGCTTGGCGACCTGGTGAAGCCCGATGAGGACCTGGACAAAGCATCTTACAGGATATTAAAAGAAAGAACCGGCCTGGATGATGTGTACCTTGAGCAGGTACATGCATTTGGCAGTATAAACAGGCATCCATCTGGCAGGGTTATCACCATCGCTTATTATTCATTGCTTGATATTAAAAATCATAAACTGCAGCTTAGCCATAATGAATTGCACTGGCATTCACTAAGCGAAATAAAAAAACTGGCCTTTGACCACAAAAAAATCCTGGATACCAGCTTACGGCGTTTGCAGGAACAGGTAATGGAGCAACCCGTAGTGTTCAATTTACTGCCTGAAAAGTTTTCATTACGGGAACTGCAGGAATTATATGAATCCATTTTGGGAATAGAACTGGACCGCCGCAATTTCAGGAAAAAAATTTCTGTAAAAGACTGGCTGCAGGATATAAATGAAATGGAAACAAATCTTTCTCACCGGCCGGGCAAACTGTATTCAGTAAAAAAACAATACCAGCGTAAACTGCAAAGCAGTTAGATGCCATTGAGGCACTGAAAATACATTGCAGTATATGCATTCAGTCAAAAAAGATTCTCAGTGTTTCAATGTCTCAGTGGTAATGTGTATTTATAACGAACCTCCTGCCACCAGTCTTGATGGCAGCATGATCGCTTTTACCGGTGTTTTGCCTTCCATGTTTTCCAGCATTCTTTTTATGGCCAGTTTACCCAGTTCATAGCCACTGGTTTCTATATAACTGATTTCGGGATTGTACAATCCGGGAATAAAACCATTGCTGATGGCCAGAACAGAAATATCATCTGGAATGACCAACGTAGAATGTTTAAGGGATTTCATGACGCCAATTAGAATTTCATCGCTCATGCAAAATATATGGTCGGGTCTTATTTTTTTTTGAATGGCCTGGCTTACAGCATTTTTCGCTTCGTCCGAATTGGCACAGTATTGCACTTGTATTTTAATGTCATTCTCCTTTTCCAGTATTTTCAGTAATGCATCCCTTCTTTTTTTAGTAATTGACAAGTCAGGATTACCAAAGAGGGCCAGGATATTTTTTTTCTTATAGGTAAGAATAGTATGTGCCGCCATGGTGGCAGCTTCTTCATCGGCCATACAGACCGTATCAAAACCACTGTTGGCAAGTACTTTATCAAAGAATACTATGGCTATGCCACTTTCCTGGTATTTAAGGAGTAAATCGCCGGCGTAACTGTCCGGTGCTACGGAAATTAAAATGCCTTCCACCCGGTAATGTTTACAAAGCTTCAGGTTATCAGCTTCCTGGAGAGGGTCATCGCCGGATTGCAATATCATAAGTGAGTACCCGCTTTTCCGTGCATCCTTTTCAACTGCCGAAATAAAGGATTCGTAAAACATATTTGAAATGGCAGGAACAATAAGACCGAATACCTTGCTTTTATTGGTACGCAGGTTTACTGCGTAGCTGTTAGGTTCATATTCCATCAGCATGGCCAGTTCTTTAACTTTTCGCTTTGTGTTTTCAGAAATATCAGGGTGATTTTTCAACGCCCTGGATACAGTGGAAATACTCAGGTTCAATTGCTCTGAAATCTTCTTTAAAGTAGCGGTTTGTCCCATTTGGCAATAATCAGGTTAAAGGTAGGAGCATTATTTTATCCACCGAAAACATTTCCGCAAATGTTTGCGGTCGCCGCTAAGGTAAAATTATTTATATCAAATGTGTCCGGTAAACATAAAACTGTCTAAATTTAGACTCTTAACTGATATTTAACATTGTGCATGTCTTTGATGTGAGGCAGCGTTGTATCAGTAAAGCTTATCAAAACCTTATCCCACCTGATAATTCCATAGCCTGTTTGCTGTAGGATATGTTTAAACTTGTGAATAACACATAGATTATAAATTTCAAAAATCGATTGCTTATGTCTGCACAAAAACTGCTTTCTGCACTATTCAGCATGGTATTAGTTCTTCTTCTGCAAGTATCATTTGCACAAGACAGAACCGTTACCGGCAAGGTTACTGATTCAAAAGATGGATCACCTGTTTCAGGCGCTTCTGTACAGGTGAAGGGTACCAGAACTGGTACTTCAACCAAGGCCGACGGTTCTTTCAGCCTTTCGGTGGGTTCAGGCGCAACTACCCTGGTAATTACTTCTGTTGGTTACGACCGCCAGGAGGTGGCTATTACCGGATCTTCGATTGAAGTTTCATTTGTACCCAATGCCGGCAGCAACCTGAATGAGGTGGTGGTTACCGGTTATGGTTCTTCCAAGAAAAAAGATCTGACAGGCTCTGTCGGGTCCATTAAAGAAAAAGATTTTAATAAAGGCGTTTTTACTTCTGCTGACCAGTTGATGCAGGGTAAAATTTCCGGCGTTCAGGTAATAAATAACAGCGGACAGCCCGGCGGCGCCACTACGGTTAAGATACGCGGTGCGTCTGCTATTACTGGTAGCGGCCAGCCTTTGTACGTGGTGGATGGTGTGCCGCTGGATGGCCGTTCCGTTCGTCCGGGCATTGGTGATATTGGAGTGGGTGGCAGCAATCCGGGAAATAACCCGCTGAACTTTATCAATCCTTCAGACATTGCATCTATTGATGTATTAAAAGATGCATCAGCCACTGCCATTTATGGTTCAAGAGCTGCGTATGGCGTAGTATTGATAACAACCAAGAAAGGTAAATCCGGCGAACCCAGAATTGATTTGAGCACTTCTATTGGTACATCTAAAATTTCAAAAAGAATTGAAGTACTGAATGCCCAGCAGTTTCGTGAAGCGCTTACCTATTATGGCCTGAGCAATTCAAATGATAAAGGTGCTAATGTAAATGCATTGGATGAAATTCTCCAAACCGGTTTGATTCAAAACTATAACGTAGGTATAAGCGGGGGTAATGAAAATGCCCGTTACAGGTTTTCACTAGGCGTACTGAATCAGGAAGGTATTGTGAAAAAAACCGGGATTAAAAAATTCACAGCGAGTGTTGGGGCCAATTTTAAATTTCTGGAAAGTAAAAAATTGGGTCTTGATATTAATATCATACCCAGCCAATACAGGGAAGAAATTGCGCCTATTTCAAATGATGCAGGTTCAAGAGGAAGTTTGATAGGTAATGCCCTGCAATGGAACCCAACCGAAAGGCTGATCATTAGAAAAGCAAATGGTCAGGATTCTATAAACGTTCAGCCGGGTGGCGACTTGTTAAACCCAGTAGCTGTACAGGAAGCAATTACAGACCATACAAGGGTAACTACCATTCTGGCCAGCATATCTCCTTATTATAAATTTACCAAAGAACTGGAATATCGTTTACTCTACAGTATCAACTATGGTACTGGTACAAGAGGTACTACTATTGCTCCGTTTATTAATTTTAACGATACTTATGGAAAAGGCCGAGTAAGACTTGCTCAGGCAGAGTTAATCACACAACAGATCACTCATACCTTAAGCTTTAATAAGCAAATCACTTCTGACCTTAATTTACAGGCTGTTGCGGGTTTTGAATACCTGAAATTTATTAATAAAGGATTTGACCTGGGTGGATTTGGCCAATCAGGTGCCACAGGTGGCTTTGGAAACTTTGGATTGGATTACGAAGATTATATCCAGTATACAAACCCAACGAACAGGACTTTTAGTTCATATAAAGATCCTACTAACGAATTGCAATCTTATTTTGCAAGGACTGTCTTTAATTATAAAGACAAATATCTGCTGACTGCTACTTTCAGGGCTGACGGTTCTACCAAATTTGGTAAGAATAATAAATATGGTTATTTCCCTTCATTTGGTGCAGCCTGGAATGTAAGCAAAGAAGATTTTTTCAAAGTTGACTTCATCAATTCATTGAAGATCCGTGCTGGCTGGGGCAAAACAGGTAACTCTGAGTTCCCTTCAGGTTCTGGAACATTCCGGTACTCATTTTCTTCAAGCGGATCAGGTGCATTCAGTGCTGTTAATTTTGCCAATGATGACTTAAAATGGCAGTCAGACAGGCAATTCAACGTAGGATTTGATATGGCCTTGTTGAAAAACCGTATCAACATTACAGTTGACTATTTCAATAAAAGAACCACCGACTTGCTTTTCCCAACAGAGTCATTAGTACCATCTCCGGCAGGAGGGGCTGTTACCTGGAAAAACCTTGCAGGTAATATTGACAATAAAGGCATAGAAGCGGCTGTCAATGCAGCTATCATTTCTAAAAAAGACCTTTCCTTGGATTTTGGTATCAATGCCACATTTATTACAAACGAAGTTTCCGGCTTGCCCGCACCTATCAACACAGGTGGTTTACACGGCCAGGGTATTACCGGTACTACTGTAGAGGTTATCAAAAATGGCCTGCCTATCAATGCATTCTTTACCAGGAAATTTGAAGGATTCGACAAGTCAACCGGACTGGCTATTTACACTGACGGGGGTGATGTATTGTACTATGTAGGCAACCCAAATCCTAAAATGACGTTAGGTATTAGTACTACCCTGCGATACAAGAAACTGAGCCTGATAGCTAACCTGAACGGTGCTTTTGGACATGACATATATAATAACACATTGAACAGTGTAATTAACGTGGGCAGTATCAACAATGGTAAAAACATTGCCCTGTCAGTATTCCGTGATCCGACAAAAGAGTCTTTTGCCAATCCGCTAACGGCTTCTTCCAGGTTTTTGGAAAAAGGCAATTACCTTAAAATGGCCAACACCACATTGTCTTACGCATTTGGAGATATTGGAAAACATATCAAGGGGTTATCAGTTTATATAACAGGGCAAAACCTTTTTGTACTGACTGATTTCTCAGGATTTGATCCGGAAGTAAATACAGACAAAAATCAAGGCGGTGTTCCATCAACAGGCATTGAATATATTCCATATCCATCAGCCAGGACATTCAGCTTTGGAATTAATGTTGGATTTTAAATCATAACCATTTAAATAAATACTTATGATACGTAAATTATTATTTTCACTTTTAATAGTCTCTCTGGTTACAGCGGGCTGTACCAAACTGGACGAGAACCTCAATGGCCAGCTTTCTGATGCCCAGGTAGGTGGAGGATCAACTACTGGTAACGCTGCGGCTTTGCTGACCGGTATCTATGATAATATCCGGGGTACATTTCAGGATCAGGCCGGTGTATATGCCCTTTGGGAAATGACCACTGATGAACTGATAGGCCCTACCCGTGGTGGTGACTGGGATGATAACGGTGCCTGGAGGGTATTACATTCTCATAAATTTGATGCTGATCATATCCGCGTTAGGGAAGTATTTGCAGCATTAGGAGGAGTAATGTATAGTGCTACAGACTTACTGCGTTTCAATCCAACTGCACAGCAAAAAGCAGAAGCAAGAATGTTAAGGGCATTTGCAGAATTTATGATGCTGGATGGTTGGGGACAGGTTCCTTACAGGGATCCGGGAGAAACTTCATTGCAGCCTCCGCGTGTAAGAAAAGGCACAGAAGAGCTGGACTATATCATTGCGGAATTGAACGCAGCTCTTCCCGATTTACCCGATGCACCGGTTATTAGAGCAAATAAAAATGCTGCCAGGGTATTATTAATGAAATGCTATTTGAATAAAGGAATGATTGCCAACAGGGCCACTCCTACGTTTGCAGCAACAGATATGAGCCAGGTAATTACGCTGGCCGACCAGGTTATCAGTTCTGGTTTATATACTTTCAGGCCTGTTTATTTTGATGCATTTGCTCCAAATAATGGAACAATCGGTACAGAAAATATCTGGACACAGGAAAATATCGGTGGCACATCTGCTCAGAATATCAGGTCGAGATGGCATTCTACCATGCACTACAACCAGAACCCTTCTGGCTGGAATGGCTTTACCACTTTGTCTGATTTTTACAACAAATTTGAAGCATCAGATAAAAGAAGAGGTATAAACTATCCTTACACTTCTCCAGGTGCTCCACCAAATCCAGCTAACGCAATTAACGTTGGTATATTAAGAGGGCAGCAATTTAATATGACCACTGGTGCAGCTTTGAACGACAGGACCGGTGCTCCGTTATCTTTTACTGATGCTGTGAAGATTATTGAAAAAGGAACTAACCTTGAAGTAACAGGCCTCCGGGCGTATAAATATCCCATTGACTTTCAATATGATGATAATGGTAACGTAGATAATGACTATGTATATTTCAGGTTAGCTGATGTGCTGCTGATGAAAGCAGAAGCTATTCTGAGAGGTGGAACAGGTGGAAGCAATGCAGGTGGATACGGAAACACAGCAGTAGCGCTGGTGAATTCTGTAAGAACTCATCCATCAAGAAATGCCTCTGTATTAGCCTCTGTTTCTCTGGATCAATTGATTGATGAAAGATCCAGGGAAATGTACCTGGAAAGCTGGAGAAAACAGGATTTGATCCGCTTTGGTAAATTCTTACTGCCTTGGCAGGAGAAAGCAGCAAGCGATCCCAAATACCTGTATTTCCCGATTCCAAACGGTCAGTTAGCTGGTAACCCGAATTTGAACCAAAACCCCGGGTATTAAACTTTGTTTTAATAAGCATTAGCAGTTAGTGTAATTTAGCAATTCAAAAGAGCCATTTTCTAATGGCTCTTTTTGTGTGCCATCCTGTTTTGTTTTCTGTCTGCTAAAAGATCAGTATTACTGTGCAAATACAATAATTTTGATACTTACCTTTTTCGAATGATACTATTTTCAGTAAGAATTTGCGGATCATTGTTGTTATTTCTTCTTTTTGTTATACCCGGCTGTCACCAGCGGGAAACAACAAAACCTTTGTTTACGTTGGAGAAAGAAACAGGCATCAACTTTACAAACACAGTGGTTGATGGCCAGCTGGAAAATAGTTTCTTTTACCGCAACTATTATAATGGTGGTGGTGTGGTTATCGGTGATATCAACAATGACAGTTTGCCTGATGTACTGCTCACAAGCAACCAGGGAGAAAATAAACTGTACCTGAACAAAGGCAATTTTACATTTGAGGATATAACGGCAACTTCAGGTATGAAGCAGGACAGTATGTGGAGCACCGGTGCAGTAGTGGCAGATATAAACAATGATGGTTGGCTGGATATATACATTTGTAATGCCGGCAATATGAAAAATGGGAACCGGCGGAATAAACTTTATATCAATAATCATATTACTCCCTCTCCTTCCGGAAAGGGCCGGGGTGAGGTCACATTTACTGAATCAGCAGCAAAATATGGACTAGACATAGTAGCTTACTCTACCCAGGCTTCCTTCTTTGATTATGATTTGGACGGAGACCTGGATTGTTTCATTATCAATAACAGCCCGATGCCCATAAATAATCTCGGATATCAAAATAAAAGAGATTTACCGGAAGCAGAGTGGCCGGTGGCCGATTTCTTTAAAGGCGGTGGCGATCATCTGTACAGAAATGACAATAGCCGGTTTGTTGAAGTAACGAAACAAAGCGGTATACATGGTACACTGGTTAGTTTTGGATTAGGTGTTTCAGTAGGTGATGTAAATAATGATGGCTGGCCCGATGTATATGTGGCCAACGACTCTTACGAAAGGGATTATTTATACATCAACCAGCAAAACGGCACATTCAAAGATGCTATGGAAGAATGTATCGGGCAAAACAGCTTTTCTTCCATGGGCGCCGATATGGCAGATATCAATAACGATGGCTATGCAGATATATTTACCACCGACATGCTGCCGGGCGATGATTACCGCCTGAAGACCCTGGGGGCATTCGATAATATTGACCTGTATAATACACGAATAAAAGTGGGCTTATACCGGCAGTTTATGAAAAACTGCCTGATGGTAAATAACAGGAACGGACAGTTTATTGAAACAGCAAACTACAGTGGTGTATCTGCCAGCGACTGGAGCTGGGGCGCTTTATTCTTTGATGCCGATAATGATGGCTTCAATGACATTTATGTGTGCAATGGTATTAATCATGATGTAACGAACCTAGACTTCATGGATTTCTTCGCCGATGATATTGTAAAGAACATGGTTATATCCGGACAAAAACAAAGTGTGGATTCCGTATTAAAACATATTCCCATTTTTCCTTTGCCCAATAAGGCATTTAAGAATAATGGCAATCTCAGCTTTACTGATGCCGGTGAAATATGGGGGTTTATGGAACCTTCTTTTTCAAATGGTGCGTCCTACGGCGATTTAGACAATGACGGTGATCTGGATTTGATAGTAAACAATGAGAATCAGGCAAGCTTTGTGTATAAGAATAACAGCCGTGCGCAAAATGGCAACAGCTATATAGGGGTGGTGTTAAAAGGCAATA
>JANOEQ010000099.1:0-80523 GCA_031441485.1 Chitinophagaceae bacterium
TGGATTATGGATGTTTTTGGGAGCGAAACCAGGCGAATTTTGCAGCCATAGTCTAAACGCCTAAGGCGAAAAATTCAACGCAGTTGCAGCCCCAAAAATGCCATAAGACATATCAAACAATTAATTCAAACAGCTTCTTAAGTTGCGGCAATTTGAAATGCATCCTTTTTTTATTTCCCAAAGCCCCGTCTTATAGATAAATTTACTTTCCAAAAAATATGCAAATGGTTAATAAGCATTGGTTGGTATTGCTCATCACAATCTTACTGTCTCCATGGGTTAGTGCGCAAATAGATGTGGCACAGCCAATGCCACTGGATCCCAAAGTAAAAATAGGCAGGTTGTCTAATGGCCTTACTTATTATATCCGTCAAAATAAACTGCCCGAAAAAAGGGTGGAGATGCGGCTGGTGGTAAATGCCGGTTCGGTGCTGGAAGATGAAGACCAGTTGGGTCTTGCCCACTTTATGGAGCACATGAACTTTAATGGCACCAAACGGTTTCCCAAAAATGAACTGGTGAGCTACCTTCAAAGCATCGGGGTGCAGTTCGGTGCCGACCTGAACGCTACTACAGGTTTTGATGAAACGATTTATATCCTGCCCGTACCATCCGATAAACCGGCCTTGCTGGACAAAGGTCTGCAGATACTGGAAGACTGGGCACATAATGCCCTGCTTGATTCAGTAGAAATAGAAAAAGAAAGAGGGGTGGTGATAGAAGAATGGCGACTGAGCCGGGGGGCTGATGAAAGAATGATGAAACAAACCCTGCCGGTGCAATACCGTGGTTCCAAATATGCAGAACGCCTGCCCATTGGCACCCGTGAATCACTTGAACATTTTTCACCGGCTGCCTTAAAACGGTTTTATACAGATTGGTACCGGCCAGACCTGCAGGCAGTCATCGTGGTGGGTGATATTGATGTGAATGATATGGAACAAAAAATTAAAAAAACTTTCGGCGATATACCTGCCCCTTCGGCCCCAAAAAAAAGAGGAGTGTTTTCTGTGCCGGATCACTCAGAACCCTTGTTTGTAGTCGCAAAAGATAAAGAAACGGCCTTCCCCTCAGTAGAAATAATGTTTAAAAAAGAAAAGCAACCTGAAACCACACAGGGTGATTATGTACGCTATATGAATCGCCGCCTTTTTACAGGTATGCTGAATAATCGTTTTCGTGAACTGACGTTAAAAGCCAACCCTCCTTTTGTTGGTGCCGGCTCCTTTTATGGCAACAGCTACGCCAGAACCAAAGACGCTTACCAGTTGTATGCCAATACAAGCGATACGGGTATGGCCCATTCACTGTATGTACTGATGGAAGAAAACCGGAGGGTGTTGCTGTATGGATTTACCCTTTCAGAGTTTGAGTTGCAAAAAAAACAATTGCGCAGTTTTTACGACCGCATTTTTGTTGAACGGGAAAATGAGGAATCCTATAAATATGTGGATGAGTATGTAAATAATTTTTTAGAAAACGAACCTATACCCGGCATAGAATGGGAATATGATTTTGTAAAACAATACCTGGCCTCTGTACAACTGGAAGCAGTAAACAAACTGGCTGCACAATGGATTACCAGGGATAATATGGTGGTAACGCTGAATGCGCCGGAGAAAGAGGGTATCAGCATTCCCTCTATAGAAGAAGTGAATAATGTACTGGCTGCTGCTGAGATCGCCGTCATTGAAAGGATTAAAGAGAAAGTACTGGCCACTTCTTTAATGGATGCCGGGAAATTAAACCCGGGAAAAATTACGGGCAGCAAAACAAATGATGAAGCAGGTATAACCACATTGAAGTTTTCTAACGGCGCCACTGTCGTTTTAAAAAGCACCAACTTTAAAAATGATGAGGTCCTTTTCCGGGCATTCAGCAAAGGCGGGCATTCATTGGTAAAAGATGCCGATTACCAATCAGCCATTAATGCAGCACCTATTGTATCACAAAGCGGTGTTGGCAATTTTTCCGCCATCGATCTTGGCAATATGCTCAAAGGAAAAAGCACATCCCTCTCCCCAAATATCAGTCTTTACAGTGAAGGAATGAATGGCAATACAATTCCCAAAGAAACGGAAACCCTTCTTCAGCTGATACATTTATATTTTACCGCACCGAGAAAAGATAATAATGCATTTGAATCCTTTAAAACAAGGCAAAAACAATTGTATGCAAACCTGGGAGCTAACCCGCAGATCTATTTCAGTGCAGCGTTTCAAAAGCTGATGACCAGAGGTCACCCGCGTGCTGATAAATTGCCGGCACCTGAAGATTTTGATAAAATAAATTTAGACCGAAGCATTCAAATTTATAAGGAAAGGTTTGCAAATGCCGGTGATTTTACTTTCTTATTTGTCGGGTCTTTCACTGAAGATTCTATCAAACCATTACTGGAAAAATATATTGGCAGTCTTCCCTTCAACTCAGGCAAAGAGACCTTTAAAGATCTCGGCATTCGTCCGCCTGCGGGCAGCGTGGAAAAAACAATCACTAAAGGCGCTGATCCAAAAAGCCAGGTGGTAATGATCTTTACCGCACCTGCCACCTATAACAGTAAAGATGCTTTTGCCATGAAGAGCCTGGGGGAAGTGATGAGTATAAAACTGACGGAACAGCTTCGGGAAGAAAAAGGCGGAGTGTACGGCGTTAGCTCTTTTGGGAATATGTACAGGGTGCCTTATGGGTACTCTTCATTCAATATTACATTTCCGTGTGCGCCGGAAAATGTGGATACGCTAACCAGCGCTGCATTAGATGAAATGAAAAAGATTATTGCAGCTGGTATATCTGCGGCAGATCTGGAAAAAATAAGAGCGCAGCAAAAAAGAAAATTGGAAGTGGATATGCGGCAAAACCGGTTCTGGATGGATAACCTGTATGAGGCGTTATATTATGGTACTAATCCCTCCGATATTGCAAACAGGCAGCAGATGACGGACAGCCTCAGTTCAAAAATGATACAGGAGGTGGCAAAAAAATATATACACCTGAAGAGCTTTATTAAGGCTACTCTAAAGCCCGATCAACAAGGCGACAAACCGCTGAAGGGCTTCTAATACATAACCGCAGAGAATACAATTTAGCCACTGAGGCACTGAAACACAGAGAATACAAAATAAACGACTAAGCTATCAGGGAAAACTCTGTGTTTCAGTGCCTCAGTAGCAATCTCTTTTGTCGAAGACAAAAACCAAACAAGAAAATGAAAATATTCCGCCAACTCTTTTTCTTCTTTATTGCCCTTATCATAGCAACCGCAGGATTATCGCTGTTCATGCCCACCAGTCAAAAACTAAACCGGTCCATTACTATCAATGCTCCGGCTGCAGTCATATTTGAGAAGGTAAAAAAGTTAGACAATTTCAACCGGTTTTCTGTGTGGAGCCAGCAGGATTCTACAGCAAAATTTACTATGACCGGTACCGATGGTACTGTTGGGGCTACCCTCTCCTGGAAAGGCGATCCGGCTATTTCCGGGGAGGGGAAAATAGAAATCATTTCCCTGGAAGCCCCTTATAAAGTGGCATATACCCTTCATTTCACCACACCCAAAGAAGGCAACGCTGAATCGGTATTCTCCATTATCGAAAAAGAAAAAGGCATCACCACCATTACTTGGTACTTTGACCTTGCCACCCCTAGACCCTGGAATATTTTCAATCTTTTTTATAGTCTTGACAAGGAAATGGGAAAAGACTTTGAAACCGGTTTAGCGGCACTCAAACTATATATTGAAACCGGCAATTTTACCAATTAATAATAGCCTGTAATAACCCGCCTTTTATTTTTTTACCTTTTATCCAAACTTCTTTGTGGTCGGTTGCATTATCAGTAAGTTTAGCATTCCAAAACATACTGATATGACAAAAACGCTTTTAGTTATTGTAACTTTTTGCTGCTGCCTTGTTGGCACTGCTCAAAAGACACTTCTTTCTCAATTTAAAAACTGGAAACCCCGCAATATCGGCCCGGCCGGTATGAGTGGACGTATTACCTCTATTGATGCAATAGTATCCAATGCCAATACCATTTATGTGGGCGCTGCTTCGGGCGGCGTATGGAAAACAGAGAACAGCGGGCAAAACTGGACCCCCGTTTTTGATGAACAGCCCACACAAAATATAGGCGCTATTGCTATTCAGCAATCCAATCCTTCTGTAGTATGGGTGGGTACCGGTGAGGGCAATCCACGTAACTCACTCAACCTGGGTGCTGGTATTTACCGCTCTCTGGATGCGGGTAAAAACTGGAAAAAAATGGGGCTTGATAAAACGGTTTGTATACACCGGATTGTTATCGATCCCACCAATCCTAATACGATCTATGTGGCTGCTATCGGTAACCCTTATGCTGAACATAGTGAAAGAGGGGTGTTTAAATCAACTGATGGTGGCGAAACCTGGAATAAGATTTTATATGCCAATGATACTACGGGCTGTGCCGATCTGATAATGGACCCTTCCAATCCCAATAAACTCATTGCTGCCATGTGGCAGTTTCGCCGTACGCCCTGGAACCTGGTAAGTGGCGGGGCCGGCAGTGGCTTGCACATTACGGTAGATGGCGGTAAAACCTGGCAAAAATTATCCAAAGAAGATGGTATGCCGGAAGGTCAGCTTGGAAGAATAGGCGTTGCTTTTTCCCGCAGTATGCCCACCCGTGTATATGCAAAAATAGAAGCTGCTAAAAACGGTTTTTACAAAAGTGATGATGGCGGTTTTAAATGGACACTGGTGAATAGTGATCCTGCACAAATTACTGACCGCCCTTTTTACTACCAGGAAATATATGTGGACCCAAAAAATGAAAATCGTATTTATGATGTGCACAGCACTATCACTTTTAGTGAAGACGGGGGCAAATCATTCAACACCATGATCCCTTATTCCGGCATTCACCCCGACCATCATGCCTGGTGGATCAATCCGGAAGACCCCAACCTGATCATCGAAGGAAATGATGGAGGTATTGGTATTTCAAGAGACCGGGGTAAGAACTGGGTATTTGATGAGAAAATTCCGGTAGGGCAATTCTATCATATCAATGCAGATAATGAAACCCCTTATAATGTAATGGGCGGTATGCAGGACAATGGAAGCTGGCATGGCCCTGCATATACCTGGACCAATGGCGGTATCCGCAATTATTATTGGAACAATATAGGGGGTGGAGATGGATTTGATGTAATGCCCGATGCAGAAGATGCCAGTTGGGTATATAGTATGAGCCAGGGTGGCGCTGTGGGCCGCCGCAACTGGAAAACCGGTGAGGGCTGGTTTATCAGGCCACCTTCTTTAGATCCGCAACTAATGCTGCGGTTCAACTGGAACTCTGCCATTGCGCAGGACCCATTTGATAAAAAAACAATTTATTTCGGCAGCCAGTTTTTACATAAAAGCAATGATAAAGGAGTAAACTGGAATATCATTTCTCCAGATCTTACCATGAATGATACTACCCGTATCAAAGCATTTCAAAATACAGGAGGATTAACACTTGACATTACCGGTGCAGAAACTTATGGTACTATTTTAACCATTTCTCTTTCCACCAGGGAAAGCGGCACCATCTGGACTGGTACAGATGATGGGAATGTACAACTGACTAGAGATGGCGGTAAAACCTGGACCAATTTCAGAGGTAAAATACCGGGCTTACCAACAGGTTGCTGGATACCGCAGATTATCGCTTCCCGCTACAATGCCGGTGAAGCTTTTGTAACCGCCAACGATTACCGCCGCGGTGATTTTAAACCCTATTTTTTCAGAACAACTGACTATGGAAAAACATGGACAAGAATGGCTGATGAAAATAAGGTAAAAGGTTATGCTCTTTGTATGATACAGGATCCCACAGAACCCAATTTGATTTTCCTGGGAACCGAACATGGGCTTTGGGTAAGCTTTGACAATGGTAACAGTTACGAACAATGGAAAAATGGTTATCCTTCTGTTTCCACTTATGATTTAGCGATACAGGAAAGAGAAGCAGATTTAGTGATCGCCACATTTGGCCGTGCCTTATGGGTATTGGATGATATTCGTCCACTGCGAAAATTAGCTGCTATGAAAGGGCAACTGCCTTCATCACCCATCACTGTATTTACTGCACCGGATGCCATACAGGCACAATATAAAGCAGCACCAGGATATGAATGGAGTACCTACGGATTGTATGATGCTGAGAACAGGCGTCGCGGTGCAGCTGTATCATTCTATATAAATAAACCCAAAGCTGATACTGCCGCTAAACAACCTGCTGCTCCACCGGCTGCCACGCAACCTGTTGCAGCCGCAGTTCCGCAAGGACCAGGCGGCGGCGGTGCAAGAGGTGGTGGTGCAAGATTTGGTGGCGGTGGTGGTGGAAGAGGTGATAGTGCCATGGTTAGGATATTCAATGCAAATAATGAGCTCATCCGCACATTGAGATGGAGTATTGATAGTGGCTTCAATCGCCAATATTGGGGCATGGAAGAAAAAGGTGTTCGCCAGCCGGGTTCACCAAAACCACTGCCCGGAGCCATAGAGCCGGGAGGTTTCCAGGTATTGCCCGGCACCTACAAAATAGTAATGACGTATGCCCGGGCCAGCGATTCCACTTTTATAACTGTAAAAGATGATGCAAGAATGGGCAATCGCAATGATATCAAATTAGCGCAACGAAACATGTACGACCGGCTGAGAAAATCTGCTGCAAAATTGACGGATGGAATGGACCGCCTTACAGAAGCCGAGGAAGTATGTAGCAAAATGCAATCGCAACTGAAAGGAATGGAAGGAAAAGAAACAGATTCGCTGCGCAAGACAACAACCAAAATGCAGGATGAAATAAAAAAGATCCGTGAGATGATCAATGGTAAAACAAATGAAAAGCAAGGTATCAGCAGAAGCCCGTTTGAGGTAACAACGATGACACAATTGCAACAGGCACAACAATCCATTGGCAGTAAGATGGTGGCACCCGGCCCGCAGGTGGAAGTGATGATGGTGAATGCCGAAAAAGCGGTGGCAGAAACTATTGAAAAGATAAATGCTTTCTTTAGCGGCAACTGGAGTGACTACCGCAAGCAGACGGAGGGCACGAAGCTTAATTTATTTAAGGAGTATAAACCGATCGAATAAATACATTTGCCACTGAGACACAGAAATACTGAGAATACAAATTGTTGTTGAAATAAAGAGGAAAAATTCAGTGTTTCAGAGCCTCAGTGGCAAAAATTGGATTATGATGAAAATGAATGCAGGTATATGGATAGGTATTATCGGCGGCATCGCCGGTTTGCTTGTTGGTGTGGCTGCCGTAGTGGCCACTGCCGGTTCATCTGGTATCTATATTGGCGGAGGCATGCTCCTTTTATTCGGTGGTATGTTTTATTTATTTTACCGCTTATTTTTTCAGCCGATGATCAATGCCGGCCGGCTGCAAAAGACAGGCCTTCCCGGCAAAGCGAAAATTCTGGAAGTAAGAGATACCGGTGTTACCATCAACAATAACCCCCAGGTAAAATTGATACTGGAAGTAAAAAATAGTTTTGGTCAAACTTATACAACTGAATGCAGAACGCTTGTATCGAGGATAAACCCCGGCGCATATATACCTGGTATGGAATTGCCGGTAAAAATTGATCCAAAGAATGAAAAAAATGTAGTGATTGATTTTACCGGAGGTCAGTCGCAGTCAGCGGGTGGCGTTTCGCAAACCGGGGCGGATATGCTGGCCTTAAAAGCCGACCTGGAAAAAATGCAGCAGGATAATAATGCGGTGACCGCCACCGGAAAACCCGCAAGGGCGATCATAAAAAAATATACATGGCTGGGTTCCTATGTAAATGGCAACAACCCTTTTGTGGAATTAGAACTGGAAGTGCTGCCGGAAAACAGTCCTTCTTTTTCTGCCAAAACTAAAGGGGTGATTGCAGAAGCCTCTGTTCCGAAATACCAGCCGGGGCAGGAAATTTTTGTGAAGTATGATTGGTATGATAATAGTAAAGTGGTGGTGGATCATTCGTGAGTACCGGATATTCAGACATTTTTGTGGCTGATGTTCCCTGTGATTTTTTCGCTTCACATATGAAATAATAAGGCCTGCCCAAATAAATCATAAGTACGCCTGATAAGTTGACAGGTTATCCTAAGGTATAGATTAGGTAGGTCTAAAAAAAAGATAGATGCATCTAATTAATTGATAAGTGTATCTGCCAACTTAGCAGGTACACTTAACATATAAGTTAAGTGCAGTTAAGGATTTGTCACGTGTACCTAGCCTAAAATATAATTGAACTTATCTAAAAGACAGATGGGCCTGTCTAAAGGATACGTGGACTTAGCTAAAAGGTTTGTACACCTGCTAAACTTGCAGGTTGTTGCTAACTAAAATATAAGCAGGCTCTTCTAAATGACAGGTGGACTTAGCTAAACTATAGGGCTACCCATCTAAATGATTTATGGATTTAGCTAAATCATTGGTTCACCTGGCTAAACAACAGGCGGACTTAACTAAAACATAAGCGGCCTCTCCTAAATGGCAGGTGGACTTAGCTAAACTATAGGGCTACCCATCTAAACAGTTTGTGGATTTAACTAAATCGCAGGTACATTTATCTAAAAGGCAGGTATGTCATATTAATAATGGCTTGCAGGCGGTTATTGCGTGGTGTATCCCGGATGGACCTTAACACCTGGTTGTTTGTATCAAAAACCATTGACAAAAATAGTGTGCAGTGCCGCTGCATTTTTTCGCTTATCGCAGCTATTTAAAAACCGCCCTCTTTTTATGCTGATATTGACCGGGTTGCCAAATTTCCCATCCTTGTAAATCCCAAATGCGATTTTAAAATTTCAAAGTACCCTGATTGTCAAACTGAATGAGTTTTCTCTTTTACATTGTGCTAAATATTTAGCCATTGATAAAGTGGCCCCTCTAACCTCAATACCACCTCATCTCCCCATTTCCTTTATTTTTGCCACAAAGGGTTAGGTTATGAAACTGTCACACTTATCTGAAACACTGATCGGTTCTGAAATTGTAAAACCGGGCGGCGAGATCAGGGAAAAGATACGCCAGGGCGAACAAAATTGCCCTTTTCTTAAGGTGATATTTGCCAATATGTCAAATTTTTCATCCTTGTAAATCTAAAATGGCATTTTAGATTTACAAGGGAAGCCGTATCTTTAAAAAATGATACAAAGAGCTTTACAACCGGGTATAGAAAAATTTCTGAAAGTTTTTCCCGCCATTGTCATACTTGGACCAAGGCAGGTGGGCAAAACCACCCTCGCAAAACTTATTGCCAAAAAAAATAAAAGAGAAACCGTTTATCTTGACCTGGAAAAAAATAGTGACTTTGAAAAATTAAACCGGAACGCGGAAGAATACCTGCTCAGTTATATTGATGAATGTGTACTGATAGATGAAGTGCAGCGGATGCCGCAATTATTCCCTTTACTGCGTGCAGTAATTGATGAAAAGAGAAAACCCGGACGGTTTATCATTACAGGTTCCGCATCACCCGATCTATTGAAAGGTGCTTTAGAAAGTTTAGCGGGCAGGGTAGCTTATTTTTATCTGCACCCTATAGGTCTGCATGAATTACCTGCCAATATCAGTTTTAAAAAACATTGGTTCAGGGGTGGGTTCCCACAGGCGCTTACCCTGCGCAATGCACAATTGCTGCATGGCTGGCTGGATTCTTTTATTACCACTTATATCGAAAAAGATCTGCCACAACTGTTTGATATCCGTTTTTCGTCTGTTACCATGCGAAAACTCTGGAGTATGCTGGCCCATCTGCAGGGGAGTATGTTAAACGCAGAAAAATTAGGCAGTTCCTTAGATATTACAGGCCCTACTGTGAAGCGGTATTTAGATTACCTTGAAGGGGCTTTTATAATTAAACGGCTACCCCCATTTTTTGTAAATCTTGGCAAACGGTTAGTAAAAGCACCGAAAGTATATATCAATGATTCAGGCATACTGCATTATCTCCTTAGAGTAGAGAATGAAAAAGAACTGCAACATCATCCCGGTGCCGGTGGCTCCTGGGAAGGTTATGTAATAAGCCAGGTGATGTATGCCAAAGAAAACAGGCTGGATATGTATTATTACCGGACACAGGCAGGGGCTGAGTGCGATCTGGTGCTTGTACGGGGTCATGTGGTAAAAGCCTGTGTGGAAATAAAACTCAGCAATGCGCCGGTAATCAGCAAAGGGTTTTACCAATCTGTTTCTGATTTAAAGTGCAAAAACAATTTCGTGGTATGCAGCGCCGATATTGATTATAAAACAAAAGAAGGTGTACGGATTGTTGGCATTACCGGGTTCATAAAAAAATACCTGCCTGCTTTATAAATTAAAGCATCCGCCTCCCCCACCCCATCTCCACCATTTCCTTTACTTTTGCCTCAAAGGGTTAGGTTATGAAACTGTCACACTTATCTGAAACACTTATCGGTTCTGAAATTGTAAAACTGGGAGGGGAGATCAGGGAAAAAATACGCCAGGGCGAACGCATTTATAATTTTACCGTAGGTGATTTTGACCCTTCTATTTTCCCCATTCCCAAAGAACTGGAAGATGCCATTGTAGAAGCCTACCGAAAACATTTTACCAATTATCCCGCTGCCGAAGGCAACCTGGACCTGCGGGAATCCATTCTTTCTTTTATAAAAGATGAAGAACAATTAGAGTATACCCCTAATGAAATACTGGTAGCTTCCGGTGGCCGTCCGCTTATTTATGCCGTGTTCCGTGCTATATGTGATAAGGGTGACAAGATCATTTACGCTGTTCCTTCCTGGAATAACAATCACTATACCCATTTTGTAAGCGGCGAACATATTGTAATTGAAGCTACGGCTGCTACCAACTTTATGCCTACGGCTGCAGATATTCACCCGTATGTACAGGAAGCCACACTTATCTCCCTCTGCTCACCGCAAAACCCTACCGGCACCACCTTCCGTAAAGAAGAACTGGAAGCTATATGCGATATGGTACTGGAAGAAAATGCCAGAAGAGGCGAAGAACAAAAGAAACTATATGTGATGTACGACCAGATGTACTGGCACCTTACCTACGGCGATATTCAGCATTATAATCCTGTATCCCTTCGTCCGGCCATGCGGGAGTACACTATTTTTATTGATGCTATCAGCAAAGTATTTGCCGCTACCGGTGTACGGGTGGGCTGGAGCCTGGGGCCTTCCACCATTATCAATAAAATGAAAGCCATTCTTACCCATATTGGCGCCTGGGCGCCTATGGCAGAACAAAAAGCAGTAGCCTATTATTTAAACAACCGGACCGGCATACATTATTTCCTGTCCAATTTTAAACGGGAAATAGAAGAACGGTTGCGCCGCATCTATGAGGGTTTTATGCAATTAAAAAGTGAAGGTTTGCCGGTGGATGCCATTGCGCCTGAAGCTGCTATTTATCTTACTATCAAAATAGATCTGGCCGGTAAAAAAACTCCGGATGGTACTACGCTGGATACGCAAAGCGATGTAACGGCATACATATTGAATAATGCAGGCCTGGCCGTAGTTCCTTTCTATGCTTTTGGGGCTGATAAAAGTTCTGCATGGTACCGCCTTAGTGTGGGTACCTGCAAAAAAGATGAGATTGAAGAAATGGTGGGGAAATTGAGGGAAGCGTTGGGGAAATTGCAATAAAAAAATTACTACTACTCCATATCTTAACAATAGTATGATAAAAGAAAAAACTTACTATTCTTATTTCTGCTAAAAACAAAAAGCTTATTCAGGAATATGCACGGCAACAAAACAAGAGCATATCCCGGGTAATTGAAGATTTACTCAACGATCTGAATTGTGAGATTGAGAATACTAAAGCGAAAGATGAGTGGATTGAACGTACAGCAGGAATTTATCGAACCGGTAAAAAAGATGTCTTACACGATTTGTTCGAACATATTAAAAAATGAAACACGGCTTTTGATTAATTCTTATTAATCAAAAATCTGAACTCCCTTAACCTGTAATGGGCCGATTCCTTTAAAATCCTTTTTGGCTTATTGGTAATGCGATTTCTGTTTACCAGTTCGGTAGCGATGCAAAATTGTTCCGGAGATTCGGTGATGCGGAGAATTTTGGTAAGGGATTCCACTTCATGCTCCCATGCCTGTTCAGTCATAAACCCGTTTTTGAAAAAAACTAACAGGTTTCTGCTGAAATGCTTCATGCGTTATTGATTTTCTAATAGCCCTGTCAGCCTTTTTGTCCCGGGCAGCCGCAATGTTTGCTCTTTTTGCTGCCACTGCCTGAATAATAATTCCGGCTACAGGAAGACAAGAATGCAATCAATAACAGGGCGAACGCAATTTTGTTGATGTACTTCATAATTTTAAAGTTCTAAATTAAAACTATTTTACAAACAAATTAGTATGCTGTTGGACCAAAACAGACAAAAAATTAATATGGATCAGCTTCCTAAGCAGAAAATACGCCTTTCAGACGGTCATGAACAGGTAAAACCCCGTATCCTGGTGGCCCCGCTCGACTGGGGCCTCGGTCATGCCACCCGCTGCATTCCTATTATCCGGCAGCTGCTGACACAAAATTGTGAGGTATGGCTTGCCGGTGAAGGGGCCCAGGAAGAACTGCTGAAAACAGAATTTCCAGGCCTGCCCTTCCTTTTTCTGCCCGGCTACCGCATCCGGTATGCCAAAACAGCCAGGGGGTTGATCTGGAAGATGTTACAACAGGGGCTAAAAATGCAGCGGGCCATTAAAGCTGAACACCGCTGGCTGAAAAAAATGGAAACAGCTTACGGTTTCGATGCTGTTATCAGCGATAACCGTTACGGCCTTCACCATGCTTCTATTCCCTGCCTCTTTATTACCCACCAGTTGATTATAAAAAGTTCGCTGGGCCACTGGTCGGAAAGAATACTGCAAAAAAGAAATTACCACTATATTAATAAGTTTACAGAATGCTGGGTGCCGGATGCAGAAACTGATAATAACCTGGCCGGTGAATTGTCACATCCTGCACTATTGCCCGCTGTACCCATTCGATATACAGGCTTGCTTTCAAGATTTGAAAAGAAAAATATCCCGGAACAAAAAAATCATTTGCTGGTTATTCTTTCCGGGCCGGAACCGCAACGGAGCCTGCTGGAAGATAAGATCATTCACGAAATAAGCCGGTATAATCATACCGCTACTATTGTAAGAGGGCTTCCGGGTGTGCAGTCATTGCTGCCATCCACCAATATGATTCAATTTTACAACCACCTGCCATCCGATGTGCTGAATGAAGAGATGAGCAAAGCGGAATATGTGATCAGCCGCAGCGGCTACAGTACCGTTATGGACCTGGTGGCCTTACAAAAGAAAAGTATCCTTATTCCCACACCCGGCCAAACGGAGCAGGAATATCTTGGTAACTACCTGATGCAAAAAGGTATCGCTGTTTGTATAGACCAACCCAATTTTTCATTGGCTAAAGCATTGGATGCAGCCGCCGGTTTTTCTTATTCTTTCAATGAGATGAGTAGTAATCATCTTTTATCAGCAGGTATTGAGAATTTATTGCAGCAAATTCAGCAATGAAACAACAACGGGAATCTATCTGTTTAATTGGGGGAAGGTTTTCGCTGATTATTGAACCACATAGTGCATAGTACAGATAGGAATACACATATAGTTATTCTTGTACTTCTATGTGTGTATTGCTATG
Source organism: Chitinophagaceae bacterium (assembly GCA_031441485.1). GTDB lineage: Bacteria > Bacteroidota > Bacteroidia > Chitinophagales > Chitinophagaceae > JJ008. The sequence continues at coordinate 13,704 of JANOEQ010000099.1, forward strand.
CTTTCTAAATCCCTATGTGATTCAATCGAATTGCATAGTACATAATACAGACAGGAATGCACATATAGTTAATCTTGTACTTCTATGTGTGTATTGCTATGCTTTCTAAATCCCTATGTGGTTCAATCCTACTGCCCTGCTTTGGGATAATCAAAAAACCAAAACTCTTTTTTGGCCTCTCTGAAATCAGCCCAGGTATCACAATCCGCTTTTACTGCAAAGATGCCGCAGGTGGGAATATTATCTATTCGCACATCGGCAAGCCGGTTGGCAAATTCTGTAAGGCCATTATTATGCGAGAATATTGCTATGGTAGTAAAGACATTCTTGGTTTCTTCAATCACTTTATAAAAAGTAAGCAATTCTGCCATATACAATTCCTTATTAAAAATAATTTCTTCCTTTTCCCGCTTAAATGCTTCTGCAAAAACACCTGCTGTTTTGGCCGCCCGCTTCGCCGGGCTGGCAATAAATGCATCAATAGCAATTTTTCTGTCGAGCAATCGCTTAGCCATTACCGGTGCATCTTTTTTACCCCGCTCATTCAGTGGCCTGTCAAAATCATCCAGGCCGGGATTGCCCCAATCACTTTTGGCATGGCGGATAAGAATAAGTTGTTTCATAAATTATCTTTTTATCATGCCGGTGGCAACAGGATAAAAGTACGAAATTACAAGCTTCGTACAGTGAGGGAGCAAGTCGTTTGGTTAAGGATGTTCGATATTTTTCAGGGCAGGGTTTCAGGCTTGTGTGTTCGTCATTTCCTGCTTCGCTGTTCGATATTTGTAACTTACTGATATTTCCCTAATGAGGCTGGAAGTCAATACCCTCTCACATTCTTTCCTTCCATATAATTCATGAAGGCCTTGTTTACCACTTTGTTTCCACCGGGAGTGGGATAGTTGCCGGTAAAATACCAGTCGCCCAAATTGTTGGGGCAGGATTTATGCAGGTCTTCTATACGCTGAAATATCACATCCACCTGTATGTCCAGGCCGGCAGGAGTGATTAGCCGTGCAATTTTGGCAGATATCTCTTCGGTTGAAAATTGTTTATATAAAAGCTTGGTTACATTTTCTGCATGCAGTTGATTATTGCGCTGCAGGTCTTTACATTTTTCCAGTAATTCTTTCAGGTAGTCCAATTTACCATTGTCTTTCAGCAACTCCACCACGGCATTAAAGGCAATAAAGTCTCCCATCTTGCTCATGTCTATTCCATAGCAATCAGGATAACGGATCTGCGGTGAAGAGGAAACAACAATAATGCGTTTGGGTTTTAATCTTCCCAGCATCCGGATGATACTTTCTTTTAACGTAGTGCCCCGCACAATGGAATCATCTATCACCACTAAAGTATCTTGTCCTGGCCTAACGGTTCCATAAGTAATATCATAAACGTGCTGCACCATTTCATTGCGGCCTGTATCTTCGGAAATGAAGGTTCGCATCTTTACATCTTTGATAGCAATTTTTTCTATCCGTATCCTGCGGTTTACCATTTCACTCAGCTTCTCCGGATCATAATCCTTACCCCAGCTAAGTATTCTTTCCACCTTTACTTTATTCAGGTAAGCTTCCATTCCTTTCACCATACCGAGAAAAGCCGTTTCAGCGGTGTTGGGAATAAAAGAAAAAATAGTATTTTTTAAATCATACTCAATGGCAGCTAATACAGGCTCACTAAGATTATAACCAAGTGCTTTTCTTTCTTTATAAATTTTTTCATCGCTGCCCCTGGAAAAATAAATTCTTTCGAAGCTGCAGGCCTTTCTTTCTTTTGGTTCCAGTATCTGCGCTATTTCCACCTCGCCTTTTTCATTTACTATCAATGCATGACCGGGCATTAGTTCCTGTACTTCATTTTCTCCTGCATTGAATGCTGTTCTGATAGCAGCTCTTTCAGACGCAGCTACCACCACCTCTTCATTAATGTAATAATAGGAAGGCCGGATGCCATGTGCATCACGGAATACAAAACCAATACCATTACCTGTTACTCCACCTACATGAAAGCCTCCATCTAAAAAAGGCAATGTTTTTTTTAATACTTTTTTTATATCCATGTGTCCCGGAGAAGCTTCGTCTTCTTTACAAAGAAATGTATGCATCAGCTCAATCATGGCTGCCAGGTCGCTGAAACGAACAGTATCATGCGGCTCTTTACCAATCAGCTCAAATAGCTCATCAGAATTGACAATATTAAAATTACCGGCGAGTGCAAGGTTTCGGGCAGGAATGGTATCACGGTTTATAAAGGGGTGACAATATTCCACTTTATTTTTCCCCTGTGTGCCGTAGCGAAGATGGCCGAGCAGCAATTCACCCAGAAATTTTACATGGCCTTTCATCAGGCCAGGATGGTTTTTAATATCCGGGTGATATTTTTCAAGTTCTTCTATCTCCTTACCAATTTGTTGAAATATATCTGCGATAGCCTGGGGTGCATTACTGCGCATCCGGTTCAAAAAAGGATAGCCAGGCTCCACATTTAGTTTTACTGCTGCCACACCGGCACCATCCTGACCGCGGTTGTGCTGCTTTTCCATGAGCAGGTACAGCTTGTTAAGCCCCCACAGCACTGTACCATACTGTTGCTGGTAATAAGAGAAGGGTTTCCGCAGACGAATGAATGCCAGTCCGCATTCATGTTTTATAGCATCACTCATGAGAAGCCGCAAATGTAAAACAATTCGACGTACTGCCGAAACATATACGTCCGACAGCTCTGGCATGTACCGGCAAACGGTCATATCCATAACACAAAGGCCGCTGCTTTGAGCAACGGCCTGTATATATAAATATATTCGGTTTTTTTATTAATTGGAAGCGAATCGTTTAAGGGTTGGACAGTCACGGGCTGTCTCCGGGTCGAGCATTATATAATAGGTAGGCAATTTAGCCTGTATCCATTTCTCCAGTACTTTATTTTTCTTCTCTTCCAGCGCATAGGTTGATATTTTGCTGTAGTCATCTTTCAGGTTCATCCGGTGAGGTTCTGAACGGGATTTCAGGTGTATGAACCGTACGCCTTTTTTACCCTGCTCATCTTTGTAAGCTACCGGCAATGAGTATTCACCTATTTTCATTTTGCCGATCATAGCTACCATGTCTTTGTCGAGCACATCAATGGTAACATAGGTGGAGCCATCACGGCTGGTAAGATAAGGCCCGGTAAACTTAGCCGCCTCATCATCACTGTATTTAGTGGCTGCTTCATTAAAACTTAGCGTGCCGCCAATGACCTTTGACCGTACCGTATCTAATTTTACTTTGGCCATATTGATCTCATTATCCGTTACCGGGGGAATACGCAATATATGGCGGACGTTTGCATCATCCCCATTCCGTTGAACCATTTGTATAATGTGGTAGCCAAACTTACCTTTTACCGGGGCCGAAATTTCCCCGTCTTTCAGGCGGAAAGAGGTAGACATAAAAACCGGGTCCCATGTTTTTTCATTTCGGTTAATCTGGTAACTGCCACCTCTGTCTTTACTTCCCGGGTCTTCTGAAACTGTTCTGGCCAACTGATCAAATGTGGTAAGCTTGGATTCTATTTGTCTTTTATAGTTATTCATCTCCCCCACAATGTATTGTTCTATATCACGGGAGGCTTTTGGAAAAATAATTATCTGTCCTATTTCCAATTCTGATTCATAAAATGGCAAACTGTCCTTAGGTATTTTATCAAAAAAGGCTTTTACTTCCACCGGGGTGATGCGTACGTTATCTACAATTTTACGTTGCATGGCCTGTGCCAGTTTTTGCTCTTTTACAGATTCCCGGGCATCATCTTTTATCTGGTAAATCGTTTTACCCGCTATTTCTTCAAGTGCTTCCTGGCTGCCGAGTTGATTGATGTATTGACGTATCCTGTTATCCAGATCTGCTTCTACTTCTTCATCTGTTACGGGCAAAGAGTCTTTTTCCGCCTGCAGCATCAGTACTTTGGAAAGAATGGCCTGATCCATCAGCACACATTCGCCATTGTCCGGAACATTTCCACCCTGCCGGACAATATCTGCCAGGGAATTTTTTATTTCAGACAGCAGAATGATGCGGTCTCCTACAATAGCGGTTATTTTATCGGCCACCACTTTTTTTGATTGGGTCTGAGCAAAGGCCCCAACAGCCAATAGCAGGAAAAAGCCTGTCAGTATATTTTTTGAGTAATGCATAAGGTCAAAAGTAGTTCTCCCTTTTACTTTATTGTGCAGGAAGATGGGTATTTAACAAAAGTTTTTCTGGACAGATAATCCTTACAGGGCAATGTTATTACGGTTAATCGTATTTTGTTGAATATGGAACTGATGAACCACCGCATAAGGCGGAACAGGCAAGGAATTCTGAACAGGGAAGTGAGACTCTGACAGCAGGAAAGTTCCTCACTTCTTCATTCCATATTCTTTCCTTTACAGGGTTCTCTTCACTTCTTCCACTTCATAAGCTTCCACCACATCACCCACTTTTATATCACTAAAGTTCTTGATGGTCAATCCGCATTCCATGCCCGACAGCACTTCTTTTGCATCGTCTTTGAAACGCTTCAATGAAGCCAGTTCTGCATTATTATCACCGGTAGGATAGATTACTATACCATCCCGTATCAAACGGATCTTGGAATCCCTCTTTATTTTTCCATCCAGTACCTGGCAACCTGCCACCGTGGCTTTATCAAATTTGAATACTTCTTTGATTTCCACATTGGCAGTGATACGCTCCTGTACTTTTGGTTCCAGCATTCCCTCCATGGCACTCTTCACTTCTTCTATGGCATTGTAGATGATGGAATACATCTTTATTTCTATACCGGCATTGTCGGCCAGTTTGGATGCCTGCAGCGAAGGACGCACGTTGAAGGCAATAACGATGGCATCGGATGCTTCTGCCAGTACGATATCACTTTCATTGATCTGCCCCACCCCTTTATGGATAACGCTAACCAGTATTTCCTGGGTGGATAATTTTTGTAATGAGTCGCTCAATGCTTCTACTGATCCGTCCACATCACCTTTGATGATCACTTTCAGTTCTTTGAAGCTTCCGAGTGCCAAACGACGGCCAATTTCATCGAGGGTGATATGTTTTTTGGTACGTATGCCCTGTTCCCTTAATATCTGTGCACGGCGGTAAGCAATTTCTTTTGCTTCGGCTTCATCTGCATACACTTTGAATTTTTCCCCTGCTTGTGGTGCTCCGTTCAATCCTAATATTACTGCTGGAGCAGAAGGGCCTGCTTCTTCTTCTTTTTTATTTCTTTCATTGAACATGGCTTTCACCCTTCCAAAATACTGTCCGCTTACAATCAGGTCGCCGGGATGCAGTGTACCGTTTTCCACCAGCAATGTGGCCACATAGCCGCGGCCTTTATCCAATGAAGCTTCAATGATGGTACCGGTAGCTTCACGATTAGGGTTTGCTTTCAGGTTTAGCATTTCTGCTTCAAGCAGTATTTTCTCCAAAAGTTTGTCAACATTCAAGCCACTTTTGGCGGCTATTTCCTGGTTTTGAAATTTACCGCTCCATTCTTCCACCAGGATATTCATCTGCGAAAGCTGTTCATATATTTTTTGGGGGTTTGCACCATCCTTATCAATTTTATTTACTGCAAATATCATTGGTACATTGGCAGCCTGCGCATGGCTTATCGCTTCACGGGTTTGTGGCATTACGGCATCATCTGCTGCTATAACGATAACTGCTATATCGGTAACCTTGGCACCTCTTGCCCGCATGGCGGTAAATGCTTCATGACCGGGTGTATCGAGGAATGTTATTTCTTTACCATTCGGCAGTTTTACCTGATATGCACCGATGTGCTGGGTAATACCTCCCGCTTCACCGGCCACCACACTTGCATTACGAATATGGTCAAGCAGGGAAGTTTTACCATGGTCAACGTGACCCATGATTGTTACTATTGGAGAACGGAACTGAAGATCTTCTTCGTTATCTTCATCATCATCTTCTTCCATCTCCATCTGCCTTTCCATATTGATAAACTCAACATCAAATCCAAATTCACTAGCCACCAGTTCTATCACTTCGGCATCTAACCGCTGGTTAATAGATACCATGATGCCAAGTCCCATACACTTGCTTATTACTTCTGCAAAGCTTACATCCATCAGGCTTGCCAATTCGCTTACGCTGATAAATTCGGTAACCTGCAGTTTGTTATCATCTGCGGCATCGCCCATTGCATCGGCCAATTCCTGCCTTTTTTCGCGGCGCATTTTGGCTTTCAGGTTTTTTCCTTTACCTCCACCGCCAGACAGTTTGGCCTGCGTTTCCTGTATTTTCCGCTGAATTTCTTTTTCGTCAATCAGTTTATCCTCTCTTCTTGCACCCGGCACCGGTCTGCGGTTACCAGCTCCTGCTGTTGTACCACCCCTGCCGCGGTTGAAGTTGCCCCCACCGCCACCAGTGCTTCCACCACCCTGCCTTCTATCGCCACCTGTATCTTTATTGATGAATATCTCTCTTTTTACATCTTTCTTTTCAATAGGGATACGTTTCCTTTTTTTCTTCTCATCTTTTACAGGCCTTGTATCATTATCCACCGGCAATTCTATTTTCCCCAAAATTTTCGGGCCTGTCAATTTTTCCACTTCTATATTTTCAATAACTGCAGCTCCCTGTTCTTCTACTACCGGTTCTTCTTTTGGCGCTATTACTTTAGCGACAGGTTTTACTACATCCGGCTTTGACCTTTCTGTTTTATCTTTTACGTCTTTGGCTTCGGCTGGTTTTGGCGCTTCTTCTTTTTTTACTTTGACAATCTTTTTGGGCCTGGTGGAAGAATCAATGGTGGACAGGTCAATTTTCTTCACCACTTTAGGGCCTTCCAATTCCGGGGCTTCCACTTTTACTGCTTCTTTCTTTTCTTCCTCTTTTGGTTCTTCTTTTTGAACAGGTAGTGCTGCTACTGCCGGTGCCAGGGGAATTTCTGCTTCGGCTGGTTTTACCTCTTCTTCCTTCTTTGTTATTTTAGGCGAAGTTTTTTCTTCTTTTTTGAATACGATCTCTTCGTCTTCTTTTTTCTTTTTGGCTTCTGCCTGTGCGTTCTTGGGAAGTTCAAGCTGATCGCTTTTCATCTTAGCTACCTTATCGCTTTGGAATTCCTGTTGCAATGAACGGTACATGTCTTCGGTAAGCTTTGAAGTTGCCTTCAGCTCATCTTTAGGAAATCCCTTACCTATTAAAAAGTCAATAAGGGTGTCCTGGCCAATGTTAAACTCTTTGGCCGCGGCTAATAATCTCGGTAATTTTAATTCTGCCATTCAGATTGTTTAATAAATGTGGAAATGTGAGAAATGTGAGAAATGAAAACTCATTTTTCACACTTTCTCATTTTCACATTTGCATTATTCTTTTTCAAATTCTTCTTTCAGTATTCGTCGCACATCTGCGATTGTTTCTTTTTCCAGGTCTGTTCTTCTTTCCAGTTCTTCGGGAGTAAGGTTCAGTACACTTCTGCCTGTATCACAACCTACTCTTTTTAATTCATCTATCACCCATGCTTCTATTTCATCGCTGAATTCTTCGAGGTCAATATCAAATTCTTCCACTTCGCCTTCATTATCCCTGTACACATCCAGTTCATATCCGGTAAGCTCTGTTGCCAGTTTAATGTTTACCCCGCGACGGCCAATGGCCAGTGATACCTGGTCTGGTTTCAGGTATACATTTGCATGCTTGCCTTCATTATCCAATTCCATACTGGTAATTTTGGCGGGTGTGAGTGAACGTTGTATTAATAATTGAATATTACTTGTCCAGTTGATAACATCTATATTCTCATTCTTTAGTTCCCTTACGATACCATGGATACGGCTTCCTTTCATACCCACGCAGGCGCCTACAGGATCTATTCGGTCGTCAAAAGATTCTACTGCCACTTTAGCTCTTTCTCCCGGATCTCTTACAATTTTCTTAATCACGATCAGGCCGTCAAAAATTTCAGGTACTTCTATTTCCAGCAGTTTGGACAAAAACTCAGGTGATGTTCTGGAAAGTATGATGACAGGGCTGTTATTTTTCATATCCACTTTCTTTACCACTGCACGGATATTTTCGCCTTTTTTGAAATAGTCTTGTGGTATTTGTTCACTTTTTGGCAATATCAGTTCATTTCCTTCTTCATCGAGCAAAAGGATTTCTTTTTTCCATACCTGATACACTTCGGCACTGATGATATCACCCACCCGGTCGCCGTATTTTTTGGCCAGTACATTCTTTTTCAAATCACTGATACGGCTGGCCAATGTTTGTTTGGCAGCCAGTATAGCCCTGCGGCCAAAGTCGAGCAAATCAATTTCTTCGTATAGTTCTTCTCCTACTTCAAAGTCAGGTTCAATTTTTACAGCGTCAGAATAAGCCACCTGTGCCAGCGGGTCTTCCACTTGTCCGTCTTCCACGATCATACGCCGGCGAATGATCTCCAGGTCACCTTTTTCCGCATTTACGATCACATCAAAGTTTTCATCGCTGGTGTATTTTTTTCGCAATAGTGTTTTAAAAACATCTTCCACCACTTTCATCATGGTGGGACGGTCAATGTTTTCCGCCTCTTTAAAATCCTGGAACGCCTCTATCAGGTTGATACTTGCCATAACACAAAATTTTGAAGTCCGAAGTCAGATGTCTGAAGTCTGACGGTTAAAATTAAAGTTGAATTGTTATTGTTTTATTGCCTCATTATTCTACCACCCATTTCCCCCGAAAAAAAGGAGGCGGAATTCTGCTTATTTAAAATTTTATTTGAACTATGGTTGCTTTAATATTATCAAAAGGAATAGTATGTTGTACTATTTCCAGTTTCTTTCCTTTTCCTTTTTGTTCTTCCACCACTATGTCTGCTTCATCCGCGCTGATCAGCTTACCTTCTTTTTTCCCGCCCTCATTATCGGTTACTTCTACAAAACGGCCAATATTTTTCAGGTATTGACGGTGCAGTTTGAGAGGCTCCTCCAGTCCGGGTGAGGATACTTCCAACGAAAAATCACCGTTTGGGTACATATTTTCTTCTTCTAATTGTTTATACAGGCGGCGGTTGTATTGTACCAGTTTTTCTATACTAATTCCCTGGTTACCATCAATAAACACTTTGATATTGTTAGTGGGTTTGATCTTTACTTCCACCAGGAAAAGATCCGGCTCAGCGTTTATCAATGCTTCCACTTTTTGGCCCAGTACCTGTATTTGTGCTTCGTTGCTCATGGTGTATAAAAGAAGAAGGGAACGGCCTCGTTCCCTTCTTACTGCTATTTCCAACGCAAATGTAAGGTAATTGGCCTATACCTGCCAAATAACAGTGGTAAAAACCCGCATTATTAATAATTCGGTAAAGAGGCTTTTTTTTCCGGCAGCCCAAAACGGCCGCTTCTTATCTTTGCCTTGTGAAATACGTTTTATACGTTTTATACGCCATATTGGCTTATATATTATACCAGTTCATCTTTAAACTGGTGATACCGGTGTACCGGGCTTCCCGGAAAATAAAAAAAGGTTTCCGGGAAATGCACTCCCGTATGGAGGAACAAATGAAGCAGCAGCAGGGTTCTGCCACCCAAAACACCCCCTCCCACGAAGAACCGAAAAAGAAGGCGGGAGATTATATTGATTTTGAGGAGGTGAGTACCCCCTGACTCCAAGCCCCTGTCCCCGAAGGGGACTTAGGTCATAGATACTTTATTACTTTCTACGATTCATTAAAGCATTCTAGTGTCGTGTCAAGTCTGATATGACGCAAACAATTTTCCCACAAAGACACAAAGAAAAGGCTTTGTGTCTTTGTGGGATAGCTTTTGTATTCGTTGAGAGGTATCCGACAAAACAGGGTTGACTTAGCACTAGTAAGTTAGCCGGGTATTATAATTTTTCTGATTCAGTTTAGTTATTTCCGTTGTGCAAATAACCACGAAAGTAATTCCGGTTCGGCAAAAGCGGGATCCCAGCTGTTGTGATTGGCATTGGGATAGAGAGTGAATTTTACAGAAGCTTTTACTGCTTTCAATGCTTCTACCATTTTTTCTGACCATGATGGCGGCACCACATCATCTTTGGCACCATGGAATACCCACCATTTTACTTTTTTTAATTGGGCCGCAGTAGCAGGGTTGGCTCCCCCGCAAATAGGAAAGGCCGCTGCAAAGAGTTTGGGGTTTCGCCGTACAATCTCAAATGTACCCATGCCGCCCATGGATAGTCCGCCAACATAAAGTTGTTTTTTATTTACAGCATATTCTTTTACTACTTTAAACAACAACTGTTCTGCAAGCTTCATCGCTATCGTGGGTTCTCCGCCTGTTTGGAAACTGAAATCCCTTTTGCCATTCTCCATTTTAAAATCCACATTACTCCAAAAACTGTTTTGAGGGCATTGTGGAAATACCACAATGGCCGGATAGTTTTTTCTTGTTTCGTCGTTTAGGAAAAGCTTAGCCCCATGTACTAACTGTGCTTTATTATCATTTCCTCTTTCTCCGGCGCCATGCAGAAAAAATATCAACGGGTATTTTTTTGCTGCATCATAATTTTCGGGTAACAGGATACGGTAAGGCAATGTGTCATTACCCAGGATAAATTGTTTTTGCTGAAAAAGGCTGAAATCCTGTGCATGCAGCAACTGTGCAAATCCAATAGCTAGTAAAAGGAAATATTTTTTCATTTTGTTTCTTGTTTATACTATCCCTTTTCTATACTGATTATTTAATCCAGTTTACTTTTCCCATTTTTACATCTCTCGAATTTCCACCTATCATAATTTCAAATTCGCCGGGCTCCCAGTCATTCTTTAATTCGTAATTATAAAACTTTAAATCATTTGGTGTAATTGCAAACGTAACCATTTTGCTCTCCCCGGCTTTCAATTCAATTTTCTGAAACCCTTTCAGTTCTTTTACCGGCCTGGTTATGCTGCCCACCACATCACGGATATATAATTGTACTACTTCTTTGCCATCCACTTTACCGGTATTGCTGACTGTTACGCTGGCCATCAGTGTTTGATTCCCTTTTAGTGAAGTATTGCTAAGCTTTATATCGCTATAGCTAAATGTGGTATAGCTTAGTCCATAGCCAAAAGGATACACTGGATCATTGCTTACATCAAGGTAATTGGAACGGAATTTAGAAAACCATTTTCCTTCTTCTAACGGACGCCCGGTATTCTTATGATTGTAAAAAATCGGAACCTGCCCCACATTTTGCGGGAAAGTGGTGCTGAGTTTACCCGAAGGGTTCAAATCACCAAATAATACATCGGCAATGGCATAGCCTGCTTCACTGCCACCAAACCATACATTTAATATAGCTGGCACATGATCATTTTCCCATTTCAACGCCAGTGGCCGGCCGGTAAATAATACTAATACTACAGGCTTCCCTGTTTTTAATAAGGCTTTTAATAATTCTTTTTGTGACTGGGGTATTTCTATATTGCTGCGGCTGCTACTTTCGCCACTCATTTCGGCTGATTCTCCCAGAGTTGTCACAATTACATCGGACTGATTGGCGATATCCAGCGCTTCTTGCATGATGACAGATGCAGGCCGGCTGTCACGATGTAATGATTTGCCAAACATACCAGCCCTGTCTTCAAACAAACTGTCTTCGTCTAAATTCGCACCTCTTGCATACAAAAATTTTACTTTATCTCCCAGCACTTCCTTTAATCCTGCTAATACAGATGTTGCTTTATCAAAATTAGCCGCCACACTCCAGGTGCCGGGCATATTCTCTTTATTATCGGCCATTGGTCCGATCAATGCGATGGTGCCAGATTTTTTTAATGGCAAAATATTTTGCTGATTCTTTAACAGCACAAAACTCTGCGCTGCAATGCTTCTTGCTTCTTTCCTGTTTGCGGCAGTAAACACTTCTGTTTTTGCCCTGCTCTCATCGCAGTATCTATATGGATCATCGAATAAACCCAGTTTATATTTTGCTTCCAGGATTCTTCTGCAGGCAGCATCTATTTGCGCCATTGTTACCTTTCCTTCTTTCAGGGATTTTAATGTGGTGATCAGTATTCCTTCCCCCACCATATCCATATCTATACCGGCCATCAATGCTCTTGCGGATACAGTTTGTAAATCGCCGATACCATGGGCCATCATTTCATTGATACCGGTGTAATCTGTTACTACAAATCCCCTGAAGCCCCATTGCTTCCGCAATACATCTGTCATTAACCATTTATTGGCAGTGGCCGGCACGCCATCTACTTCATTGAACGAGGCCATTACACTTCCCACTCCGGCATCCACAGCTGCTTTATATGGTGGAAAGTAATCATTGTACATCCGTTGATGGCTCATGTCGGTGGTATTGTAATCACGGCCTGCTTCTGCTGCACCGTACAATGCATAGTGTTTTACACAGGACATTATGGTATTATTCTTCGACAGATCATTTCCCTGGTAGCCCCTTACCATAGCGACTGCCACTTGCGAACCGAGATAAGCATCTTCACCACTGCCTTCTGCTATTCGTCCCCATCTTGGATCACGACAGATATCAACCATGGGAGAAAAAGTCCAGTTTATACCATCTGCACTGGCTTCTATGGCGGCTATCCTTGCACTGCGCTCCACCAGGTTCATATCCCAGGTACAGCTCAGTCCCAGCGGAATGGGGAATACCGTTTCATATCCATGTATCACATCCATGCCAAAAATTAATGGAATCTTTAAGCGGCTTTCTTCCACCGCCACTTTCTGTACATCACGAATCTTGACAACAGATTTAATATTAAACAGCCCCCCTACTTTTCCTTCTCTTATTTTTTTTCCGATATCGGAACTTTGTGCCTGTCCGGTTACTATATCACCACTGCCGGGTAAATTTAACTGGCCAATTTTTTCTTCCAGTGTCATTTTTTTCATCAGGTTATCTACAAATATTTTCATCTGATAGCTATCTGGTTTGGCATTCTGTGCAGTTGCGGGAATGCTTACGGCAACCAGTACTGCAATGAACAACCGATGTAACAATTTCATGTGTGTTGTTTTTTTTATTTCAATAAATAGGGTGCTTTTAATTGCTGCCGATGATTAGGCACTTGTGCTTGTCAGCATCATCAGCATTAATTCATAAAAAAATATAGGGCATCTCTAAAAACTCTTATTTTTTTCGACCTCACCTTTAATTCCTCTCCATTTAGAGAGGAAAAGGTGAGTTTTTAGAGATCCCCTATATTCTTTTCATCCTCATTTTTATTTATCTATTCTGAACGGGACCTCTGGAAACCCTTCCTTATTATACAGGTTGGCATGCTTTGCGTATATATACCGGTCTTCATTGTTTAATCAACCTCTATTGCTTTAGTTTTTTCGCTTACCCCGTTTTCGTTGATCGCTTCGATTGAAAAATAATAAATTTTCTCTTTATCCATTGCTTTAAACCAGTATTCATTAAAATCATGTATCATAATACAGGTATATAGTTTATCCGGTGAAGTTCCATAATAAATGTTATAAGCAAAGGCATTATCAACCATCTGCCATTTGATATAAGCACTGCGTTTATCCTTTTCTGTTCTTAATACAATAAGGTTTTGCACTGCCCCCGGCTTTGCGCCATTCCCTTTTCCAAAAACCCGCAGGCCGCTTACAGCAAATTTTCCGGCAGGCATGTGTACATTTTCCAGTTTAATGAATTTTGCCTGAACGGGTTCTGCCAGTTCAATATAATCATGCGGTACGTCTGTTTTATTGTTGCTTTTATCAACCAATATTGTCCACTTTTTACCATCCAGGGAATAATATAATTTATATTGATGACAAGTAGTGGTTTGTTTGCCTAAAAACTCTACATCCTGGTCCGCATAATTTATTTGTATCGCATTTACCGTGGAAATGTTACCGAGGTCAGTTTGCATCCACTCTCCTTTTTCAGCTGTCCTGGCACTCCAGTACGTTTTTATATTTTCATCCACCGCATTGTTTGCGTTAAAGCTACCCAATGTGGAGGAAACAGTAACAGGTTTCTTGTAGTTTAACAACATCCAGCCGGGTCCGGAAGATGCAGGTCTTTCTGAGGAAGGTAAAAATAAAGGGTAATCACCAAATGCAGTATTACACCACATCATATCTTCTTTATCAAACCCTGCAGGCCATATTCCTATCCTTCTTTCCCAGGTATTTTTTACACAAACAATACTGGTGGAAACATGCCAATAATTATTATACTTATCCTGAAATGTAGAGCCATGCCCCGCTCCTCTTGAAAAACCTCCCGGCTTATAACTAAGAGGGTCGGATTGCGGAGTGAAACCGCCCAGTGGATTATCTCCCACCACCACCCCATCAGCATATCCGCTAAATTCTGTTCCGGGTGCACCATACTGCAGATAATATTTCCCTTTATGCTTTGTCATCCATGCTCCTTCAATAAACGGGTCAAGAAATGTATTGTCCATGTATTCTCCAAATCGTTGCCATCCATATCTGTCCTGTTCCAATAAATACATTTCTTTTCTTGTGCCAATGGGCTGCATTGTTTTCCTGTTCAGCTCTACACCATAGATAGGGAACCGGTTGCTGCTTCCATTGTACATATAAAAACGTCCATCATCATCTGTAAAAAAAGCTGGGTCCCAGCCGCCGATGTCTAATGAATCAACTAATGGTTTCCATTCGTTTGCTTTTGGGTCGGTACTCATCCATATCGTAAACTTGCTGGTGTAGGTGGAACCAAAAACAAGCATTGTGTCGCCAATAATTCCTACGGCTGGTGCACACAATTCATCACCGGTATCATTCCATGGTCTCAAAAATTTTCTGGAGTTAAATTTCCAGTTCTGCATATCGCTGCTGTACCAGTATCCCCATTGATTGGTGCTGAATAAATAGAAATCCCCTTTGTAGTTTACTATCACGGGGTCTGCGGTAGCACGGTGTTTGCCCCATTCGGTAAAACTTGGAAAAGGCGTATACCCGTAATCAATATTAACGGGGTTGCAATAGGTTTTTTGCTGTTCTGCCGATTTGAGGCTGACAATGCTGCATACAAGTAATAAGAATCTAATCCTCATCTCTTTTTATTTTTATTTGAGGGCATCTCTAAAAATCTATCTTTCATTTTGATCTCTCCTTTTAATTCCTCTCCGATTGAGAGGAACGGAAGGTTTTTAGAGATGCCTTTGAATAATAACCGGTTTGCACTACGTTTAGTTTTCCGGTATCCATTTACTTTTAAATCCTAATTTTTTCAGCCCATTTTGGACTTCGGTAATACTCATAAATAAATTCCAGAGCAGGCCGCTACGGTAATTTTCTATCATTACTATAATGGGACCCTGATCAATTGCCAGGTGTGATGCTGCCACCCATTGTTTTGTTTCGTTGAATGCATCTGTAAATCCATACTCACTCCAAATTTTATCACCGAAGTCATTGTAAAAATGTTTCAGCGCCTTCATAGAATACTCAGGGGTGTAAGGAAATGCACTCAATGCTGCTGTGGGGGAAATAGTACCCAGGTCTTCTGTAGGCGAATGGGCGGCATAACCATTGTATGTGTCACTGGCAGTAAGGCCCCAGCAATTTTCACCATACCCTTTGAATTTTTTAGGATTATCCAGACAATAAGCATGGTTGATCAATGTATGATTATGATTCTGCTCCCAGTAATCGGCATAGCGGTCTTTTAATCCCCGCGGATCTAATCCCAAAAATGAGTATTGGGAAAAAAACAATGGCCCGCCATAATCAAAACCCAGCGGGAGTTTTATGCCATAAAACTCCTTACCGTTTTTAAAGAAATTGCTTTCGGCCCAGCCGCGGTGATACACGTCTGAACTTACTGCATACTTTTCATTGGAGCCGGATGCTGCCAGCACATACATGATGAGACATTCATTAAAACCTCTTACAGGAAAATTCATGGCCCATCCGTTGTTGGGACTCCAATGCCAGTACAATACTTCCTGTCCGCCATTGGTAAACCAATTCCATTCTATATCTGTCCACATCCAACCTATCCGGTTTCTTAATTCTCTTTCTGTATTATTTTGTTCATTGAAATATTGCCTTGCACAAAGCAATCCCTGGAACAGGTAGGATGTTTCTACCAGATCTGCACCATCGTCTTTGCGGCTGAAGGGAATTGTTTTGCCGGTAGCGCCATTCATCCAATGAGGAAATACGCCGTGATAGGATTCTGCTTTCATCAGGAAGTTCACTATTTTCAATAAAAACTTTGCTGCTGTATCCCGGCTGATCCATTTTCTTTCTGCTGCCACTATCACACCCATTATACCAAAGCCAGTACCGCCTGTTGTCACCACTTCATCTCCATAGCCAAAGGATTTGTTACTTCTTTCTCTTGCCATACCGGATACAGGATGGGCAAAATCCCAGAAGTAGCGAAAGGTTTGTTTTTGCACCAGATCAAGCAATGCAGAATCAGATAAATTTTTAGGACGGTCTGTCAGATTAAATACGTTGGGGTTCTCCTTCTTTTGTGCAACAGCAGTCAAACATAACAATACCAACAGGGTGAATAGTCCATTTTTTTTCATACGACAAGTATATTTATAAGTATGGCGCCGAAAATCCAAGGGTCAGCATGCCGGCTTTTACTTCCGGGCAACTGGTAAATAAATTCCATAATAAACCGGTGCGGTAATTTTCTATCATTACAATAACAGGCCCCTGATCAATGGCAAGAAATGAAGAGGCGTACCATAGCTCTTTTAATGAAAATGCATCTACAAATCCGTATTCCTTCCAAAGCTTATCACCCAGCACATAATAAAAAAAACGTAATGCTGCCAGCGATTCTGCCGGTGTGTAGGGAAAGGATGATAAGGCTGCAGTTGGCGCTATCACACTCACATCATTGGTGGGTGAGCTGGCTGTATACCCGCCGGAGATATCACTGGCTGTCAATCCCCAGCAACTGTCGCTGTAACCATACCACAATCTTGGGTTGGCCACACAATATTTATAATTGATAAGTGAATGGTTTTTTGTTTGTGTAGCGTAATTAGCGTGTATATCTGTAAGACCATTGGGATTAATGCCCATAAAAGAATAATGAGAGAAAAATAATGGTCCACCTTGTGCCGGACCAAGCGGTAATGTGTAACCGTAATAATTATTCCCATTTATAAAACCATTGCCCGAAGCCCACCCATTTGTATAAACAGATGCTGGAATACCATGCGTAGTGGAAGATGTTGCAAGAACATACGTTATAAGACATTCATTCCAGCCCCGTATCTGCATATTCATTATCCAGCCTTTATCAGGGCTGTAATGCCAGTATAAAACATTTTGTCCCCCCTGTCTGAACCAATCCCACTCCACATTATTATAGAGTGTGTTGATATCACTGCGCAATGTTGTTTCAGTAGCATCTGCTCCACTAAAATATTGACGGGCCGAAAGCAAGCCCATCATCAGGTAGGATGTTTCCACCAGGTCAGCGCCATTATCATTTACACTGAAGGGAACAATAGCTCCCGTATTCCCATTGAGCCAGTGTGGAAATGCTCCTTTTACTTTTACTGCTGTGTTTTTTAAAAAGGCTACAATGGTTTGCATCCTGGCAAGGCCCTGTGCACGGGTAATAAAATTTCTGTTGACCGCCACCGGTATTGCCATAATACCAAAACCGGAACCGCCGGATGTTACCACATCACCCGATGTATTTCTTTCTCTTGCTAAACCACTTACAGGGTGGCCAAAATCCCAGAAATATTTAAAGGTTTGCTGCTGTACCAGGTCCAGCAATGCGTTGTCCGAAATAACAGGGAATTTTCGTGAAGAATCAATTTTAGTAACAAAGGATTTACTAACCGGAGATTGCAGTTGCCCGCCGGTTGTTGAAAACAACGAGGTGCCTATGTTGACAATGTATTTTTTCAGGTAGCCCAACGGAGTGGCTGGCTGAATTACAACTGTCTTATCGCTATTTTCCAGTGCTGTCGAAACAACAATGGAAATCCCTCCTGCATCGGTTAATGAAACGGACGTTACTACACTGCTTTGTTTCAATGGTTCTGTAAAATTAATTTTTATTACAGGCTGCAGGTTTACATCATACAGCTGGTTATCCAGCGAAATACTATTTACCGTTGCATCATTAAATACCGGGTTTTTTATGGCAGGAGGGTTTGGCGGGGGAGTGTCTTTATTACCGCAACCAATGATAAAGCATGCTGTTGCTGCTGCTATCAACCTGTATTTTACGTTTTGATATCTCATACTTCACAATTAAAACAGCACTGTTGAAATAGAATGAGGCAAGGCCATAAGTTCAACTGCTTTGCCATTGATCCATAAAAAATAAGGTATTTTATTATTGCCCTGGTTCATTACCACCACCGCAGTTTTGCCATCTTCATTTTTGAATGCAGTGGTGAGCAACTGGCTTCTGCTGGCTGATGCCACTATTCTTTTAGCCCCCGGCTTAATGAATTTGGAAAAATGCCCGATATAATAATACTCATTGGTATAAATTACTTCCCCTGTCTTTGTATTTCCATGAATGGGTGCAAAACAAAAATTCTGAACATGATTAGGGCCGCCGGTTTCGTCCAGTAAAATATTCCAGTCGGTGAAACCTGTCATCCCATTATTAAAATCCCGTATCATGTTTGCCCCATATTTTTCTCCCAGTTTCCAGTCATTTGTCTTTGCTAAATCAAAAGCTTCTTTGCATCCTTCTGTAAATAACAGGTTAGTTGATGGATAGGCATCATGCACCAGTTTTACATTATCATACATTGGCTCACCACCACTCCAGGGTTCGTACCAGTGAAAGCCGATTCCCCAGAGATATTTGGCTGCTTCAGGATCATCTAATAAAGTGCTGGCCCGCTGGTACAGTAAATCCCTGTTATGATCCCAGCCGATAATTTTTTTATTCCCCACTCCTTCTTTTTCCATAGTGGGGCCGAGATCGTTTTTTAAAAAATCCCTTTCTTCTTCGCCGGTATAGATACAGGATTCCCAGCGCTGCGTGGCCATCGGCTCGTTCTGGATGGATATTCCCCAAACCGGCACTCCCTCTTTTTCATATTCCTTTATAAATTTTACATAATACTCTGCCCATGACTGGTAAAAGTCTTTCTTCAGTTTACCTCCATGCAGCACATCATTATTATCTTTCATAAATGCAGGCGGGCTCCAGGGGCTGGCAAATAAATTCAGTTTCCCTCCTGCGGCTTTCATTGCTTCTTTGATAAAGGGGATCTTGTATTTCCTGTCATGCTCGATATTGAAAGTTTTCAACTCTTTATCAGTATCCGTTACATAGGTATATATATCACTGCTGAAATCGCAACTGTTGATGTTGGTGCGGGCAACGGTGTAGCCAATACCTTTATCCTTGTCGAAATAAGCATTGATAATTTCCTGTTGCTTGTCTTTCGGCATTTTATAATAGGTTTCCGCAGAAGCATCTGTCATGGCCCCGCCAATGCCAAAAAAAGTTTGAAAGGTTTTATCCGGATCTACAAAAACAATCACTTCATTTTCAAAAGGCTGGCCCTTGTCTTTGAATGTTAGTGTATCTGTAAATGAAAGCCGGAAATTGCTGCTATCGGCTGTAGTATACACCAATGCCGTTTTGCCGCCGGCGTTGTATGCTGACACCAGGGTGTTTTCCTTTTTCCTGTCGGAGCAGGATATTATCAATACCCCCAGTAACAGGTAAGTTATCTTTTTCATTTATCTGCTTTATTTATAAATTTCATTTTAGAATGGGCTTCCCGGTTAATTGAACCACAACTTGTCCCGGCCACCCGGGGTAGTTCATAGAAAAGATAGAAATACACACATAGGTTTTTTTAAATGCTTACCCATATATGTCTATTCATTCTGATTGCTATGGTTTATCTGGTTCAAGCTGAGGTCTGACCAGCCTGTTCCTTATTTTCCGTTTGTATTAATCCCACATATAAGTAGCTACCGCACCCGCCGCCAGTGAGGCTACCGCAATTTTCCCTTTGTAGCGGATATTAAAGTTGACAGCCACCGTACCATCATTCACCGCAATCATTATCTTTCTTCCATCCGGTATCCTGAATGCCACATTAAAAATTCCTGCTGCATTGTTACTTTCTATTCTTACTGAGCCGGGTGGTACAAATTTGGAAGCGTGAGCAATTATATAATACCCTACATTTCTGTTAATAGCCCCGTCGAGTGTAATAGCTCCTTTGCATTCAGTACATCCGCCGGGTGTATGCGGGTTATATCCTCCATCATTTGCCAGGTTCCATTCCAGCGCTACTTTGCTCCAGTTGCGCATGGACCCTATTATTACATTTTTTACGTGCCATTTCAGGTCTCCGTCAAAACTTCCATTGGCCCCTGTCCATTGTTCGGTGAAATAGAGGTTTTTATCCGGATGGGCAGCATGTACTGTTGATAGTGCGCTGATATCACCATTGTATAAATGAAAGGCTGAGCCATCCACAAATGCTTTTGCAGCAGCATCATTTAATATAGTTATTGGATATGCGGGGTTATCACAATTGTGGTCCCACACAATAATTTTTGTAGCCAGCCCGGCTGTTTGAAATGCCGGCCCCAAATTGTTTTTAATAAAATCTGCCTGCTGCAGGGCCGACATTACCATGCTTGGATTATTACCGCCATGCTGTGGCTCATTCTGTGGAGTGATGGCATCAATGGTAATCCCCCTGGCTTTCATTGCCTGTATATATTTTACAAAGTAGTTGGCATACACATTATAATACTGCGTTTGCAGACTTCCGCCCATTGAGTTGCCATTATCTTTCATCCATACCGGCGGACTCCACGGAGAGCCCAGTATTTTAATGTTGGGATTGATTAACAAAATTTCTTTCAGGACAGGTATTACATCCACCGTATCTTTTGACAAACTGAAATTGACCAGGCTAATATCTGTTTGCCCCACAGGCAGGTCATTATAGCTGAATACTTCTGTACTTAAATCGGATGCGCCAATACTGACACGGAGGTAACTGATACCGATTGAATTGTCGCCGGTTCCAAAAAGTTCCTGCAGCAAGGAAGATTTTTGTGCCGCTGAGAGATGGTTAATCAGGTAGGCACTGCCGCCGGTTAATGTATATCCAAACCCGTCCACCGTTTGATAGGAAATGGTTGAATCCACATCTAATGTGGGATTGGCATTGGTGGTTGTACTAAATGCCAGCAGGCCGCTTTGCTTTTGCAACAAGGCAGACCTGTCGCCTTTTGTGATCCAGGAGCTCATGCCGCTGGTAACGGGTGGTACTACAGGAGGAGTATCTCCTCCGCCTGTTCCTTTATTTTTTGAGCAATGAGAATTTACAGACAAGAACCCCACAGCGATAATAATACCTGTTATAAATTTATTTTTTTTCATATTATTTTTCTATTGCCGGTTTTAGAAATAGTAATGGCCCATTATTCCTTGCCACTATCAATACTTTATCGCCCCCTGCGTGGTTAATCCATTTTGCATCCCGGGCCTGCCCGGAAACTGATGCCAGCATTGCATCATATTGAAATGAAGGCTGCTTTTTATTAAAGGAGAAAAAAGATGGTTGCAACGCATCGTAGCGCCCCTCATAAGGAATAACACCATAATAGTTTCCGCAGGCTATATAATTGGCAGCGTTGTTATAACTGTATGGAGCAAATGCAAAAATGGGGGCCATCTGCAATTCCTGTGGCAGATCCATTCGTTTGTAATTGCCTTTGCCATCATTTATAAAACAGGAGGAGGTTAATACTTCTGCCTGCAGCGACTGATAGTCCTTAAACAAATCATAAAACATATACTGTACTGTTTTACCTGCCACTTCACTATATTTTAAATAGGCTTTTTTTAAAACAGGAAGGGCCCTTTCTAATTCGTCTTTTGCCAAAAAGGGATATTCTTTTCCATCAATAGTGTACGCCAGTATTTGTTCTGCAGAACCATTGTTGTCAAAATCTTTTACATACAATTTTAGCGGCCCGTTTTTTCCGGACCAGAATTTATTGTTCCAACCCCAGTTGCCGGCGAGTATGTCCATAAAGCCATCTCCATTTACATCTGTTGTATATATACTTTGCCAGAGGCCTGTTGATTGCTGAATATCCGATTCGGTGAATTTCCCTTTGTTATTTTTGAAAACTTTTACCGGCATCCATTCGCCTGTTACGATTAAATCCTTCCAGCCGTCATTATCAATATCTGTAAAGGAGGCAGCAGTAACCATGCCCAACAGATAAAGGGGAATAATATTATCCCCCGCCTGGGTAAAATGCGCTTTCCCATCATTGATAAAAAGATAAGAGGTGGTTGGCGGGCCATATTTTACAGGGTTGGCCATATTGCCCAGAAATATATCTATATCACCATCGTTATCAACATCAGCTACAGACACACAGGATTTGTTTTCATATACTACGGACATTGGGTTCTCTGCTTTCATAAAATGTCCTTTGCCGTCATTGAGGTATAATTTATCCAGGAGGGCCAGTGCATTGACAGGCATTTCATTGCCGCCGCTTATTACGAACAAATCAGGGAAAGTATCGCCATTGGCATCAAAAAAAACAGCATCTGCTTCTTCGCTTATTGCATACCTGTTAAACAATGCGGTATCACTTTCTTTAAAAGTGCCGTCGGGTTGCTGTATCATTAAAGTGCCGGGTTGAAATTTGGCACCGCAGGCATAAAAATCATCTAACCCGTCTTTGTTTATATCAGCCACTGCCAGTTTTGGTCCTCTGATGGATAGCTCATGCGGAATCAGGTATTGTACATTGAAGTCTACAAAATCATTTTCTTTATGCACCCAGTTGCATTTTACCTGTGCAGTGATGTCCTGCATCAATTCTTTCTTTGCAGGGAAAAAATCGGTGTACACAAAATCCGCTTGTGCATCTTTCCTGTTTATTTGAAGGTTCTTGTTGATAGCCGGGTTTTTAATGACCTGGTATTTTTGGCTGGGCCATACAATCAGCAAGCTGTCGATAAGACTTAGCGAGTCCAATCCAAAATGAAGTTGCGGGGAAGAGGAAGACATAAAGCCTCTTACGGGCATCATTTGCTGGTATTGCATTCTTGCACCGGCAAATAAGTATGCTTTGCAGCCCACACCGGCTGTGTTAATACTGTCGCTTTTAAAAGAAAGGGAAATATAGTTTTTCTTTGGTGCATTGTTTTTTAAAATGATAGCGGGGGCATTGAGGCTATTAATAACAAGGTCCATATTACCATCATTATCCAGGTCTGCATACGAGGCTCCATTGGAACAGCCACGCAGTTTTTGTGTACCCCAGCTATCACTCATATCAGTAAATGAAAGTTTCCCGTCTCCTTTAAACAGGAAGGGATGTGAACTGCCATCTGGCATGGCCGCAATTGTTTCATCATCATATTTATCGGTAGCATCCATTCCTTTGGCTTGTTGTGTGCTGGCAAAGCGGATAAAGTCAAGATCAACAGGGCGTCTTTCTATCCCGCTTGAAATAAACAGATCTTTATTACCATCATTATCAAAATCTGCAAACAGGGGGCTCCAACTCCAGTCGGTGGCAGCTACTCCGCTTTGCAATGCTGTTTCGCTGAAACTGGTACCGTTACCATTGTTACGCTGCAAACAGTTTTTTGAATACTGGTATTGATACCCCCGCAGTTCAAGCTTTACTTTATATATATCAGGGTTCTCATCACTTCCATAAGTTTTAAGTGTTTTCTCATCTGGTGGCAGCATGTCTGCGGTAACAATGTCCAATTGGCCGTCGTTATTATAATCGGCCACATCATTACCCATACTGAAGCGGCTGTAGTGCCGGAAATGGCTGGCGCCACTTTCTGTGAATGTGACTACACCACTACCCTCACCCCTTACCTCACCCCTGCCTTCTCCTTTAGGAGAGGGGGTAGAGGAAGGACCATTATTTATATAGTAATAATCATTTTCATGAAAATCATTTCCCACATAGATATCATCCCATCCATCATTATTAATATCTGCTATAGCAAGGCCAAGGCCGTATCCAAGATTACTCTGGTATATACCTGCCTCTTTTGAAACTTCTGTAAAGCCTCCTTTTTTTTCACCTGATGTAAGTACTACCGGTGGTCCGTCGTTTCTGTACAACCTGTCGCCGGAAAGTGTATCATATACTTTTCTGTTACCCGTATCTACAATATTAGCATGCGGATGATGGGATTGGTTGAGCATATAACAATCCAGATCGCCATCACGATCGTAATCGAAGAAAGCCGTTTGTGTGGTAAAACAGGAAGTGTTTAACCCATAAGCTGCTGCGCTTTCGGTGAAGGTGACCTCACCCCGGCCTTCTCCCTTTGGAGAGGGGGAAGCACCATTGTTGATGAAAAGTTCATTATGTCCGGTCAATCCATATTTACCGCTAACAGTTGATACATAAATATCCTGATATCCATCATTGTTTACATCGGCCATAGTAACACCAGTGCACCAATCAGCCGTTCCGGCCACTTTTGCTTTATCGGTAATATCTTCAAAGGTGAAATTGCCTTTATTCAGGTACAGTTTATTATGGCCCTTACTATTGGCAGCAAAATAAATATCAGGCAACCCGTCATTATTGATATCGCCGGTGGCCACGCCCCCTCCATTGTAATAATACAGGTAATATAATATGTTGAATGCTTTTTTCTTTTCCAGGTTGTTGGCAAAAGAAATATTTGTTTGGGAAGAAGGAAGCTGAACAAATAATGGCTTCTTTTTATTACATGCCGATGATAAAAGGAGGAGCATTAGACTGAATGCCGGGAATACAAGAGATGTCCTGCTCTTAATCATGGAAAAAATTTCTGGGTGAATGCTTATTTAAAGGTTAAAAGGACTGAAACAAACGTTCAGCCCTTTACTGTTCTGCTTATGCTCTGCTTACAAAAACCAAACAAAGATTTACAACTTACTATTGTATAGGGCAAGTACTTCTGAGGCTGTTAATGCTTTGCCATATAACCGAAATTGATCCATCTTGCCACTAAAGGCATTAATCCAGCCATCTGTGGGACCAGAAAGATTCGCATGTTTATTCCAGCCACCCACAACCAAATTGGTTGCCGTTTTTAAATTCAGCTTGCCAATGCCAAAACTTCCTGAGGTTCCTGGTGTGGGAACTTCAGCGCCATCAAAATAGATTTTTAAAATAGAAGGGGTTTCATCATAAGTAAATGCAAGATGGTGCCATTGGCCATTAAATAATGGTTTTGCAAAAGATTGATTAGTGTACTCCACCCAATGATCCTGCAATGCAAACTTGAAGGTGCATTTGTCAATTGCGGCATGCTCTACCAATAAAAAAGCAGCGCTTTCATGCCAGTAATCTTTACTGGCCAGAGAGAAATAAAGTTCGGTATTGGGGTTTACCGTGTTATTTACCCACATTGATATGGTGCAGCTTGTTACTCCATTAAAATCATTTGCAGAGGGATATTTTACTGCTTTTGTACCAGTGCCCTGTATCCCTTTTCCGCTGATACCTGTAACGGAAACTAATGGGTTATCTGAAGCAAAATTTGCCCTTATACTATCAACGGCATTCATTAACGGATTGGCAGTGGTACCATCAAAAGCCGCATAAAATTTTAAAGGCCCACCCGGAGGGTTGGAATCCCTTGGATAGTTACCCAAAGCCGGACGGTCCATTTTCTGGCAACCAGCCGCCAATACTAAGATGGTGGCTGCCAGAAAAAGTTGTTGAATATATTTTTTCATGTGTTTATTTTTAAAAATTTCTTTCGAAAAAATTGTCGTTAAAAATATTCTACCATTCAGGGTTTTGTGTTATTGTACCACCGCACCTGTCAATGACAGGCTGTGGTATTGGATAATACCTGCAACGGTTTGTATACCCCATCGGGCCAAGTACAGTTATTGCATCGCCCCATCTTACGAGGTCGAAGAAGCGTTCACCTTCTACACCAAATTCCACTCTTCTCTCCTGTTTTACATCGGTTCTCATTTGCGACTGGGTAGTATAAGATTTTGCAGCAAGCCCTGCTCTTGTTCGTATTGAATTTAACCAGGCTATACCGGTATTTCCGCTTCCCAATTCATTACTGGCTTCTGCTGCCATTAATAGCACATCGGCATAACGGATAATTCTTTTGTTGATCCATCTTGGATTGTCACTAAATCCGGTAGAGGCCCGGTAAGCAGGATCTGCATATATTTTTTTATTCCAGTATTTCCTTGGTAATGGACCAGGAACAGGATCTAAAATATAATTAGGCAATACTCTTCCATATCCACCGGTAGAGGGATCATCTGACTGGCCGGAGAAAAGAATAGTAGATCCTTTTCTGATATCACCCGCTTCAAATGCATTAACGAGGTTATCCGTAGGTGTATTCCAGCCCCATCCAAGGTTCCATCCGGTAGAAGTAGCTGCTCTTACACCCTGCGTAGTAGCAAAGCCGCAACCCTGGTCTATAGCACCATTAGGGCTAACATAGGCCTGGATTTCAAAAATGGATTCACCGCTATTTTCTCCCGCATCTTTGAAAATTCCATAATAGCTGGAATTTAAAGAATACTGACCGCCGTTTATTATTTGCTGGCATACACCAAGTGCCTGTGCCCATTGCTGGCGGTACAGGTAAGTCTTTGCCAATAAAGCTAATGCTGCGCCGCTTGTTAAACGACCTGGATATTTAGAACCCCAGGTAGTGGGAAGATTACTGGCTGCAAATTGCAGATCAGCCTCTATAAAGGCATATACTTGTGGAACGGTTGATTTTTGTTTACACAGATCTGATGATTTGTATATTTTCTTATCATGAATAGGAACTTCTCCAAAAGTCCGCACCATGTCAAAATAAGTATAGGCTCTCAATAGTCTTGCTTCTGCCACATTTTTAGTGGTACTGGCATCTGTAAGATGCAGGGAGTCTGCTTTTTGAATGGCTGAATTGGCCAATGTAACCAATGTCATGTGGTCATCCCAATAGGTATTGGTAGCCCAAAGGTCTTTTACATACTGATAGTTATCAAACGGGGCCACCCATTCGGCGCCATCTGCCGCATCACTTCCTTTTTCTGAATCATCAGAACGAAAGTCATGAACGCCAAGCCAGGGAATAGTGGTAAAGCCTGCACTGTTTCTCAGGTTACTGTACAAACCAAATACTTCTGCTTCAATACCACCCTGGTTCAAATCCCCCAGGGTTGCTTCCAATGGTTTGCGGTCTAAGAACTTCTTGCACCCACTCATCATAAAGAGAAAGGGAAGTGCAAGCAGCAATGCAAAAAAAGTGCTTTTAAAATTTTTCATTTCTTTGCTATTTAAATTTTTTAAAAATTCACATTTAATCCAAAAGTTGTTACTACCGGAATAGCATTCCCTGCGTAGTCAACTGAGAACTGGGTGGCAGATCCGCCGAATTCTGGCGAGTAACCGAGGTTATTTTTCCAGGTTTTAGCATTCTGCACATTGAGGAAAAGGCGTAGTGTTTTTATTTTCAGTTTTGAAATAAACCGTGGTTCAACATTATACCCCAGTTGAACATTTCTCAATCTGAAATAGCTTCCATCCTCTATACCATAAGTAGATATCTCGTAGTTGATCCTGTGATCCTGGCCCAGTATTGGGTCCCAGTTGGATGTTCCTTCACCATGCCACCTGTTTACTTTAAACTTAGCATAGTTCACCCGTTGAAAAGGAGATTCAGTTCCACCCCATATACGATAGATCTCATTACCGTACACACCACCAAAATCGAGTCCAAGGTCAAAACCTTTATATTTTAATGATACTGATCCACCATACGTAAAGTCTGGTGTGGGGTTTCCGATAATAGTCTTATCCTGGGTATTGATTTTTCCATCACCATTCACATCTTTGTATTTCAGGTCTCCGGGGCCGTAAGAAAATTCTGTATTTACAGGTGATGCTAATTTTTCAGCATACGACTGATAAATACCTTCTACGATATAGCCATAGAAAGAACCAATGGGTGAGCCTACCTGGGTAATTGAAGGGCCATCATATTTAGGCGTTCCGTTTCCAGCCAGTTCAAGCACTTTATTATTGAAGGTGGTCAGGTTTCCACTTACTGTTAAGGTCAGTTCACGGCCCAAAGGCTGGGTCCATGCGGCTGATAATTCAATACCGCTGTTTTTCAATGAGCCCTGGTTTAGCAATCCATCTCCCAAACCACCCTGGGATACTTGTGCAAGCAATCCTTTTGTAGTTTTAGAATAATAGGCGGCTTCAAAATGCAATCGGCGTTTAAAGGCATCCAATTCCACACCTATTTCATTAGCATGGTTAGTTTCCCATTTGAGGTTTTTATCTGCGAAATAAGATTCTTGTGCTGCAGTATATACCAAATCACCAAACACAGCTGCTGAACCAGAATTTAATAATGGATAGGCAGGGTAATCGTAACCACCGGTATTCTGTACACCCAATACACCGGTTGATGCTTTCAATTTTAAGAAGTCAACTACTTTTTGATGTTGCATAAATCCTTCTTTGGTCAGTTCCCAGGCCGCACCTACCGCCCAGAAAGGCTGCCAGGTATTATTGGGAAATACGGATGTACCATCCATTCTGAAAGAAGCATTGAAATAATATTTGCCTTTGAAATTATATAAGGTCCTTGCCAGGAAAGACGCAGTTGTTCTTTCATACTGGTCAGAAGAAGCCCTTACTGAAAGCGGATCTTCAAAACCATTACTTACATACCAGAAACGCTTATCGTTGGGGACGGCATTACCAGAAATACTTTGTTGCGAGGAGCCAAAACGGCCGGCATACCTGAAGTCGTATGTGGTAAAACCCGCCATGGCGGTAATATTATGATCATTGGCAATTTTGCCTTTATACGTGACGATATTATCAGTCTGGAATTTTTTATAGGTAACATCGCTTTCCCTTACACCTGATCTTCTGCTGTACAGGAATGCCACATCATTAGAAGCGTCATATGCATCATATAAAGGAGTGTAAATCCTTGCATTAATATTACTTATATCTGCATATACAGTAGACCGGAAACTCAGGTTTTTTGTAAACGTAATGTCTGCAAAGGCGCTTGCCACCACCCTGTTCTCCTTACTGATTGTTTTGTCCCATTCGTTTTCAAGTATCAGCAATGGATTAATTACACCAGAGTTTTGGATAATTGGCAGTTCGTAATACAAATTATAATTGGCACTGTCCAGTCCATAAGGGTTTTTGGTACGAAATGATTTTGTACCTGCACTTACCTGTGGTATTACTTTACGGGCAGCATCGAGTACCCAGGAAGCACCATACGGGTTATCTTGTTTCACCGTATTGATATTGAAACCCAGTTTCAGGAATTTATTCACTTTTATTTCATCAGAAAGGGTAAGCAATAATTTTTTCAATACTTCATGTTTAATTATACCCTCATCGGTGATATAACCTACTCCCATATAAAATTTATTTTTGTCGGAGCTTGTTGAAATACTCAGGTTGTTGGTGTTGAATTTTCCTGTTCGGGTTACAGCATTCACCCAGTCTGTATTGGATGTCCATTTGCCATAATCAAAAGGAGAGTTGGCTCCTATATTTATTTTTTCTTCCTCATACAGGGTTTTGAACTCTTCTGCATTTGCCCATGAAATTTTATCCACCAGTTTTTTAAACCCATAGGCTGTATTGAAATTGATAATGGTTTGACCTGCTTTTCCTTTTTTAGTGGTAACGGCAATAACTCCATTAGCACCCCTAACACCAAAGATGGCGAGTGAAGAAGGGTCTTTCAACACTTCAATAGATTCGATATCGGAAGGATTGATATAGTCTATATTATCATTGAAGATACCGTCCACTACATACAAAGGCTTCAGGTTGCCCCCAAGGCTGTTTGTACCACGAATACGAATATCCGGGGCTGCACCAGGAGTACCATTGTTAATGATGGTCAACCCGGCCACTTTGGCCTGCAGACTGGCAACGGGATTTGTATTGGGTTTGTCAGCAATATCTTTTCCGGATACTTTAGCGATAGAGCCTGTCAAATCCCTTTTACTGGCAGTACCATACCCAATTACAACTACTGCATCCTGAACTTTTTCAGATTGTTTTAGCGAAACTGATATTGTCGATTTTCCTTTTACAGAAACTTCGGTATTCTCATACCCTACAGAACTGAATACCAGTACAGCATCATCTGGAACGGTAATGGAAAAATTACCGTTTATATCTGTGGTGGTCCCGGTTCGGGAGCCTTTTACAAATACTGATACACCAGCCATAGGTTCACCTGACGGTGAAAATACGTTACCGGTTATTTTTACTTCCTGTGAAATGATTTCAGAAGCATCTATTCCTTCTTTAAGTACTACCAGGTTAGTACCCAGTATTTTATAACTTACTCCGGTATTAGCCAGAATCTTGTCCAGTACTTCAGAAACGGTGGCATCGACCACATTCAGGGATACCCGGGGTTTCCCTTTCATCGCATCTTCGGTAAAGAGGAAGCGGAAACTACTTTTCTTTTCAATAGCAAAAAGTACTTTTTTGATCTCAGCCTCGTTGAGTTTAAGCGTAATTCTCTCCTGAGACCAACCTTTGGCGGATACCTGCAGGCAGGCAATAAGCAGTAAAGCAATCGTCAGTTTCATAATTCTGGCAATCTTTAAATAAATCAAAGCCTTCACAGAAACAGTAACTGTTTCGTTTTTTTTCATATTTTACATTTGAAGGGTTAATAATGCAGATCCTTTCGGGGACCTATCCATATCATGTTAA
The DNA here is from genome assembly GCA_031441485.1 of Chitinophagaceae bacterium. GTDB lineage: Bacteria > Bacteroidota > Bacteroidia > Chitinophagales > Chitinophagaceae > JJ008. The sequence continues at coordinate 44,419 of JANOEQ010000099.1, forward strand.
CCTTGCGGGGAGGCCGGTGCAACGGACTTCCCGCTTTTTTTACATCATTTTTTAAGATGTGTTTATTTTAGTCATATAGCATAAGCGTTAGCGGTGAATAATTATTTTATTTCCTGTTTGTTCGTATCGGAACGGGATTGTCATTTTTAAAGCTTCAAGCGCCTGAATAATTGTTTCTGTTGTAAATGTCACATTGATCCTTTGCTGTTTTATTACCGGATCCTTTATTTCAATCGTTACATCAAACCATCTTTCCATTTTAACAGCCATATCTGCAAATGCTTCCTGCCTGATAATAAGTTTATTATTGATCCATTGTGTTTCGGCAACAGTACTGTCTGCAGCATCATACTTCAGCTTATTGATAGAAACCAGTGGTGCTATTGCTACAGGTGTTACTGTGCTTAATGGATTGTTTGTTTTTTCTTTCTGTAGTATCGAATTATTTTCTACGATCAGTTTTTCACTTGGCGAAAGAATGATCTTATCATTTGGCCTGTTTTTCATCGTTACCTCTATGCTACCGCGGATAAGGCTGGTTTCGGTTTGCTTATCTTCTGGATAAGCTTTTACATTAAAGGCAGTACCCAGTACTTTAATATTGATGCTGGATGTATGAATAATGAATGGTCTCTCTTTATTTTTTGTAACATCAAAAAATCCTTCGCCGGTCAGGTACACTTCCCTGATTTCTTTATTAAAGTCCTTATTATAAGTAAGTTTACTGCCAGCATTCAACAATACCACAGAGCCGTCAGGCAATTTTATCATTGATTTTGAACCGGGACGGGTAGAAACTTCGTTTAGCTGGACGTTAACCAACTCCTTTTCTCCATTATTATTCCCTCTGCTATTATTAATAACCAGCAGGCCTGTTGCTATAACAAAAATGGCCGCAGCAGCCCAATACCATTTAACACGGTTTCTTTTGAAAGGCACTACCAGGGCTTCTGTATTGGTTTTGTCACCAAAAGGGATATTCAATTCTTTCATACGGTGCAGGTGCAGTAGATAGGCGTCTTCTTCATGCATAAAATCCCGGGGAGGCTCATGTTTCCATAAATCCTCCAGGTTTTGAATAGAATATTGCCATTCAGGATGTTGCTGGACAAGATTTTCCAACTCCTTTAATTCATCACTTGATGCTTCCCCAGATAGTTTTTTTGAAAAAAGTACCCAAAATTTCTCCTGACTCATTACTTCATTAGTTATTAGTAAAGAATAAGACAGTAAAAAAGGGTATTTACCCCTAAAAAGAATTAACTATTTTTTAAGACTTGTAGAATTGTGAGATAATTCTTTGATTTCTAAGTGCATACATTTACCTAAGCGGCGAAGGGCAATAGCCATTTGGGCCTCCACTGTTTTTATTGATAGCTGTAAAAGCTCAGCAGTTTCCTTGTATTTAAGGCCGTCTTCTTTTATTAATTTGAAAACTATACGGCAGCGGGGCGGCAAATCATTAACAGCCTGCTGAATTTTTCGCACCATTTCTTCGGTCATCATCAGCTGTTCCGGTTCAAAATAGATGCTGTTCAACTGCACCAGCCATTCTTCCGGAGTATGAACCAATTGCTTTTTTTGCTTTTTGAGCCTGTTTAACGACATATTTTTAACCGTGGTGTAAAAATACAGAAGGGGGGATTCGATGACAGTAAGCTGGTCTTTTTTCTCCCAAATGCGGATAAACACATCAGAAACCAGTTCTTCCGCCTCTTCATTAGATTTAAGAATAGAGTAAGCAAACTGTTTCAGGCGGCTGTGTAATACAATAAACAGCTCTTTATAAGCAGCCTGATCAGCCTGAAGTGCAATAGCAGAAAGCAATCTTTTTATGTAGTCATTATCATACATAGCCCAACCCTGTAAATCTAAGGATTTTTGAATTTCTATTTTGATGAACTAAATACAAGGCTTTTTTTCTATTTTTGCAGCCGCTTAACCGCAGGACCCTTAGCTCAGTTGGTTAGAGCACCTGACTCATAATCAGGGGGTCGCAGGATCGTTCCCTGCAGGGTCCACAGTCTGGTAAAGGGTTTCAGCCGAATGATGGTTGAAACCCTTTTTCATTTGCACAGGATTTGCACAAAGAAATTTGCTGCCCTGGAGGAGTCCAATTTCTGTTGAATTTCTTTGAAAGTCATTTGGCTAATTGAGATTCGGAAAGGCTTCGGTTTTCAAAACGCAAAGTTATGATGGATTTAAACCCTTGAATTTATCAACTGGGAGATAAAATTGCTCAATGGGGATTTTTTTGAATAACGCAATTGCAGGCTAAGAGAAGAAACTATGCTTTACTACATGATCTGAGATTTATAAAGAAGTTGTAATTTTGTAGGTTGCTCAAAAGGCAACAACATAAACTATGTTGTTTCGAAACATTCTTAATCAAAAAACTGCTGCTATTCAGCCGGAGTTTGATCGGTTTCTAAACGAAACCTTCAATAATCAATCACACCCAGGTGATTTGCTATTAGTTCATGAGAACGGTTTTTATAACCCAGAGACCCATAAATGGACGAACCTACCAGAAAAGCTTAGCCCATATATGATTGGTCCCAGCAAAGAAGGCCACTCGGAACAGCTTCACCATAAGTTTATTGGGAGCTACATTAATAGGTCAGTATCCGAACAGCCATTTGATGAGTATGTAAAGCTTCATCAGTGGACAGAGGAAAAGGCGAAGGATATTGAGAAATTGGCGGAGGAAGAGGCAGAATCGGTTCAGCTAGAGATGTTGATTTATTTGAAGATTTGGGAGGGAGATGCGTTTATAAAAAAATTTTATCAGCTTGCAAGACTCAATGCTGGGCTAGACTACGAGTGGCATTTTTCTATTGTCGAGAGTAGCCGAGATAAGAAGGCTATTGGTACACGGGACGAAATTATCAGGAAAAAAATCCGAAATTTCTTTAAAGATAAATATCCGGCAATTTATGGTGCCTTTAAAAATGCCTATAAAAGTCAGGTTAGAAACTCTATTGCCCATTCGAAATATTCAATTTTGGGTAGATATATTCATCTCAATAACTATATCGAAGAAGATCAATATTCGCAGATTGAAGTGGTGAGTTTCGATGAGTGGGTCGATATTTTCCATGATACCATTGTTCTTTATACTCAGCAGACACGACTACTTAATATGATTCAGGAGTTTTACAGTCATTTAGCTACTCAAAATGATTTGCTCATGGAAGTAAGGGTTACTAGAACCGACCCGGAACCAAGAACAGAATATCACCTTTTAAAGCATAGGCTGCAATGGAAAGACTGGTATTGGGAAGCGAACGACCATGCTAAGACTCCGGCAGAAATTGGGACAACATAGGTACAACATTTTTACTCTGCCATCTCAACTCGCTTTTTTATTTAGACGGTAATCTGGGATAGTATTCTCATGGCCTGATTGACTAACAAAAATCTGCTTAAAGATTTCCAATCGATCATCGGGGGTAAATGTTGTATTGTTATCATCTTGTGCGCCTTCGATATATATTTCCCAATCTTCGATAGAAATTTTATCCTGATTGTCAAATAATAACTTTGCAAGCTCTAGCTCAGACTCAGAAGCCCTCAACAGCTCTGACCATTTGTTGAATCCCACCATTTGCGCAACGATATGTTGAGCTTTCATTAGACTAAAATTGTCTTCCTTAATATCGAAGTCGCATATCATACTATCAATATCAAAGTATTTTGGAGTATACCGATATAGAAAATCGTCAACCCCTTTATCAAAGTATTGGGTTTTAGTTTTAAAATCTCTGAAAAGGTTTTTTGCTTGGAGTTTGAAGAATTCGATCTGTGTCATAATATAATCTTTATGTTGCCCAAGCTTATTATCTATAATGTTTAGCGTTCGTAATCTTGGTTAGATAATAACCTTGGAATAAAGTTATATTATCGATTGGTTGATGAAATCTTTGCACGAACGAGCAGGCTTACCAATAAGCACTTTAGCATAAAGGTAGTAGAATATCCCGAATAACGCAACAATCAAAAGTTTAGACAAGCCTTCTAAAAAGTAAGCTCATTGAAATTTGTTGAAGGGTTTGGTACACAGGCATACGTCCGTATGCATATGAACAAATCGAGTTTAGCAAAAGCGTAAGAAATCTTAGCTTTGCGTAGTCTTAAATCGTGCAAAAATATGGAAGCAAGAAATGGATTAAGGAAGGTCTCGTTTACAAAAAGTGGTCAGACGAATAATGGCTTGTTTCATCAATGGGGAGTATCAAATGTTTGGAACAAAGCCGGCGTAGACGTACCTGGACACATGGCCATTGTTGAATTAGAGAATGGCGAGGTTATCGAAGTTGACCCAGAAGGAATTGTTTTTGTTCCTAATGAATCTATTGCAGATAGCTCTAGATTAGATCAATTTAACCTTCGAAAGGTAATGTTCAAAGATGAGGGCTCTTACCACAAAGCTTATTTCCATGCATGGATTACTGTTCCTTTTACTGCCGAGAATGACACGGAATTTCCAATAACAGCGGGACTTGTTGAATTAGAAAACGGTCGCTTGAGTCACGCTCTCTTGGATGAATTGAAGTTCGTTGAAAACTGGCCCTAGAAATTGCCTTCCATAGTTACGATCAAGTCACGCATTTGTTTTTGAATGTTTCTTTTCGTAAATTCAATTCATAGAATGCCTATTTTATGCCGAAAAACTATAACATTAATGAACTAATGCTACTTGATTCACAGCGATCATTAGGACGATTAAAAAAAGGAGATTTTATAACGGTCGGTGGAGAAGTTTTGAGCCAAGCCAAAGAAATTCTCACAAGGAATAAGATCAAGTTTGTGGCTTTGCCAGCTTCTTTTGGCGCATATCTTATCACAATTAACTAATTCGAATAATGTCAACTCCTACTTCCAAAAAGAAGATTAAATTGGATATTAACCCTACCTATCTAAAGAATGAGGATAGCCTTGACATGTTTTTATCTTGGGCAAATGCAAATCCTGAATTGGCAAAGAAAAAATATCCAATTTGGCATGAGGAATTAACTAAGGCAGTCAATTCTCATCCTGAGCTAGTTGCTAATTTAATTGAAAAACTACCAGAGATTTTTCCAAAATGGCTAGATAATGCAAATAAACTCGTAGGGATGGCACATATAGACGCTTTAAAAGCAATTATCACTTCCTTAGAGAATTTGCGTGATAAACAGTTTTTCGATGATCTCATCGAAAATTCAAAAGCAAAAATACTGCCCTATATCAATGAGTATATTGGTTACGTTCAACAAATGCTGACGCCGCAGCCTTACGAACCCGTAGGTTTCACAATAGGAAGTAATAAGTAGGGGTAAGCATTATTTTATTTATAGATGATACATTTTTCCCGGAAATCAACTTAGTTGTAAGAAAGTAATGTTACTCCTTTTCCATTCCATTTTCCCGCTTAAAGGACTTGTTACGAAGCTCTTCAATAGATTGGATTTGAGCATTTACTTTTTCCTGCTCAAGTTGCCCCTTGCCGTCAAATATTCCTTCCAGGTAGTCATTTGAAGGAGTAAGGTTTTGGGTAACTGTTTTGAGAATTTCGGGCTTATGTTCGGCAAGGAGGTATCCATTGTTAAAGCCCTGTATGTATTTTTCTTCATTCATGGTTTAGGTGTTAAAAGGTTTCTTTTGTGTGCTTTTCCAGGTATTCGTCTATTGATTGGGTATCGTACAAAATCAATTTTTTTTCCGGCTGGCTGAAGCGGATTGCCCCGGTGTCTCGCAGGTTCTGCAGCGTAGTCTTGGACTTTATTCGCAGTTTCTGCATGGCCTCTTCCCTGCTTATCCAGCGATCTGATTTGATGTTTTGTTTATCCTTAATTCTCCCCACCACTTCCTCTATCAGTTTATAAAAAGCTTCGTCTTGTAAACAGATGACTTGCATATTTTTTCTTTTTAGGTCAGTTTAATAGTTGTAGGCCTACCGGCAGTTTTAGGGTTTGGCAAGATAGCATGTCCCACTGGCGACAGCTTCACTTTGTCTGGTGGAACATGCTATCTTGGGGGAAGTATCCCCTTACCCCTCTTGGCTCTTTTGTGTTACAGTTTGGCAGCTTCGCTACCTGCTGTAATCATCATCATTGTCTGGCTCCATATCTGGCTCATATTGATCATCTTTTTCTTCATCTATTTCCCTACCCCTGGTTTCAGTATCCCGGTCTTTTGAATCGGAAGATTGGCTCCGTAAATCTTCCAGTTCTTCAAGCTGTTGTTGCTCTTTATCAAACCGCTGGTTTAATTCTTCCATTTTACCTTTTTCATATCCTAACCGGGACAATCTGAACTTTGTATCCCCATCATATTTAATCCCTGTCAGGCGACCTCCCCGATAGTATGGTTCGTGGCCTGATTGCTTGATTTGGGATATAAATTCATTTGTGTTTTTAGAGTTAAACTCGGCTTGCTTCAGGCAATCAAGCAGGGTTTGTTTTTGCGTATCCCGCAGGTTAATAGTATATCTCTTCTCATTCGGTTTGCTTCCTTTACCATGTTCGGGTAAGCTATGTTTTAGTTCAGGATATTTTGCTTGTTGAAAAGTCTGCATGGCGACTTTCAGTTCTTTAAACTCTTGCTTGGAAAGCCTGTTTGCTTTACCTGTTAAATAGCCGGTGCCGGATTCGCAAATGTGCAGATGTATATGCCCTTTATCAAAATGGGCTGCAGCTATATACATATTCTCGCCCCGCTGTTTCATATACTCTCCGGCAAAATCTTTCAGCGCTTTTTCATTCAAAAAAGGACTGTCCTTTTCATGGAATGATAGCACTGTATGATACAATTTTACCGCATCGCTCCGGTGATACTTCCTTAGTGACTCATTTGCTTTAAACTCTTTTATAACATTCTCTAACTTCCGGCTTCGTACATTTTTACGAATAGTAATTGATTTCTGACCCTCCTTTTTGAGCTTGGTTTCATCTTTAAACAGGTAGCTGATTGTCCTTCCAATATTCGCCTTCCTGCTCATTGATTTTATTATCATATCTCTAGGGCTTGAATAAATTCAATCAATTGAGCCTTTACCGGTGGTTTCTCTCGTATGTACTCTGTTATGGTTTGTTCTATTGTCTTTGGAGAAAATAACTCTATCCTGATTTCCCTTTCTAGCTGGTGTATATCAAAGAGCAACTTTCTTCCTGCTTCAGCAGGAATGTTTGATTCATCCTTTAATTCGCTGATGGTATTGTAGGCCAGGGCAAGAAGCTGAATTACTTTAGTTACCTGTGCTTCATTGGGTGTTACATACCTATTGTTCATGTAAGCAACGGTGGCTCTTTTAATAAACCGGGTAATGCTCTCCTTATGCCGTCTAGCCTCGTCTTTCAAGTCCTTGTACTCGTCCTTCTCCCAAGCAGTGGTGATTTCTTTTATCTGCTTCCGTTTTACTTTTCTCCACTGTGTTTTATACCTCCTCCTGTATTCTTTTCTTGCAGTTGCAATCGCCTGTTCATCTCCTGATTCAAGAAATGGTGCCATGTAAGCATAGAAAGCGGTATGTCTATGTCTGTTCTTCACTTTTTACCTTATGTGATAGTCTCCCTGTTATATTTCATCAACATAATCCTCCTCAATACAATAAGCCGGAAGTTCTGTAAGAGCCCTTAACTGCCTTTGATCATAATACGGAACAAGTTTTGCCTTAATAATTGGATAGTTGCCTATAACCAGCAGACCTTGTTTTAGAATCCGTATTTCATCCATAGCAAGTAATGGGCGGGTGCGCCTGGTTTTGTTTTCATCCTCATATTCAAACTTACCGGCCAATAATTCAAGTTCTCTGGCCACTTCCATACTTACACCCGGCATATACACTTTAGCGTATGAGTTAGCAAGGACATTTCTGCCCTGCTGTACTCCATATAAATCAAGTAGCTGGTTTTGTGATTGGTAAATCTGAAATAAGCCCGCAGCGTATTTTCTGATATTGGAGATAGCTACAGGTAAAATACTCAGGTATAAACTTGATGCCTCATCTAAAAGAAAGAATACACTTTTATCATCTTTTCCCGGAAGTTCCTGCATAATACTGGCAAAAAATTGCTCGAGAAATATCGAAGTAATCGCTGTGTAATATTTCATGGAATTCACGCTATTATTGATATATAAAATTGTTTTTGATCTTCTGAAGCTCTCGAAATCAATAGTATCTGTTCCGGTAATTTCTGCTATTTGCGGGTCGGCGAAGATTGACAGCGCTGCAGAAGCAGTGGAGGTTATCGAGAGAAGCATTTTTGAATCAAGAGCCACTACGGCTTTGTACATTGCCAGCAACTCATCGTCTTTAGTAGCCACAAAAAGCCTATCAACATTTTTAGGAGAGCCAGTAAATTCATCAAGAAGTTTTAAGACGTTATATAGATTCTGATATTGAACAGGCGCATAAAAAATGGTGTATCGTAACATAAGCGATATCAGGTTTTCGGCACTGATATTCCAAGCAATGGAGAAGTTTACGACTTCCCGTTCATCTTTGAGTTTCTTAAGGCTTGCATCTTTAGTGATGCGTCCGATAAGTACCATGATTGTGGGTTTTAGGGGTTAAAAAAAGAATATTCGGCTTCGCCCCAGTCAGGCCAGCCTTAGGCAACCAAAAATGAAGCGTAAGAAAGGAGGGCAAGGTTTGCAGAAAAAAATACTACCCACGCAAACACAAGAAATTCAATAGAAGGGTGGAGATTTTTTTCGTTGCAACCCGAAGGGCATGACCTTGCCCGACGAATGTGGAAGGAAATATCTTTGCCTGCTGGCTGGCCGAAATAAGTTTAATTATAAAAGCTTATCTTAAAGAGCCAGAAAATCAGCTACTATACAAGAAACTCAATATGTCATCGTATAACAAACAGTCAACAATCAGTACATTTTTTGTCAACAAATCGCTTATCGAGAGCCTTGAAAATTATTTCAATAAAGAGATTATAGAAATAATCAACCTGCATTCAACTGAGGAACAAAAAATACACAAAAGCTTTGAGATACTTCTTCATGATTCACATGGTCAGGAATCATATACTTCCATTAAAGATTATAAATTACCACTATTCAGAAATGATGTAAAGGGAATTACCGTAGAGTTTAAAGTGTTTGCGCCAAATAAAGACGTGAAGATTTCGCTCCGGTTTGGCTCAAAAGAAGAAAATTCTGACATTTCAATTACTCTTTCAGATGAAAATGCCAGAGAAAAGGTTTCTGCAATAGAACATGGAATTCTTTCTATAATTGATCATAATAAAACTCTTAATTGGTTATTATTCCCAAATCAGTATATTGGGTCAATTGCTTTTATAGTATTTGCCTATTGTGGCCTACTTGCAATAAGTAGCAATAGTTCGAAAAAAGAAGCATTCATATACGGCTCATTACTCTGGAGTGGTGTGATATATTTTTGGGGTTTTCCGTATTTCAAAGGGTATTGTTCATTTGATACAAATAAGCAAAAACAGCTTGATAAATGGTTTAACTGGCTCATCATGGGCTTAGCAGGGTTTCTTTTATTTACCAGCCTTTTAACATCATTTAGAAGAAGTATTTTTGGTTTTTGACCCTTTAGAATGCAAGTAAATCAATTCTCTGTCTCTATTTTCAAGAGCAAATATAAATTCACTTAGGTGCACCTCCATGACGAAGAAGAACAAATACATGTTTGGCATAGTGACAAACATGTATTTATTTCAAAAATGAAATCAACCTTTTAAAATTCGTGCTAATAATAGTTTGAACATTCTCTTCAGATATTAGCCATACTTTAGAGAAATATTCATTTATTATACCGAGATCTGAAGGTTTGATTTCCCTGTCATTAACTTTGATAAAAGGTCCATCACTTTCGGTCAAAATTTTGTCCCGCGGGATTTTATTTATTATTGCTTGGCCATTTTTTGATTTAATCATTGCGGGATTGACCGAAAAATAATACCCCTGGTTTGCAATCTTTTCGATAAGATTTAGCGGTCCTGAATACCAGTGAAAAATTGCAGCTTTAATATTATACTGAATAAGGAATTTAAAAACCTCATTTTCTGCCTTCCTTGAATGAAGGCTTACTATTTTTCGTTTGTCCGCTACTTCAGTGAGTATTCTTTTAAATGACTCAGTTTGCGTGTCTTTGGAAGCAATCCCTTCCTTTGAAAAATCAAGACCAATTTCACCTATATATGATGTATGAGGAATATTTCGAACAAAAGCAGGAAATTCGCTTTTATGTAATTCTGAATGCAGAGGATGCAAACCTAACGCAAGTCTAACTTTTTGGTAAGAACGCAAATGTTTATACCCCATTTCAAAATGACTAGGCAAATTTGTCATTCCAATGGTAATTATACCCAATTTTTCACACTCATTAGCTATTTCAATTGGATTATCATATAAATCAATGTGACAGTGTGTATCAATCATATTAAACCTAATTCACTTTTAATATAACTATTCCCTTTATCTGAGAGCCATCTTAATATTTCAATTCTTGAACGACTAACAACCCCGGCATAATCATTCAACTTGTCGAAGGGCAGACTTCCATTTACAATTAAATCTCGCTTTATTCGATCTATTGGAAGGTCTCTTTTTAAATAATCAAATAGAGCCGGCATGTCAACATATTTCTCGATAGATGAAGCATTGAGTATATCTATTCCGTAAATTTGCTTATCCCAATTCACCTTATGTAAAGCAGCCCTCCTATATATGCAAGGCATACAAACACCGCAATGCTCCGTACCAGTTTTAATATCCCAATATTGTCTTCTTCCTCTCTTACCACATGAGACTGATTCAGAATAAGTCTTTTCTAGAACTCCCATATTTAAACAAGAACGAACCATTTCTCCTTTGGTTTGTAAAGAATAAGGGTTTCTTATTACTATCGAGCCCACAATTTTAGTTATTAGTTCTTGCAGTAAATTAATAACAAAAGGGTGCGTAGTTCTCGTACTAAGTGTACTCACTCTGGAGGGTGTGAGTGGATAATTAAGTGAAATTGTTCCGTTTTCAGGAACAATGAGTTCATTTGTGGAAAGGTCCCCTGTAATTAAATAAACAGCAATCCCTAAAAAGAGAAACGATCTACTTCTATAACTATCTTCAAGTCGAAGAGGCATACCATCTGTATCCTCCCTTGAAAGTGTTATAGTTGATTGTACCCAATAAATTTTATTGGGGAAATTTACTGATAATAGTTTTTCCAAGGATGTTTGATCAGAACTTGGCCCAACTGAGTTTGAATCAAAGTGAGACGCAAAAATGATTTTCTCATTTTGAGCAAGGTTCTGTAGATTATCAATTACCCCAATTAAAGAATCCAATCCTCCTGAAAAAAGACTTGCTATTTTAATTACCTTTTTATCAAAAATAGGAATATTCCGTTTCCATCGGCCTCTCTTTTCAATAAAGAAACATGAAACATTCTGTTCAGCAAATCCAACTTTCCAATAATCACCAGTTAGGAACTTTAGGGTTTGTTCCAACAATTCCTCATTACCTCTCCAGGAATTAATATTTTTCACTGGAAATACAACTTCTATCTCCCTCGCCCAACCATCAACAGAATACAATTCACGACTTACTAAATTATCAATTCCATAAACAAAAGAAGTTAAGAGAAAGAAATCGAAATTTACTGATTTAGTATCCTTAGAAAAATCATATAGAGATAAGAAATCAATAAGTAAAGGAACTTTTTTAGGATTTCCTTCAAAATCTATAAAGCAAAAATTTATAGTAGAGAACTTTCCATATGTAGCCTCGGATATGTCAATTTCAATTTTCATATTATTCAAATACAGTTAATACATCTTGTTGAATATTCTTGATCAATGTATCAGATTCATCTGTGCCCCATTTAATATTTTGAAGGAGACGGTTTTTGTTAACACTTCGGAGACTTTCAAATATGAAGTCCTTGATTTGGCGAAATAAGCCCGTACACTCGTCCTTCCCTTTTTCTTTTACTAGTTTCTCATAAAACCATACTGAAAGATGTTCCAGTATATAATAGCCAAAATATTTAATTATCAATTCTTCATGAGTCTGTTTCTCAAAGACTTCATTTAAAGTAGTTTCTAATTCTTCAATTGAATTGGCTGCCCCAATGATTTCCTCTAAGAGTAGCCGGGAAGCCTCCTTGGCTGCTTTGTCATCAATCGTAGAAGAAGGGCCTGCACTATACTCAATAAGGTGATTAATAATTTCTGAAACTGATTTATCCTCAAAATCAGAAAGTCCTGTTGATTTTAATGCTTCACGAATCTTACCCCCTGACCCGATAAAAGCTCCAAAAAAGCCACCTAGTTTTATCACAGTTCTAATTCCACTCTTTCCAGCTACAGTTGAACTCCCCCTACCTGCAGTTGTAGCACCTCCTATTGCTGTAACATACCCTTTTAAAATCTCAGAGGCTTTTTCTTTGGAAAGCTGAGATCCATCACAACTCCTTGTTACAGTACTACTGAAGGATGGCCAATTTGGCATTTTTTTGGTTAAACTTGAAAATGATTTTGAGGTTCCCATTATCGGTTTTTTAATTTATAAGCCTTGGCACCTGGAGAGTTACTATCCTTAAAATACTCATTCAAAAAAACTCCAATATCTGCATGAGAACTGTATTGTCTAAGAGCAACCGCAACACCCGGTTCTACATCTTCAACACTTATAGATTTTAATGATTCCTTATAATAGGCAGCAGCATCAGAAATATTTTCGTCAATCAGGAAATTAAAAAGGTCATAAAGTCTTTTTGTTTTCGGGTTCTTTTTTATCATCTGACTGAGTAATTCAAGGAAAGAGACCCTTTCATATTCATTAAGGGGAGCTATTTTGTCACCTATGATTTTTTTAGAAAGCGTAGCTGGTAATTCGTTTTCCAGCTCCTTATATATAGCTTTTACTATTGGTGAAACCAAACTTGATCCTGATATCGATGTCGAGATCTTATCCCTTGAAATCCAAAAATAATCTCTAAGATCAATGCCCTTAAGTTTAGGCTCAGCATTAAGCCACTTAATTACTTTTTCTTTATGCCAATCTTTATGGCCCCTACTGTCAATTTCAGTTTTCAAATCCGTAAAGGTTCTTTCATGGCAAATATCTTCCAGTTCACCAATTTGAGAAGGGGATCCTTTTTGTGAGCTTTGCCAGTTGAATAGTTTTTTAAAAAGGCTAAGTTCTGTATACTCAAGAATCATCAATTTAGCTAAAACAGTATCGTTAAAATCTTTTAATGCTGCAACGTTAGCCAGTCTTTTGCGTAAGGTATAAGTATTGAGAAACCGCTTAATTTGACGCGGGTTTCCATACAGGCTTTGTGCAATTAGTGGGACTAACGCTGGTATCGTAATAATATTTCTTTTAATTGCTTCAATCTCAACCTGGTCTATGATGCCTTGCAAATTAGAAATACCAAAAGCACTATAACGGTCTTTTTCTTTGTAAGTGTAAAATGCGTTAAGTATCTTACTGAAGCTTTCTTCAGATAATTCTTTTTTACAAATAAGCATAGATAAATAGGTTTCAACCTCAGGCTCAGATAATTTGGGCAAAAAATAGGGTATCTGAATTAATTTTTCTAAGTAGTCGTCAATTATCCGATCATTTGACTCCTCATCAGGTTTGCTTTCCCTCTTATATCTATACTCAATCGCATGGCGAACAATACGGGGATCTGCCCCAATAAAAAAAGCTGTTTTGTCGACGTTTAAAAAAAGTTTTATTGCTTCAAGGTTTTCAATAATTCTTTCATAAGTACACCTATCTAAATCATCAATTATAACTACAAGTTTCTTAACTTCTGATTTGTCAATCAGTTCTTTGAAGTCATCTCTAAATTCCCTGACCAGAGTATTTGTTTCGCTGTCATCTTTTTTAATTATTTCCTTTAAAAAGTCCTCTGCTTTTTCTCCGGATAGTTTTTCAGCAATATCCTTTTTATCAATTTGAGAAAACTCCTTTGCAAGAAAAGGAATAAACGATAAGCCTCCGGTGAAATAAGCCGCGGCTGTTGGCAATACAACTTTTTTAAATCCTAATCCCAGCATTCTCATCCATTTCACAGATTTTAGAAGTTTCGATGCACTATCCTTTATTTTATTACCAATAGTTTTATGTTTTTCAAATTTTTCAATTATAGACTCGAGTAATGCTGCTTTCGCATCATCGTATCCTTCAAAGACCCATCCATTGAAATATAAAACGAGGGTGTTGTCTTTCAAGTCACCATCCTTACCTGAAAGCTCATCATAGATAATTTTGAGAACACTAGATTTCCCACTGCCCCAATCTCCAAATACACCAATTGTTACTGGCAGTACTTTCTCATCGTTTATTACATCAATAAGTAAATCAGCATGGACTTTAAATCCAAGTAAATCCTCTGATGTTTCATTATCTGACCACATATATAATCTTAGTTTATCTCAATTTACTAAAAAAACAAACTAAGTTTCGGATTATCAATCATTTATTGAGGAAATTTATCATTTCTGCGCCACCGTCCTGCGCCATGCGTTTACCGGGGCTGCGCCGGTGGTATTGAAAATATAAAGGCGTAGCACATGTGTGGCTTGGGAGGCGTGGCATGTCAATAAGGGTAGGCCAGGTGCCAGCCTCCCAATTTCCTGCTTATTGTGGCCAGCGACGGTAAACGCCAGCAGGTGGCGCTCCCACCGCAAGGCAGCAAAAAATATAAGCTACGCTCTGTGTTTTGCATACTTTTTTGATTGCCGCCAGCGGTGGGGAGGTAATGAGGAACTGCGGAAACTGTATGCTGTATGAGCAAAGCGAATAGTGCATACAGTTTTATAAGCAGTGGACAAAGGCGACTAACCGCAGCCAAAAACCATGACAGCGGTTTGCGAATAGGCGCTTTCCCAGGCGAAGCCGTGGGAAGGCCCATGTAGCAAAAAGGGTAGCTTCCGCCGGTTGGCGGATGCTACCCTTTAGCTGGCTTGTGTTTTTGTTGGCAAGGGAGGGAGACCGAGGCCTTTTACCCGTGGTTTGAAAGAATAATATTCTATTTTAACATAACCGTATTCTTTGCTTTCATCTTGAAAGGAATTTCTCGCCCCACTACCTGCATAACCCCCTTTAGATTCAACTCACTTTTTGATTCTTCTAAAAGCCCTGAGTGAATATTTATTTTAACAACTCCGGTTTGTTTGCCGGTGATATTGGCTGTAAGGTTAGTCTTTTCTATGGTGATGGCTTGGTCTTTAATATCAATCGTTGCCGTTGTAGAAATATTGGCAATACTGTTCTTTATTGATTCAAGTTTATAAACTGCCGAAATCGTAATATTTAACTCCCCGCCCACAGGTGTAGAAACCATAATAGTATCACCAACCCTGAGTTTCTTCTCTGTAATAGCCTTGAAACTCGCTTCGATAGATTGTTTAAAAAAAGCATCACTTACGTATTGCCTGATAGAGCCATTGAGCATTTGCTTTGCTTCTTCATCAGAACCGGCATATTCATTCATCTTACTTTTAATCGCCTCTACCCCTGAAAAGGAACTGGCGGTACCAAAGCTGTCAACCGTAGCTATTACTTCTGCATTGTGAAAGGCAGCAAACATTTTGTCGGATGGCTCAAATGAAGTTGCAGCAGTACTTGCATCTAATTCTTTTTCCTGCTCCATCATTTTCATGGAAAGTGTAAATTTTTTGTACTGCATCTTTAATCGGAGCAACGAGGCTGAATCGTTTGAAAAGGTATAATCTACATCCATTTCCAGTTTACTATTATTATCAAAAGTTTCGTCATTCACCTCTTGCTCCATTTCGGATTCATTCAGCAGTTGATAACTGTATATTTTATCAATCTCTGGTTTAAGCCGAAACTGTATAAACTCAGGGGCTTTATATGCTGGTTGGTCCTTGCCTTTGCAGGAAATAATACTAATAACGATTAAACAAAAAATCCACTTCATTGTATGCTTTTTTGAATTGCTTATTACTAATCTGTTATAGTTTTCTTACAACGAGACTTTCTTTCATCAAAGCAGCTTTTGCAGATAATTTCTGCTGCATAAAAAGGTTCTTTTAATCCTCCCCGGCTTTTTAAATATACCCAAATATACAAGTCGGCCTCTGCTGGCACATGCAGGTCTTCCGTTTTTTGCTTTACCCATCTTTTATCTTCTACAATAATATCAATTTTACTTGTTTGAACTGTTTTTTCTAAGCACTCACCCGCCTTTAAAATATACGGTTGACCATTGATGGTAAAATGAAATTTTGCAAAGCCTGGTAGTTTGTTTGTCTTTTCGGTAACTATATGCAATCTAGAAACCTGTTGCGCAGAAACAACAGATGTTAAGCCAAAAATTAGAAATAAAAGAATGAAACAACGATAAATTACTTTACTCATTACTAAAATAATTTTTGTTAAAATGAAAAGCCAATAGAAAGTCCACCTGCCAGTACAAAAGTACTTCTTGCCCGGTCATATTCATCTCCCAGATTAGTGGTATGAAACATATCCCATACACTGTGAAAGTTAAGCGTAATTTCAAAATTACCAGGTTTGTAGCCTATAACACCTGTATTAGCCCAACCCCAGCCATTTACTGCTTTCTGGTATTGCTGATAATTTAGCAATTCTTCGGAGTAGGTGAAAAACGGATAACCCTGTTTATAAATACCTAGCCCAACACCTAAACCATAAATAATATCACTATCCTTCCACTTTCTTGCGCCAAAAGTTAAAGTAGTAATACTGGACGGGTGAAAAGTTTTTGTTATAGTAATGGGCCCAGTTGGCTCCCATTGCTCTGTTACAGGATTAGCAGCCCTCATTTGGGTATGCTCTAACGCAAACCATAGCGACCTTGCCTCGTCTCTATCAATCAACGTCTCCAGCCATAGCCTTCCGGTAATGCCCGGCTGCTTTACATCTTTAAAGAAAAGGGAACCACTGCCACCGGCAGATAATGAAAGACGATAATTTCTATCTTGGGAAAAGACGGTTGAAACATTCAGTAGAAGAAAAACAGCGAATAATCTTTGCATATATTATGATGTTCAGTAAAATTAATATCTGGCTTCTAATAATCTTCGTTGTTTTTCAACTTCCACAAAAAATTTAGGGAAAAGAAATAAATAAGATTATCGGGTTTAAACTTTACAGGCACGGCTGCTTCATAAGCAGCGTTAATTCGGAATTTACTATGGTTATAAGACAAGCCAACCAATTTTCCACCCCATATATCGCTTATTCCGTTCAATCCCTTCGCATAAAACGCTTCTACACCTAAGCCAAATGTTCCGGGGCTATAAAACCCGAAATAAAATGGCAAGTATAAAGGGCTCTTAGTTGAATAAGCAGTCATCTCACCCGTATAAGGGTCAGTAAATTCATAATTTTTCGTTTTTACCGGAATGTATAATAAGCCTGTAGAAGCGGTAAGGTTAATGTAAGAAGGATTACCCCGTATAGTAAATAACTTAACTGGCAAATCATAATGTACCATGGGCTGAAAGCCAGGAGTAAAACCTGTTGTTTCCAAATAACGGGAACCATACTCAAAATCTCCGGCTACTACTTTTAAACCGACTGAAAAATCAGGTAGTGGATTTTCTCCATCATAGTATTGAGCGAAAGCATCTATTTGAATGATAAAAAGCAATGTGAACAATGAGCCTAATTTAATAGATAGTTTGCAAAACTTCACTTTCATTTCGATTACTAATTACGATTATCGTATTAAGTTAGGTGTTATAATTATTTACGCCGAGTTGGCTTTGCTTGCCTTGGCAGTAAATGAAAAATTACCTCTTTTATTTAATATTAAAAAATACTCTATCTGACTGAATGAAGTAATAAACAGGCTTTTTAACACCAGTAATATCTTCTTTCCA
This sequence comes from Chitinophagaceae bacterium, assembly GCA_031441485.1. Lineage (GTDB taxonomy): Bacteria > Bacteroidota > Bacteroidia > Chitinophagales > Chitinophagaceae > JJ008. The sequence goes on from JANOEQ010000099.1 coordinate 62,277, forward strand.
GACATGTTTACCTTTCTCAATAAATGGCATAGGAATTGCATAAATAATCGAAAATTCTTTATCCCCTTTTCTAACTAACTGACTAAAAGAATAAAACTTAGCAACATTAGAAAAAAAACTTATAGACTCTCCGGGACCAATAACCAAAACATTAGTAGTATCTTCTTCTGGTTCCACTAATATTATTTCTGATGAACTCCCATTGAAATAATTTTCATTTTTTTCACCTGTGTAGTTTACATACTCCATACTTTTTTTAGATAAAATTGAAAACACATCTTCAGTTATATTTACGCCTGGTAATAAATTTTTATATAAGCAAAAAGAATCGCTAGAAGTATTTGTAAATTTTGATTCCACTTCTATGCTATCCTTCGAAAAGGCTTTAACTAATAAATTTATTTTTATTAATGGTGCGTCTATATCAATAGTGCTGGATATTCCCTTCTTGGTTTTCATTTTATCTTGTACTTGAGAATTACAGGAGCTTACAAAAAAAAGCAAAACACTAGCAATTAATTTTATTCTATGTATAAGCATACTATTAATAATTAAATAATTTAATAAGGCCCACCTTCTATATAATATTCAAAATTATCAGCATTAATTAATGCCTTTTTGTAGTTTTTTATCGCTAGTAACTTACATCTAGGTAATCCATAAACTTTAACTTTACCATTATTATACAAATTATAACTAACATCATTTGTTCCCCCAATCCATTTAAAATGAGATATCTCATGTATAATTACGCCAGCCCTACTGTCTCTACCTGTTACTGGAATAAATCCTTCTTTTCCTGGCTTAGGAACTCCAGTCCAAAAATATTGATCCAAATAAATTTCTAGATCAGGATCGTTCGCATACACATGAGCATAAGAGTCGTCATCAGTAGAAAAAAATTGTCTTTTGTAATTATTCCCTTCTAAAAAATTATCAATAACTTTTTTTACCCTTTCCATTCGATCTCGGATTAGCTTTCTCGAAGAGGGGTCATCAGTACCAAACATTGTGATAAAATCATTACTTGATTCCACATCAGTTTGATTTAATCTTTTATTAAGCATTTCTCTTGCTTCCCAAAGTGCTTCCCAAATAATGTAGGTTCTATGCTCAGGAACATAATCATTATTTAAGTCTTTCCACCAATCTCTAAGTGCATCATGAGCTGTGTCTAAAATATCATCTTTAGAAGAAGAATTAATAGGACTATTTGCACCAGCCGTAGCAGACAATCTATTATTATTATTTTCGACAATACCATTCCCCGGCTCACTCACACCACCACCACTTTCAGCTCCACTACTTTGACCAGATGTTGTTCCAGCAGAACCCTGCATTGCACTCATATGACCGCTCATCATCTTCCCTGCAAAGTGAGAATAAGTAGCACCACCTACAGTAAGGCTTACAGAAGCCATTCTTATGACCGTAACAAGAGTACTGGCTGCCGCGGTAAAACCGGCACTTACTCCTGGGCAAGCCACTTGCGCCAATGCACTTGCTGTACTGCCTGATACCCCGCCTCCAAAGAAACTCATAATACTTCCCCAAACACTGCCGCCATTCGGGTCAACAAGGTTTACCGGGTCGGTACCCATACCTATGTAAGGAGATGCAAACTCATCGTAAGGGTCAGCAGTTGTCCATCTTCCTATTTGCGGGTCGTATGTTCGCAGTTCAAATTCATTATAGTTCAATTCAAATTCACTTACCTCCTCACTAAAGCTGCCCTGATAGCCGTAGTTCGGCATCTTAGGATTCAAAGAACTACTGATACTCTTGCTGCTGATACTAGCTATCCTCAGGCCATACGCATAGTAATGGTCTTCGGCTATCAGCCTGCCCCGTTCGTGGCTTACACTAAAGTTGTCAAAATATACCGGTTCGTTGCTTTCATTACTCAGATAGACATATACATACCCGTTCTTAGTTGCTTTTATTTCATCTATTACTATCGGGGCTGCACCATCACCGCTCTGTGTTACTCTTTTAAAACCGGATGCTTCTTTTACAAAGTTAAACTGTTCATCAAAAAAGATATAGTTAAGATATGCCCTTGGTGCATTGGGGTTGCTGGTGGCAGGCGGGTTATTGAACATATCTGCCAGCCCGGGATTTGCATTCAAGTTTCCGGCAATCACCGCCTCGTTTCCGTGGGTAACAGTGGCTGTACGTCCACCAGCCATAGCTGCTCCAAAACTATTGACTAACGCATTGATGCTTGTGGTTGTATTACCACTTCCACCCGGGTCGGTTGCATAATAGTAATCGGTTTTAGCCCTTATCTTATCACCGGCCATTACCTTTAAAAAAGCATTGGGGCCTACTTTAGCCACCCCACCTGTTGCCTGTAGTTTGCTTACTTTCTGGTTGCTGTTATTGGGTGATTGGTTGCTGGCCCATCCCGGTGGAACGGCTAATCTCGTTCCGTTTACCTCATTATTTGCACCGGGGTTTCCAAAAGTGGCTTCTTCGTTTTGCTTAATAGTAGGATTGGCATCCTCCATGGTACACACACCGGCAGCTTTATTTATTTCTTCGGTAATGGTAGCCCTTACATTACCAAGGTTATCTTTTATAAAGTAATCAAACACACCCTGCTTGCCTCCGGGCAATGGAACACCACCGCCAATAAAGTTGGCAGGATCAGCCGGATTATCGTAAGGGGTAATAATACGGATACGGCCTTCACCGTTATGTATCATTTGCAGTGCTTCGGGTTGAGGCGTACCGCCTACTGTTACCTGCTCATACACATATGCACTTATATAGGTGGTAGTTATTATTCGTTGTTGGTTGCCATTGGCAGCAGAGGGATTTTCGGTAACAATCTTTTGCATTTTTCCACCACCGGCTGCATAAATATAACGGATGGTGCCACCGCCTGTTCCTCCTGATGGTGGGGCAATCGTTATCAGTTCTGGTTTATCGAGATAGTTATACTGTACGTTGCTGATGCGTTTATTATTATCCAGCACCAGCCTTCCGTTAGCATCATAGCTGTAATCGTCTGTACCGGCTGCATTAGTTCCGTCTTTAAAGTCACCCAATTTCCCGTTGGAGCTTCCGGTTGCCTGTTCTGTAACACTTCTTAGTTTGTTGGATTTTCCGTTTGCGGTATAGAGATAGGTAAGGTTATCAACCATTACCGGCACAGTACCACCTGGCACTATGCCCATCTGTGTCAGACTTTGCAGGTTGCCGTTTTCGTCATACACAATGTCTTTGGTACTGAAGTCAACCTTTGTGCGATTCCAGCCTTCACTGCTGCTGCCCCGCTGGTTATAATTAGCCTTGGTAAACCGTCCGGCATTATCATATTCATAGTCAAATTTGCGGGGTGTATTATCGCCTTGGCTCTTCCATATTACGCCGGTTATACTTCCGTTGTATTGTGCAGCAGCAAATTTTCCATCCCGGTTATCGTAACCAAGGTACATTCCAAAAAAGTGTTCCCATTGGCTGCTATTATATTCACCAAGGGCATAATCTTTATTAATACCGGTAAGCCAGCCACGCATATTGTAGCTGTAGTCAATCGTTTCCAAGCCCTGATTACTATTATACGTAGGGGCTATTGTTTTCTTTACTACACGATTTAGTTCATTATACTTAAATCCCGAAATGAGTTTATATCCGGCATCTGCATCTTCTTGTGTGGTAGTTACATTTACTGAGTTAGCATAGCTGCGGCTGCTGCTATTTATTTTTTGGCCTACACCCACTACACGGCCAATTCTATCAAATTTGAATTTGGTCAATATGTTGAAATTGGTAAAAGCGGTGCCGGTTCCATTATGTGTTTGCGATGTACTTAGCACTCTTCCGTCAAAATGGTATTGGGTGGAAGTAATTTCCACACCACCTTTTATATTGTCTGATTGCGTTTGCAGAGCCCTTCCTTCTTCATCATAAAAAATAGATGAAGTAATAAAAGTGGGGGATGACAGGTTGCCATTAAGAACCCTTGTCTTACCGCCGGTAGCCATGCCTGAGAAACGTTTGGTTTGGGTATTGTCACCAACATTACCGGTGCTGCTAATATTTTTATAAACAAGATTGTTGGTGTGGTTAACATCAAAAGATTTAACGCCGGTGTAAGAGTAATTATCGTAATAGTTAAAACTTAATTGCTTGAAAGTAGAGGGGTCATTTATTTCAGCAGCAGTGAGAGGACTTCCCTGAATACGGATGGCGCCTCCATATGTTGTGCTAACAGTTGTAATAATTGTAGGGTCTGCATTAGCAAAGGTTTGTACCCACGGATCGGTTAATTTTCTGCCGTAGACAATCCCGGTCATTACCGGGCGGTTCAGTTCATCATAGAGTGTTGTAAGTAATGCATTACCCTCTTCCGATAAAGTAATACCTGCATCCTGTGCAAAAACTGGCCGGTTCTTTCTGTCATAAGCGATATACTCAATGCCTTTACCCGGAACTTTTTTAGCTATAACCCGGCCCAAGTCATCATAGTCGTACCAAAAACAAAGTTCATTAGCGACTTCAGTTGTTATTACCCAATTATTGGCTTCGGCTTCTTTCACCGCTTTTGGCGTAATGGTAAAACGAAGCTGATTAAATTCATCATATACATAGTAAGTACAGAGCCAGCCCTGATGTTCGGTTGTTAATCCTGCTCCATCGGCCAATTGTACTTTTTTCAGTACTACGTTGCCCAACTTATCAGTATAGGAAATTACCTTCTTATTCTTTTCATCAAGTCCCCAGGTTTTTATTAGCCGAGAATTGCTATTATAGTAACTAGTTGAAACAGGTATCTGTCCGGGAATGTACCCTGTCCGCCACAGTCTTACTTTTTCAGCGGCGGCGTTATACACTTCCACATCACCGGAAACCCCTACATTACTACCAGCCCAACTATCACCGGGGGCAAATGATTTCTTAACCCTATTTTGCGGACTATTATCATACTCCACTTTTGCAAAAGCATTTCCTTCGCCGAATTTACTTTGGTAGTAGGCTGGTTGTGCTGTCGCAACATTAGTTTTGAATTTTCCAAAATTGTCAATAGTGGGATAACCCATTAATGATTTATCTACCCGTCCACCTGCCTCATAGGTGATGGGCTTAACCATGTCATACCACTGGTTAGCCGTTTCATCATAATGTGTTCCTTTTCCTACTACTTGTATCGGACGGCTCAATCCATCAAGGTAAGTTGTTGTTTGCGCCTTCTTATCAGCAGTCAATAGGTCTGCATCTTCCCATTTGTCAATACCACGGGTAAGAACAACATTCTCCCGGATATAATTTCTATTTTCAAAATCTACTGTTTTGTAATAGTAGGTAAACTTAATAGGTATTGAGACAGAACGCCAATATATTTCGGGCAATGTATAAACAGATGCAGGTACACCGGTAATGGTAACCACCCGGCGTATAATCACATTCTTGTCTCGGATAGGATAGCTTGGAAAGGCATCGCTGGTACCTATTTGCTGCCAGGTACCTCCATTAATAGATGCCTCCCAACTATAAGAATAAACCCCACCAGGCTGAACGAGCATGCCGCCAGTTGTCGGCAATACTGTTACTGCTGGAACTGTGTTATATTCAACATTACTCGAAGGAACATACATTTGATTAGTAATGAGCTGATGCATTTTTATACTTGCTGCCGAAGTCGGGTTAATCGCAAGCAGATTCCCTCCTGCATCATAAACTTTTGAAAGCCTTCGATACATCAGCCATGGACGGTCTAAAGCCGGTGGTTGATACAGGATACTTGTTGCCCCTGAAATATCCGTCCAGTTTGTATTGGCATACACATCCAATACCTGCCATTGGTATTGAGTGTTAACGCCACCACTTTGTAAATTACAATTTGTACCTATCAGGAAGGTTGGCGTTTGCCCGTAGTAAAGTGTTTGTACTGCTGGATAAACCCGGCATCTGAGAAAATAAAAATAGATGGGAAGTATGCGATACTGATTTGAGTTAACATCAAACAGTGCGATATAGGGAATACCTGCTGAACTTTCCCAACGAACATCTGCAAAAAGTTGCCCATTAGCCGGATTGGTATTCTGGGATATAATTGTACCGCCTTTGACAATCCATTGCAGATTTGTAGAACTCGTTGAAAAGCCGAATGAGCCGGTATAATGGACAACCTGGTTTCTCTCAACGACACAGGAGCCGTTAATTACGGCACTCTGCTTCATTCCAAGAGTGTTTATCTGTGGAATGTAGGTTCGTTGTGCTTCCGGTATCGGTGCATTGAGCGACATTTCTATTGGGGAAGAAGCTTCTTCAAAAGAAATTTCCGGTATATCGCTAACAATTGAATCCAACGCTGCATAATTACCTGTGGATCGGTATAACTGTATCAGGTTATCATCAATAAAAGGAATAAATACAGGAGTCGTATCAGCATCTACTGTACCATTGGTACTGGCTGCCAGCCTCGCTTCAATATTATCATTCAATGGCCCTGATAATAGCGTATCAATTTCAGCAGTGGTAAGACTGTTGATGCCGCTATTGAGATTAAAGAGCATCTGGTTGTCCCGGAGGGCATTTTCCAGACTGTCAGCAGAAGGATTAAAAGGAGGCCTGTTATTGGCAACGGTATCATTATAAATATTAAATAGTGTCGCAATGTTTATACCCGACGCCTGTAACACACTATCTATGCTGTTGTGAACAAGTGGTGGGTTAGTTCCCGTACTTTGCTTCACCCTTATAATAATACTATTGGTGAATTTGCTTTCTGCATTACAAGTCGCCATTCTTCGGAAATAAATATTCCCGGTCAGCGGTGTGGGATAGGAAAGGTTTATATTGGTAGCACCTGATATATTGGTGTAGGCTAAACCATCCGCAGATTGCTGCCACTGATAACCATGTGCTGAACAGTCGCCGCTATATGCTTCCGTAGCGTTAATTACGGGTGGCACAGTATTTATCAATATGGTTTGGCTACCTGTAGTTATTGTACCGGGACTAAATGGTGGTATCAGGAATACGGCAACACTAGCTGTGTATTGTGTGTCCACCCCGCAGGCAACTCTGCGCCTGAAATAAACATTTTTATCTATGCCGCCTTCAAACGGCAGTGAATCGGTTGTGGCATTCTCAATATCCTGAAAGAAATTATCATTATAAGAATATTGCCATTGGTACTGGTAATTATTACTGCAATTACCACCCTGTGCCAGTGTCCCCGACAATGTTCCGGGTACTACATCTGTATGTACTGATTGGCTACCGGTTAGTATCTGGCCTGCTGAAAGAGGGTTAGGATCGCCAACAATAGTAACAGTAAGTGAAGCTTTTAATGTATCACCAGCACTAAAAAGTTTAATAACGGATGTATTACAGGTGGTGTTACTGAACAATATAACTACAAGATCATCATAATACTCCATTACAGTACCGCAGCTTACATACCACCAATAGCCTTGTGGCGCCCTTGGCACTACTGTATATCCCTGCTTGCTAATTCTGTCCACCACGGTTGGACCATGGATGCTAAAAGTGCTTCCACCCTGTCCGCCCAAATCGTCTGATGATTTGCTATCATTATTTTCCCTTCGCTCAATTGACGACTGGATGACTGCAGCTGTTACATACCGGGCATTAGCTTTTTCAGTAGCTGTGGCCACTGTTTGTGCAGATGTATTTTCTGATAGCAGAGAAGCGGTTATTGCCAGCAGAAAAAACCGAATGGCAACTATTTTATTTAAAACCATATACTTTATTTATCAGGTTTTGTACCACTAGTATTGTTACTGTTTGTAATTGTACTCGTATGTTTTAACGACATTCTTATTCTGGTCCCTTATCATTAACACCCTTCCCAGTCCATCATACTCATAGAAAAGAAGCCGGTTGTTGGCATCGCAATCATTTATTTTACCAATACCTTCTTTATAAGTAACGGTACTCATCAATGCGCCTTTGGGATAAAGCCTCACTTCGTCTATACTTGCCCCTCCTGAAATCGTTGCTGTTGTTGTACCGGATAATTCATGACGGTAAAGTTTCCAGCCACCAGTTTCAAAGAGCAATTCGCCGGACTGGCCGTTCACAGAAACTGCCGTTGTAAAATCATTCTTAACCCAATAAGTAATGATATATGTTTTTCCAGCATCCAAAGATGTACGGGTAATGTTATTCGCTCCGCTAAGCAGGAATGATTGATACCCTGTGATGCCCGTTGTTGTTTGAATTGCCGAAGTATTGAAGTTCCAGCTTCCGTTTCCATTAGATTCAAAACTGGTATAAGCAATATCATTCACGGATGCGTTTGCTACTGATGCAACTGTATAACGGTCGGAATAATCATTAATAAAGCTGGTTATATTATCATCAGAATTTGTCTGTACCAGGTTTCCATCGTTATCATACACCATTTCGCTTTGCAATTTATATAGTGACGGAACCCTTATTAATACTGAAGGATTATGTGCTCCAATTACAGAGGATGGTACAGGCGTCTTTGATTTTAACTGCCACGACCTCCAGGGTTTTACTTCTTGCCTGCTTCCAAAAGTGTAAAGTTTGTATTCTGTTATTACTGAATTCAGCATTTCAAGACCAAACCCACCCTGCCCAAATTTTAATACCCATGTTTCTGTAGAAACTGGTGTATGGATAGCATTAATTTCTTTGAGTTTGGCAAGGGCACTTCCCGGAATGTTAAAGTCTGTCGGGAAATAGCTTAACTGTATGGCAATAGAAGTTGCTTCTCTCCAAACAATTTTTCCTTTTTGGAGAAGTGTCATCGGGTCAGTGATAACAGATGCGACATCAGAAGTGTACATAACACCGTTTGAATAAGCACTTTCTATTGTAGCCGCAAGGTCTGTACGGCCCGTGGTTATGTAATAAGGACTTGGCCACATCCACCGGTGATTGCCCCAGGTAAACCAGGTTTTATCATGTCGCTCCCAGTCTTTAGATGTGATAGCATCTTTATTGATGGTAGCACATTTACAATTCAGGTTGTTATTATTACTGTTTAGTTTGGAAACAATGAAATTGTAAAGACTGCTTGATTCGTTGACTAGCCGGTTATCCTTATCATACACCGTAACTTTTTTAGGAAGACCATATGCCCAGCTTGCTAATCGCTGATTTTGTGAATAAGGCCATTCCAGTTTAGGGACTAATGCCGGGTAATTACTCAAATCGGTAAACTCAAAAACCGTTTTCCCGTTGTAGCCGGTTGGAGAATTACTTCGCACCTCCACAGCGGAATATGATACCGTCAACGGGTTTGAGGAAATATTATTTGTATTGCCTAAAATGAAGCGGTAATAAGCGTAGGTCTTGGTACAGTCAATAATAATCTTAACAATACTTGCAACAAAAATCGCAATGTTTACAAAAGGAATGGCGGCACTTGCTCCAACGGCTATTAACAACTGGCCGATGCCATATTGTACGGCAGCCCCGATAGCAGCACTGAGCAAAGCCTTACCCAATACTTTGCCCCAGTCTAAACTTGTAGCCATTTCTGCATAGGATAAACCTGGATACTTGTAGCTTTTTCCGTTAAAGCATTTAAGATTATATTCTGAGATATTGAAATTGGTATATACTGGTGTTTCATCTCCCCAGCGGGAATTTTGATTGGCAGCATTTCTGTAAAAAAATTCCTTAATGATGTCCTTAGAATAATCTTCTCCGTCATGTAATACTGTCTTGGTTACGGATACACCGCCAGCTAATTGCTCATTCCCAGCAGGAAGGATATTTTGGGAAGGTTTATTCTGGTCATAATGATATTCAACCCGTCCTCCTGTTGGGTAGGTTACTGTTCGCAATAAGCCATTTTTGGCATAGCCATACTTTGCATTTTTAAGTTTAGGTAGTACTGTTTTGAAATAAGCATCTCTTTCCTGGCTTAAAAAATCATGGTCTTCACTTAGCGACAACCCTCCATTCGAACCGTTATAATATCCCCAATGGTCTTGTGATAAGAAATTTCTGGCCGGTACAAAATCATCTACAGATTTTGTTGACCCGGTATAATATTCAAACTTGTAAGGAGGTTCATAGGAATTATCCTCGCCTGTTCCCTGCTTTTGAATACTCAAAAGACATAAACGGGCAAACTTACTTTCAAAACTATTGAATGAAGAAGCATAAGGCCGGATGGTTGTCTTAAAAAAATAACCGTAAGTCATTTTATAAGAGCGGATAAGTTTGCCATTCAGAGAATAATTGATTTGTTCCAAAGCATTTTCTCCCGGTAAATCAACCCTGCCAATACTGGCATAACTGAAATTGATAACACCATTGTTAGGAAGATTGATACTGCTTATTCTTTTTGTTTCTGTTACCGACCGGTTATAAATCAATGAAGTTGTACCTGCTCTTAGGCGGTCAAGCAGACTAGTATTCCATGAGTAGTTAGTGGCGTTAACTGAATTAGACAAATACTTATACCAGTCTTCCCCGTTTTTTTTCTTTTTGTTATCGCTGCAACAGCGGGGGCCGCTTTCATTTAAATCCCGTTGATGGCTGATAATTTTTGACGCAATAACATTGTTATAAATATTCTGATAATTATAAGTCACTTTTTTGCCTGTATTGGTATTTTCCATTTCTGATAAAAACCATGAATTCACTACATAAGGCCGTTCATCCATGCTCAGCTCATATCCCCAGAAACGGTTTACAGCATATTGTCCATCATCCGGATTACCAGAAAGTGCAATCCAGTTTCCACTGCTGTTTCTGGCAGAATATTTATAGCGGCAGATACGTGTAAGGCTTTTTTCACTGAAAGTATATTTCATCCCATCTTCAGTAATAATAACAAACTGGTTAATGGTGGTACGGATACCCTGTGATGTCATGTTTTGGGTTGAAAAATTTACTTTTACTTTTGAATCACCAATCATTGTAACATTCATATCCCGGCCAATAACAAAAACACCAGAGCGGCCATTCATCCGAAAAAGAAATTTATCCTGCTCCATATCAGAAGCAACCACATTTAGTTCTTTATAAACGGACTGTTGCTTGAAAGATGGGTAATAATTCAGCCCAACGTTACATCCTTTGCCCACATTTGTGTTGTACATGTACCCACTAGGATAGTTCTTTAAAGTATTATAAACTCCCCAGCTATCATCCTTATCTGCCGAAGTGCGATCACTGTAATATTCTTGCTGATCGTCTGGTTCTCCATTTTGAATCCTGATAACTATGCCACCGGCATCAACGCTCCACCCGGTACCCACGTCTGAAGCTATGTCACTTACCTGAAGGCCGTTTCCGCTGGAATAGGCAAGCCCTACGCCAAATGATAAACCAGCTTTTCCGTCTGTATAATTAATCAGCGGAAAACTTTGCTCGGCAGAACCGGCCTGCATATTCACTTGGGCAACTGCGCCCGTGCATAGAAAAATAGTCAGCAATCCAATTAATCTTGAACGCATACATTATGTGTTTTAAAATGTTTAATCTATAAACCGAACCCTACCCGAAATAAAACAGCACTTGTTTTTGGAACTTTAGTTTGCGAAAAGAAATCGTAAAGCACCTTCATTTCGCCTTTTCTTTTTTTCCCGATATTATATTTTTTGGCTATTCCAAGTAAGGCACTGCTTTTCCATGATGAATAATCCCGGAGTTGTTCGATGCTCCTGATTTCAACAAAATAATTCTGCTCATAACCGCTTGAGATAAATAGATTTCCTTTTAGCTTCCAATCAAGAAAGGAACGAAGACCCACACCCTGGTGGGTAATCTGTATATTACTCAATCCACTTCCCCAACCAATTTTATATGCTCCGCCTATTCCAACAATCATTTTATTGTTTGGCTTATAACCAGCCGAAAAACCAATATCGCTGCTAACTGGAAAAAAATTATTGTGTTTAGAACTTTGTATGTTGGCCGACAGTTCAATTTTCTGGAAAAAGGTTTTTGCCTTCTGTTGATTAGGCTTAAAATCTGGTACTTCGAAATCACTGCCCCCGCCTCCATACTTGGCAATTTGTTGTTTTAATTCATTTATTTGCCCTCTTGCCGTCTGCATTGCTTGCTGAAAAATTTGTTGTGGATTAGGCCCGGCTGCTCTTAACTGTGTTTGAGCAGTCATTTGTACAGACAATCTGGATTGTAAGAGTCCAATTGTCCCATTTGGATTTCCTCCTCCACCGGGAGAGCCAAATAAAGATGCCAGTAAAGAATTTTTCTCTATAAACTCATTGAAGCCTGGTATTTTTTTAAGTAATTTTATTGCCAACTCCTCAGCCTTTTTAGAATCAGCAAATATTTCTTTGTAGTTTTTTACCGCTTCAAAATAATAATAAGACTCTTTCGATATTTTTTGTAGATACTTACTCTTGCCAATATACTGTAATGCCTGTTGCATTAATTGTTTTTTTCTTTCCTTTATTATTCGATCCATTGCTTCGGTTGATTTTATTTGCTTTTCCACCTCTGCAACTTTTTGTCGGGCATTATTTAATGGAGTAATCAGTTTTTTATTCAATTCAGTTTTTTTCTCTTCTACATATTTAAGTGTATTATTTAATTTATCCCTGTAATCATTATACTGAACAACATATCCATCAGTAATAATTTTTCCCTCATTATATTGTTGCAACAGCGTCTTGAAAGTAAGCTGGTTATTTCCAAACAGGCGGGTGACAGTTTCGGGGCTTACCTTTTCAAGCAGTCCCTTAATTTTATCCTCCCATTTTACTAATTTTTCAAGAGTCTTTTCTGTTTTGGAAGCTACTTGCTTGTAGTACTTATCTGCTTTGGCAGATACCTGGTCTAAGTATTTGGCAGGGAGTGCTGTAATTTCTGTGGAAGTGCTCTCTTTTGGTTTTGCTTGCTCCTGTTGTGCAGTTAATATACCTGAACAAATAACAGTACCAAGCAGTATGGTTAAGCGAAGCAGCATGAATAAATGGTTATATTATAAAAGTGGTTTATTATTTTTAAATAAACAATAAGTGTAAACACTTAAAAGATGATAGTTTTTTGCACATCATTTGTGTACCCACTACACTACATCATCTTCTGTTTGCTGCTTATTTTTCTATGCAGGCAATCGTTTTCTGTTAATTGCTGCACATTCTTACTATCCCAATCCTTTTCTAAAAGACTCACCCCGATCGGTATTGAGGTGGTTCTTTCATTGTGCCCAAGCCGCATTACAAGAGGGTATGTTTTGTCCTTTTTTTCTCTGCGGGTATCCAGAGAAATGACTATGTTTGTGTTCATTATCTGTTAGTTATAGTTCTTTAACGGTACGGAAAATTTGCACAGGAAATGTGGTTTTATAAAGTTGTAAATACACTGACAATCATCCGTTTAAATATAAACCAGACCATGTCGGCACAATAATAGCACGACTCATAATCAGGGGGTCGCAGGATCGTTCCCTGCAGGGTCCACTTTTAATGCCCCGGGTTTTTCGCCGGGGCATTTATTATTCATACGCAAATGGTTCTTTAACCTTTTGTTAACCGGGATGAAAATACATTTGTCCACTACTTAAAAATTATATGAAGAAGATTTTATCACTTTGCATTGTTGCCAGTATCGCTTTTTCCTTATCTGCACAGGATGCCCCTGAGAAAAAAACCAAGAAAAAAGAAACGATTAACCTTGCCAACAGGGCTAATGACCATTTCATACTGCAGCTGGGTTACACAGGATGGGCAGGTATCCCTGATACCATCACCAAAAGTGGCCTTTCAAAAAGTATCAACGTGTATTTTATGCTGGATTATCCTTTTAAAACTAATCCAAAGCTGAGTATTGGCATTGGCGCCGGTATAGGCAGTGATCATATTACGTTTACCAAAACAAATGTGGGCATTAAAGATAATACACCTGCTATTCGCTTTACCAACCAGTCTGATACCAATAACTATAAGAAGACCAAACTGGCCACTTCTTACCTGGAAGCCCCTTTAGAACTCCGTTTTTCCGCTGATCCTATGACTGGCAAGGGATTTAAAGCTGCTATCGGTGTAAAAGTGGGAACATTGATTAACGCACATACCCGGAATACAAAACTCCAAAGCAAAACCGGCACCACCCTTACTGATTACACACTGAAAGAAGCCAGTAAACAATTTTTTAATAAAAACAGGATTTCTGCCACCGCCCGGTTTGGATACGGTCATTTCACTTTATATGGCGCCTACCAGGTTACCACCTTATTTAAAGATGGTTCCGGTCCCGAAGTAAGACCATATTCTATAGGTATAACATTGAGCGGTTTATAAATATCAGGATTAAATTATTCAGGATTTCACGGAAGTAAACCGTGAAATTTTTTTTACAGCACCTGCCATTGAATAATTATTTAGTTTCTGCTGCACTATGACCATTTACCTTTGCCTGTACTCCAATACAGGGATTTTTATTATTATGATTGACAAGAAAAACGTAATACAAAAAGAAGAACGGGCCGTACTGGTAGGTATGGTACATAAAGATCAGACCGAAACACAGGTACAGGAATACCTGGATGAACTCGCTTTTCTGGCCGAAACAGCCGGTGCAGTTACCGTAAAACGATTTACACAAAAGCTACCCCATCCCGACAGCAGAACCTTTGTAGGAAAGGGTAAGCTGGAAGAAATAAATACTTATGTGAATGGTAAAGATATCCGCATTGTAATTTTTGATGATGAATTAACCGGTGCCCAAATCAATAACCTGGAAAAAGCGTTGGGGGTAAAAGTTATTGATCGCAGTGACCTGATACTGGATATTTTTGCCCGAAGGGCCAAAACCGCCCAGGCCAAAGCACAGGTAGAGCTGGCACAATATCAATATATATTACCCCGCCTGAGAGGGATGTGGAAGCACCTTGAAAGATTGGGCGGTGGTATTGGCACCCGGGGTCCCGGTGAAAGTGAAATAGAAACAGACAGACGTATTGTAAGAGATAAGATAACCCTGCTGCGCAAAAGACTTGCCGAGATAGACAAACAGGCTTTTACCCAACGAAAAGACCGGGGTGAATTTATTCGGGTGGCACTGGTAGGTTATACCAATGTGGGTAAATCCACCATCATGAACCTGCTAAGCAAGCGGGATGTATTTGCAGAAAATAAATTGTTTGCCACGCTTGACACCACTACCGGCAAAGTGGTTTTTGACAGCACCCCATTTTTATTAAGCGATACGGTTGGTTTTATCCGCAAGCTGCCTCACCATTTGGTGGAAAGTTTTAAAAGTACCCTGGATGAAGTAAGAGAAGCAGATATTTTACTGCATGTGGTGGACATTTCACACCCCGCTTACGAAGACCAATTGGGTGTGGTGAATAAAACATTGCAGGAGCTGGATGCGTTTGAAAAACCCACGCTTACAATATTCAATAAGATGGACCTGTATGAAAAAAACACCTTTGATGAATGGCTGGAAGAAAGTACCAAACATGAAATACTGGAAGACCTGAGAGACCGCTGGAATAATGAAACCAATAACAATGCCGTTTTTGTATCGGCATTAGAGAAAAAAAATATTGATCAGCTCCGGCAAAATATCCTGGAAAAAGTAAGGGAGCTATACAGGATACGGTATCCTTACAAAACGGATTTTTTGTATTAAACGAAGCAAAATAAAATTGCGGTTACCTTTAGCCAATAAACCAAGCTGCGATGACTGCTAACCCACTCAAAACCGCAACCCCATCTGAAAAATGGATGCTATGCCTGATCGGCCTGGCAGTACTGGTCAACTTCAGTGGCCTTTTCGTTACACTTATAGAACCTGATGCAGGTATCTATGCCTCTGTATCCAAAAATATGGTGCTTCGAAACAATTATTGGGAATTGTTTTTCCAGGGAAAGGATTGGTTGGACAAACCGCATTTCCCTTTCTGGATTACGGCTGCTTCATTTAAACTCTTCGGGTTTTCAACCTGGGCTTATAAACTGCCGGGTATTCTTTTTCTGTTGATGGGCGCATGGTACACCTACCGCTTTGCGTTGCTACATTACAATAAGACCATCGCCTTATGGGCTGCATTTATTTTGCTTACGGCAGAGCATATACTTATTTCTAATAATGATGTGCGGGCAGAGCCTTACCTGACTGGTCTTATCATTGCGGCTATCTTTCATTTTTCCAAAGCTGTTAATGCAAAGATTGGGTTGCATCTAATTGCTGCCTGTTTTTTTACCGGCTGCGCCATAATGACGAAAGGACCATTTTCTATATTCCTGATTGGAGCAGCCGTTGCCGGGCACCTGCTTATAAAAAAAGATTGGCGGGCATTGTTTCACTGGAAATGGCTGGTGGCAGGATTACTCATCATGTTATTTATTACCCCCGAATTGTACAGTCTCTGGTACCAGTTTGACAATCATCCGGAAAAAATGGTGCATGGTAAAACGGGGGTGTCGGGTATCCGTTTCTTTTTATGGGAGGGACAAATGAGCCGTATTGCTGACACCGGCATGTTGCGGGAAAAGAAAGATCATTTTTTTTATCTCCATACCTTGTTATGGGCTTTTCTGCCCTGGTCGCTCATTATGTTCACTGCCATTTTTCAGAAACTAAGAAAAGGCACTATAAAGGAAGTGACTACCCCACAGGAATGGTATACGCTAACCGGGAGCCTTGTAACCGTTTTATTATTTTCCATCAGTCGTTTTCAATTGCCTTATTATACCAATATTATTTTCCCGCTGCTGGCGGTGATGACGGCCCAATATATTTATTCTATCGGGGAAAGGGCAGCGCGGGTTTTCCGGATTATTCAAACCGGTTTTGCTGTTTTATTAATTGCTGTTCCTGTTTTGCTACAGGTATTGTATACCCCTGTCATATCGTCTTACCTGTCCATAGTTTTACTGGCAGCGATGCTCATTCTATTGTTATTGCTGCCCCGCTGGAATAAGCAGGATAAAACATGGACAGCATTTTGCAGGGCAGGTATCGCCGTTTTATTTCTGAATTTTTATTTCAATCAATTATTTTATCCTGACTTATTAAAATACCAGGCCAGTTCGGAAGCAGCTTTTATTGCTAATAAGCAATACCCCGGCCAACCTGTCGTGTATGTAAGCCTGTATACGCCGGCTTATGAATTTTATAGCAATGGATCACTGATACATGGGGGTTCAAATCCGGTACCCACCAGCGGGCCTTCACTATCCGGCACCTGGTATATTAATGAAGAAGAGCTGGGACAAATGAATACTAATGGCACAAAATATGAAATAATAAAAGTGATAAGCCATTTTAATGTATCACAACTTAGCCTGAAATTCATTAATAAAAAAACAAGGGACAGCCAGTTAGTAAAAAGATACCTGGTCCGGATAAGATGATATAGCGACATCGTTTGCTTAACATGAACTTTCGTTATGGCTGAAAAAAAATATTCCTGGCATAAGATTGCCGATCATATTAATGAACTTGATTTCGGCGCTAATAATATGACGATAGCAGATATGAATGGGAAAAAGATATGCATTGCCCGGTATAAAGAAAATGTATTTGCGGTGGCGTATAAATGCCCTCATGCAGG
Source organism: Chitinophagaceae bacterium (assembly GCA_031441485.1). Lineage (GTDB taxonomy): Bacteria > Bacteroidota > Bacteroidia > Chitinophagales > Chitinophagaceae > JJ008. The sequence goes on from JANOEQ010000099.1 coordinate 79,774, forward strand.
TGGCTTGCTGGCAGACGGCTATATTGATACACTTGGCCAGGTAGTGTGTCCCTTGCATCGGTATAAATTTTCACTGGAAAACGGGCGGAATACCAGCGGTGAAGGATATTACCTGAAACACTGGCCGGTAGAACTGCGGGAAGACGGGGTATTTGTGGGAAAGGAGGAAACCGGAGGGCTTTTTGGGATATTTTCCGGTAAAAATTGATTGTTAATACCTTGTTGAAAAGCTAAAATCCCTATTTTTGCTCCCCGAATTGAAAATCATCCGGAATTTGGGATTTAATTTTTGGATTTAATGAAATACTCCTCCTTAGCTCAGTTGGTTAGAGCATCTGACTGTTAATCAGAGGGTCGCTGGTTCAAGTCCAGCAGGGGGAGCAAACCAGTAAAGGATTTCAGACGATAAGGTTTGAAACCCTTTTTAATTTGCAAAGGATTTGCACAAGAAACTGCTAAGGTAATTTCCTCATACTTTTGAATTTGAAAAAATGCCTTCTGCATTAATAAGAACTTAAAATATTTTGTGAGCAGTCCTGACAAGAAAGTATCTATTCGAATTCAACGTCTTGGATCTTGTATTTCTGGGTTTCTATAATCTTATTAATTGCCTTAGAAGCTGTCTAAATTTTAGTAAAAAGGCTTAAAAGTGTGGAAAAGTGAATAAAAAGGCCATTGCCAAATGCGGAAGATTATACTAATTGTGAATTATCACAAACCCAATTAGTATGACAACCTATCCGACAAATT
>JANOEQ010000100.1:0-32260 GCA_031441485.1 Chitinophagaceae bacterium
TGTCTTATGGCATTTTTGGGGCTGCAACTGCGTTGAATTTTTCGCATTAGGCGTTTAGACTATGGCTGCAAAATTCGCCTGGTTTCGCTCCCAAAAACATCCATAATCCATTCTAAACAAATAATTCAAACAGCTTCTTAATCCGGCTTATCTTTTTTAATAAGAGGCGGGGTTTGCCGGTTGGCTAACTCTTCTGCTTCCTTTTCATGTTCTTTATTATATGCTTTGATGATGGCCTTTACCAGGCGGTGACGTACTACGTCTTCTTCATCCAATTCAATATGTGCTATGCCTTCAATATTCCGTAAGATGCGGGTGGTCATTTGCAAACCGCTGCGTTGATTTCTTGGCAGGTCCACCTGCGTCATGTCGCCGGTAATAATGGCTTTGGCATTGGCCCCTATCCTGGTGAGAAACATTTTTAACTGCAGTTCAGTGGCATTCTGTGCTTCATCAAGAATGATATAGGCATGATCGAGTGTACGGCCCCGCATATAAGCCAGTGGTGCAATTTCAATAGTGCGGGTGGTCATATAATATCCAAGCTTGTCGGCAGGTATCATATCATCCAGTGCATCATACAGGGGGCGCAGGTAAGGATCAATTTTTTCTTTCAGGTCGCCCGGCAAAAAACCAAGGCTTTCTCCTGCTTCCACAGCAGGCCGGGTAAGTATGATCTTTTTTACCTGTTTGTTTTTTAAGGCCCTTACCGCCAGCGCCACAGCAGTATACGTTTTACCGGTACCGGCTGGCCCGATGGCAAAAACGATATCATTCTTTTCAGATTCCTGCACCATTTTTTTCTGGTTGGCCGTTCTGGCCCGTACAGATTTTCCGTTGGGGCCAAAGACCAATACTTCATTGGGATTCTTTTCCCGGAAATGGTCAATCATTTCGGCATCATCGCCACCCAGCACCTGTTCAAAATAGTTCTGGCTCATGTGTCCGTTCCTTTCCAGGTAAGTAACAATGAGGGAAATTTTTTCACGGGCTGTCTCAATCTGTTCCGGTGCGCCACTCAGTTTCAGCTGGGTGCCACGGGAAAGAATTTTAAGCAAAGGGAATTTTTTTTTGAGAATGTCGAGCTTGCCGTTGTTTACTCCAAAAAATTCAATAGGGTTAACGGTTTCGAGGTTGATGATAGTGTCTGTCAATTCACTTCAATTTTAATTGGTTATTGCCTTTGCGAAAAATGCAATGGGGAACCATATTTCATAAAGCCGGCGAAGAGCAGTACCGGATTAATTTGCGTCTTCCGACCATTTTCAGAAGCTTACTCTCCCTTAGTGCTACGCAGCCTTTGCGCAGTAGCAGGATTCAATATTACTTATCAATATTGTTACTTCCTAAAGTTACTTATTCACAGTTGTGAATAGCGAATTTGGATATCAAAGTTTAGTTAATGATTTTTTGTGTATACCGGTAACTTATTTGCAGCGCCTGTTGCTGAATTTATCTGAATACCGGTATACGCTTTCTCATCTATTAATATGCCCTTATATTTAAATAAATAATCCACTGTTTTTAACTTGCTCACAGGTAAGCGCAGCCTGGTTAAAATAAAGCTGCCAACCCAGGTGTGCCTGCCTGATATTCCTCATCTCCATTAAGGAAAAGATGTTCTGCTTCAGTTCCCGAACCGATTTTTGTTGAACGGGAAAGAAAGATGAACACGAACAACCGGGCAGACATAATTTTGTTCATATTTGCAAAATATAATTTTATCCCATACAGATGAAAAAATATGCCATAATAGTAGCAGGCGGTGCGGGAATAAGAATGGGAGGCAGCCTGCCCAAACAGTTTATCCTGCTCAAAGGCAAACCCGTATTGTATTACACACTCAAAGCCTTTTTGGAAGCTTATGATGATTTGCAGGCGATATTGGTACTCCCTATCGACTATACAGATATGGGACAGGAGATCATTGATGCATTTTTCGATAAAAGCCGTATCCGTATTACTGCCGGTGGCGATACCCGTTTTCAATCTGTAAAGAATGGCCTGGCCCTTGTAGAAGAGGAGTCAGTGATATTTGTACAGGACGGTGTTCGCTGTCTATTGTCGAAAGTACTTATCCATCGTTGTTATGCACAGGCCGTGGAAACGGGTACTGCTATTCCTGCCATCCCTTCAAGGGACAGTATCCGCTTATTGAATGAAGAGGGCAATACGGCCTGCGATAGGAATAAAGTCATGCTCATACAAACGCCGCAAACATTTCACAGTAAGATATTATTGCCGGCATTCCAGATAGACTACAAAGATAAATTTACCGACGAGGCCACAGTAGTGGAAGCGTATGGCATGAAAGTATCATTGGTGGAAGGCGAAGAAACGAATATTAAAATTACGAGGCCGCTGGACTTGTTTATGGCAGAGAAGGTGCTCGAAGATCAGCGGCCGGAATCCGGAGGTCAGACTTCAGGGCTCTGACAACAGGCTTCATTTCTTCATCCATTTTAAATAAAACGGCAGTTCATTAATCCGCAATGCCGGGTATATTTCAGGAGAGGCTCCAAAGCTCCTGTAAAAAAGGGCCAGGCTCGGGATATCAGATCCTTCAAAGTCAAGTAGTATATTTTTACCGGCATTATCTTTTATAAAGGCATCAATAAGGGCATGGGAAGCACCTGTTGATTTACTGTTTGGATTGTTTCCCACTAAAATATAATAAGCCCTGTTGTGTGAAAAAAAGAATACACCCGATGCCAGCAATTCATTATCTGCCGATATGATTCCATAAGTGGTGGCCATCTGTTTTTGGTGCAGGTATTGAAATAACTCTCTGAATCGGTTCACATTTTCACCTCCCTTGTTGCCCTGGCTTTTCATTTGCTGCACCGCCAGTTCAATTACTTTTTCCACTTCAATATTTTTTTGGGCGTAGCAACCCAATTGCGCAGCTTTTTTAATATTCCGCTGAATATTCTCATTATACTGCTGAAAAATGGTTTCGTAAGGTTTGTTTAGCTCAAGCACATAATTACTTCTGCCGGTAGAAAATTCCTTTAGAGCGCTGGAAGTATTTTTAGGGTTCAATGAAATATCAATATAACGGAAGTTAAGCCGGGCCAGCCGAATAAATTCACCCACCATTTTTTCTGAAATATTATTTCCAAAAACCCCCAATTGGGCTGTCAGAAAAGGTTGGTACAGATACCTGACCCCATATTTATTATTCCAGGTCAGTGGCATTACCATTTCGTAATCATTCAGCACCAGTGCATCCCAGTGCCGGCACATTGTATCCAGGTAAAAAGAACAGGCATAGATCAAACAATTCCCGGCTTTATCAATACACTGGTCCCATTTGATCTTATCAATGCCGCTGTGTTTGACGTATTGTATGTTGAATGGCTCACTCATCAAAAATCCAGGTTGCGGTCAATCTTCCGGAAACTGAAATTTGAAATATCAATCGAGAAAGAAATGGTTTTCCATATCCGTCCTTTCTTTTCTATCACCGATTGAATGTAGTCTTTATACACTTTGCTGTACATAAGCGGGATATAGATATTCACGGTTTCTTTTAATAAAGAGACATGTATGCCGGCATCAAAAATAAACCGGTCGGCTGTGGCATTGGGTCTCCATGCATCTGCATAAGTACCCAGGTCAAAAAATAGTTTAATGGGTATCTTAACCGGCAGCAGGCTCAGTGGATTTACAGACGAAGGAATGGAGGTGCTGAAATTGGCGGCCACCAGCCAGTCATCCGTTTTACCCACTTTATCAGCCAGCAGGTCAGTTCTTACTTTAAAGCCTCCATCCCTAACCATTATCTGCTGACTGGCTAATCCTTGAAATTTATTGCGGCCGATAAAATAATCACTGTAGGTATAATCCTCATAGCCATTGGCACCCGTCATATTCAAATGATAACGGTCGGTGGCAAATTGTTTAGAAAGCGTTTTGGAACTGCTGTAAAAAAACTTGCCGGCAAAGAGCCGTACATTAAGACCGCCTTCTTTCGGGTAATTGAAGAAATAGTTGCCGGTAAAAGCAGTACGGATAAAATCTTTTCCCTGTTCAATCTTCAACTCTCCCCGGTAAGGATATAAGACCCGGTTATTTTGAACAACAAGTTGCAATTGATTCAATGTCCTGTTTTCATTTATGGTCCTGTACTTATTGGAGATAGTGGTATCAGTGCCTGTAATTACAGTATCACGAAAGAAACGGAGTCCATCTTCACTGATCAAAAAAGTTTTGAATTGAATATACCGCAGCAATTGGCTGCGGGGGTTTTTTTGGGCAAGTGTCAGGCGCAGACCAGGTGCTATTTTACTGAAACGGAGATAATTTTTATTATTATCGCCGTCAGTAAACTGATCGGCAGTAAAAGTGGAGGCGCTTACACCCGCGTCTATTTTCCTGAAAATATGATCGGGAAAGAAAGAAAGATTTGCAAAACCAATTCCGTTAAATGATTGGGAGCCGGTGGCATACAGGGGTGTCAGTAAAAATTGAAAACGGTTGGGAGGCAGCCGCATGTTCGTGATAATTATGCCGGCCATTAATTTATCGTAACTGTTTGCCCCGATGGTCGGCAATACGGTGATGGCAGTTTTTTTATTTAAGTTTTTAGTATTGACAATGCCCATCGGGCCCTGTAGCGCTATTCCTTTTTTAGCAGTACCGGGAAGAGGCCCTTTCTTCTCCAATAGAGCAAAAGCCGAATCAAGATTTTTGCCACTAACAGCCTCCAATACTTTTTTAAAATCTTCCGGTTGCGGATGTTTAAATTGCCATTGCCTGAAGTATTCCTGCATGGCAGTATTAAAAGTGGCGGCACCCATGTATTTTTCCAGCCAGGCTATCCACTGTGAAGTTTTATAATAGGCGATCAATCCATAATTAGCACCGGTAAATTCTTCAGATGGTGTTTCAATTGGCTGGTCTCTCTTTTCTGCAATAAAAGATTCTAAAATACTTTGTTCACTGCGGTTATTATATGCCGGGTCTTTTTGTTGCTCGTATTTATTTTCGTAGTGGGAATTAATGCCTTCATCCATCCAGGGATGTTCCCTTTCATTGCTGGCCAGTATGCCATAAAACCAGTTGTGCCCTATTTCATGGACAATAGTGTTTCGTAATTCCAGGCTGCTTTTGGAGGGTGAAAGAACGGTAATGGTTGGATACTCCATCCCGCCGCCAAAACTTTTGGGTCCCTGCACCGCCTGTACAATTGAATACGGGTATTCACCCACCAGTGATGAATAATGGTGAATGGCTTCTTTACTGTACCCCACACTTTTATTCCATATACCTTTTTCGGGCGGGGTATAATAAGTGTATACATTAATTATTTTGCCTGAAGCGAGTTGGCAGGTATCCTGGTTTACAATAAATCTTTTATCGGCAAACCATGCAAAGTCATGAATATTATTTTGTTTGTATTGTACTGTTTTACTTTCTGTGGATGATTCAGGAAAAAGCTGGTAGCTTGTTTTATACTGGCCGGTGGTATTTTTTTCTCTTTGCCGGATTGGCTCCCATGTATAATCGGCTCTTGATAGTAACCATTTTTTTTCTTCTGCATTTTGTAATTCACCGGTGGCGGCCACCACATAATTTTTGGGCAGACTGATGCTTACATCAAAGCTGCCAAATTCACTGTAGAATTCGCCCTCGTCAAGATAGGTCATCGGGTGCCATCCTTTTTTATCATATACTGCCGGCTTGGGATACCACTGGGTTACCTGGTAGCTCTGGCCGTCATGTCCGCCCCGTGAAAAATTAAAGGGCAGTTTTACATGGAAGGGTGTGGTGATGATTGTTTTTTGCCCCGGGGCTAATGGTACAGGAAGAATGATCTTAATAATATCAATATGTTGCGGATGATCTTCTGTTTGCGCTGTAATATTATTCACTTTAAAGTCAAGCCGGTTGATATAACCTTTGTCTTCTTTGCCGGAAAAATAAAAAGCTGTGCTGCCGTTTTGAAGTACCTGGTCGGTAAAAGCGGTTTTGTCATTTTTATAGGCATTGGGCCATAAATGAAACCAGATGAACTTGAGTGTATCGGGGGAATTATTGGTATACTCTATTTTTTCAAAAGCGGTAAGGGTATGTTCTTTATCGTTCAGTGAAACGTCAATAGCATAGTTGACCTGTTGCTGCCAGTAGCCCAATTGGCAGTTGGCAGTTAGCAGAAAACAGTAAGTGGTCAGTAATAATATTAATTTCTTCAAGGGGATAGAGTTTGTCAAATGTAAAGATTAACTGGCAATTGCTGACTGGCTACTTTCCTTTCCCTTTAAAAATAATCCGCAGCGTATGTAACATTATTTTAAAATCGAGGGCCAGTGATATGTTTTCAATATACAGCAGATCAAACTTACTTCGTTCCACCATCTCTTCCACATTTTCTGCATAGCCAAACTGCACCATGCCCCAGCTGGTAAGTCCGGGTTTTATTTTCAGCAGGTATTTGTAATAAGGATTGCGGGCTATGATCTGATCTATGTAATAGCGGCGTTCAGGCCGGGGGCCTACGAGGCTCATTTCTCCCAATAAAATATTCAGCAGTTGCGGCAGTTCATCAATTCTCCATTTGCGCATTACTTTGCCCCATTTGGTAATGCGTGCATCATTCTCTGAAGACAGGGCGGGGCCGTCAGTTTCGGCCTTATCAATCATGGAGCGGAATTTATACATTTGAAAAGGCTTGCCTTTATATCCGATTCTTTCCTGTAAAAAAAACACTGAGCCTTTGGAAGAAAACCGGACTCTCAATGCAGCGTATAACATCAGCGGACTAAGCAAAATAGTTCCAAAGAGGGCCACAGCAATATCCATCAGCCGTTTTATATTTTGCTGCCATTCCTGCATCAGCCCGGTTTGCAGATCTATCAGTGCTGCGCCCATTACACTGCTTGTCTTTACCGAACCTGCTAAAATATCCAGTGTATTCGGCTGGATTTTTATTTCCACATCTTTTTCACTCAGCCGGTTGATAATGTTTTCCAGTAAAGGTTGTTCTGTTTTTTCGATAGCCAATACCACCAGTTTTATATCTTGTGCATCAATGATCTTTTCCATTTCATCAAAACTGCCCAGCTTCGGTATCAGTTTATGGATATCCAATTTGCCATTTGCATCAGGCGTTATAAAACCTACATAGCGGTAACCCCCATCCAGCAGGTTTTTTTCTGTTTCCTTATAAATGCGGGTGGCATTTTCCTGGCTGCCAACCATCAGCGTGTTGAAATATACTTTGCCTCCCAGCAACTGTCTTTTTACGATGTTGAGAAATATCCATCTTCCCAGGAAGGTGAAGAAAAAATGTAAGGCCAGCAGGGAACCAAAGGCCGTATAGAAATAGGAATTGCTTTTGGAAGGGTCATTAAACACAAAAACTATAAACAATATGATGCTGCCAAACAGAGCGCTTACGAAAGTGAGGGTGAATTCGGCAAATCTTGATTTTTTGTATAAATGATTATAGGTGCCTGCCAGGGTGTACAGTACCAGCCAACCTATTGGTACTGCCAGCAAAATATAAAACCACGATTGGTAACTGATAGGATAGGCGCCTGTACCCTGCTGTAAATAACTACGCATCAAATAAAAACACAGCCAGGCTATAGAGGCGGTAATGAAATCAATAACAGCATACCAGGCTACCGATATTTTTTTACCGGCGCTCATCAGCGGCTGATAATATTATTACCAATTTTTTCTAATATCTGGTGTGCCACATCCATGGCCATTAACCCGTCCATTTCAGAGACTACTGTTTTGGTATTATTCAAAATGGCATTAGTAAATGCCGAGAGCTCCATTTTTATGGCATTCACTTCGGGTACCACCGGGTTAGCCATGGCAATTGTTTTTTTACCCGTCGGGGTTTCTATATCAAATGCAAAAACATTGGAATCATGGGCTTCTTTCAGTTTAATAACTTCTGTCTTCTTATTCAGGAAATCAATACCGATATAAGAATCTTTCTGAAACAGCCTGATCTTACGCATTTTTTTCATGGAGATGCGGCTGCTGGTAAGGTTGGCCACACAGCCATTGTGAAATTCTATACGTACGTTGGCAATATCCGGTGTTTCCGTCATTACCCCCACACCACTGGCAGAAATGGTTTTTACATCACTTTTTACAATACTTAAAATAATATCAATATCATGGATCATCAGGTCCAGTATTACACTTACTTCAGTTCCACGGGGGTTAAATTGGGCCAGGCGGTGTACTTCAATGAACATAGGGTTCAACACCATATCTTTAATAGCAAGGAAAGCAGGGTTGAACCGTTCCACATGTCCCACCTGGATTTTGATACCCGACTCCTTTGCCAGTTTTACTAACTGCTGAGCTTCGGCCATGGTATTGGCCAATGGCTTTTCTACAAAAACATGTTTGCCTTTTTTAATAGCTTTCTCACACCATTCAAAATGGTAATTAGTGGGGGCCACCACATCAATGGCATCGCAGGCATCCATCAGTGCATCGGCATCAAGGAAACGGGCTAACTGGTACTTGTCGGACACCTCATTAGCTGTATCATCATGTGGGTCATAAAAACCCACAATTTCCACACCGGCAATTTCTTTCCAGTTATTCAAATGAAATTTCCCCAGGTGACCTACACCAAAAATACCAACCTTGAGCATAATAATTAATTAATACTCAAAGATAAAGATTGGGAAACGGAGATGCTGGGTAATTATAAACAATAGTGGCCTATTGCAATACTTGCGACCGGGAAATATATGAAGGATGGTAGATAAAAAGACAGGTTCCGTTTTTGATGATATCAATAATAGGGCGGTTAGCTTGCAGTGGTACAGCCGGGCAACCCTGGCTGCGCCCGATGTAGCCCTGTGCATTGGCCAGGTCTGCTGATACATAATCAGCGCCGTGTATTACAATCCCACGGTCATAAGCATTATCATTGATCCCACTTTCCATGCCAGCCAGTTTCAGGGAATAGCCATTCTTGCCTTCATACGTTTCCCGTGTAATATAAAAACCGGGACTGCTTTTATATGATTCACCCTGATTGGAAAATGATTGGGCCCATTCACGTCCGGTATTTCTTCCATGTGCTACCAGGGTATTGAAAAGCACCCGGTAGTTTTTCAGGTCCAGCACGAATAATCTTTTTTGGTTACTCGGCAGGCTGAAATCAATGATGGAGATAATTGAGTCGTTCAGCAATTTTCCTTCTTCCACCAGCCTGTTCAACCCCCTTTTTGCATAGTCAAATGCTTCCTGGCTCATGCCTTTCAGGTTCAGGTGCAGGCTGTCATACACAGATTTCAACGATGGTAAATAATGGAGAGAATCCATTGTATTTGTGGTGGTAGAATCTGCCGGGGGCCTAAAGAATAATTTATTGCCGGTAGCCGATTTTGCAAAAGCAAAAGGCAGGTGTAACAGGCCAATTACCACAGATGAAACAAGCAGGTAAAACCCTTTGAATCTTTTCTTCATTTTTTCGTTTTTACACAGCCTGCAGACCTTCGCCCACGAAAAATAAGGGGCCATACAGGCAGCCATTAACCAAGATTGTTTAGTAACGCAGGGTTCTGGAATTTACTTTCTCAAAAGCAGGGTTAGCCTGTTAAACTTTTCTAAAAATATCTCCTGGATAATAATTATACCAGGCAGTTTTCTGATTTTTCAGCCCTCAGCCCTCAGGTTTATTTTTGCCGGGCTGGGGGATTACCGGCAATCTTCAAAAAAACTGATTAAAAATGAAGGCGTAACTGTTTACCGGTCAGCATTATAACGAGCAGCACTACACAGCAAGAGCCTTAATGCGGGTGCGAAGATAGGCAGAATACTAGTGTAATCGCTTAGCACTTACCATCATTTTCTCCGCGCATTGGTATTTTATGAGAAATGAAAACACCTGTATAAACCTCCTGAGCAGCAGCAGACAGAATACCCACCGTGTTGTAAAAAAGAATGAACCCGTTACGTTTTTTATACCAGGATCTTTTTAAAAAGAAAGAACCGTCTTTTTAAGACGGTTCTGAGGTTTCATAGGCAGGTAATGATACCTGTAATTAGTTGAGGGTATTGATAAGTTTCAGTTTTATTGTTCAACGTGTTTCTTAATTCTTTCATAAAGAACGATGATTTTTTAAAGGCTGTTTGTAGAAAGATGCCTATAATACGTGTAAAAAAAGTTTTACAAACCCAATCTGTTTATTCTATTAAGAATACTGGTTATTGTATATAATTATAATTGTGTTGCCAGTTTCCTGAAAATTGTGTTCAGCATATAGAGGAATTCTTTTTGACAGGCCATTGTTAAAAAAGGAGCCACCCCTTTTCAGGTGGCTCCAGCCGATCATAGTGCAGGCATATTGCCTGAAATCCCGTGATGTTGAATTACTGTTTCGCCAGTTTAAAGGTGGACATAGCACCAGTCACCTCGTTGATAACATTCAGCAGATAGAAACCTTTGGCATAATGACTCATATCCACTGTTTCGTTTTCACTTATTACTTTCCTGTTTAGCAGCACTCTTCCATCAGCAGCCATAAGTTTTACCAGGCTGCCCGCTGGCATATTATTAATATAGAGATTATTGGTAACAGGGTTTGGCATAATGGCTACAGTAAGACTGTTGTCAAACTTTACCGCCACTACTTTCGTGTACTTGTAGTGGCTATCTATATCAGTCTGTTTGAGCCTGTAATAATTAGTTCCTTTTACCGGACTGGTATGTACAAAACTGTACCGGAGCACACTGTTACTATTGCCTGCAGCCTCTACTGTACCGATAGCCTGCCAGTTTTGTCCGTTAGTACTCCATTCCACTACAAACTCTTTGGTGTTTTGCTCAGTGGCGGTGGCCCAGTTGAGCAAAGCGGCAGTGCCTTGTTTTTGTGCAGTAAAAGATAAAATTGTTACAGGCAGCGGGGCGCAGGCGGTAAGTGAAGTAATGGTGACATTGCTGAATGCCACAGCGCAGGCCCCATTTGGGTCAGCAACGGTCCATCTGAAAGTATAGTTGTCGGCTGGTGCAGTACCGGAAGTGACCGGCCTGGCATTAGGATCATTAACATTGGAAAAACTCACAGGAACTGGAGCCGATATCACCGTCCAGGTACCAAATGAAGGACTTGCAGGAATATTGGCTGCCAGTGCCAGGTTATTGATACAAAGGACAATTTGGTTGGTGCCTGCGTTGGCAGCGGCCTGGTTATACACGTTTATAATAAAGGAATCAATAAAAGGTCCGTTACTGCAGGCCATTTCATCAGCCAGGCGATTTCCTGCAGGAGATTCTATCTTATACTTATACTGACCCGCTGTAAGATTGGGAATAAAAAGAGTTGCACTTCTTGCAGGAGAGCCAAGAGAGTTTGGTCCACTGGCAGGCCCGGAGAGTTTTGTGATAACCCAGGATGTAAGTGTGTTAAAATTTGTACCTAAATAAGCCGCCGGATTTAGCGGCATAGGTATTGTCACGCTCATACTGGTGCTGCCTGTAGGCAGGCAATTATTCGAAACAGGAATTACCAGGCTTGAGCCCAATGAGTCATATACATAAAGTTCAAAAGAAGCAGTATTAGTACAGGTACCAGCTATATCAGCCGCATTACGAAGTGAAATATTTATTGTGTAAGTGCCGGGTTTCCACCCGGTATTGGGAATAAGTGTAATTGTGCGGGAAGTGGTACCCGAACCCGTTTCATTTACAACTACGGGATCTGAGCCTGCCGGCCTGATTATAGGCTGCAGAGTACTGATTATGGTAGCATCTGCCAGTGTATAATTGAATGAAACAGAAGGAAGCGGTGATTTGATGCAGAAAGATTTGCCTCCATCAGCAGTTTGGGTGGTGGGTGGCGGAGGCAGTATAATAACCGTGAAAAGACCGAATGACTTAGTGCCACAGGGCGAAATGAGATTTACATTGAATGTGTAAGTGCCAGGTATGGTAAAACCGCTGACACGCAGTCCGGAAGTGCTGAAAACGCCTGCACTAAGTGTACCTGAGAACCCCGCAGGAACACTTACAGGTACTACTGTAAAACTATAATCTGAGTGATATGATAGGGTAAAACCACAAGATCCGGGGAGAAGATTAAATGTCACAGATCCAGGCCCGCATCTTGTTATGGGCCCAAGTTCATAATCAAGCTGTGTGATATCCGGATTCCATTTACCATTAACCGATTTATTGTATTTACAAACGCCGTTGGGGCTGGTAATTTCCCAAACGAATGTGTAACTATTATTGCCGCAGCTCTGGAAGCCGGAAGCCAGTTGCACAGTACTCGCAGGGGAAGTAATATTGGAGAATATAAAATGTGAAGTAACATCAACCCTCGAAATTAAATCTTCGGCTCGCCATCTGCCTGTCCATCCCGGAGGCAGGGTGGCAGAAAGGTTTTGAAAAGAATTATAGCTGCCGCAAACAACGAAACCGCTTCCGGCAGTATATACTGGCTCGAGATAAACTGTAACTGTAACCGTTTGTGTGGCGGTACCACCAAATTGACAGGGTTGTGCAATCTGGAATACATAATCTCCGGATACTGTCATGCCTGTAACAGGAGTGGACAGGGTATTGGGACTTGCAATTACCGGTGTGGCAGGACCTGATACAAATGTCCAGGTGGGATTACCAACTGTAACGCCATTTGTGTTACCACTAAGAGTGGCGGTACTGGCGCATACCTGCTGCAGCACACCTGCATTCACTGTGCAGTTTTGTGCCTTCACTTTGCTAAGAAAAATAAAGCTGAAAAACAGGAGATAAGTAATTGAAAGCGGTACAGTTTTTTTGTCACGGGGACAGGACTGTTTTCTAAAGGTAGTGTTCATTTTTTTTATTTTAAGGTTACAGAATAATATGGATACAAAACAACTTGCTATTTCATTGATTAATATTCCTTTTCTTCAGCCAGTTCTTTTCATAGAAATAACATACTGAGAATGACAAGGTCATACAATAGATAAGGATAATAAGCAGGATAAATTCAGAGGATAAGGAAGTGTTACTAATAATAACCCGGGTGGGTAATTGTTTTTAACAGTACAAAGGTCAATATCATAAACAGGATATGTTGTAAAAAAACCTGTACAGGTTTTGTAGAATTTTTTCTATTGAATGCATTAAACCTGTGTATAGATCATTGTGAGTTTTTTTATATGATTCCTGTATTTAAATTTTATCATGTCCGGATCGTTTCTGAAAACCCGTCAAAATGTGATTCATAAATATGTTTTCAGCGTCCTGCCTGTGTCATACATTGATCAATAGTATGTTGACTAAAAAAAGCCATTCCGGTATTTTACTATCGGGATGGCTTATCCGGTTCTTTCACAGGTCAGACAATCTGCGTCTAAGTCATTTACTTATTGTTTGGTTACTTTAAATGCGGAGTTAATGCCGGTTTCCCCGTTAATAATATGAAGAATATAAAAGCCGTTTGCATAGTGGCTCATATCCACTGTTTCGTTTTCACCCAGCACTTTCCTGTTCAGCATCACCTTTCCATCGCCCGCAATGATTTTTATTAAATCCCCTGGCTTTGTATTATTCAGATAGAGATTATCCCTGACCGGGTTGGGAAAAATGGACACAACCACACTGTTGTCAAATCGTACTGCAGCAATCCTGGAATAGGTGTGGCGGCTGTCGAGGTCAACCTGCTTCAGCCTGTAATAATTAATTCCCTTTACCGGGGTGTTATGTACAAAGCTGTAATTAACCGGGATGTTGCTATTGCCGGCAGCAGCCACAGTTCCAAGGGCTTGCCAGCTTTGTCCGTTAGTGCTCCACTCCACTACAAAAGCTTTGGAGTATTGTTCTGTAACTGTTGTCCATTGTATGAATGTTTTATCCTGTAGTTTTTGTGCAGAAAAAGAAAGAAGTGATACAGGCAGCGGTGTACAGACGGTAAGTGAATTAATAGTAACATCACTGGATACTGTGGCACAGGCGCCGTTGGGATCTGTAACGGTCCACCGAAACACATAATCACCGGGTAATGTGATGCCCGGATTGCCGGCCCTGGCATTAGGGTCATGAATATCAGTAAAAGTAAGAGGCGTGGGTCCCAATACCTGGCTCCAGGTGCCAAAAGAAGGGCTGGTAGGAATATTGGCAGCCAGTGCAAAATTATTGACACAAAGAACATTTTGATTGCTGCCTGCATTAGCGCCTGCGGGATTATATACATTTATAGTAAAAGAGTCTACAAAAGGCCCGTTGCTACAGGCCATTTCATCAGCCAGTGCTCCCGGCTGAGCTTCTATTTTATATTTGTACAGCCCTGCCGTAAGGCCAATAAACGTGGTGGTCGGCGCACTTGATGTAACATAAATAGCGGACCCGCTTGCCGGGCCGGATATTTTAGTAAGTCGCCATTGGATTCCACCGGGAAATGGAGTGTTTGTTATATAAGTAGTCGGGTTAGGAGGCAAAGTAATCGTTACATTCATACTGGTACTGCCCACTGGTATGCAATGATTGGAGTTTTGCACTTTCAGGCTTGTGCCCAGCGAATCAAATATATGTATGGGAAACCAGCCGGAAGCTGTACAGAGGCGGGTGGTATCAACTGCATTGCGGAGTTCGTAAATGATCCGGTAGCCACCTGGTTTCCAGTTAGTATTGGGAGTAATGGTAATGGTACGGGTGTTGGTGCCGGCGCCTGTTTCAGTTGCAATAACAGGATCTGCACCTGGGGGCCGCCAAATTTCCACTATCGCACTGATAACGGTGGAATCAGAAACTGTAAAGGTATATGTGTAAGAGGCAGGTGGTGATTTGATGCAAAAAGCGTCAACCGAAGCGACCCCGGAAGATGTGGGTCTGGCAGGCAACACTACAAAGGTTAGCGGCCCAAACGTTTTATTGCCGCAGGGAGAAGTAAGGTTAACAGTAACTACATAGGTACCCGGGACAGAAGCTCCGCCAATTACTAATTGATTGCTGCCATTGGTGAAGACAGAAAGTGTGCCGGTGAATCCGGCAGGAACACTGATCGGTACTACGGTAAACACATAATCCTGATGAAAGATTTGCCAGAAACCGCAGAACCCCGGAAGGGGGGAGAATTGCATATTATCATTCCCGCATTTTATTTTATTAGGCCCTCCGAGTTCATAATTCAGCAGGGATATATCGGGATTCCATTTTCCTGTCACAGTTTTGCTGTATTTGCAAAGTCCGTTGGGACTGGTTACTTCCCACACAAAAATCCAATGCTGGTTGCCGCATGTCTGCCTTGCCGGAATCAATTGCACAGTGGAAGTGGGAGAAGTGATATCTGAAAAAATAAAAATGGAAGTGTTGTCACCTCCGTAAACACCGTCAAGTACCTTCCACCTGCCTGTCCATCCGGCAGGCAGTGTGGCGGAAAGGGTTTTTACAGAGCCATAATTTCCGCATTCGATAAAACCGGTACCTGCTGTGAAAGCGGGTTGCGGGTTGGCAATTATCGTAACCTGTTGTGTTACGGTGCCGCCTGCCTGGCAGGCCTGTGCAATCTGGAATACGTAATTACCGGGCAGGGTCATACCGGTAACATTACTGGTAAGGCTGTTCGGTGTTACGATCACCGGTGTGGCCGGACCTGAAATAAAAGTCCAGGTAGGGTTGCCCACGGCAATACCATTTATATTACCATTGAGTGTGGCGGTGGTGGTGCATACCTGCTGGCTCAAACCTGAGTTTACCGTACAGTTTTGACTTTGTGCTTTGTGGATAATTACAAAACTAAAAAGCACCAGACAGACTTGTAAGAGTGCCGGTTTTTTTTTCAGGGTACGGACCCTTTTTTTGGAGTGTAAGATTGTTTTCATAATTTATTTTATTAATAGAGGTTAAAGAATTTTATTGGTGGAAATTGATTGCGACATATATGAAACTTTGCTAGGCAAGGAAGTTTAGAATGAGTATTGGTTAATAAATATAATATTGGTGTGTTTTTAGTATCCAGGGTATCAAGTGCAAACACTTGTTCTTGTTTATACGTATAGCAAAGCTGAAAAATAACTATTGAAGGGGCGGTAGAAATAATCGCTCTTCTTTTATAGAAATATTTTTACACGCAATAGAATAAATTAAAATTTACCTAACTAAGCTCTAACCAGGCAAACCGCAGGAAGGGTATTACTAATAATTATAAAGCCGTTTATTCCCCAATAAAGGATGGCGCATGGCCCAAACAGCGGGTATGTGTTTCATATCTTTACACCGGAAAAATTTAGTGCAGCCATCTGAAATGCATTCGCAAACAATTGAAAAACAACTCCAATAACCCACCAGGGAAAAAGATTTTCGGGTGATTGTTGCCGCTTTGTATCAGTAAGCATGCATCATATTCATTTACAGGGCCGATAAGATATCCACCACTTCACATAGTGGTACTTTCTTTTCAGCCCGGTGATAGTACGGTATATTTCAAAACATAAAATGATATGCATAGTATTTTCTTTTTTTACCAAGGTTCAGAAGTCTTGTTTTTATATAGTATAAATGAGCGATAATAATGGACGATAAACCTGTTTACATCCTGCTTTGAAACTGGCTGTAAAGATTTATTGCATGCCTTCTCTTAATAAAGATTAGCTGTAAAATTGGAGTGTACTGACCCGGGATACTGTAGAAATTCTTCATCAGTTTATATAGAATCTTATTTAGTATACATATAATTAAATTTTTACCGGGAGTGATTTCTCAGCAGTTTGCAGATATCACCGGCAGTAAATAAGTGCGGAGCGTCTTATTTGGAATAAAACGGAAATTTATTCAGGGAAGAATAAATTCAAATTACCACAGCAGGTAACAGCACGGAAAACAGGGACTGCATCCCTGCAAAAAGTAATGGATATAACGAAATTTTTCCTGATCTAAAGGTCGTTGCAAAGTGAGGTAGTGTCCCAGTTTGAATTTTTAATTTCCTTTCTTGCAATTTTGAACCACAATATGTCATAGATCTCAGATAGAAATACACACATAGAATAACCCATGTGTGTATTTCTATGATTGCAATGACCTATGTGGTTCAAACTGGGACACTACCCAAAGTGAACTGATCTGCGAACAGCCTCTTAAAAAACACTGCGGGGAGGAAATATACAGTTGAAAATGGGGTGTAGAAATTTTTTGCCAGGCACAATTTTCTTTACCTGACATGAATAAAACACTTATTTGTCTAACTTTAGTGTAATTCTTGAGAATGGGCCAAGCACATAAGCTATTACTGTTTATCTCCTTATTTGTATTTAATAAGGGCAGGGCACAGCCTGCTTATTATGAATTATCTGCCCATTACAACAGCGAAAATGGCCTGCCCCAAAATTCAATAACCGGGATACTTACAGATAAGAATAATTTTATCTGGCTGGGTACGCAAATGGGCCTTGCCAGGTTTGATGGCCGAAATATGAAAACCTTTTTGTTATCTGATATTTCCCCCTTGCCCTTAGCCCGAAACAGGATTGCAGGTATGGCTAAATTTGGAGAAGACAGCATACTGGTGTTCGACGATGGCTTGGGAAGACAGGGTTTGCAGGTTCTTATAAAAGAAGAAAATATACATATACTTCCCAAGCCGAAGAATTTAGATTATTTCCCGAGTGAAAAAATATATCGCCACACCAGGAACAAATGGCCGCTGGTTTTTTCAGAGTCTATCGGAGACATCTATCATCTTTATAATAATGATTCAACAGTGCAGGAGGGTTATTTCTTCAATTATGATTCCACTATTACTTATTTCAACGGGAGTTATAAACGAAATACGGGTGTACGTGTATTAATAATACCTTCATATAACGTTGGTGTGATGATGAAACATGTATTTCAAACTAAATCCTGCTTCTATACGTTTGATAACAGGATGTCTTTAATAGGCTTTCAAAAAGGACAGTTGTTTAATAAAATAAACGGGACCTTCTCCCGTTTATCAGAGAGGCTAAGCGCAGAAGAAAAAATGCGCTGTACTTTTTTTCAGCGTGACAGTATGGTTCTGTTTGTCGTTGATAATAAGATATACCATATCACGGAGGTGGAAGAGGGCGTTGTGGACGCTGAGCTGCTTACAGATAAGGCCGGCATACCAAATAAGACTGAATTGCTTTACCTGCCAGAGAAAGATTTGCTGTTGATTGGTACACATAATACAGGTCTGTATGTTTTCCGGAAAAGAAATTTTCAATTACTTGCTTTTGACATCGATTTTGATGTACAAAAACTCATCGGGTCAGCTCCTAATAAAAGAGCGACCTGGAATATTTTTTATGCAGTGCAGCCGCTCAATGACCATGCATTACTGACAGACCGGGGTATCTTAAATACGTCAGGCTCCACCAGCAGAAATGAAATTACCAATTTTTCCAGGATATTACCTAAAACCACAAATGGCTATGTGCTTTACAGAAGAAGTGAGGATAACCGTATTGTGGTGGCCGACAGTAACCTGCGTTTTATCACCATCCTGGAAGACCGGGATGAAAACACTATCGGTCAGGCTTATTGCAACGATAAAGATACTTTATACCTGATGGATACAGGACACATCCGAAAATTTCTGTTTGGGCAGGAAAGAGTGCATAAACTCGAAGAATTCAATTTACCTGAAAAAGGAAATTATTGGTGTATGCTGAAAAGCACTGCTGATTCAATATGGATAGCGAAGGATGGCGGGCTTTTTGTAATGAATGTTAGTACAAAGAAATACAGGACTATCAGTGAACTGAAAGGGTTCGATGTACGGGCCCTGTATGCAGATGCAAAAGGAACAATATGGATCGGTACTTACGGGAAGGGCTGGTATAAGTATGAACAGGGCAGGGGTTTAATAGAAATGCCTGTGGACCGGTTGAAAAATTTAACAAATGTTCATGCATTTATTGAGGATAAACAGGGCTATATATGGATGTCCACCAATAATGGGTTATTCAGGTTCCTGAAAAGCGACCTGGATAAAGTGAATAAGAACACTGATTATATTTATTATAATTATTTTACTAAGGAATACGGATTCCGGACCAATGAATTTAATGGAGGTTGCAGTCCTTCTGTAGTGCGCATGAATGACGGGAGATTTGTATTCCCCTCTATCAATGGCCTTGTCCTGTTTCATCCGGAAGATATACCGGTGGAAATACCAGATTCCATATTGCTTACGGATGATATAACCGTGGATGGAAAATTCCTGAATAGCACAGAAGATATCGTACTTAAGCCTTCCTTTAGCAATCTTTCCTTCAAGTTATCCATCCCGTATTACGGGCATCATTATAATTTACAGATACAATACCTGCTTTCCGGCGGAGGCGATACATGGACCCGCTTAAATGATGATGGCATGATCAGTTTTAACCGACTCGTTCACGGTGACTATACCCTTTCTATACGGATATTGAGCGGTTACGGCTCCGGGGAATTTATGTATAAAGAAATAAAATTCACTGTGGAGCGATTCTGGTACCAGGCCTGGTGGTTTTCGGCGCTGATTATATTACTGGTTGCTGGAATTGTAACTATACTGGTAAGACAGCGGATAAGAAGCATACAAAAGCAGCAGGTATTGCTGGAGGCTGAAGTAATAAAACGCACGGAAGATCTAAAACAATCAGAAGAAAAAGTAAAACAAAACGCCCGGTTCAAATCGCAGGTAACATCGCTGGTACTGCATGATGTGCGTTCGCCATTATTCTACCTGAATAAAATAACAGGCAGCATTTATCATACCTCTGAAGGGCAAGTGCCGGAAAACTTCCGGGAACAGTTAAAAGACCTGCACCTTAGCGTAAAAGATATATCAGCGTATGCGCAAACTCTTTTTGCCTGGATAAATGCACAGCAGGATGATTTTAAACTGAACGCTATGCCAGTAAGACTTTTCGATATGTTTGAAGAGATATGCGGCAATTATTACCTGTTGGCCACTCAAAATAATAATACCATCGGCCATAATGCGGATGAGCAGCTTACTGTGGTAACACAGGCAGATCTTTTACAAATTATACTCCGCAACATGGTTGATAATTCGATTAAATTTACTAAGAATGGGAAGATCATGCTTTCCGCAGAAGCCAAAGGAGGCAATGTATATATAACTGTCTCAGATACCGGCAAGGGAATGGCACCTGACCGGATAGAATTGATAGTGAGTAAGGAAGGGGATAATAATGTGGATTCGAGATCTGGTATGGGTTACCGGTTTATAAAAGATTTGCTGAAAAAAATGGAAGGAAGGCTGGATGTAACGAGTAAGCAGGGTGAAGGTACAACTGTAACTGTAATTCTCCCTGCAAAGAAAAAATAAGCAACACCCCTTTATGCGACACCTTTTTTACTATTCAAAAATAAAATTGTTACAATACTTATCCATATTATTAGTATTCTGATGTATTTTAAAGTTGAACTGGTCCAGTGGCAACCTTTTTAATCCATTAATAAAACTGCCTTTATATTTCATCCATTGCATAAACTGGAATGTTTCCAGCACCATCATTTCACCAATATGCCGGGCATCTATTTCCACCAGTATTTTCGGTTTATAGTATTTCAGTGTATCAATACCTCCTTCCAGTACTTTTAATTCATTTCCTCCCACATCAATTTTTATAAAATCCGGACGTATCTTCTTTCTTTCACAATATGTATCCAATGTTTCAGAATTCACCCCTTCTGTGCTCAGAAATTCAGAATTTAATGTTTGTTTTATAACGGTGGACCTCATCAGGCAGTCTTTGCCGGTTTTTTCACCCGGAATATAAAGAATGGCGACCCCTTCTTCGTCCGAGATTACAAGGTGTTCTACTGTAAGGTTGTTCCAGCTAAACGTTTTTTTTATCTTAGTAATGTATTGAAATAAGGTCGTCTGCGGTTCAAAAGCTATAGCTTTTCCTTTATGGCCAATCTGTTTCAACAGAAAATAAAGGTACCCTGCTTTATTGGCGCCTATGTCCATCACGGTCTGTCCCTCGCTTACATTGGTATTGATATAAGCAATGCCACCCTTATCATTCATATATTTATACCTGTTGGCCCGGTGCAGGAGTTTGATATTTTCAATTATTTTCATTCTAGTCTTTTTTAAAATGTGTTTTGCTTAGGCAGATTTATATAATAAGTGGTTACTGTCAGGTCTGCTTATTGTGTATATTTTTTACTAAACAGCGCTGCCGGTTTTTATACGGCAGTTCAATGATCTTGCTTTTTACTGGAAGTGTTTGTATGGTATGCGGGTGGGTTCGGCACCTGCTCTATAACCTGGTTATTCTCTTCAACACCCAACAGGATCATACGCCCATTAATAACTATGGACCATGAATTACCGGGGTATTGTGACCAAGTTTTTCAACTATGCAACAAATTTACTCTATGCTTTATTTTTTGATTGTAGAAAGTGTTAATCAATTTATGTCGAATTTTTTTTAGCCCGGATAGTAATTTGATTTCGGATATACACTGCTTCTCCAGCCTTTTATACTTTTGGATTAATTATGAATAACGAGTGTTAGTAATAAAAGAAATGATTTGCTGGTCTGTCTCAAAATCTGCGAAACCCTTAAGCTACCTGAAAATAGTAAGTGGCAAAACGTAGATAAGTTACAAGGCTATCGGGATACAGTTACAATCTGATTTATATAGAGCAGAAATATTTTACGTACTGTAATTGATAACACACTTAAGTGTTTGCAACTAATATTTTATCGTTCTTTTCATAAACTGGAAAGGATTGCGGGTCAGTAACTACATTGAAGCCTTTTATAACTTATAATCCTTCCTGTTTTACAGGGCGATTTTTTGGAGGGGGAAACCGGATGTATAACTATTTTGCTGGTCAGGTTTTTATAACGTTATCCGGCACAAAATAAAAGAAGACTTCCTCTTTCTCTTTGCAATAGGTCTGTATTATAGTAACCAAGCTAAACGGTTAAATAATTTTTTTCTACTTGTAGTACATTATTTTCTATAAAAACGTGTTGGCTTTTTCTACAAAATCATTGAATATAATTTAGACATTTGTAAAAGAAGTTCGGAATAAATATCCAGCGATATGTTCATTTGCCGGTATTTTTACTAGTGTCGTGTCAAGTCTGATATGACGCAAACAATTTTCCTACAAAGACACAAAGAAAAGGCTTTGTGTGCTTCGTGGTCTTTGTGGGATAGCTTTTGTATTCGTTAAGAGGTATCCGGCAAAACATGATTGACTTATCACTAGCGTATTTATACTGCCTTTATTTCTGATACTATTTAACCAGTTATCTAACCTTTCACTTTTCCGAGTTGCATGCCAAGCCAAAACCCACATTGCCTGTAACAGGGTTCTATTCGATTTTTTAGAGGCCCAAGCCAGTTTATAAAAATGATTTTCGCAACTGATGTTCATTATGAAAAGTTTCTCATTGCAAAGCTTAGTTCTACTTCTCACACAGGTTAAAAAACTGGCATCGGATCGTATACCCTTCTGCATAAGCAGGAAATGGGCTATGTGCTGTTGCCTGCTGTTCCTTTTTTTTACCAACTTTTATTTAAAGAAAGCGGAAGCGCAGTCCCCGTTGTATCAGGAGGTCTTTCATTACACCAGTGATAAAGGGATGCCCCAGAATTTAATAACCAGCATGGTTGCTGATACAAGTGGCTATATATGGATTGGAACACGTAAAGGGCTTGTCCGCTTTGATGGACACCGGTTAAGGGTCTTCCGCTTTAGCGATATAAGCGAAGATTGCGGTGATGCAGTATATAATGTTGCCTGGATTAATGGCAGACTGGTGGCAGAAGAAGAATTTTACTCCAATACGTTTATCATAAAAGACGGGAATACCATCGTTCCCTACAAATCCGGATTGTGGGGCGATAGTTTATATATCAATCCCGTAACCAAGAACTATTACCTGTATAGAAAGCACTGGTTGAATAGCATATCGGGTAACTATATTCCGCCTGGCAAAGTAATAGCGCTGGACAGCAGCGGATTTACAGGCTATTATCTGACTGAAACAAATGATATATTCTACTTCAATCAGCAAGGGAAAAGATATACAGGCATTAATGCGAATATTGGTGCTGCAGAGATATTGGGATATGTGTTTTTAATCAATACAACCGTTTATGCCCTCGGAGACGAAAATATACTGAAGTGCAGTGACAGGGGAAATACAGTGATAGTTGCAAAAGGAACGCTTCCCCTGTTACTAAAAACGATAACTTCCTGGGAAAAATTAAAAAGCACAGAATTTATTCAATCTGGTGGAAATGTTTTCTTTCACTACCTCAATAAACTCTTTCTTGTAATAGAGCGAAGCCCGGGTGTAATTGATGTGGAGTTGCTATCCAATACGGTTTATAAAGAATCGATAGGAAGGATTATTTTTCTGCCCGAAAAGAATATATTGCTGATTGCCGCTGCTAAAGAAGGGTTTTATTTTTTTAGAAAGAAATATTTCAACAGCCGGTTTTACCGACCCGGGGAAGCTTCGGTAAAAGATGAAAGCCTGAATAAAATCTTTTCAGTACAATGGCTTGGCGATTCTTTACTGCTCACTCGCAGAGCAATACTTAGTCTTTCCGGGGATACAAGGATTTTTCCTGCATATATTGATTTTTCTAATGCCCTGCCTAAAAGCACAGCAGGGTATCTCATTAACCGCGAAAATAAAAGGCCGGGGCTGATTGTACGTGATACTTCCATGCGGGAGCTGGCCAATTTGGAAACAACGGTCCCTCACACCAGTATCACTTCCTTCTTCAATGATGGAGATACTACCTACCTGGCCGAGAAAGATGGCAGGATATTGAAACTGCTCCTTGCTTCCGGTTCACCATTCAGGAAGCTGGAGGAAATAAAACCTCTTGGTTCAATTGAAATAAGTACTATGCTCAAGCTGTCCGGCGATTCAGTGTGGATAGGTACAAAGGGAAAGGGGCTTTATATAATGAGTTTGACAACCAAAAGGCTAAGGCAAATAAAAGAACTGTCAGATATGGCAATTACAAATTTATATGTCGATAAAAGCGGTACTGTCTGGATCAGTGTATATGGCACCGGGTTTTTCAGGTACAGGCAGCGTGACGGACTAAAACGAATGCCATTGGACAGAAACAAAAACCTTTCTTTCTCTTATGCTGTGGCCGAGGATAGAAATGGATTTATGTGGATATCTACAGGAAACGGACTCTTCCGGTTTTTAAAAACTGACCTTGATGCTGTAAGTGATTCTGAGGCCGGTATTTATTACAACTATTTTACCAGGGAGTATGGATTTCTTACCAATGAATTTAATGGAGGTTGCAATCCTGCAGTGGTGATGTTGAATGATGGAAGATTTATTTTTCCAAGCATGAAAGGCCTTGTCATTTTTGACCCGCTTAAAGTACCGCTGGAGTTGCCCGATACAGCTATTTCCATTAGTGATATTACACTGGATAATATAAAAATAAATGCAGTTGACAAACTGGTACTTACTCCGGCTTTTAATAACCTGGCGATGAAAATCTCGACTCACTATCTTGGCCATCCATACAACCTGCAATTAGAATACCGGCTATCCGGTGGCGAATCCGGCTGGACACCAGTAGGGGCAGATGGGCAAATTAATTTCAACAGGCTTCGATATGGGGAATATACACTTACTATACGCATGCTGAGGGGTTATGGGAGTACACAATACACCTATAAAATCATTCATTTTAGTGTGCGGCCATTCTGGCACCAGACCTGGTGGTTTTACGGATTTTTAATTTTACTGGCAATGCTGATGCTGGCCATTTTTTTGCAAAGCAGGAATAAGAAAATACAGCGGCAGAAAGAACTGCTGGAAATGGAAGTGGCACAGCGCACTGAAGATTTATGGCAATCAGAAAGAAAAGTAAAACAGAATGCCCGCTTCAAATCACAGGTAACATCACTGGTGTTGCATGATGTGCGATCGCCCCTGTATTATTTAAACAAGATAACAGGCAGTATTTATAATGCATCAAAAGGCGAAGTGCCTGAATTTTTCCGTGAGCAGTTGAAAGAATTGCACCTGAGTGTGAAAGAAGTGTCTGAGTATGCACAAAACCTGTTTGCCTGGGTGAGTGCACAGCAGGATGAATTTGTAATGAGACCCACAACTGTTAAACTGCCCCGCCTGTTAGAAGAGCTTTGTGTTAATTATCAGCTGCTGGCAAAAGAAAATAAAAATACTATTACACATAATGCCGATGATTCGCTTGCTGTGGTAACGCAGGCCGACCTGCTGCAGATAGTGCTGCGAAACCTGGTGGACAATGCGATTAAATATACACAAGGCGGACACATTATATTGTCAGCCAGGGAAAAAGATAATAGTATGCAGATAATAGTACAGGATACCGGCAAGGGAATGACACAGGAGAAAATTAACCGGCTGATGGCTGAAAGCGGCGACCAAACAGCTAATACCCGTTCGGGTATGGGATACCGGTATATCAGGGATTTACTTATAAAAATGGGAGGAAAGCTTTTTATAAATAGCGAAAAAGGTGTGGGTACAGCCGTTACCATCCTGCTGCCGGTAAATAAGGATAAGACCGCTGCCGGCATGGGATAAAAAAAATACAAAAGGCAAGCGGTACTATACAGAAACAGTCTATGGAGATCATTTTGAAAAGTCAGTATTATTTTTTTAAAGCAAGGGTAAAGAGAGCGTTGTGCTTGTATAACAATACAGGGAGAGTGGTCCGGGGGCTGTTGCTTCTGTTGATTTTTACCAACAGGCTGCCGGGAAATGCTCAATCTGGCAGTTATGAAATGACAGCGCATTATAACAGTGAGAATGGCCTGCCGCAAAATACCATTAATGGCTTTGGTTTCAGCGAAGATGGCTTTGCCTGGATAGCTACGGAAAATTGTCTGGTGAGGTTTGAGGGGAATGCCTGTAAAACTGTTTCGGATTTTGGGATAGAAAAAATCGGCTTCTTTCAGAATAAGCTGCTGGCGAAAATACAGGGTGCATCCGCTGTACTGGAGATTAAAGACGGATATGCCGAAGAAAAAACAACCATACAGGGACTGCGTATTACAAGGGCTGGTAATAAATTTTACCAACCAGGCAGCCAGTATGGGTATGCCATTATGAAAGCTATTGAAGAAAACACGCTGCTGACAGTAAACGAAAGTGGGGATGAGGGTTATTTTACCGGGAATGATAAACGGCTGATGTATTATCGTCAGTCAGCATGCAGGCCAACAGGCGTATCTGCTTTACCAAGTACAGATTTTTTTGTACTTAAATCAGGTTTATATGTATTTGACCAGGGGCGGGGACTTGGTGCTATTTACAATGGCCGGTATCAAAAAAAATTGAAGGGTACCCTCCCGGCATTAATAAAAACCATGAGCAGCAGGGAAAAGGAAAACAGCAGCTTCAGGCAGACAGACACCTCTGTATTTTTTTATTACAACAGCAACGTGTATCTTATTACTGAACAGGCTCCGGGAGTATTGAATGCAGAATTACTTACTGATAAGGCTGGAATGGGCTACAAAACAAATTTCCTGTACCTGCCTCAGCATAATATGCTCCTGATAGGTACCGGGGATGATGGCTTTTATTTGTACAGAAAAAAAAAATTCACTACAATTACTTATCCCACAGCGCAGACTGTTGTAAAGGGGAGCAATGTTAGTACTATCGGTACCAATAGCTATATACCTTCACTACAGGTATTGAACGACTCACTGCTTTTGAATAATTTTGGCAAACTAAGTATTACGGGAGCCGTTTATCCGGTGAGCAAAGATGTTGAGATAAGCGAGTGGTGTGTTCCCAGAACAACAAACGGCTATATTCTTCATCTAAATTGGAGTTTGAATAAAATAATAGTCAGAGATACCAACCTGAAGAAACTGGGAGAACTTGAAGGTATTTCAGAGGACCTGGGTTCATATTGCAATGAAGGGGACACCACTTACCTGGCATTCAGGAACGGCCATATATTAAAGTTACTGCTTGGAAAAAAAGGACCTTTTGTAAAACTGGGAGAACTGATAGTGTCCCGTAAGGAGAAAGGGCGGATTTTTGTTTTCAAGTTAACGGCTGATACTTTATTGGTAGCATCAAGAACTACCATACACCTGCTTAATATTTCTACCGGTAAGTCCCGTGTATTACTTTCAAAGCCAAAGTATTTTGACATTCGGGCAGTATCTATGGATAACGAAGGCACTGTCTGGATTGGTACATTAGGCCAGGGTTGGTACAAATACAAGGCCGGACATGAAATGATAAAGATGCCAATAGACCACAATGCCAACCTTACCAACATTGTGGCGTTTGCAGAAGACAAAAAAGGGTTTATGTGGATTGCCACTACTAACGGACTTTTTCGCTTTTATAAAAAAGATCTGGGTGGATTGACAGATTACAGAGATGCGCTTTGTTATTATAATTATTTTACCAAAGAGGATGGTTTTTTGTCCAATGAGTTTAATGCAGACCTGATGAATTTACCTGTAATGCTCAATGATGGCAGAATCATATTCCGTAATGCAATCGGGCTGGTAATGGTGGATCCTTTGAAAGTGTCTGAAGGAAAACATTCGTTTAACATACAAGTAAGTAATATACTGATTGATGGGAAAAAAGCTGCCGGCAATGAAGAAATTATACTGAAGCCTTCCTTTAATACTATTTCCTTTGATGTGGCAATCCCTTATTATGGCCAGCACTATAACCTGCAGATAGAATACCGGCTGTCTGGGGGTGCTTCCAACTGGACATCCATAAATGATAATGGACGGATAAATTTTAACAGGCTGGAATTTGGAGAATATGCCCTTACCATCCGCATGCTGAAGGGCTTTGGTTCGGGTGATTATATATATATAACCATTTACTTCAGCGTGATACCCAGGTGGTATCAGACATGGTGGTTTTATGGAGTGATGTTGCTGGCAATGAATGTGCTGATGGCAATGTATTTTCGTATCCGCAATAGAAATATACAACGCCAGAAACAGATGCTCGAAAAAGAAGTAACCCGCCGTACTGAAGATCTGAAGCAGTCGGAAGAGAAGGTAAAGCAGAATGCCCGGTTTAAGTCGCAGATCACATCGCTGGTACTGCATGATGTACGATCGCCCTTATTTTATTTAAGCAAAATAACGGGTAGTATTTATAAAGCATCGGAATGCGGTATATCTGAATTTTTCCGCGATCAGTTGAAAGACCTCCACCTGAGTGTGAAAGAAGTATCGGAATATGCGCAGAACCTGTTTGCCTGGGTCAATGCACAACAGGATGATTTTGTAATGAAGAGCACACCTGTAAAGTTGCGGGACCTGTTTGAAGAAATTGCCGGTAATTATTACCTGCTTGCGGCACAAAATCAAAATACGATCGGTCTTAAAGCAGAAGACAGCCTGATAGTGGTGGTACAGGCCGACCTCCTGCAGATAGTACTGCGAAATATGGTGGATAATGCCATTAAATATACACAGGGTGGCCGCATCATGCTGTCTGCAGAACAGCGGGGAAACAGGGTGTATATACTCGTATGGGATACCGGGAGGGGAATGACATCAGAAAAGATAGAAAGGATCATGGATGAAAATGGCAACTATGCCGGAGATACCCGCTCAGGTATGGGATTCCGGTACATTAAAGACCTGCTTAAAAAAATGGATGCAAAATTGGAAATAAAAAGCGAGGAGGGGATTGGCAGTGCTGTTACGATCATACTTTCAACCAACAATCCAATTGTGTAGTGCTATGTTATTCATAAACCGGCGCATATCCCACCAGAACACAAAGGTCACAAAGCCTTTTTCCTTGCGGTATTATTCACTTAGCGAGACTTTTTTCCAACTTATTAAGCTTAATACGATACTGGTACAATTGGAGGATTAAATAATACTGTTTTGCTTAGCTATTTCCATCAGCTCATGGACTGTTTTGATATTCAATTTTTCGAATATCCTGTTTTTATAGGTAGAAACTGTGGGTGGCTGCAGGTCCATCAAAGTGCATATCTCCCCGGGTGTAAGGCCATTTACCAAGTGCATGGCCACATCAAACTCCCGTTTGGCAAGCTGGCCGAATGGATTGGATGTATTACCATTTTTCAGGTACTCAGTCATTAATTCCACCACTTCTTCACTCATATACTTTTTTCCTTCAGATACTTTGCGGATAGCTTTTTTTATGAGTTCATCATCTTCGCTTTTTTGTACATACCCCGAAGCACCGCTTTTGAGGTACCGAAGGGCAAATATCCTTTCCGGGTTCAGGGAAATGATAAGAATTTTTAAAGAAGGGTCAATAATAAGAATCTGTTCCAGCATCATCAGGCTGTCTGTCTCAGGCATTTTCAGGTCCATAAGCATCAGATCAAACTTTTCTGTACGTATGTGGCCATATACTTCTGCTGCATTGCCGGCTTGAAATATTACTGCTTGTGGAAATTCTTCTTTAATAATTAAAGAGAGGCCCAGCCGTACAACTTTGTGATCGTCTGCTATTAATACATTCATGATGTGGATTTGAAAGGTAAGTTAGGTAAAGTAATGATTACTCAGCTCAATTCTAATACTGAAATTACCAAATATGAAAATTGAAATACAAAAATATTTACTTATTTAATCAATAGCATAAAAAAAACCTAACATATAGTGTAGAAATTTTTCTACAAAAAGCCTGGCCCCCGGTTTGATTCGGGACAAAATACCCGATAAGGGAAAGAATAGCTTAAAATTCTTTGAAATATATCAAAATTCTTTTACAAATTCTGCAGGCTTTTTTTTACAAACCCTGTGGGTTAAATTCTACGTGATTCAGCTTACCTCCGGTTCACCTTTACATTGTCAACCAAGTATAAACACTTCAATCGCTCAGTTATGATCATTAACCTTAAAAAAACTGCGGTGGGTAAAAGAAACAGTTTGCTGATTTCATTCTTATACATTTCAGTTATTTCCATGGCCCAGGTACCTCCTGTAAATGAGCCTGATTATTCAAGGCCGGCATTGTTTAATAATCTACCGGATACCGTAGCCGTAGATGAGGCGGATATACTGTCTCTTTTTAATAGGTCGCTGGGAGAACAGGTACAATTAAAGATGACCAATACCTTTTTTTACCAGGGGTCAATAAAATCTATCGTTATCTATGAGAACCCCCGGAGGATTTCATTAGTTATTAAATCATCTAACAAACTGGGGTCTGCATTATACATTTCAAAAATTACTGAGATAAACGGGCGGGTTCTACTGCGGGGCAGGATAATCAGTAACACACATATTGATGCGTATGACCTGGCATATAGCGAGGTAACCGGCTACCGGTTACAAAAAATAAATTATTACAAACTGGTAAGCGAATAACCATCTTAAATATCCGACCATGAAAAAAAACTTCCTTGTACTGTTATTATTCCTGCTTTTAACAGCTTTAATAAAATCAAAGGCACAGTTGCCAGTACTGAACAGCCTGCCCAATGCGCCAGCTGTTATTTTCCTCGATTTTGACGGACATACCGTAACCGGTACCAGTTGGAATTATAGCGGACCGATCGTTTGTGCCGCCGCTGGACTTACTAATAGCCAGGTAACGGAGATATTTAACCGGGTGGCTGAAGATTACCGCCCTTTTGATGTAAATATTACCACAGACTCTGTAAAGTACCTGCAGGCACCTTATAATAAACGTATACGGGCATTGGTAACTGTTACATCTGCCTGGTATGGTGCATCTGCCGGTGGGGTGTCTTTTGTGGGCTCCTTTACCTGGGGAGATGATACCCCCTGTTTTATTTTTTCGCAGTTGTTTAATTATAATGTTAAGAATATCGGAGAAGCTTGTGCACACGAAATCGGCCATACCCTGGGACTGTATCACCAGGCCTCGTATGATAATAACTGTGTGAAAGTATCAGACTATAACTATGGCAACGGAAGCGGCGAAATTGGATGGGCCCCGATTATGGGAGTTGGATATTACCGCAACCTGACTTTATGGAATAACGGGGCCAATCCATTTGGTTGCACTAATTATCAGGATGACCTCACCGTGATCAGTACACAAAACGGATTTGGTTTCCGTTCGGATGACTACCCGGAAACCTTTTCGGCAGCATCTTCTGTCACCATTAATGCGGGCCGGTTTACTATTAATGGGATAGTGGAAAAGAATACTGATAAGGACATGTTTAAAATAACCATTCTTTCACCCGGGCATTTTCATATAGATGCGCTGCCCTATAATGTGGGCAGTGGAAATAATGGTGCAAACCTTGATTTGCAGGTTATTCTCTATAATAATGCCCAAACAATAATTAATACCTATAACCCCGGAACATTGCTGGGCACAGTGATAGATACCAACCTGCTGGCAGGGGTGTATTATATCCGCACCGAAGGCCGTGGTAACATATATGCACCAGACTATGCCAGCCTGGGCCAGTACACATTGCAGGGCATATTTACTTCCACCGCCATACTGCCCCTGAGAAAACTCCTGCTGCAGGGAAGGGCAGAGAATAACAAACATATTCTCAACTGGGAAATAGATGCCGATGAAGCAGTAATAACACAAACGGTGGAGGCAGCAGAAGATGGCTTGCATTTTTCACCAATTGAAGTGAGTTCCATACCCGGTAACCGCTCATTTGTATATATCCCGCTGCACCAGGGGCCGCTTACATACCGGTTAAAAGTACTGTTTGACAGCAACAGGGAATTTTACAGCAATACAATTTTTATAAATAAAACAGGGGAGAAGGCTGCGCCAAAGCTGGTATCGAATATGGTACAGGATAATGTGCTGGTGATGGCCCCTGGCAGGTTTGACTATTCAATGTATAATTCAGGAGGAAATTTGGTACGGAAGGGCATACTTTCTAATGGTACTAATAATATAGGTGTGGGCAACCTTGCCAGGGGTATTTATTATATACAGGCAAGCTTGGGCCCAACTATTTATAAAATGAAATTTATTAAAAACTGATTCACGATTCTCATACCCAGGTTAAGCCAGTGTTTTTCTAATCATTGACAAATGGTTAAAATGGCCTCTTTCCGGGGGCTTTTTTTGTGTAATAGAATTTGCGGTATTCAAAAATTGGGTAGTGTCTCAGTTTGAAAAAAAATGACCCAAAGTATGTCATAGAACAGATAGAAATACACAGATATGCTTTTCTATGTGTGTATTTCTATGATAACTTCTTTTCTATCCCGGATGGCCCTATCGTGTGGACACATTTTTTTGAACACGGAATGGACGGGTACGAAGGATAATAACGGATTTTTTCTGCTGCTACGCATCAGAAATTGGATGTTTT
>JANOEQ010000101.1:0-28965 GCA_031441485.1 Chitinophagaceae bacterium
ATGCCTCTCAATACCGTACAATTATTATTCCCCGGTAATTCTAATGATCCCGTTTCCCATCTGTCCATTCGGGTGTCATGCACATTACTATTGGGTGCATTTAAAATTGTCGCAACTTAAACCTTTCAGGGTTCGCAGACAAAATACTGAATAGTCGTATAAAAAGACTTTGCCGCCCTTCGGGCTGGGGCCAAAAGTGACAATTTGAAATGCACCCTTACTAATTCAATTGCTCATTTACCGCTAAATTTGCCAATCAATTAGGGATTGAATCTTTATAAAACCGGAATTAGAGTATGGAAACAACGGAAAAAGTACATTGCCTGATCATTGGTTCAGGGCCTGCCGGATATACGGCTGCTATTTATGCCAGCCGTGCCGGTTTAAACCCTGTTTTATACCAGGGCATTCAACCGGGCGGACAATTGACCATCACTACGGAAGTAGAAAATTATCCAGGTTATCCCGATGGTATACAGGGACCGGATATGATGGTGCATTTTGAAAAGCAGGCAGCCCGTATGGGTACGGATATACGGTATGGATTGGCGACCAAGGTTGATTTTTCGGGTACGGTACATAAAGTACAGGTTGACGAAGAGAAATGGATTGAAGCAGATGCCGTTATTATTTCCACAGGGGCATCAGCCAAATGGCTGGGACTTGAGAGTGAACAACGCCTGAATGGTTATGGCGTAAGTGCCTGTGCCGTTTGTGACGGTTTCTTTTTTAAAGGAAAAGAAGTGGCGATTGTGGGCGCCGGTGATACAGCAGCTGAAGAAGCTTTATATCTTTCAAAAATATGTTCCCAGGTGCACATGATCGTTCGCCGTGATGAAATGCGGGCCAGTAAGGTGATGCAGGACCGGGTGAAGAATACAGCTAATGTTAAAATTTACTGGAATAGCGAAACGGATGAAATACTGGGTGATAAAAAAGTAAATGCCGTTCGGATTAAGAACAGAAAAACCGGAGATAAACAGGAAGTGCCTGTAAGTGCTTTTTTTGTTGCTATTGGCCATGAACCGAATTCTGCTATTTTCAAAGGTTTTATTGAAATGGATGAAGCCGGATATATAAAAACCATTCCCGGTTCCAGTAAGACTAATGTAGAAGGGGTGTTTGCGTCCGGGGATGTGCAGGACAAAATATACCGCCAGGCTGTAACAGCTGCAGGCAGCGGTTGTATGGCAGCACTGGATGCCGAACGTTACCTTAGCGCCAAAGGCGTTCACTAATATATTCTATATGCCCGCTATAATGACCATAGAACTTACTTATCTGCGTTTTCATGCTTTTCATGGTCTTTTTCCGGAAGAAAAAAAAACAGGTAATGATTTTGATGTGCAGTTGATTGTGGATTATTATCCCGGTGAAGAAATTATTACCTCCATTGATGCCACGGTGAACTATGCCCGTTTATACGAGATAATAAAAACGGAAATGCAAAAACCGCGGGAATTACTGGAAACGCTGGCGATGGAAATCACTGAAATTATTCATGAATCTTTTCAGCAGGTAATTAAGATTGATATAAATATTAAAAAGCTGCATCCGCCAATTACTCAATTTACCGGGAGTGTGGGTGTTCGCTACTGCAGGGTCTATACAACCTCTTGAATCCCTTTAGGGTTCAGTCTATTCTGGATTGCATTTCGGATTGGTAACCTCGAAGAGGTGACATTACTATAGAACCCCGAAGGGGTGAAATAAAGAAATGGCGGTAATGTGGCTATAATCCAAACATCTATTGCTGCATCTAAATCACTTTCTTTTTCCACCTCCCGCTCCTGATATACAACAACGAAGGCACAAACAAGCTAAGCCAATACAACCACTCACTCATCCAGCCAAATTGAATAGGCAAAAAATAATATTCTGATACAAGGTAAACATAGATGCTATAGAGTATGATTGCTAATAGTTCGATAGAAAAAGTGATCCTTGTATTGCCGGTACCTGTTACCGCACTCAGCATTATTATAGAAAAGGACATCAGTACCATGGCGGCAGTAACCACCCTCAGCACGGGTAGTGCGGCCACAATAAAATTATCCCCCTGGCCAAATACGGATAGAAAAACACCGGGCAATAAATTCAGCAGCAGGCATACTACAATGGCCACCCCGGTACTTAGTGTGATTATTTTTTTCAATAAGCCCGGCACTTGTTCTTTTTTATTCTGACCAATGATATTACTTACCATCGCATTGGTGGTGGCTGCAAAAGCCCAGGTAACACAGCCAAAAACACCAAAAATATTCCGCATTACATTCGACACTTTCAGCGCCATTTCCCCGTGATGTTCTGTCATCAAAAAGAAAAACTGCCAACTGATTATGCTGATGGCGTGCTGAAACATGAGCGGGGCCGACATTGAAAAAATAAGAGAGCTGTTCTGCTTATTCCATTTCAGGCGTTGAAATAAGTTAAATCGTTTGCTTATACCTTTCTGACGAATAACCAGGAAAATAACGAACATGCCGGTAAACTCAGCAATAACTGAAGCGATGGCGGCTCCATTAAAACCCAGCTCAAGGAAACCATACATTCCAAATATGAAAATATAATCAAGTGCTACATTAGTGACGGTTTCAGCCAGTGTGCCCGCCACCAAATACCGGCTCTGGTTGGTACCCACCAGCAATGCATTGCGAAGCTGGTAGATATACAAAAAAGGCAAGCCCCATATCCGTATCCTTAAAAAATCAACTGCTTTTTTATGCACTTCAGGGTCATGTATAATGAGGCTGAAAATCCAGGGAGTAATCGTCCAGGTAATGATAATACCTGCGACAGCCATTAACAGTCCTATCAGCACACCCTGAGTAAACAAGCCGCCGATTTCTTCCGGCCTGTTTTCTCCGGCCCTCCGGGCTATTAAAGCCTGAAGCCCATTGTTAAGCCCATACCCAATAGAAGCGAAAATAAGGTAGTAAACACCTGTAATACCGGCAACTGCCAATGCTTGACTATCGTGGCTGTAATGCCCGAGAAAGATATTATTGATAATAAAATTTAACTGGGGGATAAAAATGGCCAAACTAATAGGCAGGGCAATTTTCAGTATTTGCCTGTAACTCACTTCCACCTGTAGTTTTGTATCTGTAATTGCTGCTGCCATTCCTATTCTTAATCCTATCGAACGTATTTACTTA
Organism: Chitinophagaceae bacterium; assembly: GCA_031441485.1. Lineage (GTDB taxonomy): Bacteria > Bacteroidota > Bacteroidia > Chitinophagales > Chitinophagaceae > JJ008. Next base: position 3,159 of record JANOEQ010000101.1, read on the forward strand.
ATTACTAACTTGTGTCGTTCCCAATGGGAGGCAAACCTACGATATTTAAATTTTGTCTATTATTGCACGCCAATAAAAACATACAAAATTTATTATACGGTATAAAAAAAGCTTTTGAAACAATTATTTCATATTGATAACCCGGCCGACAACCAGGCAAAACAAATACTTTCATTACGTATCGGTGAAAAACATGCATGCTTTTCCGTCAGCAATAAAGGCGCTGCGGGTTTATTCGAGGCAGCCTACTTTGAAACGGAAGGATGGAACGAAAATGAATTAGCCGCATTGTTATCTGAAAATCCTGTTTTGAATAACTCTTTTTACCAGGTATTGATAGCATACGATTACCCGCAAAGTATACAGGTTCCTGTATCGGCTTACCGGCAGGAAGAAGGAAGCGGTTTACTCCAAAGCCTGTATGGATATACTGCAGACGCAGCTATTATCACGGAAACTATTCCTGCCTGGCAGTTGAATACCATTTTCAGTGTGCCGAAAGAAGTACTGGAATGGGTAACAAAGAAATTTCCCACGGCCGCCAGCTGGCATCAGTATTCAGTGGGTATCAGGAATATGCCTGCCGGAGATGAAAATGGCAGCCTCCGGATTGATTTCAGGAAAGAAGATTTTACCGTGATGGCGGCAAGGCAAAGTAAATTACTGCTGGCACAAACTTATGCCTATTCCACACCGGAAGATGTACTGTATTGCCTGCTAAAGATTATCCAACAATTTTCATTATCACAGGAAAAGACCGGTATTTACCTCTCCGGTTTAATTGATAAAGAGTCGTCACTGTACAAAGAATTATACCAATATTTTATTCAAATTGAATTAAGGGATACGGAGTGGCAAACGGGTGACTACCCCGCTCATTTTTTTACTACACTTAATGACCTGGCCCGATGCGAATCATAGGAGGAGAACATGGCGGACGTAAATTCAACCCGCCCAATAATATGCCGTACACTAGGCCTACTACGGATATCGCCAAGGAAGGACTGTTCAATGTACTGCAGCATAATCTCGATTTTGAAACACTGAAAACACTGGACCTGTTTGGCGGCACCGGCAGTATAAGTTATGAACTGGCATCAAGAGGCGTGCCCGACCTTACCATCGTGGAAAAAGATGCAGCGATGTATGCGTTTATAAAAAAGACAGCTGCCTCATTACGGCTGGAAAATTTTAATGTGGTAAAGATGGATGTGTTTAAATTCATTCAATCCACCGGTAAAAAATTTGATTTTATTTTTGCCGGCCCTCCCTATGCATTAACCTCTATTGATGACCTGCCTCGGCAGATATTTGAAAAACAATTATTGAACAAAGAAGGCTGGTTTGTACTGGAACACACGCCGAAAAGTGATTATCATTCCTTTCCTTACTACAAAGCAGAAAGAAACTATGGTACCACAGTATTCACTACTTTTATGGAAACAAGGGAGTAGCTTTGATTATATATTTCCGACCCGGTTGATGAAATACCGGGAAAGCATCAATTTGACGTACCTTTAAATCTTTGTATTACGCCGCAAACCGTTTATGTTTTCTAATTTTTTTCTAAAATCTTTCCGCATTCTCTTACTTCCTTTTGCCATGCTTTACTGGTTGGGCATCAGCATACGTAACTGGTTATTTGATAAAGGAATTTTTAAGACTTCCAGTTTTGGCCTTCCGCTTATTTGTGTGGGCAATCTCTCAGCTGGCGGCACCGGCAAATCACCCATGGTGGAATACCTTGTTTTGTTACTAAAAGACAAAATAAATATAGCTACACTTAGCCGAGGGTATAAACGAAAAACGAGAGGCTATGCCCTGGCCAATTCAACTTCCACCGCCCTGGAAATAGGTGATGAACCCATGCAATTTCACCTGAAGTTTCCCAAAGTACCTGTAGCAGTGGGGGAAAAAAGGATAGAAGCTATACCACAACTATTGCACGACAGGCCTGAAACAAATGCAATTGTGCTGGATGATGCTTTTCAGCACCGGAGTGTAAAAGCAGGCCTGAATATTGTGCTCACGGATTACAATAATCTTTTTACCCGGGATTTTTATTTGCCCACCGGTGATCTGCGCGACCTGAAAAGAAGTTATAAGAGAGCGGAGATTATTATTGTGACCAAATGCCGACCCGACCTGTCAGAAGACGAGAAAAAGAAATTAATAAGAGAAATACAGCCGCTGCCACATCAGCTTATTTTTTTTACGGCTATCCAGTATGGAGAATTACATCATATAACCCATGGTAAAAAACATGACCTGGATGCCGCTGCGGAGGTATTACTGGTTACGGGCATCGCCAACCCGCGGCCGCTGAAAAAAATGCTGGAAGAGCACAGCAGCAGTTATCAGATGCTGCAGTACACAGATCATCATATTTTTTCTATTGATGACCTCCGGGAGATAAAGAAAAAATTTGAATCAATGAATACGGCAAATAAAATTTTACTGACGACCGAAAAAGATGCTGTAAGGCTGGTCAAATTTAATACGGAAATTACTTCCCTGCCGTTGTATGTAATTCCTGTGCAACATCGGTTCCTTTTTAATGAAGGAACAACATTCGATACTATGATATTGGATTTTATCAACAACTTTAAAAAATGAAATTAAAATAGATTTATGGGAAGAAAGAATTCGAAAAAGAAAAAAACAAAAGAAAAGCCGGGGCCATCGCATGGAAAAGTATTGAAGGGTAAGCTGGATATAACCCGTTCGGGTATGGGCTTTGTAACGGTTGAGGGTATGGAAGCAGATGTTATAATCCGCCCCAATGATTTTAACACGGCATTACATGGCGATACTGTTGTAGTATCTGTAAAAGACATGAAAAGCAGCGGACGCCGTATGCAGGGTGTGGTAAAAGAGGTATTGCACCGTAAACGCACAGAATTTATCGGCACACTGCAGATGAATAAGGGCTTTGCCTTTTTTGTAGCGGAGATGGATAAACCGATGGCAGATATTTATATACCGCTGAGCAATATAAAAGACGCAAAAGATAATGACAGGGTGGTTGTAAAGCTGCTGCAATGGGAAAATGATGGTAAAAGACCGGTTGGAGAAGTGATGAGTGTGCTGGATGGGGAGAACAGCAACGATGCGGCCATGAAAGAAATACTGCTGGAAGCCGGGTTCTCTTTAGAGTTTCCGGATGATGCGCTGGAAGTGGCGGCCCGTATACCTGATACCATCGCCGAAGAAGAAATAAAGAAGCGGAACGATATGAGGGATGTATTCACCATTACGATTGACCCCGCAGATGCGAAAGATTTTGATGATGCCCTTTCTATCCGCACATTAAAAAATGGCAATTATGAAATAGGTATTCACATTGCAGACGTAAGCCATTATGTGGAGCCGGATAATGAACTGGACAAGGAAGCTTACCAGCGGGCCACATCTGTGTATTTACCTGACCGTGTAGTGCCGATGCTGCCGGAACATATCTCGAATGTACTCTGCTCTCTGAGGCCAAAGGAAGATAAGCTTACTTTTTCAGCCAACTTCCAGATCACCCCAAAAGGGGAAGTGAAGCAATACTGGCTGGGGAAAACAATTATTCATTCCAATCACCGGTTTACTTACGAAGAAGTGCAGACGATCATTGAAGAAAAAGAAGGGTTGTATGCAGAAGAAATTCTGATACTAAATGAACTGGGACAGAAATTCAGGAAGAAACGCTTCAATAACGGGGCTATTAATTTCTCTTCCCAGGAAGTACGGTTTAAACTGGATGAAAAGGGTGATCCTATTGGTATAATGATCAAAGAAAGTAAAGAGTCACATCAACTTATTGAAGAATTTATGCTGCTCGCCAACCGTACAGTAGCAGAAAATATTTCCAAAATTAAAATTGGTAATAAACCCCTGCCTTTCCCTTATCGCACGCATGATGATCCGGATGAGGAAAAGCTGGTTCCTTTTGCTGCATTTGCCAAAAAATTCGGGCATACATTTGATACGTCTTCGCCGGAAGCTATTGCCGTTTCCTTCAACCAATTACTGAAAGATGTAAATGGTAAACCGGAGCAGCATGTGCTGGAGCAGTTGGGCATCCGCACTATGGCCAAAGCAAAATATACTACGGAAAATGTTGGCCACTATGGTCTGGGTTTTGAGCATTACTGCCATTTTACTTCACCAATACGCCGCTACCCGGATGTGCAGGTACACCGCATACTTTTTGATGTGCTGAATAACAGGATTCAGCCTGATAAAAAGATGGAAGAAAAATGCAAGCATACCAGTGAAAGGGAAAGAGCGGCAATGGAATCGGAGAGGGCGGCCAATAAATACAAACAGGTGCAGTACATGAAGAACTACCTGGGAGAGGATTTTGAAGGGGTGATCAGTGGAGTGGCCTCCTTTGGATTTTGGGTGGAAACTGTGGCCCATAAATGTGAAGGATTGGTGAGTTTGAACAGTTTGCTGGAATTTGATGAATTCAGGCATGTGGAAACAGACTATTGCCTGGTGGGCCGGAGAAGCGGTAAGAAATTCAATATGGGTGATAAAGTAATTATAAAAGTGGTGGCTGCCAATCTTACTAAGCGGCAGTTGGATTATGAGTGGGTAATGGCGGGTGAGCTGGTAGAGGAGGATAGGGGGAAGGGGAAAAAAAGAAAGTAGTTTTTCATTCCCAATGATTTTTGTAATTTACAACAAATAGCATTTTTATGGCTGCATCTGCTGTATTAAAAAAACAAGTAAAAAAATTTGTTGACGAAGCGTCTGAAAAGGACCTTCGTATGATCTATAACTTGTTTGAATTGAACAAACAGGAAGATTGGTGGAAAGAAATTGGGAAAGATCATCAAAAGGCAATTAAAGAAGCGATAGTGGAGGCAGACAAAGGAATGGTGATACCTCATACTGAAATGGTAAAAAGCTATAAGAAATGGTTAAAGAAGTAGTATGGACGGTACGGGCTTCTAAAACTTATTGGGAGGTTATTGAATATTTGTCTGTTGAATTTGGCGAAAAAGTTGTCGTGGATTTTGTAACGACTGTTCATAACAAAATAGAACTGATCAGTTCAAATCCCTGTTTATTCAGAAAATCATCTTCTCAAAGGAATGTATTTATAACTGTTATCCATAAGCGGTTAACTTTGACATACCGGTATAAACCTTTAAAGAAGCGCATTGAATTGCTGGTTTTTTGGGGTACAAGAAAAAATCCCGCTAAATTTCCATATTGAAAGTAAGTAACTATTATGCAATCATTCGAACTGTTATCTCAAAAATTTGCCATTCATTTTGACAAGCGTCATTTTCCGGAGGAGCCAGCATCATTATATGATCCCAATGAGTATTTCCTGAAGCTGGGGGGGAAAAGGATACGGCCGGTTCTCTGCCTGATGGGTAACGAATTATTTGATGAAATAAAAACTGATGCCTGGAATATGGGAACGGCTATTGAGCTGTTTCACAATTTTACCCTTATACATGATGACATCATGGACAAGGCCCCGCTGCGCAGGGGGATGGAAACAGTACACACAAAGTACGGAGGCAGCACTGCCCTGCTGGCTGGTGATGTGATGCTGGTAACAGCTTATGAAGAGCTGAATAAAATAAAAATTGAATACCTGCAATCCATTTTATTCCTTTTTAATAAAACTGCGAAGGAAGTATGTGAAGGCCAGCAAATGGATATGGACTTTGAGAAGATGCGTGAGGTGAGCCTTGATGCATATCTGAAAATGATTGAACTGAAAACTTCTGTAGCATTGGCTGCCAGTTTGCAAACAGGGGCCATACTGGGCGGGGCTGGTGAAAGAAATCAGCATCTGCTGTATGATTTCGGGAAAAAATTGGGCATTGCCTTCCAGGTGCAGGATGATTACCTGGATGCCTTTGGTGACCCTCAAAAATTTGGCAAACAGGTGGGTGGGGATATACTGGCTAATAAAAAAACATTTTTATTACTGCATGCTTTTGAAGAAGCCTCACCGGCTCAGCAAAAAGAACTGAGTGAACTGCTGAACAGCAACGGTACTGATAAAGTGGAAAAGGTGCTGGCTATTTACCGCGATTGTAAAGTGGATGAATGGGCCATGCAATTACAGAATAAATACCTGGACGAGGCATTGGTACACCTTGATGATATTGCTGTATTATCAAAAAGAAAAGAGCCGCTAATAGAGCTGGCCCATTTCCTTATAAAAAGAGAGTATTGAGTGGAGTGATATTTTTTGCAGGTACATAGCTTCCATGTTAAACTCATTGCTAAAGCAAAGAACAATAATAACCAGATTTATCAGCAGGCTATATATGCTCATATACCTGATTTAAGTCTGTCTTTCTGCCAATTTTTACCATTGGTTGAAACAAATCCCCAGAAAAAGGACGGTTGAAAGGGCTGTTAATCAATTTTTCCCTATTTTGATGTATCAAAACCAACTGACACATGGCAAATCAACTGTTTCGTAAAAAATCTATTCCTGCTATTTTGAAGGAAGCGGAAGCCGGACTAAGCGATGGTCATTCCATTGGATTAAAAAAAGTGTTAGGTGTACGTGACCTTACCTTTTTTGGGGTGGCTGCTGTAATTGGTGCGGGTATTTTTAGTGGAATTGGCTCTGCAGCTTCGAGCGGTGGACCCGGTGTTGTTTTTCTCTACCTTTTTACAGCGTTAGCCTGCGGTTTTGCGGCGCTTTGTTATGCAGAATTTGCTTCTACTGTTCCAGTTTCCGGCAGCGCCTATACTTACTCTTATGTGGCATTTGGGGAAATATTTGCATGGATCATTGGATGGGACCTGTTGATGGAATATGCCATTGGTAATATTGCAGTTGCCATTTCCTGGAGTGATTATTTTACCAATATGATGTCGCATGCAGGATTACATATTCCAGACTGGATGACGATGGATTATCTGTCGGCCAAAAGGGGGCTGATTGAAGGTGCTGCTTCTGCCTGGCAAAATGCCCCGCAGATTTTTGGATTCCGCATCATTATGGATATTCCTGCGTTAATGATTGTGGCGTTAATTACCTATGTGGTGTTTCGCGGTATTAAAGAATCCAGAACGGCCAGCAACTGGATGGTGATGCTGAAACTGGTGGTTATCTTTTTCGTGATTGTACTTGGCGCTTTTTATGTAAATCCTGACAACTGGTCTCCGTTTACCCCAACTGGTTTCTCAGGTATTATGAAAGGAGTGTCGGCTGTATTCTTTGCCTATATAGGGTTTGATGCTATTTCCACCACGGCTGAGGAATGTAAAAACCCGCAACGGGACTTGCCAAAGGGAATGATCAACTCCCTCATCATTTGTACAATAGTGTATGTATTGCTGGCATTGGTGCTTACGGGAATGGTGCATTACACCAAGCTGAATGTGGGTGATCCGCTGGCGATGGTATTTGATGAAAAGGGATTGAAATTTATTTCGGCAGTAGTGGCGGTGAGTGCAATTATCGCTACCGCCAGTGTATTGCTGGTATTTCAAATGGGGCAGCCCAGAATATGGATGAGTATGAGCCGCGATGGCTTATTGCCCAAAATATTCTCCCGGATTCACCCAAAATACGGAACGCCTTCTTTTTCTACTATACTTACGGGCATTGTAGTGGCTGTGCCGGCCCTGTTCCTGAATCTAAGTGAAGTGCTTTCCCTTACAAGTATCGGAACTCTGTTTGCCTTTGTACTGGTATGTGCCGGGGTGCTGGCGTTGCAGTATCAGAAAGATAAACCGGAGAGTAAATTCAAAGTGCCTTTTATTAACGGGCAATTTATTTATCCTGCTTTAGTGATTATTGCTATTGTATTAATTGTAACGAATGTACCATCTCATTTTACAGAAGATATCTGGACCAGAGATACCTGGCCGATGGTGGTTTTCTGGCTAATAGCGGTTGTCATGGCTGCCCTGACCTTTGTTAAAAAATTCTCTTTGATACCGATACTGGGCATGATGAGTTGTTTTTACCTGATGGCACAGGAAACACATAAGGTTTGGATGCGGTTTTTGATCTGGCTGCTAATTGGCCTGGCTATTTATTTCCTTTACAGTTACACGCATAGTAAACTGGCTAAAAAGAAAGAATAATATTTGATGATATTGTAGAAGAGTTGTGCAGCAAGCTTGTGCAACTCTTTTTGTTTTATTCAAAATGTGGTTCATTAATTTTGTATCTGAATTTTAAGACAAACCTTCAAACAAATAAATTGTAATGCTCTGATGAAATACCAGGTAGGTGATACAGTGTTGATCCTTCATTCCAATGAAGAAGGGCAGGTAGTGGATATTATCAATGACAAAATGCTGATGGTGGATGTAAAAGGCGTGTCTTTTCCTGTATATATGGACCAGGTGGATTTTCCTTATTTCAAACGATTTTCAGAAAAGAAAATATTCCCTGTCAAGAAGGAAAAGCAATATGTGGATGACCTGCGGAAGGAAAAGCAGCCGAAAGAAAAAAAGGAAGAGGATGGGGTGTGGCTGACCTTTCTGCCGGTAATGGACATGGATGAGTTTGGGGATGTGGTGGTGGAAGAACTGAAATTACATTTGCTGAACCATACATCAATACCTTACGGGTTTGTGTACAAGCTGCATTATTTCGGTAAACCAGACTTTGAACTGAAGAATACTATTCAGCCCTTTGAAGATTTTTACCTGCATGATATTGAATTTGAAAGTTTGAATGACAGCCCTTCGTTTGAATTTGATTTCTCCCTGGAAAAACCCGATAAGAAAAAAGAAGCACATTATGAAGCCCTGGTAAAGCTGAAGCCCAAACAGCTATTTGCCAAAATCGAGGAACTCAAACAAAAGAACCTCGCTACCTTTTCTCAATTGTTATTTGAAACCTATCCCGACAGAAAGTATGAAGACATCGTTGAGATGGGAAGAATGGCTGCTAAAGGTTATAAGATGTATGATGCCACCAAAGGCAGGCAACACCTTGAGCCTGCCCGCAGTGAGGTAGATCTGCATATTGACAAGCTGACGAATGACTGGAAACGGATGAATAGTTACGACATTGTGGGCCTGCAGTTAAAAGCTTTTGAGAAATATTATGAGCTCGCCCTGCTGCACCATCTGCCATCCTTTATTGTTATTCATGGAGTGGGAGAAGGGGTGTTGCGGAACGATATACATGATATTCTCCGGTTGAAAAAGGATGTGAAGTCTTTTGTGAACCAGTATCATCCGTCATACGGATATGGGGCAACGGAGATATTTTTTAAATGACCGGCCCCCGGCCCCCTAAATCCCCCAAGGGGGACTTTCGAAGCCCCCGCTTATTTACAATTCACTATAAGCGTAGGTTCTGTTTTCATTTCGTCTCAAGATTGCTGAAAGATTTTAGTCTCCCCAGTAATATCTGTTTATTTTTGCAGTTGCTACAAGCCAGACTATCGATCCTTTGTTTACATAGGGTAGGAAAGTCCGGACAGCACAGAGCAATGCACCGGTGAATAGCCGGCTGGCTGGAAACGGCCAAGAGAAAGTGCCACAGAAAATGACCTCAACCCCGTCCCTTCTCCACAAGTGGAGAAGGGGGGATGGAAGGGTGAAAATGTGAGGTAAGAGCTCACAGCTTTTGGTGGTAACATCATAAGGGGGTAAACCTTGCATGCTGAAATGCCACATATAGTATCGTAGAAGGGCGGCTCGTCCGAGTTTTGCAGCAATGCAGGCACGATACAGGGTAGGCAGCTTGAGTCCCGTCGGTAACCTCGGGAACAGATAAATGATAGTCCCTTGCTCTTCGAAGCCTCGCTTTGAAGGGTGAGACCCGCCTTCGCTAAGGCAATGGCGGGTAAGACAGAATCCGGCTTATCGGCTTGTAGTTTTTTACCCCAACCCCCTGAAGGGGGCTTTAAACTTCGTAATTACCGGGGTCATTTTTTTTCTTTAAAACTTGTTTGTTGAGAGTCATTACGTCTAAAAAGGGCTTTAGATTCCGCAATTGAGCAAATAATTTTATGAAGGGAAAATTCCAGCAGTAAAAATTGATGACTTGTTAGACAAGTAAGAGAACGTAGTCTTGTTTCCTGAAAAATTAGCGAAGGCTAATACAATGTTTTGAAAAAAAGGGCTTCCCCCGCTAAAAGCCCGTACAAGATAACACCACTAATTTGTTGGTTCAATATAGAGGTGAAAGCGTTTTTAATTTATTAGTGGAATAATTTCCCCATATACCCTCCCAATTCCATCAGCCATGCAATACCCAGGTGTACCATTAATCCACCATAAATTGACCGGGTGTGATACACTACAATGCCCAGTATCATTCCGCCGAAGTAAGAACTGATACATTCACCTAACGGCTTACCAAAATGAATGGTACAATAAAAACAGGCCATCGGCAGAATTGCATCTTTACCCGCCCATTTAATAAAACCAAGTATCAGAAATCCACGGAAGAAAAGTTCAATCGTAATAAAGTCTGACCCGTAAGCAAGTTCAAATAATATCTTTTGCCACCATGCTATAGGTGCCTGCTGGTTTACGGTTATCATTTGCAGTTTGGGATATACTGCCAGAAAATCCGGTTGTGTGGAAGCCAATACAATCAACGGCACCATTATCAGCAGCATGATCCAGTAAGGTTTCCAATCTATACTTTTTGTTGTCAGCCCATAAAATACCTGGCCTTTTTCAAACAGCTGCCAGGTAATAAATAAGATAGAGGCAATGATGCATAGTAAAAGCGGCCAGTACAGAATATGATTCCAGTAATTATTAAAGCTGTCGTTGTCGGTTTTAAAGAAAGTGAAACCAAGACTTATTTTCAGTGCAAAGATGGCTGGCGCCAAAAAAAGCAATAATAGAAAATTTTTGTCTTTCAGCACCCGTGAGGAGGTAAATATCCACCATACAATGTAAGGAACAGCAAAAGCAATCAAAAAGACTGCATACCAGGCAATAAGTTTAACGGGCAGTGAATTATTTTTTCTGATCAACGCATCAAGGCCATACTGGTAATTAATATAAACAAGAATAGCCGTGAAAAAAGATACTATTACCAGTGTTCTTCTGTCAGCGGTTTGAAAGTATTGTATGATATATTGAATGAATTGGTTCATCCAGGCCGGGAAAATAAAATATTTTGGTGGTCTTTAAACTTTCTTGCGCTGCATACTTCAAAAGTTCCGTTAATAATTTATAAAACAAAAAAAGTATAGCCATGAAAACTTTATCAATTAACCGGATTACGCTTGCTGCTATTGCAGTATTATTTTCTCTCTTTATTACTTCCTGTCAGAAGGAAGCCAGTCTTGACAACACGGCCACCGCTACGGAAGAAGAGGCCGCTGCCTATTCAGATGAAAGCTCGCAGGCAGAAGCCAGCTTTGATGATGCAGATGATATTGCCTTTACCGCCGCAGAAGAAGAAGGCAATGCAGGTGGTTTTGGATTGGAAGGAAAAAGTGCTTCCCAGGGTCGTTTATTCCTGCCCAATTTCTTTGAGCTTCGCGAAAGGATTGGTGATTGTGCCACTATCACCGTTACTCCCAATGACAGTACCTATCCAAAAACTGTCACTATTGATTTTGGCGACAGTTGCCTTGGTCGTGATGGCAAAGTAAGAAGCGGTAAAATGGTATTACATTTTACAGGCCCCGTTCGCAGGCCGGGTTCAGTAGTTACCCTCACATTTGTACGTTTCCATATTAACAGAGTGCATATCGAAGGCACTAAGATCTTCAAAAACCTGAGCGAACCACCCGTACACAAATGGAGCATAGAAGTGGTGGATGGAAAAGTTACATTCCCCAATGGAAGAGGGTATATGTATGAAGGTGTGAAATATGTAAAACAAATTGCGGGTATGCTAACAGGAATTGTACGGGATGATGTGTACCAGATTACCACCCGTTCAAAAACAACATTCAGAAATGGAACCACCATTAATATCAATACTGAAGATCCCCTGATTAAAAAAGTGGCCTGTCCCTGGATCAGCGAAGGCACCCTGAAAATCAAGATAAACGACCGTGTGTTGAAACTGGATTTTGGCTTCCCCAACAACGGAAATTGTGATAATAAAGCATTACTTTCCTGGAATAATGGAAACAGTCAGCGAATCGTAATCCTGCCTTAACTATGAATTCAATTAATAAAAGTCCCCTGCATTGTTGCCGGGGACTTTTATATTTGCAGTATGCGCTACCTGGTCTTATTTATTGCAGTTGCCCAGCTTTGTTGTTCATCCGGTACGGATAAGAACAATATTCACAAAAGGCTGAGTGGCGACTGGTTTATTATTTATCCGAAAGAAATGCTAAACAATAAACGGCAGGAAGATGTATTTACAGCGGCCATACAGGATTCCCTGGTTACATTAAAGGGAGTGAAGCTGATAACGATGCAGGAAAATGGCACTTTTATTCAATGGGACAGTACCATTATGAAGGGCAAATGGGGAACGGTAGATGAAAAGATGGTGGTGGTAAGCGGGGCAGGCACTGGGTTTGAAAACTTTAAGGCTGAATTTTCTGAGCTGGAAGATGATGTGCCGAAACTGACTGAGTATTTAAATGTGGAAGGGGAACGAATTAAAATAGTGTGGCAGTTAAAAAAGATAACCAGCGGTAAAGCCACGGCCTTATTTGACCCCAAAAAGAACCAATGGCGAAACAGACCTGCTAAACCTGAATCAGCAAAAGAAATGAAGCAACGGTTAGCTGATATGCTCGGTTATTATGCTATTTATTTTAAACTAATATCTGAGGAGTCAACCTATTTTATGCCGGTCCGTATCATGCTGCCACTTAAATTTTACCAGCATGCCATTGGGATGAAAGAAATAGATGAGCAACACCGGTTTAATTCTTTATTTTATTCTGCTGCACAGGCACACGAAGCCTATACGCTACTGAAGGAAACAGTTAACAGTTCGGATTATAATTTTCCTGATAAGGATAAAAATAGTTTCAGCCTGGAGTATTCAATGATGCTGGAGAAACTGGCGGAGGAGATGGTGAAATGAGGGATACAGTTAGCTAAGAGATAAAGAGGAATCAGAAATATGTTTATATGGTCTGACCGTCCGGGTCTGACCATACAGAAATATGTTTATATGGTCTGACCGTCCCGGTCTGACCATACATGGTGTGCCATTCATTATTCTTTTATATGGTCTGACCGGGACGGTCAGACCAATTAGAACGCAATCCACCGGGCGATGTGTTTTATATGGTCAGACCGGGACGGTCAGATCAATTTGAAAGCAATCCACCGGGCGATGTGTATTCGGTACTATTTACCCTTTGCAAAATTTTTATTAATCCATACTATTGCTTTTTTTACATAGTATTCTTTATCATTGGCAAGTTGCGTTACCAATTTTTTTATGGCGGCATGATCTTCCTGATGCCGGGTGTACCATTCCACCATTACGAGTGACAATCTCCGTTGCCACATATTTGCAGATTTATTAAAGCGATAGGCTATCTTAAATATTTCTTCCCTGTGGGTGGTAACAATACTTTTTAAAAATTGCATACCTAATCCATCACAAACCGCCCAGTTATCTATGGTTTCAGAAAATTGGCGAAACAATGTAAGCAACCGGGCCGGATCATCTTTTCCTTTTTTCTCCAGTATTTTTATAGCGATTATCTTTTCTTCCATTGAACCGGCATACCATAAAGCAGTGGCGAGTTCGAACGATCCTTCCCTGTAATCTTTGGCAATAGTATTCAGCACCGGCGTTTTTACCCCGTAGATGAATTGCTGGCCCGGCACCATCTTGCTGAAAAAATATTTATGGTCTTTTTTTGCATGGCTGATAAGTATACCCTGTATAGTCTTGATTTCTTTTTTCATTTCAATGCGATTATAATACTTATGCGAACCTGGTGGCGAGAGCAAATAGCTTCTGTGATACTGGTCAGACCGGGACGGTCTGACCATACATGGTGTGCCATTCATTATTCCAAATGATAACTTACAAGCGTCGAAATCTGCTGCAATTTAATAGTGGGGGTGCCCAATGGCGCCATTTCACGAATGTATTTAATAACACCCAGTCCCGGTTTGAAAAAAACCTGGTCTTTGCGGTAGTTGCGGGAATACTTTTCAAAATAAATACAATCACCAAAGCTGCCTGCAGGACTAACAATGCTGTTGCTTACTTTCAGCGATTTCCCCAATGCGCCAATATCATCAAAACTGGTTAGGTAGCGGAGAGAGTCGCCGGTAAATAAACCAAATTCTTTTCGGGCGTCCATATAGCCCTGTATAAAAAACCTTTCCTGCATACGGAAAAAAACAGAGTCATTGACGTACAACCTGTTTGGCAATCCCACATTGATATTGCTTTCCCACCAAACGAGTCCATCTGACAGGGATTTGAAAGTACTGGTAAATCGAAGGGTGTCAAACTGCACTTTGGAGAAAACGCCATCCTGAAATATTGAATCCTGGTAAACCCAGTAGTTTTTGGCACTTAGCGGTAAAATACCGCAATGCTTTGAAGTGCATAAATATGATACAACTGAATCTGAGCTATAGGTACGACCTGAAGGATTGCCGATTTGGGCAATACAAGGCCTCAAAGGCTCAGTTTGAGGCACGTCAATGATGTCTTTTCTACAGGAAACAAAGAAAGAGAAAGCAAGAATAAGGGGAGCGATTAATTTTTTCAAAGATGGTCCGTTTATTTGTTTACGGGAGGACAAAATAGAAACTGTTTTTGAGGACACATAACTTTTGAACGCATTTTTTCTACGTATATATTACAGGGCAATACTGGATTTTTAGTATTAATACTGTCAAGTTTGAAACCTGCTCTTTTTAAAATAAAAAAGAAGACACCGTTTGTATGTCTATAAATATGAGTGCATTAGGAAAATAAAAAACCAAGATTGAGACAACCCTGGTTATAAATTTAAAAGGAAGAAGACTATTTGAATATGGTATTGAAAAACACCTTCATATCATTCCAGGAGGCAGTATCTGCAGCGGCATTATATTTAATCGGGATTTTAAATTTCTCGCCCAAAGTTGTGGCTTCAGGATTGGTAAAGGCATGCGTGGCGCCGGCATAAGCCTTAAAAGTGTATTTAGCGCCTATGGAGTCCATTTGCTTTTTGAACTGGCTGACTTCAGCCTGGGGCACAAAATCATCATCTGCACCGTGACAGACAAGCACATCAGCTTTCAGCATATCTTTTTGGGCAGGCAACACCGTCAGATTACCATGAAAACTAACCACGCCTTTCAGGTCCGCACCCATTTTGGCCAGGTTTAGCACCTGAGCGCCTCCAAAGCAATAACCTATAGCGGCTACTTTGGCAGGGTCAGTTTGTCCATATGTTTTCAGTTTGGCCAGTGCTGCATCAAAGAAAGGTTTAGCTTTTGCAGGGTCCTGGTAGAAAGGACCAGCCAATTTTCCGGCTGAATCCGGATTTATACCTTTTCTGCCATTACCATACATATCCAGTGCCATAGCGATATAGCCCAGCTTAGCAAGTTCACGTACCCTCATTTTTGCATAGTCATTCAGGCCCCACCATTCATGTATTACCAGTATGGCCGGTCTTTTTCCTTCTATATTTTCATCATAGGCAACATATCCATCCAGCACAAGGCTGTCTTTTGACCCTTCAAGGGCGTAGGTTATATTCTCTTCTTTTAATTTGGGGTCTTTCATCGTGGTCTTCTCTTTTTTATCGCTGCCTTTGCAGGAAATAAATAGCGCAACCGAAACCAGTACAGCAACTGTGATAGCCTTTAATAATTTCATTGTTTATTTTTTTAAAATCAGTAACATTAAAGTTCAGTAAAAGTTTTTATAGTGCAAAAGAAAACCGCTTAGAAACATATCTTGGCTATTATAGAAATAAAAGGGAGCATATATTTTTCTTTCTACCTTGTGCATTCAAAATTCTACCGTCATGAAGATCAGGATGCTGTTGCCCCTTCTTTTGTTACTCGCCCAGGCTGGAAGCGGACAGTTTAAAAATGATAATGTTTTATATAAAACAGTGGACCCCACTGACCTTTGTGCCACCCTCGCAAAGAATAAAGGATATATATTATTGGATGTTCGCACCCTGGCAGAATTTCATGATACTTCTTCATCGGCTTCCTACAATCTGGGACATTTAAAAGGGGCCATCAATATACCGGTAAGGGAACTGGGCAGCCGCCTGTCTGAAATTGTACAATATAAAAATAAACCCATCTTTTTGTATTGCTCCCATAGCCAGCGCAGCCGCAGGGCAGGTAAGCTGCTTGCCGACAGCGGCTATACAAATCTGTTTAATATTAATGGTGGTATGACTTCCTTGTACTACAATGTCTTAGCGAAAAACCCCTGCCTGCAAAAACTGGTGGAAACTTCCAATACATACACTTATATCTCTGCTGTTGAGTTGTGCAATAAAATGCTGCAACCCAAACGGCCATTTATACTTGATGTGAGAGAGGATTCTGCATTCAGGCATATCAGCCGGGATTTTAAAGAGAATGCTTATGGAGCTTTTACCGGTACGGTCAATATTCCTCTGCCGGTACTGGCTGACCGCCTTTCGGAATTACCAAAAGACAACCAAATCATCATCACAGATATTTATGGCGATATGTCGGCGATGGCAGCAGTGCTTTTGAAAAAAAATGGGTTTAAAAATGTATCGGTACTGATTGAGGGTATTGACAGGATGCTGCTTACTGACGGAAAAAAACTTCCCTGCAAAGCTTCTTTCTACCAATCTCCCGTTGGGTATAAACTGATAACATCGGAAGAATTTGGCCGTTACACAAAAACCAATAAGATATTTATGCTGCTGGATATCCGAACAGCTGATGAATTTGCCAATAAGCATACTGATAGCTGGCGAAATATTGGTCATTTGCAAAATGCAGTGAACATTCCCGCCGGGGTGCTGGCCACCACCATTGAAGGATTGGGAAATGATAAAACAAAAGAGATCATCATTTATTCCTTTGGCAACAGCCCAGAATTATTTGAAGTGGCTGATGGGTTACAAAAGGACGGGTTTTCCGGCATAAAAATATTGCTGGGGGGTATCTTTAATATGCGATGGGCTTCCGGTAATATAAAAGGTCAATACTATCTTAAAGATATGGTGGTGGATGTGCCTGTTATTAATCAATAGCCGGTTTATTGCACCTGCTTTACGTCCACCACTTCTATTTCAAACACCAGGATACTGTTGGGTGGAATTTTAGCAGCCCTGGTGCGAATAGAATAGGCGAATGCTGAAGGTATGACCAGTTTTATTTTACCACCCGCTTTGCAAAGCGGTACACCAACCTGCCATCCTTTAATCAGTCTTTTTAAGGGGAAAGTGGCGGGCTTGTCTTTGGTTTGGTCGAATATGGTGCCGTCATTAAACAGGTATCCCTTGTAATGTATGACCACGGTATCATTTACCGATACTGCCCTGCCGGTTCCTTCTTTCATCATTATGTAATACACACCCTCCGTGTTTTCTTTTGCATCAGTGGCGCCATTAGCGATAGCTTTTTCTATTTGTTGTTTTTCTGTGTCAAACCGGTAAAGGCTGTCAGTATGTGATAGCAGATTTATTACAGGCGCTTTGGTTATTCCGCCAATCATGTTTTTCCAGGAGCCGGTATTGCGCTGGCACCATACTTCACTGGCGCTGGCTGCCGCCATTGTTTTTTTGCCTGTGGTATAAAAAAAGCCGGGCTGCTGAATGGTATTCCACTGCCCGTTGATCCGGCAGGTGCCAATCAGTTTCCATTTATTTTCTTTTGGTAAAAATATATACCCGGAGTACAACACAAAATTTTCTGCTGAATCGGCTGCTGTCGCTATAAGCAGGGTGTAGGTTTCATTCAGTGACCAGCTGTAGTTCCATTCCAGCTCCCCTTTTTCATCAGCTGCCACTTCACGGCCTGTTGCCATTACGGTTGCATTTTCCGGAAATTCAAAAACAACTTCCCTCACTTTTTTATCTGCTTCCAGGGATAATTTTACCAGGTCTGTTTTTATACCTGCGAATATTTCCTTCCGGTTATCTACCGACTTCACCTGCACTGTGGCAAAAAAAGAAACGGCTTTCACACTGTCCGGCAGCGAATAATAAATGGTAGAATCCTTATCATTTGCCAGTACAGGAATGGCGATGATAAAGGTGAGGAGTATTATTATAAATTTTTTCATTGTTGATATTATAGTTCAAACTTACAAAAGGCATCTTAAAAATCATCATTAATCTAACAGCCTGATAGCGGGGAAGCAGGGGAGAATTGGCGCTCAATGGCTGCTAATTTCCCGTCTTTACGTCTTACTCACTGAGCCTGTGGACCGGCTAATTTTTTTTGAAGGTTTCTAAAAGAAATTTATTTTTTCCCAATTAGGGGTTACGTTTTATTTCCCTGCATGTACCTATTGCTGTGTACAATTATTCAGCATTAAAAAAATAGTTATGAAAAACGAAATCCTTTCCTTCGCCCTTGGCCTTTTCCTGTTATCCTCTTGTACCAAACCTGCTCTTGATAATAATGGAAGCAGTGCAGGTGCTGCACAAGTGGTGCCAGTCTCTGCTGTGCCCCAGGCAGCCAGAACAGCCATGTCCACCAATTTTCCCGGCGCTTCTGAAATTGAATGGCACCGTAACAGCAGCAGCCATTTTACCAGCCAGTTTAATCATAACGGTCAGCGTCATTCCGCCGGCTTTGATGATAACGGGAACCAGTCTTCGCATGAAGTGATTTGTATTGATGCGCCTGTACCAGCGGTGGTACTGGATGCTTTCAGGCTGCGTTTCCCTGCTGATAATGTGTATGAGTGGAAACTGCGTAATGACGGTACCTGGAAAGCGCATTTTATGAGAGGGACCGTAAAGTATGAAGCCACGTATAGTGCTACAGGAACATTGATAAAATTTGAGCAGTCTAAATAGCCGGATAAAAAGTAGTAGATTAGATTTAGCTCCTCTACAGCAGTCAAGTTTTGCCACTGAAACACTGAGAATACAGATTGCCACAAAGGCACTGAAAAAAGGCTGAAAATAAAAAAGCCATCCTGATATTATCAGGATGGCTTTTTTATTTATTTATCAATATCTTCTTTTATCCCTGTTATTATCATTATTGTATCCGCCACCACTATTGCCACCACCACGGTATCCGCCGCCGCCGCCGCTGTTTCCACCTCTGTAGCCACCGCCACTATTGCCTCCGCGGTATCCACCACCACCGCCTTGTTTTTCTTCAGCTTCTTTTACCACCAGTGGTTTTTTTCCCAGAGAAATATCATTCAACCCTTCAATGGCTTCCCTGGCTTCGTTGTCGTTTGGCATTTCCACAAAACCAAATCCTTTACTTTTTCCTGTTTCCCTGTCCATTGCCACTTTTACCGAGGATACAGTTCCGAATTTTTCAAAAAATTCTTCCAATTCTGCATCATCCATATCATAGGGCAGGCCTGCTACAAAAATCTTCATCTTTTATAATTTTGAGTAAAGGTAATAAAGAAAGCATTCAGGTAAGAATACTTTCCCGGCAAACTGCCTGTTTTTACCCTTATTTCTTACATTTTCCCCTTGTCAATATTACGGCCAAGGTAGTAACCTGTTACAGTTCCACCCACTAAACCAAGGGTAGACCATATCAGCGAGCCATTACTGCCGAAATAGCCAACAGCAAAACCGATTAATGCTCCGAGTATCCCAAATACAACAATTGCCTTGCTTTTTGCTTTTCCATAGGAAGCAGTACCGGCTTCCTGCGTATTTTTAAATAGACGAAGGTGCGCTTTGTGTTTTTTGCGATGATGGGACCTGGCCATTTTTTCTTTTAAAGTTACCAAAGATTGTCAAAAAAGCAAGATTTAGAATATTTCGGTAGTGTCTCAGTTTGAACCACATAGATCATAGCAATCATAGAAATACACACAAAGAATAGTCATGTATGAGTATTTCTATCTGATCTATGACATACTGTGGTTCAAAATTGTAAGAAAAGCAATTAAAATTCAAACTGAGATACTACTGATAAGTCAATCATGTTTTGTCGCATACCTCTCAACGAATACAAAAGCTATCCCACAAAGACCACGAAGCACACAAAGCCTTTTCTTTGTGTCTTTGTGGGAAAATTGTTTGCGTCATATCAGACTTGACACGACACTACCATATTTCGAACAGAGGAACAGATGAACAAGGAACAGATGAATGAAGAAGTGAGCAGCCCAGCGTGAGAATTGTGTATTCCTCTTTCTCCCTTTTGCCTCTGTGCGAGTGGATATTTTTCTCTTTTTTCCTGTAAGGCTCTTTTACAAGAAGGCTATCGAACAGAGGAACAAGGAACGGAGGAACAGACGAACGGAGGAACGGAGGAGGTTACGAGAACTTCTGCGTTCGTAAGTTACTTGTTCAACTAAAGGCTGATGAGGATCCACAGGGGTTTTTACATAAACCTGTTTGTTAAAAATTATTAGGGTAATTTAGCAGATATTACTTAAATAAAAAGATAGCGTGCCGGGAAAATTTTCAGCCAGTTACATGATTATTTTATTTACCGTTTTCATTACGGGTTCATTTTTTGCGAATGCACAATTATGTACCGGCAGTTTGGGTGACCCTGTGGTGAATATCACGTTCGGCAACGGCACCACCCCTGATTTTAATTTTACGCCCCCCAGCGCTTACACATATACTGCGGGGGCATGCCCCACCGACGGGTCATATACAATTGCCACTTCTTCGTCCGGTTGTTTTAACAGTACCTGGCATTCAGTACCATCTGATCATACAGGCGGCGGGGCATTTATGCTTATCAATGCATCTTATGAACCCGGCGATTTTTTTGTAGCCACGTTGAATGGTCTTTGTTCCAATACCACGTATGAATTTGCAAGCTGGGTAATGAATGTGCTTAAATCAACGGCCGGTATTCAACCAGACCTTACATTCAGGGTGGAAACGCCTTCCGGAACAGTATTGAACCAATTCAATACAGGTGGTATACCTGCCACAGCTTTGCCGCAATGGCAACAATACGGTTTTTTCTTTACCACTACAGCCGGTTCCACTTCAGTGGTGCTTCGTATTACCAACAATGCACCCGGCGGTGTAGGTAATGACCTGGCCCTTGATGATATCACTTTCCGGCCATGCGGACCGGATATCACTTCAAGCATACAGGGAAACAGTGACAATATTGACCTTTGCGTTTATGACCAATTCAATTATACATTTGACGGGCAGGTTTCCCCTGGTTTTTCCACACCAGTCTATCAATGGCAGGTGAGTACCGATGATGGCAGTACATGGACAGATATTGCCGATGCCACCAGCCTGATGTATGTAAGGCAACCAACTGCTACCGGTAAATTTTTATATCGGCTGGCCGTATCTGAATCGGGAAATGGAACTTCGCCGGCCTGCAGGATATCATCAAATGCGCTGACCATCTTTGTACATGCCAGACCGGTAGTGGATGCAGGTCCCAACAGGATTTTAATTACCGGAAACAGCACGGTACTGCAGGGAAACGTAACGGGTGAAATGCCGGTATATAGCTGGACACCGCCGGATGACCTCAATGATGCGGCTATATTAACACCTTCAGCCAAACCTGCATCAGACGGGGTGTATAAACTTTCTGCGACAACTGCCTTCGGATGTACCAATGAAGATTATGTATGGGTAAAAGTAGTAGCCGGTATTTTTATTCCTACAGCATTTACCCCCAATAATGATGGAAAGAATGACAGATGGAGAATTCCTTTTTTAGATCCGCTGCTGGGCGCCAGGGTTTCTGTGTTCAACCGGTGGGGACAGTTAGTTTATCAGTCCACTGCCGCTATAGTGGATTGGGATGGGAAAGCAGATGGTGTGCTACAGCCGTCTGGCATATATGTATACCAGGTAAGTTTTAAAAGCGGGCAGGCGGGTATGAAAGGGACTGTGATGATCATCCGGTAATTATTTTTTTACTTCTATAGCAGCAATGCCATTAAAATAGGTTTTATAACTGTCTTCAATGGAAACAATATTTGCATACACAGGTTCTTTTTCAACAGAAAATAAATACAAGCCCAGGTGTTTTTTTAATGTATCCAACCGGATAATGGTGCTGGATTGATTGGCCTTAATAAATTTCAGTACTTTTTTGCCAGTGGCATCTTCTGGTAGGATATTGGTGGTTTTCAGGTACTCTTTGGATGTCATTATATAATATGACCAGTCGCCGGCAGCTATTTCAAAGTTTTCTGCGCCGGCTTCTTTTTTCCATTTTTCCATTTGTTTTGAATCCGGCCAGTAATATACAGCGGCCGTTTTATTAATGAAGAGTGTGTCGGTATTGAGAGAATGCAGGGTAGTGGTGGAACCGATGTCCGGAGGTATACTTGTTTTCTTATTGTCATGATTATTATTACAGGCAACCAAAAAAAAGAATACCAGCGATAGATATAGTTTTGTACTTTAAAAGAAGATGTAAGTCTCCCAAACCCTCCAAAGGATGGCTTATAAGCGTACAGTCTTTCTTTGCTTATTTGAAAACCCGAATAGTTTTCAGTGTTTCTATTAATCCGGGTCTGCGAAAGGAGTTCACCCCCTGGGGGGAGTTAGAGGGGGGCCGGGGATTATACAAATTGCTCTAATAGCTCAATCCTCTTCTCAATCGGTGGATGGGTGGCAAACATGTTATCCCAGGAAGCTGATTTATGAACAGATGGTTTGGGATTGTCTATAAATAATTGCGCCACATCGCGGCTTTCCACTGCTTCTATAAGAGGATCGCCGGAAATTTTGCGCAGCGCATTGGCCAGGGCATACGGCTTCTTCGTCATATCGGCAGCACCGGCATCGGCAAGAAATTCCCTTCTGCGGCTGATGCCAAAACGCAGTAAGATTGAAATAAAATAGGCTACAGCTGTAATCACGATAGCAATAAGAATGATGGCACCGCTTCCTTTACTGTCCTTGCTCTTTTTACCCGAACCGGCAAAACGCAAACTGCGAAAGGCCAGTTCTGCTAAAAAAGAAAAAATGCCAACGAATATAATAGAGATGATCAGTAAACGCACATCCCTGTTTTTTATATGCGACAGTTCATGTGCCATCACCCCTTCCAGTTCATCATCATCCAGTTTATTGATAATGCCACGGGACAAGGAGACCGAATAACTGTTTTCATTAATACCGCTTGCAAATGCATTCAGCGAATCATCTTCAATAAGATAGACTTTTGGCATCTTCATGCCCTGAGAGATACAAAGGTTTTCCACCAGGTTGTACACCCGTTTATTTTCTATGCGGTCCAACGGCTTGCTGCCTGTAGCCATCCGTATAAAAGCAGAATGGCCGGCCCAGGCAATAAGAAACCATACACCTACAGCACCCAATACCACTGGCATCGCCTCCAGAAACAGGATATTGGGATCTTCATTATGTTCACTTTGTAAAAAATAAATCAATGCATACATCATACCCAGCAGCAATGCAGGAAATGCTATCAACAACAGGAGAGAGTTGAAATTATTCTTACGAATTTGTTTATCTAATCCAATGTACTGCATTTACATACATTTGCTGGTGGGGTGTCAACGCCTTTCTAATGTCACCCTTTCAGGGTTTAATTTCTCTTCTTTATTCATCAGCTATAGTAATTTCATCCCATCGTGATTGTGAGCCAATCGAAAATAAAAACCCAAAAATTGTTGTTAGGAAATTCTTTCTATCTATATCAGCATTACCTGTATCTGGAAATAGCCAGGCAATTCCCGGATGGCAAATCAATTAAAAATCAAAAACCCAAAATCTAAAATTGTATTTTAGGAGGTTCCTCCATCGTCTTCCTGTTATCCTCACCCAGGTCAAACATCACTTCACGTTTGAAACCAAAATTCTTTGCAATCAAATTGCTGGGGAAGGATTCCACTGAATTATTATACTCGGTAGTGGCGCCATTAAAGAAGCGGCGGCTGGCAGCCAGTTTATTTTCAATATCACTCAGTTCTTCCTGCAATTGTAAAAAATTCTGGTTCGCTTTCAGATCAGGATAAGCTTCCACCTGCACTTTCAATCCCTGCAAAGCGGTGGTCAATTGCTGCTCGGCTGCTATTTTACCATCAATGCTGGTAGCACTCATGGCGGCGCTGCGGGCCTCAGTAATTTTAATAAAAACTTCTTTTTCATGTCCGGCATAGCCTTTTACTGTTTCCACTAACTGGGGTATCAGGTCATGCCGCTGGCGAAGCTGCACATCAATATCTGCAAATGCATTCTGGCGCCTGTTGCGCAAACGAACTAACCCATTATACAGGCTCACGAGCCAAAGGACGAGGAGGATAAGAATTCCGACTACTATTAATACTGGCATAGTTGTATTTTTTATTTGAGTCTGAAATTAGTGAAAAAATGAATAGCGATGAGATTGTTTATGTCTGGTCATCGGAACTCTGTTCCGATTGGTTGAAGCTGTCTCAAAAGCCAGGAAACCACGCAAAGGCGCTACGGAGCAAAGAATAAAACAACTGAAAATCAAGCGTTGCGACATTGCGTCTTTGCGGGAAAAATAATTTTAAACAGTTTTGAGACAGCCTCAAGAAAGGTTTTTAGGGCTCACATTAATATTGTGGGGACTAAACAAAAGGCATCTGACCAAAATTGTTCCTTTTTTGTATTTGTGCTATCGGCCTCACCCCAACAACTATTTTGTTATTGTAATACTCCTCTTCCCCTCTCCGAGTGGAGAGGGGTGGTGACACTCCGAACGCATCAATCGCCTCGTATCATGATTTCGTTTGTATTCAGGGTTATTGCTGCTAAGCATTGCTTGAGCATGGATAAATTGAAACCATTCCAATTTACTTTCCGATTAAAGTGAACTTCGATTCCCCTCTTCCTTCGGAGAGGGGGTGTAGAGTCTTCGATATAAATGTAAAGTGAAGGGGTGAGGCCGAAAAGTAATGGGGTGAGACCTTGGGAGGAGGAGACACTTCAACCGCAGCCTGCAGCAGATTTTTCAGTCGAATAGTTCTTTATTCAAACTGTCTCTTTAGTGTACATTCTTACTGCCTCTCCCCAATAAATAAATCTGACCCTTTTCTTTGTGTCTTTGTGGGAAAATTGTTTGCGTCATATCAGACTTGACACGACACCAGAATGTATCTTTTGACAGTAATTAAAAGCCCCTGCTTTCAAGAGTGGGTCCATATAAACCTGGAACTATATTACCTGTGGCACGCAGGTAAACGATCATCTCGCCCCGGTGATGGTATAAATGGTTCATCAAAAAACCACGCATTACCTGTATGCGGGGCATAGGCGGAAAGATATCCTTATCGCCCATTACCATTCTCCAGCTTTCCATCATAGATGCATCTGAAGCCACTTCCAGTGCAGCCTGTGCCGCCTTTACATTTTCTTCAAATTTTGCAACAATAGTGGAAGCTTTTGAAATATCACCTTTGTCGTACGTATAAGCATCCATATCGAAAACCGCCTGCCGAATAGTGCCGGGATACCAGTTGTAAATTTCAGCAATATGTGATCCCAACTGACCGGTAGTCCAATTCTTTTCAGAAGGTTTCCACTCTAATGCACTGTCTGGAATAGCGTTCAATAATTTGCGGGTGTTTTCTGCTTCATGCATAAATTCTCCCAATAAGGTTTGTACTATCATATAGTGTTTTTCCCAAATTTAATTCCTTATTTGAATCTGTAAAAATAATCCGGGTTATATTTAGAAGCTGTTTGAATTAATTGTTTGATATGTCTTATGGCATTTTTGGGGCTGCAACTGCGTTGAATTTTTCGCCTTAGGCGTTTAGACTATGGCTGCAAAATTCGCCTGGTTTCGCTCCCAAAAACATCCATAATCC
>JANOEQ010000102.1:0-18811 GCA_031441485.1 Chitinophagaceae bacterium
TCTTATGGCATTTTTGGGGCTGCAACTGCGTTGAATTTTTCGCCTTAGGCGTTTAGACTATGGCTGCAAAATTCGCCTGGTTTCGCTCCCAAAAACATCCATAATCCATTCTAAACAAATAATTCAAACAGCTTCTTAATTTTCCGTAGATTGTTTTCCCGTTAAATGCTGCAAAAAATACCAAGAAATTACGTTGTTGCCTTTGTGATCCTTGTGGAATAACCGATAAAACAGGATTGCCGTAAAACCAGTGTCGTGTCAAGCTTGATATGACGCAAACAATTTTCCCACAAAGACACAAAGAAAAGGCTTTGTGTCTTTGTGGTCTTTGTGGGATAGCTTTTGTATTCGCTAAGAGGTATCCGGCAAAACATGATTGACTTAAAACCAGCGTAATATCTTCCTCGCTTCATCGGGTACTTGTACAATTTTCTTCTTCTTATAATCATAGCAGATCATTCCTGTTTTGGCAATGGCAACTGTTTGATTGGTGCCATTGGCTTCTTTTTCCAGCTTATAGAAAAGCTCAAAACCGATCTTGGAAATTTCCCCTGTTGCTATTGAAGCAGTGATCATATCTCCATAAAACAGTTCACTTTTGAATTCAATTGCCACATCGGCCATTATCATACCGGTGCCGCCAAAATCCAATTCCGTGTAACCGGATTTCTTAAAGAACTGCATTCTCGCTTCATGAATAAGACCAAGCACGGAATCGTTTCCCACATGGCCGCCATAATTGACATCAGTGATCCGAACAGGTATTTGGCAACTGAAATGAAAAGAAGCTGGCAAATTAATTTTAACGCTGGCCATGTATTATTGTTTTAAATATAACCATGCAGTTGACTGTATAAAAAATGAATGTGGAAGCAAGTTAATAAAAAGGATGAAGCAGTCATTAAAAAAGCAAACTCAGCTTGACTTTTTTCAGTGATATAGATTTAATGTTTGATTGTTGTTATTCGTTCTATAGCAGGTTATGTCCCCGTCTGCTTGTGTATTAACCTCGAAGAGGTGGAATTAATATCGAAAATAAAAAAAGAGGTGGTGGCAGAACCCCGAAGGGGTGAAATCAGGAAATAGCATGTTCTTTAATAAGAAACATTGTTCTGTTAGATTAAGAAAACCCTTTTGATGTCCGTTAAAACCTGCCTGTGATTTAATGTAAGGTGGTACGCAGCTTAAAATTCATTTTCTTCCTGCAATGAATTTGCCAGGGAAAGGATATCCATAAAATTTCCGGGAGAATGTGCTGCAGGGGAACAGGCTATTTTTTCTCTCCATTTCTTCATCTGGTCTTTACATTCTTTATCTTGTTCTTCTCCGGAAACACAGCAAATAAGATTGCTTAATTTTTTTGACATGCGAATAATGTTTCCTTCAGGTGTGATCAGCATGATGTACCGGTTAGCTTCTTTTACAGTTTCCGGTGTATAGTCAGGATTTTCACTGGCCAGGTCCAGGCCACGGGTGGTGCCGCTGCTCACTGCCTGGCCAAAGTAGAAATTGGCGGCTTCTTTTATCCTGCTATTGCTTTGAATATCCAGTTTGGCAAATGTTTTTTTACTGGCTTCAAGTGCAGCGTCATTCCTTGCTTCCTCCGCCTGGGCTATTGCAGCCGTTGGCGTATTTCCAGTAATATTATCAGTAGTAACGGATGCAGATTCGGTTGATGCTGCTGGTGCGATTGGAATTTCCTCTAAGGCTGGCAGTTCCTTTTTAGCCACCGTATCATCGGCCTGTTTATTATTATTAAGTAAGCTGATGCCACCCCATGTAAGCAAGCCAATAACTACGGCTGCTGCTGCATAACGAAGCAGTGGGGATAAGCGTCTGTGTTCAGGTATGGCTGCTTCATGTTCAGCATCCAGGGCTATTTTAATTTTATTCCAGGCAGTAACAGGCGGGGCCGTTTCGAGTGCATATAATTTTTCAGTAATTGTTTCTGCAGGAACAGCCGGTATATCCAGTCTGGCAACAATCTTTTCCCAGGTACCTGAAGGAGGAGTGGCAGAAAACCCGTATAAAGCAGCGGGGTATTTATGTTCAAGGTCTGCTTCATCGAGCTCAGCGGTAATCTTTTCCCATACACCGGGTGGAGGTGTTGCTTCTATGCTCAATAATTTATTTTGTACGCTACTGCTCATTATTTGGTGGTTACCCCTCTTTGCTTATCTATAAAAGTTCTGACCATGTCCTGTAGAATTACTTTGGCCCTCGACAGTTGAGACTTACTGGTTCCTTCGCTGATGCCCAGCATATCGGCTATTTCTTTATGGGTGTATCCTTCCACCACATACATATTAAAAACGGTACGGTAGCCGGGCGACAGTTCCTGTACCAGTGCCATGATGTCTTTTGCCCCCAGATCATCCAGTACAGTTGTGTATTTACCTTCAATGGTATTTTCTTCTTTTTCTGTAATGGGCATCAGGTAGCGCTTGCGGCGAAAATGTTCGATGGCGGTATTCACAAAAATGCGGCGTACCCATCCTTCAAATGAACCTTCGCTGCGAAAACTGTCTAATTTTTTAAAGACCTTAATAAATCCTTCCTGTAGAATGTCTTCAGCCTCTTCTGCATTGCCGGCATAGCGCAGGCAAACTGCATACATCCGTGGAGAAAAACGGCGGTACAGTTCTTCCTGCATTCGCCGGTTGCCTTCGATACATCCTCTTAATAGGTCGCTTTCGATAATATTTTGGTTGCGTTCGGGAGTCAAAATCAGTGGTTTAATTTATAGGTATTCAAAAATGCTACCAGTTTTTCAGTGGCTTTGGCCCGGTGGCTGTATTTACCTTTTTCAGCCATACTCATTTCCGCAAAAGTTTTGTCAGCACCGTCCGGAATAAACACAGGATCATATCCAAAACCCTGTTCGCCTCTTCTTTCCTGTATAATATGGCCCTCACAGATGCCTTCAAACTGCGTTTCCCTGCCTTCTATTAACAGGGATATAACAGTCCTGAACCGGGCACTGAGGTCCAATTTATCCGCCAAATTAATCAAAAGCTTGTCAATATTCGCATCAAAGGAACGGCTTTCATCAGCATAGCGGGCACTTTTTACGCCGGGTTCGCCATTCAAAGCAACCACTTCCAGCCCCGTATCTTCACTGAAGCAGTTGAGACCAGTCATTTCATAAATGGCGCGGGATTTGCCGGCCGCATTTTCTTCCAGCGTATCATAAGGTTCCGGTATATCAATATCAATACCTGCTTCCAGCAGGGTGATGATGTCAATCCCGTCAGTAATAAGCGGACGCAGTTCGTTTACTTTATGCTGGTTGTTGGTGGCAAAGATGAGTTTCAATGGGTTTGTTTTTGTAATGAAATAAAAAATAATTTTTTTACAGGTTAAATAGCCTTTTCAGGCAAACCCACAACTTACTTTTTTCCACCCGGTCATTTTCCAATTCTTTTAGGGCGGGGGAATATAAAAAGGTGTTACCGGCAAATGCCTGCAACTGGTAATGAGGGAAACTCATAGGCAAACCAAATGCAGCCGGTCCGATATCAAAAAGCAACACTACTTTGCTGCTGAAATGGGTAATCAATTCTTTATATGCCATGTCAGGATTATTATGCAGGTTCACAATGGCCACATCTGCCAGGGTAAGTTTGCAGGCGCCAAGAATACCTGTAAGAAATGTCAGTTCATTGTCAGGCAGGTATACCACATCACGATTATTCACCACTAACAGGATATTTTTTTGGTTATTGCCCAATGATTTCCAGGCTGAATCAGGTTTGTCAGTTCTGGATGGCCCTGTTTCTGCGGGCGGGGGTGGAGCAGATTTTGCAGTTGCTGTTTCACCAGTATCTATTAATGAACTGCTGTATAGATCGGCTACCAATGCCGGAGGTAATGTGATATGATTTAAATCCATAAATCAGTTGATAATTATGCAAATGGGTGTTAGCTTTTTTTCGTTTCTTTGACGCTGTAAAAATAAACTTTTATGACTGTAGCTATGGACATTTCAATAACTAAGGCCGAAAGAAGTAAACTTCAGGATATGAGCCTCGAAAATCTGCCTTTTGGTAAATATTTCACGGATCACATGCTGGAAGCTGATTATGAGAATGGTGAGTGGAAAAATATTGAAATAAAACCATACCAACCATTATTACTCAGCCCTTCCCTGGCAGCCCTGCATTATGGCCAGGCCATCTTTGAAGGTGTCAAAGCATATAAGAATGGCGAAGGGGATGCTTTTATTTTTCGTCCTCAGGATAATTTCAAACGGTTTAATATATCTGCTGAAAGGATGCAGATGCCCGAAGTGCCGGAAGAATTATTTATAGAAGGGATGCGCCAGTTGGTGGAATTGGATAAGAATTGGATACCCGCCAAAGAAGATCATTCGTTGTATATCCGCCCCTTCATGTTTTCTGCGGATGAATTGATAGGGGTACGTCCTTCCGATACTTATAAATTCATGATCATACTGAGTCCCACCGGCCCTTATTACAATACACCTATGCGGATCTACGTGGAAGAAAAATATGTACGGGCAGTACCGGGCGGAGTGGGTTATGCCAAAGCTGCCGGCAACTACGGTGCAGCGATGTATGCCACTGCAGAAGCTAAAAAGAAAGGATACGATCAGGTACTGTGGATGGATGCCTTTGAACATAAATATGTACAGGAATGCGGTACCATGAATGTATTTTTTATTATTGGAAACACTGCTATCACCCCCGACCTGGAACAGGGCACCATACTGGGAGGTGTAACCCGGCAAAGCACCATCACCCTGTTAAAAGAAATGGGCTTTACAGTAGAGGAAAGGCCGCTAAGTATTGACGATATTATAGATGCTTATAAAGCCGGATTATTGTACGAAGTGTTTGGTACGGGCACTGCCGCCACCATTTCACTGATCAAAGAATTACGCTACAAGGATTTTGAAATGAAATTTGATGTGGGGAACTGGAAAACTGCACCCACTATTAAAAAATGGCTGGCTGATATCCGGGAAGGAATGAGGGAAGACAAATACAACTGGATGCAGAAAATATAAACGAAAAGGTTATCTCTAAGGCCCTGCTGATACGCAAGATCAACTTATTTCTATTATTCGGCCAACAGGACTGGACAAGAGGACTCTTAGATTAGCAGGATTGTCGCAAAATCGATTATTGCCTGTTCAACCCCCGGTTTTAGGGTGGGTTTTACCCAAACTGGCCATTTATCCACAGCAGGCAGGTTTAATATTAAAATGCACGGGTATTTTTTTGGATATTAATGCCTGTCCCGTTACCTTTGCCCTCCCAAAAATAAGGGTCAAGAATGCCTACAATTCAACAATTAGTAAGAAAAGGAAGAGAAATTATCAGGGCCAAGAGTAAATCAAGGGCTTTGGATGAGTGTCCACAGCGCCGTGGAGTATGTACAAGGGTATATACCACCACGCCTAAAAAACCAAACTCTGCGCTGCGTAAAGTGGCTAAGGTTCGTTTAACTAATAAGATAGAGGTGATCGCCTATATTCCCGGAGAAGGGCATAACCTGCAGGAGCACTCTATTGTGTTGATCCGTGGTGGCAGGGTAAAAGATTTACCAGGTGTACGTTACCACATTGTTCGGGGGTCACTGGATACTGCCGGTGTAAAAGACCGTAAGAAGAGCCGCTCTAAATACGGAACGAAGAAAGAAAAAGCGAAGAAATAATCACTGATTCCATTGATTAAATGGATTTCACTGATTATAAAAATATAAAGCAACATACTAATAAGTAAAATAAGTACAACGTAATTTTTTAAGTCATGCGGAAAGCACAAGCCAAGAAACTCCCTTTAGCTCCAGATCCTAAGTTTAATGACAAACTGGTTACCCGTTTTGTAAATAACCTGATGTGGGAAGGAAAGAAAAGCGGAGCTTTTACAATTTTTTATGATGCACTGGACAAAGTAGCCAAGCAAACCAGTGAGGATGGATATGAAGTTTGGAAAAGAGCTTTGACGAATGTAACTCCGGGTGTTGAAGTCCGCAGCCGTCGTATTGGTGGTGCCACTTTCCAGATTCCTGCTGAGGTTCGTCCTGACAGAAAGATTTCCCTGAGCATCAAATGGCTGATCCGATACAGCCGCGACCGGAACGGACGCAGCATGTCTGATAAATTAGCAGGCGAGATCGTAGCTGCCGCTAAAGGTGAAGGCGCTGCCTTTAAAAAGAAAGAAGATACCCACCGTATGGCTGAAGCCAATAAGGCTTTTGCTCATTTCAGGATATAAAAGATACAAGAGCACAAATCCTCAAAACCATTCTGTCCATTAGCGGCAGGATGGTTTTTTGTTTTAAGACTCTTTATTTTAGTATTGCCAGTGGCAACAGGATAGTACTGCGGCTTTGCGGGAAAATTATTTTTAAACACTTTTGAGACAGTCTCAGAGCACCGATTTGTCAATTGTTTGTACCAGTGATAAGTCAATCATGTTTTATCGGATAGCTCTCAACGAATACAAAAGCTATCCCACAAAGACCACGAAGCCCACAAAGCCTTTTCTTTGTGTCTTTGTGGGATAATTGTTTACGTCATATCAGACCTGACACGACACCAGTAGTTAATTGGCTTTAACCTGGTCAAGTAATTCGCTGGGCAACAGGCCAAATTCTTTTTTAAAAGCGTTGGCAAAATTATTTATCCCTGTATACCCGATAATCTGGGCAGTATCACTTACAGAATGTTTACCTGATTTCATAAACTCATAGGCAACTGACAGGCGTTTCTTTTGGTAATGACCGAATGAGCTTACGTTATATACCTTATGAAACAGGTTGATGAATTTTGTTCGTGACATACAACAGATACGGCTCAACTGTTCTACTCCGGGAAAAGGGTCCATCAGGTTGTCGTTTATAAATTTCTCTGCTTTTTGCAACATCCGTATATCTTCATAGCTGGCAAACACGTACTGGTTTTCTGTATCCTCTTTTGTCAGTATATCTTTTAAAAAACTTTCGAGTAAGTTTAGCACCCGGCCATCTAAATACAAGTTCTCGAGCAGCGTAAAAGTGTTGTCGGAAAAAATCTCTGTAAAAAGCCGGTTCTGTTCCTGGCTTAGAAACTCTTTACGGAGATTGGAATTCTGGTTTACAATGTAGCGGATAAATTTATCTTTGCACACCGAATCATGCAGCACATTTTCCACCCAGTTTTCTTTCAGTAAAACTAAAATGACTTTCACTTCCAATCCAGGTTCAATGATCACTGTTTCCTGCAGCCGGGTGCTTTTGCACTGAATAGATCCCAGGCTTTTGTTGTTCAATATTATTTCGTTGCATTCGTAATCATGATTGCTGCATTTGGCAAATGTAAAATCCTGGAAAGTGACAGTGACATGATTGTTCTGTGCAGGTAACCGTTTAAATATCATTTTTTGCCTGGCCGTATAATGCACCACCTGGAATGACATGTATTCATTTATTTTAAAAAATTTACAGTACCCCTCAGCAATGGCTGCAGGATATACCACTTCGTTGCAGGTAAACTGAACACCCAGTTTGTCTGCCAGCAGGCTGGCATATTGAAAAAGATCCGAATAGCTGAATTCAAAACAAAATTCCTTTTCCTGCATAGAAATGGGTTTTAATCGATTTTCATTCTTACTTTTTTACCGGGTGATAACCACTTTACCGGCATCAATAATGGTTCCGTCCGTTTTTACCAGCCGGCAGAAATAAAAGCCTGTCGGCAGCCCTGTAGTTTCAATCTTACCTGCATAGCCAATCGGTTGTGTTTTTATCACTCTTCCGGTGATATCCAATAGTTGGAAACTCAAACCATCAGTTATATTTTTTAACTGGTAATTGAGAGGTTGTTTGCTGCTTACCGGGTTAGGATAAAGAAAAATAAACTGATCGCCATTGTAAATCACCGAAACCGGTTCAGTATAAATACTCCCGCCGTTTTTCAGCCATATCCTGACCCTGTAATAATTGCTGCCTGCTGCCGGAGCAGCATCAACCGCACGGTAAACAGACTGGCCGGTAACCGGGCTGTTTTTTTGTAATGGTCTTGTATTGCTCCCGTTTATATTGATCTTTTCAAAAAGGAAACTGTCTGTTTTGTTAATTGTACTCAGTTCAAGTATCAGCTCAACTTTATCGCCCCTGTTTTCTGCCAGCAGGGTTTTATAAAAACAATTTACACCCTGGTTACGCACATCAATGGCGGCACTTCGGGTGGCCGGTAAATTATTGCTGAGCAAAGGCTCTACTGCATAAACGTTGCCGGTAATAGCAGTTCGCCGTATAATAACAGTAGTGTCAGCAGTGGTTACATAGGATTTCAGATAGGCGCTGTCTGTCAATGTGTAAACCTGGTATGAACCGGCATACGCATGTTTATTCCAGGATAATTGCATTGAATCAGTACAGAGAAATTCGACCTGTAAACTGGTAACCGGTGCGATAATAAAATCAGGCGAATAAAATGTACCGGCGGCCCCTTCCATCCGGAGCCTTGCCGTGGTGGAAGTGTCGGGTATTAACCAGTTAAATTTTTGCCTGAATAATTTGATAGCAGGTGTCAGCAATTGCCAGGTTGCACCATTGTTATAGGAAATATGCAAAGTCCCGGTGGTGTTTGTATCTGCAACAGCAGTTCGCCATTTTATGGTCAATACTTCATTCTCATTCCGGTTGATATCGTTGGCATTGACCGGGTTGGTAAATTGAAAGGTGTTCAGGGTGTCCCAGGTGCAGGCAATATTGAATTCCTGCTTGGCAATAGTTTGAACCTGGCGGGCTGCGACCCTGATCTGGTATTGGCCTGCAGCGGGAAAATCAATGCTGATCTGTTCGGCTGTATTTAGTGAGTCCCTTTTCCGGGTAGGCAGCATTTGTAATGAATCGGCAGCGGCAAATGTGCTGAGCTGCCAGGGTTTGTATATACTTCCGGTGGCTATTTCTATAAGTTCAATATCAAGGTCATTCACCAGTGCTTTATTGTTATTAACAGGCGAGGCGGTATCTGTCCAGCAGAGTGTGATTTTCAGGTTAGCTGCCCGGGCAGGTACAGTAATATTTTTTATCCAGTTTTCGTTTTGTGCAAGCGTATTCCCGTCATATCGGCGCTGCTGAATTATTTTAACAGCATTGAATACATTCACAGCACCAAAACCTGAGTGGTGGTCTATTCCTTTATTCCCGACATCGTCTGCACTATTGAATAATGCGGCCTTCATTAATGATGCGGGAGGTACTATATTGTTGTTGCTGTCTTTGTATACCTGCTGCAGCAAAGCCACAGCGCCGCTTACAATGGCAGCTGCATCTGAAGTGCCGTTTGGTCCAAGGGCAGCAATTTGCGGGGCTATACGTCCGTCGTATAAAGGTCCTGCCGAGCTGAATGGGGCAACGGCAAGACCGGTATCTGTGGCAGCTACGGTAATAATATTTTTTGCCATTTTAAAATTGCCGGTAAGATTAGCAAAGCCCGGTATATTGGCGTATTGGCCTTGTGTCGAAGATTCCTGCCCCTTATTACCGGAGGAAAAAATATGCAGTATATTTTTGTGTTGCCAGGTTTGTGCATCATAAGCAGCGCCTTCAGCCCCATAAAAATTTTGAATAATGGTGCCGTAGGAGTGATTTTGCACTGACACTGAATTTTGTACTAACAGGTTGCCATCATCGGGGAAAAGGGTGGCGTAGGATGAAGGATAAAACCGGCTCTTCCAGGCGAGGCCTTTTCCTGTATAAAAACTGTTGCCGGCACCACCCGCTAAAGAGGCAATAACGGTGGCATGATTGTCCGTTTCTGTTCCGGCAATAGCAGAGGGCTGGATTCTTTTTTGTAAATCAATATCGGCTTCATCCATTTTTTTTTCTTTGATGCCAATGGTTATGCCGCTTCCTGTGGCGCCGGGTATGATATGCTGGGCCAGGTTAATGGCATTGACACTCCGGTTGTAACCAATCAGTTGAATTTCTGTTTGTGGTTTGATATAGATATCTGCAAAATACAAGGCAGTGTCGGGTAATAAATAAGCTTGAAAATAACCGGCCCCGCAAGCTATTACGGCCGCATTTGCTTCTTTATGGACCTGTGCAATTTTGATGTTCAGTTTTTTTTTGTTCCAGGATGCTAAAAGGGCTATAATATCTCCGGAGGTGATAGTAAATGTGCTAACTGTTTTCTTATGAAAGAACCTGTCGGTTTTTTCTTCCAGTGAGGGGGAGAGTTTCCAGGTATTATTTGCCGGGGCAATTTTTCCGGCACAGCTGTATGCTCCTTTCAAAAAAGCAGTGTCGCTGATTTTTACAATGTATACCTGCGGGGATAAAACACGCATTGTTATGTAACTGCAGGAATTGAAATTTACGGCAGAACCGGTTTTAAGGATATAAAAAATAGTTTTACCTGGATTGGAAGTGGTGGCATACTTGTTGAAAATACTATCGTAATAAGTGTTTTTATTTTGCTGGGAAAATGAATTAAGGGTAAACACCAAAAAGAAAAAATGAAATAGTACGGGCTTTGCTTTATAGGATGAAAACGGAAGATGCATTTTTAGTAAGGATCTCAGGGGAGACATAATGCGAAAATAGTTATGGTAAAACAGCAATAGGTCAATGATAAGTATGGTTATTTTTTTGCCATAAATATATATTGTCTAAAGTAGTTTATTTTATATGAAAAGTAAAAGTAAAACGGTCATGCAATTTTCATTTTTTTGTAAATAAGTGCTGATACAGATAAATGTAAGGTTTAATGTATGCCGGTAAAAAGCACCCCCTTCTTAAACAAGAAAGGGGTGTATATAAATTAATTTTAAAAATGCCCCTTAATAAACGTAATTCAGGGCTGTATTATCGGCTGTTGTAAAAGGCCTGTTGGTAGTAGTGCTTCCGCAAGCTAACATCCAGGAGCCGGCGCTTCCGCCTGTGGGTGTGCCTGGAATATAAATGGCACCAACACCAGCACTGCCTTCGTTACTGGCTGCGCCACCGCAACTGTATGAGCGGTTCATATAGTCAGTATGACGGAAACCGATACAGTGACCCATTTCATGGGCAATGGTTGTAGCCAAAGGATTAACGGCCACACTTGGTGTATACCAATAGGTATTCATATTAACGGTGTTATAGGGATTGCCGCCTGATGGAAAGCCGGCGCTGCCCAGCAGATTACTAACCTGGAAGAAGGTTACAATTCGGATATTTCCATTGGTACCGCTAACCCGCTGAAATTTCAACCGGAGTGGCAATGCATTATACCTTCTGATAGCTTCATCCGTGGCAGCTACAAAATTGGCTTGTGATGTGTTTAAAGAAACAGTGATAGTTCTGGTGCCGCTCACCAAATTTGTAGTGCGGTAGTGTTCATCATTAGCGATCACTAATTCCGGACCATTGTTATTTGCGATATCGGACAGTTCTGCTTTGGTAAGCAAAATGTCGCCTTCAATTAAATAGCCGCCCGGAGTGGCTTCAATGCGGTTTTCATTAAAACCTGCAGCTTTTACCAGTGATTTGATTTCTGCTGATACAGCATCTTCATTAATAGCAGTTCTGCTTTCTTTTTTACAAGATACCACTGCGATTGATGCAACAGCGATAATGCCGGTTAATCTGAGAAATTTTTTCATACACATTTGTTTTTAGTTTGAGTAAATGGTTAGAGTACAATTTATGTTCTATTTTTCCTTATTGCATTACGGATAGTACATATCATTTATACAGGCAGTACAAATCGTAAAAAAATAGATTACAGACCGTAGATAAAGAGAGAAATTATCCGGTACACACAGTACAAGTACGGTCGTTTACCGGCTGCTAATAGGAAATACTTCAGATAGGCAGGTGCAAACTCTTACTATCTTTCCTATATGATACTGCAATGAGAAGGCTGTATTTTAAATGATATTGCTGCGATTAATTGAATGGCAATAAAAAATGCTGGCCATGAAGAAAGGACTGCTTCGTATGCAGGGTGCAGGGACTAAATTTTGCAGAAAAATGCGCAGTGGGTCAGTTTGAAAATTGGTTGCCTCTAAAATGCGCTTGAACCACATAGAAAAGAAGTTATCATAGAAATACACACATAGAAAAGCATATCTGTGTATTTCTATCTGTTTTATGACATACTGTGGTTCATTTTTTTTCAAACTGACACACTACCGAAAAATGAGAATTAATATAGAGTTCTTTTGACGGGCCCCCGAACTTTAACAAACATGCAATGTGCAGACAGGGTAGTGGAAGTGTTTGAAATCAATGAAACCGGGGCTGATTTTTATATCAGCTTATGTTCATACGCATACTTTACCAGTCCTATGACCGAACCGGTATCTGTTTTCCGGAATATATTTTTCCGGTGGGTTTCCACGGTACGTTCAGAGATGAATAAAGTTTCAGCTATCTGTTTATTGTTGTATTCTTTTTCTATAAGCCTGATGATCTCCACTTCACGTCCGGTAAGGTGGGCTTCATCATTTTGTTTTTTTCGGAGACTTGTCCGTTGTAATTCATTAATAACATCTTCGCTGAAATAGGTACCCCCGGCAGCAATTTTTTCAAGGGCCTTTACCAATTCCTGTTTGCCAATGTTCTTTAATACATAGCCGGATATATTTGCATCCTCTATCATTTCATTCACCAGGTCGCCCTGGCCGCTCATAGAAAGGGCCAGGATTTTAATGTCCGGATATTTTTCATTTACCTGTTTAGCCAGCTGATTACCCGGTATGACGGGCATCATTATATCAGTCAATAATATATCAATGGGTGTTTTGGCAATTTTATCCAGCACTTCGGCGGAGTTGGTGGTGGCAAAAGCAAACCGGAATGTATCATGTCCTTTTAAAAGTGACATCAGTCCGTCAATAACTATCTGGTGGTCATCTACCAGTGCCAGTGTGATCTTTTCCTGTTTCATGGTGGTGGTTATGGTCTGCTGAGCGGTACTTTTTTTACTTTATATTATAAAACTGCTTCTGAGCAGGTAAAATACTATAAAATCTTATTGTGTTGCAATTAATTTCTACTTTGACGCATAGGAAGAAGGAACAGATGAACAGAGGAAGAAGGAACAGAGGAACAGAGGAACAGAGGAACAGAGGAACAGAGGAACAAGGAACAGAGGAACAGAGGAACAAGTAACAAGGAACAGAGGAGTAAGGAACAGATGAACAGATGAAGTTTGAAAAGGCAAAAAAAGGAAATAATAGCCGAACCTACTTCTGCATTCCTCTGTTCCTTGTTCATCTGTTCGATATTCTTTTGGGATCAGGGGGTTGGTACATGCAGTGCCACTACAGTACCACGGCTGGGGGCAGAGTCGAAGTCTACGGTGCCTTTCAGGTATTCAATGCGGGTGGCAATGTTTTTGAGACCGATGCCTTCAAATTTTTCTTTACCGGTGGCATCAAAGCCTTTTCCATTGTCTTCTATGGTACCGCTGATGCCGTCTTTATCCCTGATAAGGGAAATGTCAAGAGTGGTGGCACCGGCATGTTTGATGGCATTATTCACACATTCCTGGATGATGCGGTACAATACTGTTTCTATATTGGAATCCATTCTGTCATCAAGCCCTTCTGTGTACACATGCACCTGTAAATGTTTATTGGAAAGTTTATCTACAAAGTCGCGGATAGCAGCGCCCAGGTTATTTTTCAGCAGGGCATTGGGCATCATAATATGTGATACGGTCCTTACTTCTTTACAGCTTTCATCTACCAGGGATATAATTTTTTCATAGGTGTTGCGGTGTTCGGGCCCCAGGAATTGAATTTCTGATTCGAAAGCAGAAAGGTTCATCTTGGCGGCACTCATCATCTGGCCCACACCATCATGCAGGTCTTTGGCAATGCGTTCCCTTTCATTTTCTTCGGCTTCCATTACTGCTTTTACGGCCAGTTGCTGCTGTTTCATGATCTCAGTTTGCAATTGCTGTTCTTTCCTCAGCTTTTCCCGTTTATAACCG
This sequence comes from Chitinophagaceae bacterium, assembly GCA_031441485.1. Taxonomy (GTDB): domain Bacteria; phylum Bacteroidota; class Bacteroidia; order Chitinophagales; family Chitinophagaceae; genus JJ008. Next base: position 13,943 of record JANOEQ010000102.1, read on the forward strand.
GCATGTACCAGTAAAGCGGTAAATAGCACAAGACCGGCTATGCCAGCGATTAAATAATTTTGCATTCTCAGCCGGTTTTCCTGCTTTGTTATCTGCTGTTCTTTTTTGGCACTTTCATATTTACTATTCAACTCTTCAATCTGTTTTGTCTTTTCGAGTGCATAGAGGCTATCACGCAGTACCGATCTTTTTAAAAAATACCGGAAGGCCTTTTGAAAGTCACCCTGTTTTTGTGCCACATTCGAAAGCTCGTTATAGTTATTGGATAGCAGTTCGGGATACTTTAACGCCACTGCTGTTTTGTTGCTAAGGGTCAGGTATTCAATCGCTTTGGGGTAATTATCTTTGCCTGTCATGGTTGCACCAAGATCTGAATAGGTCAGCGCTATGGCAAAACTATCTTTTAGTATTTCACGGATATGCAAGGCCCTCAGCAGGTTCTTTTCAGCCTGGTCATAATTTTTTTGGACAACATATACGCCGGCAATATTACTGAGTGAATAGGATACGCTCAATGAATCACCGGTAGTTTCCGCAAGTTTCATAGAGGATTTGTACCGGTTCAGTGCTTCCCTGTAATCTTCCCGGTATTCAAACACCACCCCCGATTCATTTAAGATCATGGCGATGCCACCCGTATCCCTAAGCTGCCGGAAAATGGCATCCGCCTTATTATAATTTTCCAACGCACGGTCAAGGTTCCTTGTTTTGCGGTACAGTTTTGCCAGTTCATTGTAAACAGGGGCCAGTTTTTTGAGATTGTTGCTCTTTTCTAATATGGCTATTGACTCATAAAAATTAGCGGCAGCTACATCATACTTCCCTTTGAAATAGCTGGCCACACCAATCTGCCTTTTTAATTCGGCCACACTGGTGGAGTCTGTATTCTTACGGGCCAGTTGCAATGCTTTTTCCCCTTCAAAGAGGGTAGAGTCAAAATTTTTCAGCTGAAAATATTCCACCAGTTTGATAGATGCATTGCTCTTTTCTTTATATGGTTTATTGGAATTGATAACAACACGCAGGCTGTCCGTATTCAATTGGGCATGAACGCTAACAGTGAAGAATAGTAATATGATTAATAAGCAAAAGCGGTGCATAAAAATAAATCAGAGATTCAGTACATCCTTCATGGTAAAAAAGCCTTTCCTGTCTTTTATAAATTCGGCAGCCAGCACTGCCCCTGTGGCAAAGCCGGTGCGGTTGTGCGCTGTATGAATGATCTCAATGGTATCAATGGTGGATGAATAACGTATACTATGGGTTCCGGGGGCCGGGTCTATTCGCTGGCTGATGATTTCCAGGTCTTCGGGATTATCGCTCAGTTCATTTACCCATTGCTTTTTTCGTTGCACCTGTTCCAGTACCTGTTCTGCCAGGGTGATAGCAGTACCGCTGGGGGCATCTTTTTTTTGGGTATGATGCGTTTCTTCCAGAATTACTTCATATTGCTTATGCGGGGCCATCAGAGCGGCCAGTTTTTTATTTACTTCAAAGAAAATATTTACTCCCACGCTGAAATTACTGGAATAGATAAATGAGCCATTGGCAAGTGTGCAATGATTTTTCATTTCTTCCAGCCTGCCTGTCCACCCGGTGGAACCGCAAACGACGGGTATGCCAGCGTCAATACATTTTTTTACATTTTCAAATGCGCTGTGCGGGCTGGTAAATTCAATGGCTGCATCTGCTGTTGCGAGTTTCTCTTTAGTAAACTCATGCAGGTTTGGCTGATCGATGGTTAATACTATTTCATGGCCCCGTTGCAGTGCAATGGCTTCAATGGCTTTGCCCATTTTGCCGTATCCGATTAAAATTAGTTTCATGTATGTGATTTTTTGTTCAGAAGTGGTGGCCACAGGCGTGAAAGGATGATCGTTGGTTCCGGGTTCTTCTCAACTACAGCAAATGTAATTATTAAACAGCCTATCGGGAGTACGTGTTGGCACTGATTTATTTGCCGATTTTCAATACGATGCTGAAGCCATTTGTTTTGGCTATTTCGCTGTATCCTGCTTTGAGGCGCAGGCTGAGGTCAGGCCCTACATCAAAACTTTTCAGGTGGGCATCTACGGTGGCATCCACCACATTCAATCCCCAGAGCAGGATAAATACAAGGACAGAGTAATCTATATCCCGCCGGAATTGATTTCGGTAAAAGCGCAGTGATTCTTCACTCAGGGGCTGCAGGTTCTTTTTAATATTTTTAAATAGGTCAGAATCAGTACGGGTTACCCGCATATTATATTTTACCCGGTAGGCAAACCTGGTATCCTTGTATTGTGCGAGGTTGTAAATAAAAATTCCCGCACAGGTGCCAATGGCTCCATATACAATGGGAAGCTTCCAGTATTTTTTATTGTAAATCTGTCCAAGGCCGGGGAATATAGCTGATCGGATAGCTGCCACCCTGGGACTGTGTGCTTTGGTGGCGGAATCATATTTATTGACTGGTTTTTTTGCGGTGGTGATGGCGGAGTCTGTGAGCGGTGTTTTCGTTATTTTTTTTTGTGCTACAGAAAAGAGGCCGCACAAAATAAACACTATCAAAAAGAAAGCTTTTGTACTATAAACTTTTATAAAAGATTGCTTCATCATTTTATTCCGGGAGGGAAATAGTTTTACATAATGGGCTGAACTTAATTTTTTTTTACTGTCTCCTGAATGCCCGGTGCGCTGAATAAACAAAAAGTATTCAATAATCAATTAATCAAGCGGTGCATCCATTAGCCCGAGTATTTTGTTCAGTTCTTCAGCCGAATAATACTCAATGATGATCTGTCCGCTGCCGTTCCTGCTATGCCTGAGCTTTACCCGGGTGCTGTAATGCGAGGCTAATTTATCCTCTATTCGCTGAAATGCGGCAGGCAGCTGATTTTTTGAAGATTTTTTAACACCACCACCCTGTTTGTACATGGTTCTTACCAGCGCTTCTGTTTGCCGAACAGAAAGCCCCTTATCTTTTATCTCTTTAAAGATAAAAAGCTGTTTGTCTATCGTATCTACATTGATCAGTGCCCTGGCATGTCCCATACTCAGGTCACCATTGCGAACTGCCAGTTGAATATCAGGTGGTAATTTTAAGAGGCGGATAAAATTGGCAACGGTGCTTCTGTCTTTGCCCATCCTTTCGGCCACCTGCTCTTGTGTATAATCCAGTTCTTCCATCATCCGCTTATAGCTTAATGATACTTCCATGGCATTGAGGTCTTCCCGCTGCAGGTTTTCCAGCAGGGCCAGTTCCAGCAATTCTGTATCGTTGGCATGCCTTATATAAGCCGGAATATCTTGTATACCCGCCAGTTTGGATGCCCTTAATCTTCTTTCACCTGCGATAAGGCGGTACTTTCCATTGGCCAGCCTGGAAACGGTAACGGGCTGAATTATATCATGCAATTTTATTGACTCCGCAAGTTCGTTTAATGCTGTTTCATCAAAATCGCGGCGGGGTTGTTTGGGATTGGCTTCAATATCCGCAATGGGTATGCGGTTGGTGCCAGTTGCATTCTCAACCACATTGGTTTTTAAAGTGCCGCTCGTTGTTTTAAGGTCAGCATCAATATTCTGTAACAGGGAGCGGATCCCTTTTCCAAGTAATTCTTTGTTTTGTTTTGGGCTGGTCATTTGTAAAGCTTCGTGTTGTGAGTTGTTAGGCTATTAGTTAATTAGTTAATTGGTTAATTAGTTAATTGGTTAATTAGTTTATTGGTGGCAGTATTTTTAATAAATTGTTATTGCCTTATATATGTGGCCAACTATTAGTAGAAATTAGAGTTACTCATAAAACTTTTTCCTCTTTGTCTCATATTAGATGCTCACAGTTCCATTATCCTTTCATCATTTTTGATCTTTGTCATATCATTTTTTTGCAGAATCTCTTTGGCAAGGTTAAGGTAATTCATCGAGCCTTTACTTTGGGCATCGTATAATATTACCGGTTTGCCGACACTGGGGGCTTCGGCCAGTTTTGCATTACGATGGATAATGGTACTGAAAACCATGTCTTCAAAGTGGCGGCGCACTTCACTCACCACCTGGTTGCACAGGCGCAACCGGCCATCGTACATGGTCATTAATATGCCTTCTATTACCAATGCAGTATTTAAACGGCTTTGCACAATTTTGATAGTATTGAGTAATTTGCCCAACCCTTCCAATGCAAAAAATTCACATTGCACCGGTACCACTACTGAATCAGCAGCTGTTAATGCGTTGACGGTAATCAAGCCGAGGGAAGGGGAACAGTCAATTACAATGAAGTCATACTCATCACGGATAGATTCCAGTAAAATTTTCATCACCATTTCCCGGCTTGGATAGTTGATCATTTCAATTTCGGCACCCACCAGGTCAATATGCGAAGGAAGGAGATCAAGATTTGGAATTTCAGATTTCAAAATCACGTCTTTTGCCCTTGCTTCATTCACCATACAATCGTAGAGGCTCTGGGTTATATTGTGCAAATCGAAGCCCACGCCGGTGGTGCTGTTGGCCTGGGGGTCGCCATCCACCAATAGTGTTCTGTACTCCAGCACTGCAAAGCTTGCTGCGAGATTGATAGCGGTAGTGGTTTTGCCAACTCCCCCTTTTTGATTTGCTACACCGATTATTCTTGCCATTTTGCCGAAAACTCCTTGATAGTTAGTGAATGTTTGTGGTAAAATTGCCGCCTGAAACCAAGAACACAAAATTAAGTTTTGCCCATTTCACGGGTATTACAGCAAAAATAAGTGTTCAGCAAAACAATGACCATACTATTTACTCTCCTAATTTTGACTACAACTTATGCGTAATACTCCTTTCTGGTGGATTTTGATAGGCTTCATGGTGCTGCTTGATATTTATTTCTTCCAGGCACTTAAGGTTATT